>JAJZDI010000003.1 GCA_021806045.1 Actinomycetes bacterium
CCACCGCCGAGGGTGTCGTGGTCTTCACCGCCCCCGACGGGCGCACCTTCAGCTCGATCGCTCCCCCGCTCTCCCCCCTCGTCCGCACCCGCCTCTTCGGCCAACCACCACCCACACCGGGGACGGGTGACCCACCCGAGTCAGGCACACCACCACCCACACCGGGGACGGGCGACCCACCCGACCACGGACCACCCGAAGCAGCCTGAGGGCCAGAGCACAGCGCCGACGAGCCCACCACCACCGTGTGGCGGGTCAGTCGGCGCGCCCGGTGCACGGGGACCGCTGATCGCAGTCTCCACGCGCACACATCCTCCACGCAGCCCCGACGGGCAGCGGCGCCGCCGTGTGTCAGGTACCTACGAGGCGCCCCACGTCGTCCCATTCGAAGACCGCTCCCTTCGAGAGGACGACCACTTGCGGCTGTTCGACGACATCCGGTTCACCTGATCGCACTCGAGACCGGCCATGGCTGGACGCCCCTCCGGCCTTGATCGCATCCGATCCTCGGAGCGGCACATCCTCACCATCAGGCCCGCCCTCCTGACCATCCCCCTCGATCACACTTCCGACGACGACGGCACCCGGGTAGCCGAGCACCTGGTAGCTCTCCCACGCGTCGTCGGACAGGACCACGGGGACGACCCCATCGTCGGGAACGAGCGTTCTGATCCGATCGACAGCGACCTTCTCGGGTCCTTTGGTCACGATCACCGGCCGGACGTCAGCGGGCAGGCCCCGATCGCCGGGCGACCGCCACGATCCAAGCTCGTCCCAGAACGGTTGGCATCCGATGCAGTCATCCGACAGGAAGATGAACAGCCATCGGCCCCCCGCCTCGCCCACCCGGATAGCCAGCGGCCGGCCGTCGGGCCCGACACCTTCGATGTCGCTTGCCACGGGCAATGGCCTCGAGGGCCCACCGTCGAGCGTGTCCGGGATGGCCCGGAGCTGGCTCATGTCGATCCCCCCGGCCGACCGGGAGGGATGGACATCATCGGACGCACCGGCGGCGCCGGAGATGGACCCCTCCACACCCCCGCCGCTGCCCGGGTGACCCTGAGAGGCGCCGTCCCTGCCTACACCGGCGTCCGAGGCCCCCGGGCCCACGACCTCCGGATCGACGACCGCCGAATCGTTCAGGCCTCGGCCGGGACCTCGCCCGGTGCCAGGACCTCGATCGCGTTTCCGTGGCCACACCACCGGCAGGTCACCTCCTCCACCTGCTCGTCGAGCACTTCGACGTCCTCCACCTCGAGGTCTCCCCCGACCGTGTAGTGGTGGAACGACTTGGTCCGGCGGTTGGTGACGACATCGAACCTGGTGAGGTTTCCACAGGCAGTGCAGCGGTATCGGACAGCGTCGTTCTGGGTTTCCACGGCGTTCACGCTACCCGCTCGCCGCACGACCCCATGATCGAACACCTGTTCGCTACCATGCCCGTGTGACCTTCGCCGTCCAGCGGACGTTCGACGACCTGGGGACCCCCCTGGCCGACGTGACCTTCGTCGTCGTCGACGTGGAGACGACCGGAGGTGCTCCGTCCGGCTCCCGCCTGACCGAGGTCGCCGCCGCCCGCTACCGGGGCGGCGAGCTGCTCGGCACCTTCCAGACCCTGGTCCGTCCCGATGAGCGGATCCCGCCGAACATCACGGCGCTGACCGGCATCTCCGATGCGATGGTGGCCGACGCCCCGCCCGCCGGAGCCATCCTCCCCGCCCTGCTCGAGTTCGTCGGGGACGGCGTCATCGTCGGGCACAACATCCGCTTCGACCTGTCCTTCCTCGACCATGCGTTGCGCTCGACCGACCGCCAGCCGCTCTCCGGTTCCCATGTGAGCGTCGACACCCTCGCCCTCGCCCGCAGGCTCGTGCGCGACGAGGTGGCCGACTGCAAGCTCGGGACCCTCGCCCACCAGCTCCGCCTCCCCCACCGGCCGTCCCACCGGGCGCTCGCCGACGTGCTCGCCACCGGGGACCTCCTCCACCTCCTGCTGGAGCGGGCGGGAACGTACGGGATCACCGGCCTGGCCGAGCTCCTCGACCTCCCCCGGCTGGTCGGCCATCCCCAGGCGGCGAAGCTCCGGCTCACCACCCGCCTCCCCCACCGGCCCGGCGTCTACTGGTTCACCGATGCCGCCGGGAACGTCCTCTACGTGGGGAAGGCGACCGACCTGCAGGCACGGGTGCGCTCCTACTTCAGCAGCGACGACCGGCGGAAGATCGGCCGCCTCCTCCGCCAGCTCCATGCCGTCCACCACCGGACGTGCCCCGGGACCTTCACGGCCGAGGTGCTCGAGGGTCGCCTGATCCGGGCGTGGGACCCGCCCTTCAACCGGCAGGGCAAGGTCCGCCGGTCGTCCCGGAACGGCATGGCACCGGCCATGGCACCGGCCATGGCACCGGCCATGACGCCGGCCATGACCCCAGCGTCGGCTCCGGCTCCCACGCCGTGGCGGAGCGCCAGGAGACGGCGCGGTGCCCGGGCCGACTCGGTCGACGCGTTGGAGACACTGCTGACCACGATGGCCGAGCTGGCCCGGTCGCAGCAGTACGAAGAAGCAGCCACCTGTCGAGACGAGGCGATCCGCATGCGCGGGCGCATGGTGGCCGCTCGCCGCACCGACGCGTGGCGATCATCGGGTCAGGTGACCGTCACCATCGCGGACGAGGCCGAGGTCGTCCTCGACGGGGGCATGGTCGCGGGCATCGCGCTCGATGCGGGTGCCGGCGTCCACTGGACCGGCGTGGGTCCCGATGCCCCGTCTGAGCGGATCGGCGCAGGGCCTGTCCGGCTGCCGACGCCGCGACCGGCAGGGGCACCAGGCCCGGACGGAGCACCGGAACGGAGCAGACCGTCCGGTTCGATGGGACCGGCAGGACCCGTCATGCCACTCGACGTGCCGGTGGACGAGCGAGAGGAGGGTCGGGAGGCCGAACGGGTGATCGTCGCCCGGTGGCTGGAGGTCCATGCCGACAGGGTCCAGATCGTGGCGCTTGGTGACGGTGCCGCCGGTCCGGCAACACCGGTCGTGCGGCTGCCCGAGGTGCGGGGGTCCATGGGCTCGTCAGACCTGCCCGGACCTTCGGCACCAGCGGCCTGAACCCCTGGGTGGCGATGAAGGTCAGCGAGCCAGAGCAGGAACAGGGCTTCCCGCCAGCCTCCGGCCGCCGACCTCCGGCCTCCACTCTCCAGCCACCGCCCTCCGGCCTCGACAGCTCAGCGCGCCTGCTCGGCCTGCTCGATGGCAGCGGCGTCCTGTGAGACCCGGATGAGCGAGTCGAGTGCCTCGGCGGCGAGTCCCTGGTCGATGACCGACGAGGCCAGCTCGACCCCGGCGGGAAGGTCCGCGGCACGGCCGATCACCACCAGCGACGCCGCCGCGTTGAGCACGGCGATGTCCCGGTGGGGGTTGGCTTCACCCCCCACCACCCGGCGGATGGCGTCCGCGTTCACCGACGCGTCCCCTCCCCGGAGCTCATCGAGCGTCGCCCGGCGGAAGCCCAGGTCGGCCGGATCGAGACGCCACACCTTCGTCTCGAAGCCACCCTCGCCGTCGGCCACCATCTCGTGGACGGTCGACGGACCGGTGGTCGAGAGCTCGTCGAGCCCGTCGTCCCCGTAGACGACCATGGCCCGCTTGGCGCCGTTGGCGCCGAGGACGCCGATCATCTTGTCGGCAGCGGACGGGTCGCTCACTCCCACCACCTGGAAGCGGGCCCGTCCCGGATTGGCCAGCGGGCCCAGGTAGTTGAAGACGGTGGGAATGCCCAGCTCCTTGCGCACCGGCGCGGCGAACCGCATGGCCGGGTGGAAGCGGGGGGCGAAGCAGAACCCCATGCCCACCTCATCGATGCACCGGGCCACGCCGACCGGGCCCAGGTCGGCGACCACGCCGAGGGCCTCGAGCACGTCCGCCGCGCCGACGGCGGAGGACGATGCCCGCCCGCCGTGCTTGCACACCTTGGAACCGGTGGCCGCCACCACCAGGGCGGCGATGGTCGAGACGTTGATGCTCCGGAGTCGGTCGCCCCCGGTCCCACACGTGTCCACCAGGTCGGTCCCCGGCGGGACCGGCAGCGGCACCGCGTGATGGAGCATGGCCCGCACGAACCCGAGCATCTCGTCGATCGTCTCGCCCTTGGCCCGGAGCGCGACGGCGAGTGCTGCGATCTGGGCGGGGGTGGCCTCGCCCAGGAGCACCTCCCCCATCGCCACCGTCGCCTCCTCGGCGGTCAACGACTCGCCGGCGAGCAGGCGGGTGATGACGGCCGGCCAGCGACCGATCTCGTCGAAGGTGGGCAGCACCGCCGAGCCGGCGCCTGAGCCGGCACCCGAGCCGGCACCAGTACCGGCAGCGGCGCTCATCTCAGTCCCACCACAGGTCGTGGGCGAGGACGCCCCGCCCGATCAGCCCAAGCTGGACCTGGGACGTGCCCTCGACGATGGTCAGCTGCTTGGCGTCCCGGTACCACATCTCGGTCGGGTGGTCCTCCATGTAGCCGGCAGCGCCGAGGAGCTGCACCGCGAGCCCGGAGACCCGAACGGCCAGCTCGGTGGCGTAGTACTTGGCCATGGACAGGAAGGGCACGTACTCCTTCGTGAACTTCCCCTGGTCGGCCAGCGACGCAGCCCGGTAGGTGAGAAGCCGGGCCGCCTCGATGTCCACGGCCGCCTTGGCGATCTCCCACTGGATCCCCTGGAAGTCGGCGATCGTCTTGCCGAAGGCCGCCCGCTCCTTCACGTACTCGGTTGCGTACATGAGGGCGCCCTCGGCCAGGCCGATGCCCCGGGCCGCCACGATCGGCCGCATGGCGTTCAGGCCCAGCATGGCCAGCCGGAAGCCGCCCACCTCGCCGATCACGTTCTCGGCGGGGACCCGGACCCCGTCGAGGATCAGCTCGCCGGTGTCGATGCCCCGGACACCCATCTTGTGGTCGGTGCGCCCCACCGACACGCCCTCCCATGCCCGCTCGACGATGAAGGCGGTGATCGAGTCGTGCGCCCGGCTGGCCGGATCACCCGTCTTGGCGAAGACCGTGTACCAGTCGGCCTCCACCACGCCCGACATCCAGCACTTGGTCCCGGTCAGGATCCATCCGCCGGGATTGTCGGGGTCCTCGACCGCACGGGTGCGCATGCCTGCGACGTCGCTCCCGGCCTGGGGCTCGGACAGCCCGAAACCGCACCGCAGCTCACCGGTGGCGATCCCCGGCAGGTACCGCTGGCGCTGGTCCTCGTTGCCGGCGATCATCACCGGGCCGGTGGGCAACCTGGTCAGCAGCAGCATCAGCGCCACCGTGTTGGAGTACTTGGCCACCTCCTCGATGGCGATGGTCAGGCCCAGGATCCCCGCACCCGATCCTCCGTACTGCTCGGGCAGGCACAGCCCGAGGAGGTCCGCGTCGCGGAATGCCTCGAAAATGTCGGTCGGGTACTCGCCGGTGCTGTCGATCTCGCGCGCCCGGGGCTTCACCTTGTCCACGGCGAGGCGACGGACGGTCTGCTGGAGCTGGGCGAGCTCAGGGGTCAGGTCGAAGTCCACGCCGGAGGAGGCTACTCGGCAGCCTCGGCTCCACGGGAGGCGATGTCGGGAGCCGATGTCGGGAGCCGGTGCCCGGTGCCGGGAGCCGGTGCCGGGAGCCGGTGCCCGGTGCCCGGTGCCCGGTGCCGGAGGTTGGCCGTTCGAGCTGGTCTGGAAGTTGGCCGTTCGAGCTAGGCCCCAGCCAGCCGCCGGTGCCCTCCCGGACACAGGACAGGCCTCATGGCACTGCCGCGATGTGCCGATACTTCCGTTGTGGGGCTGCTCCGTCACGGCAAGGGACCGGATGCCACCGGTCCTGGGATCGACCGCCACCACCCCCCTGGAGTTCGCGAGCACAACGGCCCCCCAATCCCGGCACTGGATGGCGCCACCTGGGCGCCCAACGGCCACGGTCAAGGGCATGCCGGTGATGCCGGCGCCGCCGCTACCGCCGCTGGCACAGCCAGCACCGCAGCCAGCACCACAGCCAGCACCGCAGCCAGCACCACAGCCAGCACCACAGGCAGCCACGACCGCGAGCAGCGCGCCGGAGGGCGGCCGGATGGGGACGGCCACCGGCCACGTCGGCAGAGGTCCACCCGTCGGCGCTTCGCCCAGACGAGCTCCGTCCTCTTCGTGACCCTCCTCGTCGTCGGCCTGGTCGCATCGGTGACGGCCGGCCTCTCGTGGCGGCGATCGGTCGCCGCCTCCCAACGACAGGCGTTCGACCAGAGCGCCCAGGGGATCGCGGCCACCCTCCGCATGTCCCTCCAGCGCGACGCCGACGTGATGGCCACCGTCCGGACGATGATCGCCACCGACCCCTCCATGACCAACGCGCAGTTCGCCCAGTGGTTCACGTCGCTCGGGTCCGCCGAGCGCTACCCGGGCACCTTCGCATTCGCCTTCGTCCAGGCGGTGACGCCCGCGCAGCTCCCGTCGTTCGCCGCCACCGTGACGGCGGACCCTCCCCTCGGCCTGCCTCTGACCCACCCCTTCCAGCTGTCGCCGGCCGGCAACCGCCCCACCTACTGCCTGATGCGGCTCATCGCCCTGCAGATTGCGCCGGCGACGTTGAACGTCGCCCTCAAGCTGGTCAAGGGAGGTGCCGGGCTCACGTCGTTCATCGACCCGGGAACCGACGAGTGCGCCGGCAGCCAGACGTCGCTGCTCAGTACCTCGGCACGATCCGGGCAGCTGGCCGTGGGCTCCTTCGCTCCCGAGCTCGAGCAGTACGTGGCAGGCACGCCAGGTGCCCAGAAGGACGTGAAGCAACTGTTCGGCAACCTGTCACCCATCGAGCTCGTCCTGCCCGTCATGTCCACCCCTGCGAGCGGCTCGCCCACCCACCTGATCGGGTGGGTGGGCGGCCTGCTCGATTCCCATGCCCTGCTCGGCTCCGTGAAGGGGACCAACCCGGGCACTGCCTTCGTCCTGTCATCCCCGGGTCCCGACGGGCGCGAGGAGGTCCTGAGCCAGACGGGCCACATAGCCTCGGAACAGTTCCGCACGACGGTCAGCCTGTCCGCCGAGACCGCCTGGAGCCTCCAGATCGGCGAGAACCCCGCCGACCCGAACAGCCCCCTCTACCAGGGTCTCATCGTGTTCGGAGGGTGCCTCCTCGTCACCATTCTGCTCGCCTCGCTCTTCCGCACCCTGACCCAGGCGCGCTCCAGCGCGCTGGCTCTCGTCGAGGAGAAGACGGCCGAGCTCACCTTCCAGGCCCTCCACGACTCGCTGACCGGGCTCCCCAACCGGACGTTGATCCTCCGGCGGGCGGAGGCGGCCCTCGAGCGGGCCCGGTCGAGCGGTGAGCGGGTAGCCCTCTTCTTCGTCGACCTGGACGGGTTCAAGGACATCAACGACACGAACGGCCACGGCGTGGGCGACCAGGTCCTCCGGGAGGTGGCCGCCCGCTTCACCGCCGCGCTGGGCACGGCGGACACCGTCGGGCGCCTGGGCGGGGACGAGTTCATCGTGCTGGCCGAAGGCGAGGCGGCCCTCCACCCCGATGTGCTGGCCGAGCGCCTGCTGGCTGCGTGCGACCTTCCCTTCGAGGTCCCGGCCCTGCCCGGGTCGGCGCTGCCCGTCACGGCCAGCATCGGCATCGCCACGGGCGAGCGGGACAACGCGGCCGACCTCCTGCGCGATGCGGACATCGCCCTCTACCGGGCCAAGGAGTCGGGCAAGCGGGGCGCCGTCATCTTCACCTCGGACATGCACGCCGCCGTCCAGCACCGGGTGATCCTGGAGAGCGAACTGCGCGCCGCACTGGCCGATGGCCGGTTCTTCCTCCAGTACCAGCCGATCCACCTGATCGACTCGCTCGACGTCCAGTCGGTCGAAGCGCTCGTCCGGTGGGACCATCCCGAGCGGGGGACGGTCCCCCCCGGAGAGTTCATCCCCGTCCTCGAGTCCTCGGGCCTCATCCTCGACGTGGGGGTGGTGGTGCTGGAACTGGCCTGCCGCCAGGCGGTGGCCTGGCACGACCGGGGTATCGACCTGGCCATGTCGGTGAACCTCTCTGCTCGCCAACTCGAGGCCGACGCGTTCGTGAGCTCCGTCGAGGACGTGCTCGAACGCACGGGGGTCGACCCCCGCATGCTGGTGCTCGAGATCACCGAGACGGCCCTCATGGCGGACCCGGACACGGTGGCGCGCCGTCTCGCCCGCCTGCGGGCCCGCGGGGTACGGATCGCCATCGACGACTTCGGCACCGGGTACTCGTCGCTCGCCTACCTGCGGACCTTCCCGGCCGACATCCTGAAGATCGACCGCACCTTCGTCTCGGCCACCACCACCACGCCCGAGGGCAAAGCCCTCGTCCACGCCATGATCCAAGTGGGGAAGGCGCTCGGCCTCACGACGCTCGCCGAGGGCATCGAGGAGGAGGCGCAGCTCGCCTGGCTGCGGGCAGAAGGTTGTGAGGCGGCCCAGGGGTTCCTGTTCTCGCCGCCGCTGTCCGCCGGCCACCTGGAGCGCTATCTGATCGCCCACCCGGTCTCCACCGTGGCCGGCGCCGCGGCCGGCACCGTGGCCGGCACGGGGGTCGGGTTCCAACTCGAACGCTGACGAGCGGCCGTAGGCTGCCAGCGATGACTCCCCCCGGCCTCGATCCCCCGCCCCCGCCCGGTGCGTCGGCCCTGCCCGCCGGGACGTTCGCCGGGCAGGTGGTGGTGGTGACCGGGGGCGGCACGGGCCTGGGCAAGGCGATCGCCACCGAGTTCGGTCGCCTGGGCGCGTCCGTCGCCGTGGTCAGCCGGGACGCGGACCACCGTGCTGCCGGCGTGGCGTCCGTGCTGGCTGCCGGGGGATCGGCCGGGGGGACCGCGCTCGGCGTGGCCTGCGACATCCGCGATGCCGACAGCGTCGCCGCCGCCTTCTCCGAGGTGGAGGACGCGCTGGGGCCGATCGGGGTCCTCGTCAACAATGCTGCGGGGAACTTCCCGTCGCCGGCGGAGGACCTCAGCCCCAACGCCTGGCGCACGGTGGTCGACATCGTCCTGAACGGCACGTTCCTGTGCTGCCGGGAGCTGGCCCGCCGGGCGATGGCGGCTGGCAGGTCGGCCGCCATCCTCAACATCGGGGCGTCGTATGCGTGGACGGGCGGTCCGGGCTTCGCCCACTCGGCGGCGGCCAAGGCCGGCGTGAAGAACCTGACCGAGACCCTGGCCGTCGAGTGGGCGCCCGCGGGTATCCGGGTCAACGGCCTGGTGCCCGGCCTCTTCCCCCACGAGGACGAGGTGGCGGCCATCGCCGGCGTTCCCGGCCGGGACGCCGGCGTCGACGACCGGGTCCCCGCCCTCCGGGTCGGCGCGCCGCGGGAGCTCGGCTGGGCCGCCACGTTCCTGTGCTCGCCCTACGCGTCCTATGTGAGCGGGCACACCATGGTCGTCGACGGTGCCAACTGGCAGCGGCGGAACGCGCTGCAGGCGCCGTTCGTCCCCATCCGGGAGCAGTTGGAACGGGGCCCGTTCGATCCGGACGGTCCCGACCACGTCCGCCGCCCACGTCCGCCGACCACACCGGTCGAGCCGGACTGACGCCCGGCACGGGCCACGAGACCAGGGGGAGCACCGATGCACGACGACGACGCGACCACCACGCCCGGCGGCGAGGTGGCGACCACGTCCGCAGAGGACGACCGCAGCCTGGTGCTCCTCGACATCGACGGTCCCATCGCCACCATCACCAACAACCGCCCGTCCAAGCACAACGCCATGAGCGACGCCATGGACAGCCGGCTGTGGGAGGTGCTGGCCGAGTGCCACGAACGCACGGACCTGCGCGCCATCATCTGGCGGGGGGCGGGGCCGTCGTTCTCCTCCGGCCGTGACACCACACAGATCGGGGTGCGCACCGAGGACATCTCGGACCTGGAGTTCATCGAGCGCGGCCACCGGGCCACCCAGATGTTCCTGACCATGCCGTGTCCCATCGTCGTCGCCCTCCACGGCTGGGTCGTGGGCGGGGCGTTCGAACGGGCCCTCCTGTGTGACCTCCGCATCGCCGCCGAGAGCGCCCGCATGATGCTCCCGGAGGTCGTCCACGGCGTGATCCCCGACTCGGGCGGCGTGGCCCGGCTCTTCCAGATGGCGGGGCACGGGGTGGCCGCCGACCTGGCCCTCACCGGACGGGTGATGGGAGCGGACGAGGCCCGCATGCACGGTGTGGTCAGCCGGGTCGTCCCCGACGGCGACCTGGCGACCGTGGTGCAGGAGGTGGCGGAGAAGATCGCGTCGGCGCCTGCCTTCACCGTGAAGATGGCCCGGCGCACCCTCGCCCACCTGGCCACGTCCGAGGTGCAGCGCTCCATCGCCGAGGAGGCGCTGGCCCAGTCGATGGTGTTCGCCTCGTCGGACTACGCGGAGATGAAGGCGGCGCGCACCGAGGGTCGGGAACCGAGGTTCCGCGGGAGGTGACCGGCCACCCACCTCCACGCATCCCGAGGGCGCGTCGGTGCCGGCCGAGCCGACCGGCCGGGACCCGCCGCGTACGGCACGGCGACGATTCCCGGTACACCGGGTCCTGCACGGAGTTGCACGACCAGATCCGAGGAGAGGAACACCGGACATGACGCCGACCACCCCATCCGAGCGGCCGATCGAAGCGTCGGGGACCTTCGAGGTCGCCGGCCGAACCGTCCACCGGCTCGGCTTCGGAGCGATGCAGATCACCGGCGCCGGTGTCTGGGGCCCGCCGGCCGACCCGGACACCGCCATCGCCGTCCTCCGACGCGCCGTCGACCTCGGCGTCGACTTCATCGACACCGCCGACTCCTACGGTCCGGCCGTGAGCGAGGACCTCATCCGCGAGGCCCTCCACCCCTACCCCGAGGACCTGGTGATCGCCACCAAGGCGGGCCTGGTGCGCACGGGGCCCGGACAGTGGTTCCCGGTGGGCCGCCCCGAGTACCTGCGCCAGGAGTGCGAGATGAGCATGCGGCGCCTCGGGGTCGAGCGCATCGACCTGTTCCAGCTCCACCGAGTCGATCCCGCCGTGCCGGCCGACGAGCAGTTCGGCCTCCTGGCCGAGCTGGTGGCCGAGGGGAAGGTGGCGGCCGTCGGCCTGTCCGAAGTGCCCGTCGAGACGATCGAGGCGGCCCGCAAGGTCGTGCCCGTCGCCACCGTGCAGAACCTCTACAACCTGGCCAACCGGCAGTCGGAGGACGTCCTCGACCACTGCGAGGCCGAGGGGATCGGCTTCATCCCGTGGTTCCCGATCGCGTCGGGCAACCTGGCCGCCCCGGGCGGACCGCTGGCCGAGGTGGCCGGCCAGGTGGGCGCCACCCCCGCCCAGGTGGCGCTGGCCTGGCTCCTGGCACGCTCGCCGGTGATGCTGCCCATCCCGGGTACGTCCTCGGTCGCCCACGTGGAGGAGAACTGCGCAGCCGCCGGGATCGAGCTGACCGGGGCGCAGGTGGCGTTGCTCGACTCGGTGGCGTCGTAGCCGGACGGGCGTGCGACGGCCGGACGGGCGTGCGACGGCCGGACGGGCGTGCGGCCGGGCGTGCGGCCGGGCGTGCGACGGCCGGACGGGCGCTCAGTCGGGTGCTCAGTCGTGCGCTCAGGCCGCCTGGAACCGGAGCGGTGCCCGCCTGATCCCGGCGATGACCGGTGAGGGCGTGCGCTCGACCGGCCCGGCCAGCTCGATCGAAGCGAAGCGGCCGGCCAGCTCCTCCAGCAGGATCCGGCCCTCCAGGCGTGCCAGGACGGCCCCGATGCAGAAGTGGGGACCGAAGCCGAACGCGATGTGGGGGTTGGGCTCCCGCGCCGCGTCGAACGAGCCTGCGGTCGGCCCGAACACCTCCTCGTCCCGGTTGGCCGAGGCATAGAGCATGAGGACGGGTTGACCAGCGGTGATGAGCCTTCCGGCGAGGACGGTGTCCTCGACGGCCGTGCGCATGAAGGAGACGACGGGCGTGGTGTAGCGGAGCATCTCCTCCACGGCGATGGCAGCCGCCCGCGACATGGGCGTGGCGGGGCCGTAGGGGGACGGCGGCATGTGGGGGCGGGGTGCCAGGCGCCGGGCCGCCACCGGCGACCGGTCACCCGGGCCGCCGGCTGCGCCGCCCGCACTCCCCCGGGCGCCGGCTGCGTTGCCCGCACTCCCCCGGAGGCCGGCCGCCGGGACGTCGCACCGTTCCCGGAACCGCTGCCACTGGTCCGGGTCCGAGGCGAAGGCAACCAGTCCCCCCGACATCATGTTCCTGGTCGTCTCGTTGCCGGCCACCAGCAACTGGACGAGGAACATGGCCAGCTCGGCATCGGTGAGGCCCGGCGCCTCACCCGGCGCGCTCCGCTCCGCGTCCGGGGGTGCCACCAGCTCGCTGATGATGTCCGTGCCGGGCGCCACCCGGCGCCTGGCCGCGGTCTCGAGGAGGTACCCGACCATCTCCGTGCGCAGGGCGTTCCGCTCCCCGTCGGGCATGTCGACGGCGCCGGGGATCACCGCGTCGGACCACCGGTGGAAGCGGGGCCACTCCTCCTCCGGGATCCCCAGCAGGTCGCTGATCACCTGGAGGGCGAGCGGAACGGCCAGTGAGCCGGCCACATCGACCTCACCGCCCGGATCGAGGGCATCGAGCAGGTCGCAGGTCCGGCGACGGACCATCGGCTCGAGCGAGCGCACGAACGACGGCCGGAACCCCGGTGCGACCATGGCCCGGTAGCGGGTGTGGTCGGGGGGGTCGGTGTGCATCATCGTCGGCGGCGTGTCGTAGGACTGGCCGATCTCGTAGAGCATGATGCCCCGGGACGACGAGAACCGCTTCGGGTCGCGGGAGACCTCGACCACCTCGGCGTGACGGCTGGCGATCCAGCATCCCACGGCGTCGTTCCAGGCCAGCGGGGCCTGGGTCCGCAATGCCGCGTAGTGGGGGAACGGGTCGCCCGCATAGAACGACGGGTCCAGCAGCGGGGCGGTCAGCTCCTCCTCGAGCGCGAAGTCAGGGGCGCCGTGGGTCCGCAGGCCGTCCTCGTCCCCCACCTGGCCGATGCCGCTCGCCGGGCCGGTCATGCACCCAGGACGGCCGGGGGCGGGTAGCCCTGGGCCGCGCACAACGCCTGGTAGGCGGCGAGCGTCCCCGGGCCGTCGGTGACGCTCTCGACCGATCCGTCCGGAGCGAGGTTGAGGTTGACACCCTCGATCACGAAGAGGACGTCGGTCAGCTCGTCGCTGTCCTCGGGAACATCGAGGGTGTGCACGGAACCGGCCGGTTCCCTGATGTAGGAGCCGGGAGTCGAGAAGAAGTCGTACTCCAGGTAGTGCCAGCGCCCGGCGATCGTGAACCCGTCGACCGGACCGGTGTGCCGGTGGGGCTGGAGGCGCACCCCCGGCTCGAACCGGTTCCGCACCACCCACACCCCGGCCGCACGGTCGACGCGCAGCACCTGCAACCAGACTCCGCCGGTCGCGTCCACCCAGGGCAGATCGGCCTCGCCGACGTGCCGGACGACATCCTCGAGCGCCACTGCCATGGTGTGCTCCCCCTCCTGCTCCCGTTCCGGCGCTCCCCGGACGCCCCGGATGCTCAGTCCCGGCCGGTCGCCGGGTCCGGCCCTCCCGGACCTCCGGGGTAGGGGCCGATCCGTTGATCCTCGCTCGTGTCGACCTGCGGGTGTCCGCCGGTGGACACATAGGGCGTCCACATGGAGCCCTCCCACCAACGGTACTCAAAGTTCCCACCCGGATCCGGGTACCAGCCCGGCGGTGGGAAGGCCGGCGCCGACGGACCGGCGGGTGGCGCCGTGGGCGCCGGTGGTGTGGGCGTGCCCGGTGGCGTGGGCGTGCCGGTGGGGATCGCCGGTGGCGTGGGCGAAGGCGTAGGCGTGCCGGTGGGGATCACCGGTGGCGTGGGCGTGCCGGTGGGGACGGGCCGATCGGGTGGCTCCTCGACGTCCCGTGCCTCGGAGCGCGGCGGTGCCGGCACCGGTGCACCGGATGTGTGGGTGTCGGCATCCCCGTAGGGACCGCCCCCGTAGGGACCGCCCCCGTAGGGACCGCCCCCGTAGGGACCGCCCCCGTAGGGACCGCCCCCACCCGAGGGCGGCGGCACGTGGGAGGCAGCCGCCCGTTGCCGGCGCACGAGCTCGATGCGGCGTGCGATGACGAAGAGGACGAGGCCGAGCGCGAAGAAGAGGAACCACAGGACGCCCCAGGCGATCGATGGCCAGCCCCACGGCGAGCGGCCGTACCTGTGCCGGTCGCGTTCGGACAGCTCGTATCCGACGATGCCGAGCACGGCGGCGAGCACGGTGGCGATCGCCGTCTGGGCCGCTGTCAGCTGCACCTGTCGCTCCGGGACCGGGTGGTCCACTTCCGGCGCCTCGTCACCGGCAGGACCATCGCCTCGCGCCCGTCCAGCGAAGCACTGCCGACCGCCGGCCGGGCGCACGGTCGTGGTCCAGAGCATCCGGAGCGGCAGTGAGGTGGGTGTGATTTGCGGCCATGGGTTACCAGTAGACCGCGGTTCCCCATCGCATTTCCAACGGCACCCCCGGTGACCAGCCATGGGGTGTGCCGCTCGCTGAGCGCACCAGCAGGCACCTCCATCCGCACGGGATGGCAGATGGCGATCCCGTCGGCCGGCAGTTCGTCGACCGGGAGGCACGTAGGACTGCCGGCATCGCGCAGGAATTCCGCCAACGCCGACGCATCGACGAGGATCATCAGGCGCAGCTCGTGCGGAGCTCGTCGAGGTCGATGCCCGTGCGTCCCATACACCAATGATGCACCACCTCCCCGCCGGTTCCGCTGGCGGTGTCGACGCAGTTGCGAGCCGTCCGTCTCGGTGAGCGCCGGCCCCCCGGCTCCGACGCCGCCTCCCCCGGTCCACCGCCCCGGCGTGGACCGCGGCCGGGAACGGGCCCCCACCCGGCCTTCGCATGTCGGTCCGTCGCATGCTCGTGGGGACGGAGGGAGTCGAACCCTCACTGGGGGCGGTTTAAGCGCCCTGCCTCTGCCGATTGGGCTACGTCCCCGCTCGACGGCGGCTCGGGAAGCGGCCCACCGCCGTACCCGAGGACCCTACCGCGACGCGGTCGACGCACCCCGGCCGCCGCAGGTGACGGCCCGAGCGCTCAGCGCACCTCGACGAGCTCGTCGAGATACGAGTGGATGCCGGACACGAAGATGTCGAGGTCGGGAACCGCCTCCGGGTCGGCGATGATCCCGAGGTTGAGCTCGTCCACGTAGGAGAGCACGGCCACGCCGAGGGGCAGGTTCCCAGCCAGCGGCATCAGTGGGACAAGCTCGGAGAGCTTCGATCCCAACAGGTAGAGGGGGACGGGTGGACCCGGCATGTTGGTGACGACGAGGTCCACGAACGGTTGGTGATGGATCACCGCGGCAACGGCCGGTCCGCCCCAGGGCATGAGCGGTCCGAGCGCGCTCAGCAACGCATCCACGCCATCCGTCTGATGGGCACGCCGTGCCGCATCGACGGCATCGACAACCTGATCGAGCCGCTCCAGGGGGTCGAGGGGGCCGAGGGGCAGGGCGACACGGAGGGCGGCCACGTTGTTGCCCAGCTCGTGCTCGCTCTCGTGCCCGTAGCCGACGGGAACGAGCGTGAACGCCCGACGGCCGGCGACGTCGAGGCCCCGGGCACCGGCCACGTCGCCGATACCCACCGAGACAGCGGCCAGCACCGCGCCGTTCACGGTGGCACCGTGCATCCGGGCCACCTTGTGCACCTGTTCCAGCGGTCGGGAGACGAGGGACACCCGGCGCTTGCCGCTGTTGCGTGTCCGGAAGACACCGGATCCCGTGGGCTTCGGTGCCAGGAGGCCGGCCAACCCGATGGCGTCGTTCATCCCTCGCCGGACGAGAGCCGGGACGTCGTTCGCCAGGACCTCCTCGGCCCGCGCCATCGCCATCTGCGGGTGGAGGGCCACCTCGACCGCGCCCCGTGCGTCACGGCTCACCGCCCGGAGCCGCCCGATCGCCGCGTCGACCAGGGGCACGGCCGTGGCGGCGGCGGTGGCCACACGGGTCCCGACGGTGACGACCATCCCGCGACGATGCTGGGGTCCGATGCCGCTCCGGCCCCCGTCTGCTCCCCCGGTACCCTCCGTGCCGCCGACGACGTCGGCGTCCGCGCCCGTACCCGCGTCGACGCCGGCCGCCGCCGGGTCCACGTCCAGCAGCACTGCTGCCGTTCCCACGCCGGCGAGACCGTCGGCAAGCGCGTGGTGGAGCTTCTCGAGGATGCCGATGCGCCCGTCGGCCAGTCCGTCCAGCACCCAGAGCTCCCACAACGGGCGCTCCACATCGAGGGGGCGTTCCATCAGCGTGCCGACGGCCTCGTAGAAGGCGTCCAGATCGCCGGGGGGCGGGACGGTGACCAGCCCCACGTGGCGTTCGACGTCGAAGGCCCGATCCACCACCCATCTCGGGCGGACGAACGGGAGCGACCCGCTCGCCACCCGACGGTGCATCTTCGGGATGCCGGCGAACCGCTCGTTCACGTGCCGCCGGATCAGGTCCAGGTCGACGAGGCCGTCATCCCCTCGCAGGATCCCGGGCTCGATCAGGCCCACCGCACCCAGGTGCATGGGCGTGCTGGCCCGTTCGAGGGCGAGGAAGAGGGCGTCGAAGGGTGCAAGGGGGCCGAAGAGCTCGTCCACCGGTCAGCCCGCCGCCGCCCTCGGGCCGGGATCGATCCGGACCACTGACCGGAGCCGTTCGACACCGCCGGCCGACGTCACGGAGCCGGCGGGGTGGGCCCGTTCCCCGCCGCCCGACGCCGCCAGAACCTCGGCGATGCCGTCCTCCAGGCACGAGAGCAGGACCTCCCCGTCGGGGATCGACGCGCTGTCGATGTTCACGCCGAAGCAGGCGGCCTGGTCGAAGGTGGTGAGGGCGATGTTGGCTGCCGCCCCCGACGTCGGGGCGAACGCGTAGAAGTGCTCGACCTCGGCTCCGGCGATCCACGTGGTGAAACGAGGGCCCGGGACGTTGGTGGCCACGACGTCGACCCCCAGGAGCATCGAACCGAACGTGGCCGTGGTGACCGCCGCCGGGAGCCTGGTCAGCACGCCGGCCAGGACGTCGGAGAGGCTGAGTGCCGGGTCGCGCTTCCAGGACCCGGTGAGCTCCCGGACGCGGCGCAACCGATGCCGCGGGTCGACGATCTCGAGCGGGAGCACGATCCGGGCGGGGACGAACCGGTTGCCGGTGAGGCCGTCGTCCTCGTCGCGGATGCTGATCGGCATCAACGTGCGCAGATGGTCGACCCGGACGCCGTGGGCCTCGTGGTAGGTGCGCATGCCCCCGAGGATCCCGGTGACGAAGATGTCGTTGATGGAGCAGTCGTTGGCCAGCGCGGCATCGTGGAGGTCGCTGAAGGAGACCTCGAACACCCCGAGCTGGCGATGCAGGCCACGGGCACCCAGAAGGGGGGAGACGGGCGTGGGGGCGGGGGCCACCAGGCGGACCGCGCTCGACGCCGTCGACGCCAGAGAGCGCAACGTGGTCAGCGGGTACGCGGCCAGGGTGGTGACTGCCCGCTCGGCGGGAACGGCCACCCGGGCCAGCCCGTTGGTCACAGCCCGGACGATCCGCTCCAGGCCACCGGAGTTGGCTGATGCCGGCGATGCCGGCACGGCGCCGGGACCGGCAGGTTCCTCTCCGGGAAGACCAGGCGAGCCTCCGGTGGCGTCTGGCCCGCCAGAGCCTTTCCGGCCGGGATCCACCCCGGAAGGATCAGGCCCGATGTCGAGAAGCCGTCCGAACAGGCCGATCCCGCCGACGCCGTCGATCACCGCATGGTGGACCTTCACGACGATGGCGGCGCCCGAGCCCTCGACACCCTCGACGATCGTGGCCTCCCACAGAGGGAACTCGACGTCGAAGTCCACCATCGACATGCGCGACGCGATGTCGAGGACCGTGTCGAACGTCCCTGGCGCCGGTGCCGCCACCCGGGTCAGGTGGTTCCCGAGGTCGAAGGCGGGATCCTCCACCCATCGCGGGTTCCTCGACAACAGCCCGGCCCCGGCCACCTTGGAGCGGAGCCGGGGTTCGTCGTGGGTCAGGCCTTCCAGCCGGTCGACCAGTCGTTCCATGTCGGGCATCGACGCCAGGCGGATCACGGCGGTGATCGGCGAGCGGAGCCTCGGGTCCCGCCTGATGGTCCACAGGAGTGTGTCGGCGTCGCTCATCGACCCGTGCCCGATCGACCCTCCGTCGTCGAGCCCGGGCGGGCGGCGCCCCGATCCGCCGGACTCGGCCTGCGTGTACTGACTCACCGCGGTATGCACCCTTCCGCGAGCCCTGAACCCCATCGACCGCTCGCTCAACCATGGTGCCCAGCGCGGCGTCCGACCAGGTAGGGCCGAATGTCATCGGGGACGCTCCCGGCGGCGCCGACGGGATCCGCCAGCAGGCGCCGGCAGACAGCCTGCGATCAGGCGCCGGCAGGGCCGAGGGCGGCAGCCAGAATTGCGAGCTCCTCGTCACGCGGACCGGCGACCACCCGGGCGAGCCCGCCGGTTCCCTCCTCCCCACCGGGCCACCCACCGGGCCCACCGGGCCACGGGCCGAAGACCATCGTCGGCCGGGACAGCGGGTCCCACGCCGCCCAGTGCCCCCCTGGCGTCCCCTCCCGGGCGAATGCCGTCCAATCGGTGCGCATCCGGGCCGACAGGGCGTGTGCGTCCTCGCCCCCACCGGAGAACATCTGCACCTCCGGACGCACCACGGATCCGAACACGAAGGGGATGTCCAGCGCGTGGCACGAGCCGAGGAGGCCGCCGAACGCCGGCGACTCCCACGTGAACAGGTAGGAGTGGGTCCCGGTCCCCGCCTCCCCGGCCCAGGCGCGGCTGTGCGCGTCGGCCAGGCGGACGGACGGGAGCCGGAACACGGCATCGGTGGAGATGGCCACCCACAGGTGGCGGGGCTCGATCGGCTCCCCCCGGGCCGAGCGGGCGGCGCGGTAGGCATCGATCAGACCCGCCGGGTCGTCGCAGGCCGGGAGGGAGCGTCGCACCCACACGGCGAGGCGCTCCTCGTCCAGGTGGGGGAACGCCGGTGCCGACATGGCGAAGAACGACGCTTCGTCCCTGGTGACCCCGACCACCAGGGGGACGCTCGACACCGATCCGAGTCCGACGGCACGGCGCGGTTCTTCGGGAAGGATGCCGTCACCCACCACGGGTAGGAACGGCAGGGGCAGTCCGGCCCCGCCCCGGGCGGCCTCGGCCACGGCATCGGTGGCGGCCACCAGTGCGTCGGCCGGCACCTGCGCCAGGGCGCGGCGCTCCAGGGGGACGCCGAGCTCGGAGGCCAGCCGCTCCGCCGCTGCGGCCGCCTGGTCGGGCGTGTGCCAGTAGGGCGGTCCGCTCTGGACCACCGCCCGGTGGAACAGGCCGCGGGCCTGTGGCGACCCCAGGAGCGCGCTGACGCTCATGCCTCCGGCGGACTCCCCGAAGACGGTGACGTTCCCCGGGTCCCCCCCGAAGCCGGCGATGTTCCGCCGCACCCAGTCGAGCAGCGCGATCTGGTCGGACAGTCCCCAGTTGCCGAACCGTGCCCCGGATCCGGCACCCATGTCGCCGGCAGCATCTCCCCCGTCGATCGCCAGTGCCGGGTGGGCCAGCCAGCCCAGGGCACCCAACCGATAGTTGAAGGTGACGACGACGACGTCGTGCTCGCGGGCGAGCATCCCACCCCGGTAGAGGACCCCCGAGCCGGACCCCGAGGTGAACCCGCCGCCGTGGATCCAGACGAGCACCGGCCGGCGTCCCTCGAGCGAGGGCGTCCACACGTTGGCCGTGAGGCAGTCCTCGTCGTGCTCGTCGGGCTCGCCGCCGATCGACATCCCGATGCCGGGCGGGGGCTGCGGTGCCAGCGGACCGAAGTGATCGGCGGAACGGACACCGCTCCAGGGAGCCACCGGTCCCGCCGGCCGCCAGCGGCCCGGGCCCGACACCGGGCCCGCGTACGGGATACCACTGAAGGCAACCACCCCCGAGCGGATCGCGCCGCCCACCCTGCCTGCATCGAGCTCGACGACGTGCTCGGCCACGGTTCCCCCTTCACATCCGGGGCGATCGGCACGGACACCCCGTGAAAAGAGGCTATTGGTTTCGCGACCCACGGCCGATATCCTTCGTTCGTGGCTGATGTGAGTGTCGGACGCTCGGCCCGCAGGGGGGCAGCGCGTGATCGCATTTCCGGGAAGACCGGACGTCCACGGTCGCGCCCCTCGCGCCATGCGTTGCTGCCGTTGGCGACTGCGGTTCTCACACTGGTGCTGACCGGCGTCGTCGCTCCCGCACAGGTGGCGGTCGCCGCGCCAGCGAGCTCGGGCACGGCCGCCTCGGGCGCCAGCACCTCCAACATCGGCGCCGACAAGGCCCAGGTGGCCGCGCTCGAGCAACAGATCGCCACCGAGAACCAGCAACTCGCCGCCACCGACGAGCTCTACAACCAGAGCGTCGTCCGCCTCCACCAGGACCAGGCATCGCTGGCGTCGACCAACGCCGCGCTGGCCAAAGCCGCGTCCGACCTGGCCGCCGGCCATGCAAAGCTTCGGGCCGATGCGCTCCGCTACTACATGCTGGGCAGCGCCAGCTCGACGGTTCCCAACCTGTTCGATCCGCCGTCGAACCGGTCTGACGCCGCCGCCACCTACACGGGCATCGCAGTGGGGAACGTGAACCACGACCTGGCCGTCGTGCGCAACGAGTCCCGGACCCTCGAGACCACCAAGACCCGCCTCCTGTCCGACGAGCAGGCGGTGAACACCGCCGTCGTCCACGAGGCGGCTTCGCGCCAGGCGGTGGCCGATGCGGTGACCAGATCCGACGCCACCTTGACCTCCGTGAAGGGCCAGCTGGCCCAGGAGGTCGCGCTCCAGGCCGCCCGACAGGCCGAGCAGGCGGCAGCAGAGGCCGCGGCGGCACGCGCCGCCCAGTCTCGTGCCGCTGCCCAGGCGGCCGCTGCTCAGGCGGCCGCTGCCGCCCAGGTCGCCGCCTCACTCGGCTCCGGCACGGCCGCCACGACCGCCACCAATGCCGCCAACCAGGCAGCGGGGTCGGCGGGCACCGCACCCGTGTCCACCGTGGGATCGGGCGGATCGAGCACGGCCGCCGGGTTGATCGCTGTGAACGCGGCCATGCAATACCTGGGGGTCCCCTACGTCTGGGGCGGGGCGAGCAGCGCCGGCGTGGACTGCTCCGGGCTGACCATGGAGGCCTGGGCCAAGGCCGGGGTCTCGCTCCTCCACTCGGCGGCCCTGCAGTACGCGGACTCGCCCCACGTCAGCCTGTCCGACCTCGAGCCCGGCGACCTCCTCTTCTACGACCTGGACGGGACCGGGATCGACCACGTCGTCATGTACGTCGGGCCCACCATCGACGGGAAGGCCACCCCCTACGGCGTCGGTACCATCATCCAGGCGGCGACGACCGGGACGGTCGTGTCGTTCGACCCGCTCTGGTACTACGGGCTCGTCGGCGCCGCCCGCCCCTGACCCGGTGCCGGCGGACAACCCTGGTCCGAGGAACGACCCTGGTCCGAGGGACGCGGCTGGCGGCGGCGGGGCGCACCTCGACCTGACCATCGTCATCCCCGCGTTCAACGAGGAGGCCCGGCTGGCCGAGGGGCTGGAGCGCCTCCACGGCGCCGTCCGCGCCGGCGCGATCGATCCGGAGCGGACCGAGGTGATCCTCGTCGACGACGGCAGTACCGACGGGACAGCCCAGGTCGCGGACGAGCTCCTGGCCGGCTACCCGCACCACCTCGTCCACCGCGTGGCCACGAACCGGGGAAAGGGGGCCGCCGTGCGAACGGGCATCTCGCTGGCACGCAGCACCCTGTGCGCCCACATGGACGCGGACATGGCCATCGATCCGATCTCCGTGTCCGACCTTCGCCTCGAGCTCCGGGCCCACGAGGTGGCCATCGGTTCGCGTGCCCTCCCGGGGTCGATGGTCGACGGGCGCTACGTGGTCCGCTCCCTCATGGGGAGGCTCTTCAACCGCATGGTGACGGCCGGGACCCGTCTCCGGTTCGCCGACACCCAGTGCGGGTTCAAGGGGTTCCGCACCCCGGTGGCCCGCCTCCTGTTCCACCTGGTGGAGATCGACCGGTTCGCGTTCGACGTGGAGGTGCTCGCCCGGGCGGCCGAGCTCGGGCTCGGCATCGCCGAGATCCCCGTCCACTGGAAGAACGTCCCCGGGAGCAGCATCCACCCCCTCCACGACGCCGTCACGATGGTGGCAGACGTCGCACGGGTCCGCCTCGACCCCGGGCGCCGGCCGACCGTGACGTCCCTCTGGCTCCCCGGCACGACCGGCACGACCGGCACGACCGGCCGGGGCGAGAACATCGACGACACCCTGGCCGCCCTGGCGGAGATCGTCACCTCCCGTACAGGACGGGCTCCCCTCCCTGTGGTCCGCACACCATCCGGGGGGGCCGGGGTCCTACTGGCGCTGGTCGATCCGGTGGTGGCGGCGGCCGTCACCGCCGACGCCCGCCGGCACCTGGGTTCCGCCGGCCTCCAGGTCCGCCGGGTGCGGGCGGCCGACCTGGCCCGTTCCGGCCCGCTCTCAGGGCGCATCGACGCCATCACCGACATCGCCTGAGGGAGGCGCGACACACTTCCCCTGCGGGGCCTCCGGAGACCCCACGGACCCGTGCTCGGGCGGCGGCGATCGCGCGTACCATGCAGGCATGGCCCGAGAGAGGACCGACCCGACCGCGACGGGGACGCCGGCCGACACGATCGAGGTGTCCGGACGGACCACGTCGGTCGAGCAGTCACGGCCGCCGGCACGCCGGCCGGCAGCCAGGCCGGCAGCCAGGCCGGCAGGAGCCCCGGTGGAAACACGCACCGCCTCCCCCATCCCGGCCGATGCCGCACCGGCGCACCTCCGGCCCATCCGGTCCGGCGACCAGGCCGGCGCCGAGGGTGCCCAGCACGTCCTCCGTGACCCCCGCCGTTCCGACGTCGACGAGTGGGGGCGCTCCGAGCACATGCGGTCGATCGCCCGGCGCATCTACGACCCCCTCTACCGGCACTGGTTCCGCGCCGAGTGGGAGGGGCTGGAGAAGATCCCGGCGACCGGAGGCGCCCTGCTGGTGGCCAACCACGCCGGTGCCATCCCCTCGGACGCTCCCGTGATCATGCACGGCATCGAGGAGGAGCTGGGCCGCCCCGTCTACGGCATGGCCGACTACTTCTTCCGGACCGTACCGGTGGTGGGAACCCTGTGGTCCCGCACGGGCGGGGTGCCCGCCCATCCGGACAACGCCTACCGCATCCTCCACGACCAGCAGCAGTTGGCCCTCGTCTTCCCCGAAGGGGCCAAGGGCCCGTCGAAGACGTACTCCGACCGCTACCGGCTCCGGCGGTTCGGCCGCGGCGGCTTCGTCGAGATCGCCATGCGCTCCGGGGTGCCGGTGGTGCCGCTCGCCGTGGTCGGGGCGGAGGAGTCGATGCCCGTGCTGTTCCGCCTTCCCTCGGTGGCCAAGGCGCTGGGGGTGCCCTACTTCCCGGTGACGGCGAACCTGCTGATGTTCGGGCCGCTGGTCGGCCCGGTTGCGTACTTCCCGGCGAAGTTCAAGATCCGCGTCCTCGACCCCGTGCGCTTCGACGTGCTGGACAGCCAGGAGCGCTACTCGAAGAGCCGGGTGATGGACGAGGCCGAACGGATCCGTTCGCGCATCCAGGACGCGCTCCACGACATGCTGCGGGAGCGCAGGAGCGTGTGGTTCGGATGACGCCCCGGACGATCACCTCGCCGGCCCGTCCAGCTGCCCGTCCGGCTGCCCGTCCGGCGAGCCGGTAGGGGGCGTCGATGGGGCGGCGCGTGCTGGTGACCGGGCTCGACACCTTCTGGGGCGGCCGGATGGCCCAGGCCCTCGAGATGGACCCCGGCGTCGACATGGTGCTCGGCATGGGCACCCGGGAGCCGAAGGTCCCCCTGGAGCGCACCGAGTTCGTGCGGGCCGACCAGACCTACTCGATCCTCAACCGGATCGTGCGGGCCACCCAGGTCGACACCATCGTCCACACCTTCCTCGTGACCAACTCCGAGGAGGTGCCCGGCCGCACCCTCCACGAGATCAACGTCATCGGGACGATGAACCTGCTCGCCGCAGCCGGCTCCCCCGGAACCCCGGTGGAGCAGGTGGTGGTCAAGTCGTCCACCCACGTCTACGGCTCCTCCCACAAGGACCCCGCCTGGTTCCGGGAGGAAACGCCCCGCGTCGCGCCCGTCCGGACCCGCCTGGAGCGCTCCCTCATCGAGGTCGAGTCGCTCGTGCGGGACTTCGCCGAGGACAACCCGAAGCTGCTCGTCACCCTCCTGCGCTTCGCCCACGTCCTGGGCAGCGACATCGTCACGCCCATCACCAGTAACCTCCGCCGGCGGGTGCTCCCGGCCGTCTTCGGGTTCGACCCCCTCCTCCAGTTCGTCGAGGAGGACGACGTGGTCCGCTCCCTCGAGTACGTGACGCGCCACCGGATCGGGGGCACCTACAACGTGGCCGGAGCCGGCAAGCTGCCTTGGAGCGAAGTGGCGGCCATCAGCGGCGCCCACCTGCTCCCGTTCTCGCCGGTCAGCCCGCGCACCTTCGCGGCGCCGCTCGTCCGCCTCGGGCTCGTCCAGTTCCCGCCGGAGATGGAGGCGGTGGCCCGGTTCGGCCGTGGCGTCGACACCACCCGGCTGTGCGAGGCCGGCTTCGAGTACCGCTACACCAGCGCGGGAGCGGTGGAGAGCTTCGCCCGGGCCAACAACCTGAGGCGATCGACCGGCGGCGCGTCGAGTGCCTACCAGTATCAACAGGACGTGGAGATGTTCTTCCGCCATTCGCCGGCGGTGGTCCGGGGCTTCGACGCCTGATCGCCAGGCGCCCGGGCTCAGAGCGGGGCCAGCCAGGCGCGGATGAGCTCGCCCCGCCGCTCGGCCCACTCCTCGGCCGTGATGGCGAAGCGCATGTGGTCCTCCCACCGCTCGTTGATCTCGAGGAACCGCTCGGCCACCCCCTCTGATCGGAGCCCGAGCTTCTCCACCACCCGCCGTGACGCGTGGTTCCGCGGGATGATCGAGATCTCGATCCGGTGCAAGGCCAGGGTGTCGAAGGCGAAGCGCAGCACGGCGACGACCGCTTCGGGGACGATGCCCTGGCCGGCGTAGTCCCGGTCCACCCAGTAGCCGACGAAGCCGTTCTGGAACGGGCCACGCTGGATCGACGACAGGGTCACCTCGCCGAGGAAGTGACCCCCGGCGAAGATCCCGAACCCGTAACCGGTCCCCATCTGCCGTTCGCGCTCCCGCATGGCGCAGCGGGTCGAGAACGACGCTGCGTCCTCCGGCGCCGGGGGGGCACCCTGGGGCCGGGGCTCCCACGGCACCAGCCAGTCGTGGCACCGCCGCCGCACCTCCACCCAGGCCGCGTAGTCATAGTCGGCCAGGGTGCGCAGTTTGATCCGCCGGCCCGACAGCTCCAGCGGGGGGACCTGGGTCGACCGCATCGCCGCGCTCACCGCCCCATCACCTCCGCAAGGGCGCTGAGGAGCAGGGTGACGTTCTCAAGGCGGGCTCCGTGGCCCATGCACCCGATCCGCCACACGCGCCCGGCGAGCGGTCCCACCCCGCCACCGATCTCGATCCCGAAACGGTCCAAGAGCGTCCGCCGCACACCGGCCTCGTCCATGCCCGCTGGCAGGTCGTCGGGGACGACCACGGTCGTCAGCTCCGGGAGCCTGGCACCCTCGGCGGCGAACAGCTCCAGCCCGAGGCCCTCGAGCCCGTCCTGGAGGGCGGTGCCGCATGCCAGATGGCGTTCGATCGCCCGGTCGAGCCCTTCGTCGAGGATGGCACCGAGCCCGGCGTGCAGGCACGTGACCATGGTCACCGGGGCGGTGTGGTGGTAGGTGCGGCCCCCGCCCGTGCCGGCCGCGCCGCCCGTGCCGGCTGTCCCCGCCCCCACGTAGCCCGAGATGAGCCCGAGGTCCAGGTACCACGAGCTCGGGCGGTCGACCAGGCGCTCCCGGGCCCGGTCCGACACCGTGATCGGCGCCAGCCCCGGTGGCACCCCCAGGCACTTCTGGGTGCCGGCGTAGGCGACGTCGACGCCCCATCCGTCCACGTCGGTGACGATGCCGCCGAGCGAGGTGACCATGTCGGCGATGACCAGGGTGTCCTCCGGCAGGAGGGGACGGAGGCCGGCCACGTCGTTGCGGACGCCGGTGGAGGTCTCCGCGTGCACCACGGCCACGATGGTCGGCGCCGGATGGGCGTCCGCCACGACGTCGGGGTCGATCGGCTGTCCCCACGGGGCGTCGACCCGGTGGACGTCGGCGCCGGCACGGGCCGCCACCTCGCACATCCGCTCGCCGAACAACCCGTTCACGCCGACCACCACCGGATCACCCGGCCGCACCAGGTTGACGAAGGCCGCCTCCATGCCCGCTGACCCTGTCCCGCTGACCGGGAAGGTGAGGGCGTTGGAGGTGCGGAAGACGGTGCGGAGCCGTTCCATCGTCTCGTCCAGGCGGGCGAGGAACTCCGGATCGAGGTGCCCGAGGACGGGGTAGACGGCCGCGCTCACCACCTCGGGGTAGAGGTTGGAGGGACCCGGGCCCATCAGGAGTCGGTCAAACAGGGGCACCCGCGCATCGTAGGCGTCCGGACCCCAGTGGCGGGCAATCGACGGATCTCGCCCCCGATCTACCTCGAACACGTGGGGATACGGCCACGATGGGCGCGAGGCGCACGCTGCCGGCCGGTGCGTTCACTCCCGGCTGCCGGGCACCCACGTGATTGCCGTGGTCATTCGCCGCCGGTGCGCTCCCGCCGCCGGCCGAAGCGCCGTCCACCGGCCTCCCCATGGCCGGCCTCCCCATGGCCGGCCTCCCCATGGCCGGCCTCCCTGCGGCGGACCGCGCTGCCGGCAGCGGGGCCGCCACCACGCAGGACCTGGATGGCGGCCATCCGCTCCCGGACGAACGCGGCACGGGCAGCCGGCCCGTGGTCCTCCAACACCGATGCCCGGGCCCGCTCGCCCGTTGCCAGCGCCTCGTCGGGGTGGTCGACCACCCACCGCATCATGCGGGCCGCCGCGTCCAGGTCGGGGTCGGCCCACGTGGCGGTGGGTGGGTAGGGGTCGTTCCCCGGGCCCACCTGTACCGGCGTCCACGGGACGAGGTAAGCGGTGGTGTCGTCCATGAAGTCGAGGTTGCCCGAGTAGGCGGTGGCGATGACCGGCTTGCCCAGTGCCATCGACTCGGCCATGGTGAGCCCGAACCCCTCGCTCCGGTGGAGCGACACATAGCAGTCGGCCGCGTCCATCAGCCCGATGACGTGGCCCCGGTCCATGTAGCCCTCGAGGAGGAGGACGTCGGGGTCCTCCGCCGCCAGGCGCAGGCGCTCCAGGCCCACGATCTCGCGCTCGGCGTTGATGACCTTGATCACCAGCAGGGGGGCGGGGCCCGTGCCCTTCCACTCCCCCGGGTCGCCGAACGCCCTGCGGAAGGCCTCGATCACACCGATCGGGTTCTTGCGCTCGATCACGCTGAGCAGGTCGAAGCAGAACAGGAAGATGTAGCGGTCCTCGGGAAGACCGAACGACGCCCGGTCGATCCCGTCGGGGACCTCGGGCGCCACCACCGGATGGGGGACGGCGAAGACGGGCACGTCCGCACGCGCGACGATGGCCCGGCGGGTGAACTCCGAGACCGCCCAGATCTCGCTGAAGGGGGCTGTGGCCGTCGCCCACCGTTCCGGGAACTCCTCCAGCTCCCACGACCACTGGGCGATGTTGTAGCGACCGTCGAAGAAATCGGGGCCGACCAGCCCCACGAATTCCCCCACCCGGTCGGCGTTGACACACACGAGGTTGACGTCGTAGTCGTACTCGTCACGCTGGTCCCCCTGGAACGGGTGCCGCTGCCGGCTGGCCAACCGGGTGATGGCGTACGTCGCCACCGGGACCTCGGCCGCTTCGATCGTCCTCACGGCCAGGCGCGCCGCTTCGCCCATGCCCAGCTCCGCCTGGAGGTAGCCGGCCACCGTGATCCCTGGCCGGAGACGGTCACGCGACACCCACGCGCCTCCGGGCTTCTGCATGGCGCCATCCCCGGGGGCGTCGAGCTCGGGCTCCTCCGGACCGTCGCCAGACCGGAGCGCCGGCTGCGGGGGCCGCCGATCGTCCTCGGGAACCAGTTCGGGGACCAGCCGGCCGGCGGCCGCTTCGGCGCGCGCCCACGCCAGGAAGGCGGTCCGGTCGGTGCCCTGGGGATCGAAGAACCGCAGGCGCAGGGCGTGGACGTCCTTGCCGAAGACGGTGGCCAGGTAGACGGACAGGTTCCCCGGGTCGCCCGCCACCCGGGGAGCGGCGCGCAGCCACTCGCACAGGCCGTCGGCGCCGGCGGCTGTCCACGGGACGGGCGGGTACTCCTCCCGACCGAAGTCGGCCTGGCGGACGGCATCGCGCACCACCAGACGGACGACGTCGTCGATGCGGACGCCATTGGCCATGGTGGCGAACGCGTACGGCGGGTCAGAACCCCGCACGTACCCGGCGTCGAGGAGCAGGCCGCGGTACTCGTCGCAGATCCGCCGCACCACCGGGCGCTCGGACAGGAGGACCCGCGGCCTGTGCCCCTGGTGCTTGGAGAGGATCTGGGGCCGGTCGGGGCTGAACCCGCTGAAGTGGAAGAAGGTCAGCGGCTCGCCGTCCACCAGGTAGCCGGTACCGTCCCACGACAGGTCACGGCGGTCCAGGTTCCAGTAGGCCACGTTGCAGGAAGGATCACGGACGATGGCGGCGTCGTAGATCCCGGGGACGAAGTCGATCCACCGCTGGTCGACGAAGAGCATCGCCTCGACGTCGCTCACGCACTCGCGCACCAGGCGGAGCTTCCAGTACTCGAGGAACGGTTCGATGGACGCGTCGCCCATGCCCGGGCCGGCAGCCTCCTCGTCGGCGCGGCCGACGGGGACGGCGATGTGGTCGACCTCGTCGTCCCGCCACGCCGAGTAGGCCGTCCCCGTGGCGATGGCGTCGGCGATGGGACGGGGGGCGTCGGACAGCACGGAGCGGCCCACGCCGATGAAGCCCAGGTTGTAGACGCCCGAGGCCAGGATGGACGGCTCGGTGACCATGCGCCCGTCGCGCGTCATGGGCCGGGTCACGTGCGGCGTCAGGACGATCCCCCGCTCCTCGGCCAGTTCGGCCAGGTGGTCGAGGGGCCGGGCCACCAGGATGTCCGGGTCGATGTAGAGGACCGATGGCGCGCCACGGCGGAGCAGCGCCTCGAGAAACCACGGCTTGAGGGCCGTGGCCAGCTCGGTCACGTCGTACATCGACGCCATACGGTAGAGGTCGTCGACGTCAGGACCCAGGTCGTCGATGTGGAAGACCTCGAACGTCTCGCCACCCGGGCCTCCGACCACGGTGCCGTCGAGATCGTCGATGACGAGCACGCTGAAACGGCCGTCGGGATGGTGGGCGGCGAACGACCCGGCAACCACCCGTGCGAACGGGAGGTAGTTGCGGGCGATGATCGTGCAGGCGTGCACCGTCATGGTCGGACCACCGTCATGGGCGAACCACCGTCACGCCCGCAGGGATCCGACGAGCCCGTCGAGGATGTCGGCCTCGGAGACGAGGCACTCGTCGAAGCCGAACCGTCCCATCACCGAGGCGAGAATGAGGGCACCTCCGACGATCACGTCCTGGCGGCCGGCGACCATCCCCGGGCGGGTCAGCCGGGCGGCGGCCGGCTCGGCGGCGAGCGTCCGGTACCAGTCGAACACCGACGACGCCGTCAGGGTGGCGTGGTGGATGCGGTCCCGGTCGTACTCGGCCAGGCCGGCGTCGAGCGACGCCAGGGTGGACACCGTACCGGCCAGCCCGACCAGCCGGTGGGCGCTCAGGAACTGCGGCTCGTCTTCGATCACCGCATCGAGCTGGGCAGCCACCTCCGCCTCGGCCGCGCTCAGCTGCGCCGGGGTCGGCGGGTCGTCGGTCAGGAACCGCTCGGTCAAGCGGACGCAACCGAGCTGCATCGAGGCGACGCTCAGGCCGGGGTCGGCGGCGTCCCGTCCCACGACCAGCTCCGTCGAACCCCCGCCGATGTCCAGCACCAGGTACGGTCCCGGTTCCGACAGCTCGCTCAGCGCACCGGCCAGCGACAGGCGCCCCTCGTCCGCTCCTGCCAGCAGTTCGGCCTCGACCCCGGTCGTCAGCCTGGCCTCGGCCAGGAACTCGTCGCCGTTGCCGGCGTCGCGCACGGCCGAGGTGGCCACCAGCCGGGCACGCCCGACGCCGGCCTGGTCCATCAGCTCACGGAACTCGCGCAGGACGGCGACGGTGCGGGCGATGGCATCGGGCGACAGGACGCCGGTCGCGTCGACCCCCTCACCCAGGCGGGTGATCCGCATGAGGCGGATGAGGGGCCTGCCCGCCTCGTCGACGACCAGCAGCCGGGTGGAATTCGTCCCGCAGTCGATGGCCGCCAGGGCGTCGGCTGTCACACCGGCTGTCATAGCACACTCCCACCGGGGCCCATTCCGGGCCCGGACCACGTTCCGGCCGGTGTCACCGCTCCGCCAACCCGATCCGGCGGGCCGTCCACGCCCCCACCGGATCGGGGCCGCCGACCAGCCACCACGCCAGGTGGGCATGCAGGCACTTGACGCCCGTCCGGGTGCCGCCGACCCCGCCCGAGGGTCGCGGGCCCTCGTGGTCGGGCGGCACCAGCGCGTCGCGCTCCGCCGCGTACTGCCGGTGGGCGGCGGCCACCGCCTCGGGGTCGATCTCCGCCTCCGCCTGCTGGACGCCACCGGCGGACTCCAGCCTGCTGACCGCGGTGACCAGGGTGGGGTCCACCAACCAGTACCGGGTGGGCATGGGCGTGCCGTCGTCGAGGAAGGGGTCGTTGGCGATCACGGCCGGGGTGCCGCCCTCACCCCGCACCACCACATCGAAGGCGCCCGCCGGCTCCCGTCCGAGCAGCCGGGCGACCTCGGCCCGGTCAGCCTCCGGCGCCCGCCGGATCAACGCCAGAACTCGAGCGTGTCGGCCACCCGCCGCCAGAAGCTCGGAGGGCGGCTCGACGATGTGGTCCCAGGTGCCCCCGGAGCCGAGCTGCCGGCCGTCCCGCCCGCCGAGCCTGTCGCGCCCGGAGCGGAACCGGACAGGCCGGGATCGGGCTGCATGCCCGGTGCGGCCGACGGGGCCACCGGCGGGCTGGCGCCGGGATCGCCCGCCGTCCCCGACGCGGGGGTGCCGTCCGGCTTGGACCCGGCCAGCGGGAGGACGTCATAGAGGTGCTGGCCGGGCCGCACCATCTGGTACTCCTTGCGCGCCAGGCGGGCCAGCTCGGTGTTCGACGCCAATTGCGTCTGCTCCAGCGTCAGCTGCCGGTTCTCCTGGCGAACCTGGCTCAGCGACGACGACGCAGCGGACAGGGCGTGGTGATCGGCCAGGAAGGAGCGGACGGGGAGCCCGACGGCGAGGATCCCGGCCGACACCACGGCCGCCCCGAGGACGAGGAAGCGGTCACGACGGACGCGCTGGCTGGCCGACGAGTGACGAGGCGCCCTGCCCGCCTGACGCGTTGCCGGCCGGCTGCCTGCCCCGACCGGGCGCTTCCGGGTCGACCTCGCCGCCGGGGAGGCCGCCTTGCGGCCGGGCGTGGCGGCCGCCTTCGAGCGCGCCGGCCGGCGCGAGCGCGCACGGGTGCCTGCGGATGCTGCCGCGGCGGGACGCTGCCGTGCGGCTCCACCGGACGGCCGGCGGCCCTTCGACATCGGCCGCACGTGGACCCGTCCGGCCACGGTCAGCCGGCTCCTTCGCCCGTTGTCGAGGCCAGCTCGGCAGATCGCACCGACCACGCCGACAGGGCCGCCCCGCCCCGGAAGGCGGCCGACTCGCCCAGCAGGTGCTCGATGCGCAGGAGCTGGTTGTACTTGGCAACCCGATCGGAGCGGGCCGGCGCACCCGTCTTGATCTGCCCGCAACCGGTGGCCACGGCCAGGTCGGCAATGAAGGCGTCCTCCGTCTCGCCCGAGCGGTGGGACATCACGCACGCGTACGCGGAACGGGTGGCGAGGGCCATGGTGCCGAGCGTCTCGGTCAGGGTGCCGATCTGGTTGACCTTGATGAGGATGGCGTTGGCCGTGTCCGAGTCGATCCCCCGCTGCAGGCGCTCCTCGTTGGTGACGAAGAGGTCGTCGCCCACCAGCTGGACCCGCCCGCCGAGCGCCGACGTCAGCGCCGCCCAGCCGTCCCAGTCCTCCTCGGCCATGCCGTCCTCGAGTGAGACGATGGGGTAGCGGTCGATGAGGTCGACCCAGTACTGCACCATCTCGTCCGACGACAGGGTCCGGCCCTCGCCGGCCAGCACGTAGGCGCCGTCGCGGTAGAGCTCGCTCGAGGCAGGGTCCATGGCGATGGCGACGTCGTCGCCCGGCGTCAGCCCGGCCGCCTCGATGGCATCCACCAGGATCCGCACGGCGTCCTCGTTCGATGCCAGGTTCGGCGCGAAGCCGCCCTCGTCGCCCACCGCCGTCGACAGCCCCCGGGACTTCAGCACCTTGGCCAGGGCGTGGTAGGTCTCGACGCCCCACCGGAGCGCCTCGGCGAACGAGGCGGCCCCGACGGGCATGATCATGAACTCCTGCAGGTCGACCGAGTTGTCGGCGTGCACACCGCCGTTGACGACGTTCATCATCGGCACCGGGAGGACGTGGGCACCGACACCCCCGAGGTAGCGGAAGAGGGGCACGGACAGCTCGTCGGCCGCGGCTCGAGCCGCGGCGAGCGAAACCCCGAGGATGGCGTTGGCGCCCAGACGGGCCTTGTTGGGCGTGCCGTCGGCGTCGATCATGGCCAGGTCGAGGCCACGCTGGTCGAGCGCGTCGAACCCGGAGACGAGGTCGGCCAGCTCGCCGTTCACGTGGGCGACGGCGCCGGTGACGCCCTTGCCGCCGAACCGCTCGCCCCCGTCGCGGAGCTCGACCGCCTCGAACGTGCCCGTCGACGCACCCGAGGGGACGATGGCACGCCCCCCCGCTCCGGAGTCGAGGACGACCTCCACCTCGACGGTCGGGTTCCCCCGGGAGTCCAGCACTTCCCGGCCGATGACCTGTTCGATGGCGCTCATCTCGTCCCGTGTCTCCTCATGACTGGTGTGGCAAACCTAGCATCGGCACTCCCCCCCACCTGGGCATCCTCCCCGTCCGAACCCCGCGGCACCGGGGTGTCCGGATGGGTCAGGCGCCCGACTCGGCGGCCATGATGGCGGCCCGGAAAGCAACCGCCTTCGTCCGGAGCGCCTGCTCCGGATCGATCCCGAGGCCCCTCGCCAGTTCGACGGCGTCGAAGAGCAGATCGGCAACCACCGCGGCCGCCGCATCGCTCCCGGGTGGGGGGCTGCCCGGCGGGGGACTCCCGGGTGATCGGACCGGCATCTCGTCGCCGGCCAGCCCGGGCGTACCGGCCAGTTCGTGCACGTCGAGCCCGATGGCGGCGGCCTTCCGCTGCAGCTTCGCCACCGTGGCCAGTGCCGGAAGTGCGGCGGGGATCCCGTCGGTGACCGACGCCCGTCCCTTCTCCTCGAGCTTGGCCACCTCCCAGTTGGCCATGACGTCCGACGAGGTGGCCGCCACCACGTCCCCGAAGACGTGGGGATGGCGGGCGACCAACTTCTCGCGCACCCCGCGGGCCACGTCCGCCAGGGTGAAGCGACCGGCCTCGGCGGCCAGCGTGGCGTGGAAGTACACCTGGAACAGGACATCGCCCAGCTCCTCCTCCAGGTGGGCGACGGCGTCGTCGCCGGCTGCGTCGAGCTCCCAGACCTGGGCACCTGTGTCCGGCGCCGCCCCCGGACCGGCGCCGCCGGCGTCGACCGCAGCCACGGCGTCGATCGCCTCCAGCAGCTCGTAGGACTCCTCCAGGAGGTGGCGGGCGAGCGAGGCATGGGTCTGCTCACGGTCCCACGGGCACTCGGCGCGCAGCGTCCGGACGAGCTCGTCGAGGCGGGCCAGCTCGGCCCCGACGGGTGGCGCCATGGCGGGGATCCACACCGATGTCAGGTGATCGGGCTCGACCGTGCGGTCCATCTCCTCCCACGGAACCTCAGCGACCACCTCGTCGTCCAGGCCCAGGTGGTGGAGGATCGTCACCGTCGCTCCCGGTTCCGGTTCGCCCAGGACCTTCATGGCGGAGAGGACGGGGCGCGACCAGCACTGGCCCACGAGCAGCGGACCCCGCTCGCCAGCCGCCTCGGTGGCGAACCGCTCGCCGTCGACCAGCCGGACACCGGCGTCGAGGGGGTCGACCCCGAGGCGGGCGAAGGCCAGGTCGGCGAACGAGAGGGCGGGGTGGACGGTCACGCCGATCTCGCCGGCCCGCACCGCCGGGTGGTCGAGGAGGAGGGTCACCGTCCGCTCGGCCACCGTCGGCGCCCCCGGAACGGCGTAGACGACCTCGGTGCGCGGCGCCGAACGGGCCAGCGCGATCAGGTCGGCGACGATCGAGGCGTAGACCTCGTCGAACGTCGCCGCTGATTCGTAGGTGGCGTCGCAGGTGGGAACGTCCGGGAACGCCGACGCCGCCGGGTGACGACCGGTCCGGAAGCGCACGAAGCGCGCCACCGGCCCGCGCTCAGCCAGCGCGCCCTCGATGGCGGCCCGGGCCCCGGCGGTGATGAGGTCGGACCCGGCCGGCCCGAGGCCCACGACGTCGATCCGCCGATCGGGTCCGGGGCTGGCCGGCGGCACCGGGGTGACCTCTGGGGCCGCCACGCCCTCAGCCGGCGCCGAGCGGTCCGATGGCTGGCGCCGTGGCGCCGGTGGGTGACGGCTGGGTGCCGCCCACGGCACCCAGCAGGGTCGACGGCGGCGGGGTCCGCGGCGCGACGATCTGGGAGACGTTCCACGTGCCGAACCGGGGGTCGACGCTGATCGCCGACCGGCCGGCGAACGCCAGGACCTCGGCCGCCACCCGGCTCTGGTTCGTCGAGGAGCTGAGCAGGTCGTTGCGGATCTGGGACTCGACCTGGGCCAGCGGCTGCGGCTGCTCGGAGGTGACCTCGTAGACGAGGTAGGCGCTCGCACCCGTCGAGGACGAGACCGGTCCGAAGGGACCGAGCGGCTGACCGACGGTCACGCTGGTGAGCTGCAGTTGCTGGGAGATGTAGGCGACCGTCTGGTTGCAGCCGATCTGACCCTTGGCCGCCTGCTCCTGGGGGTCGATGGAGTCGGAGGCGACCACCGAAGCGAACGATGCGCCCGCCTTGAGCTTGGCGATGGCCGCGCTGGCAGCGGCCTGGGTGCCGACGGTGAGCTGGCTGACGCACGCGTTGGTGAACTGGTCCTTGTTCGCCGCGTAGTAGGAGGCGATGGCCTGTTGCGACAGGTCGGCCCCTTCGGCCAGCAGCAGGTTCTGCGCCTCGTTGTAGCGGACCAGCTCGGCGCTGAACGCGGCAGGCAGTGCGTCGAGCACCTGCGCGCCGGTGAGCGGCTGCGGGTTCTTCCCCGTGCTGATGCACGCCGAGGCCGTGGGGATCGCCTGCCCCGGCTGGACGAGGTTCCCGATCTGGGTCGTGAGGCTCGCCGCCAGGCTCTGGCGGGCCTGGGCCTGGGCCGCCGCCGTGATCCGGAGGTGACGCACCGCCGCCAGCTGCGGGTAGAGGCGATCGATCACCATCTGGTCGACGACCTCATCGGCGAAGGTGGTGTCGTAGGTGCCGGAGCCGCCGGCGCCGACCACGTTCGGGACCTGGCCCTGGGCACCGACGGTGAGGAAGCAGACCCCCGCCTGGGTGGCCGTCAGCGAGTGGAGCACCGAATTCACCATCGACATGGGGACGGTCTCGCCGTTCACCCGTGCCGCCGGGGGGCTGACGGTGCAGGCGGTCAGGGACGAGCCGACGACGAGGGCGCCGCAGAGCGCGGCGGCAGTACGGAGGAGTCGCTTCACAGCGGGGATGCTACCCGTCCCCTTCCGGCACCTTGGGCGGCAGCAGTTCCCTCAGCAGCTCGACCAGGGCCGAAGCCGTACCGTCGGCCACGGGCAGCGGTGCCAGCAGGCGATGCAGGTCGGCGTGGTAGGTGGCGCCGGGGGCCAGGCGGCGCAGCCGGACCTCGGCCGAGGCGGGGAGGGTGACGGGCGACAGCTTGACGGTGGCGGCAGCGCCGGCGGCCCCGGCCGGGCCCGTCCGGCCCTGAGCGCGCCCCATGCCCCGGGCCACGGTGACGGCCACGTCGGTGATCCCGAGGCGCACGCACTCGGCCCGCAGGCGGGCCACCGCCACCAGCGCCTCGGCCGGCGGCGGCAGGGGACCGAAGCGGTCCTCCCACTCGGCCCGGACGTCGTCGACCTCGTCGTCGGTCCGCACCGAGGTGAGGCGGCGGTAGGCCTCGAGGCGGACGTCCTCGGCCGGCACGTAGTCGGCCGGCAGGTGGGCGTCGTCGGGCAGGTCGAGGGAGAGCTCCACCGGTTCGGGGCGGGCCTCCCCCTTCAGCTCGGCCACCGCCTCGCTGACCATCTGGACGTAGAGGTCGTAGCCCACGGCGGCCACGTGGCCGGACTGGTCCCGGCCCAGCAGGTTGCCCGCACCGCGGATCTGCAGGTCGCGGAGGGCGATCTTGAACCCGGAGCCGAGCTCGGTGTGGTCGCCGATGGTCCGCAGGCGCTCGGTCGCCGTCTCGGAGAGGACCTGGTCGGAAGGGTGGAAGAGGTACGCGTAGGCCCGCTGCCCGGCCCGGCCCACCCGGCCCCGCAACTGGTGGAGCTGGCCGAGGCCGAGCCGGTCGGCCCGGTCGACGACGAGGGTGTTGACGGTGGGCATGTCGATGCCCGACTCGACGATGGTGGTGCACACGAGCACGTCCGCCGCTCCCTCCCAGAAGTCCATGACCACCTGCTCCAGGGAGCCCTCGTCCATCTGGCCGTGGGCCACCGCGACGCGCGCCTCGGGCACCAGGCGCCGTAGCCGTTCAGCCACCGCGTCGATGTCCTGGACGCGGTTGTGGACGAAGAACACCTGGCCCTCGCGCAGCAGCTCCCGCCGGATGGCCTCGGACACGGCGGCCTCGTCGTAGTCGCCGACGTAGGTGAGGATGGGCCGGCGGGCGGCCGGCGGCGTGTTGACCATCGACAGGTCGCGGATCCCGGTCAGGGCCATCTCCAGGGTGCGGGGGATGGGGCTGGCTGTCAGGGTGAGGACGTCCACCCCGTCGGTCATGGCCTTGATGGCCTCCTTGTGGGCCACCCCGAAGCGCTGCTCCTCGTCGACGACCAGCAGCCCGAGGCGGCGGAAGCGCACGTCGGACCCGAGGAGCCGGTGGGTGCCGACGACCACGTCGACCGATCCGTCGGCCAGGCCGGCCAGGACCTGCGCGGCCTGGGCGTCGGTGAGGAAGCGGCTGAGGAGCTCGACGCGCACCGGGAACGGCGCGTACCGCTCGGAGAACGTCTGGTAGTGCTGGCTGGCGAGCAGGGTGGTGGGCACCAGGACGGCCGCCTGGCGCCCGTCCTGGACGGCCTTGAACGCGGCACGGATGGCCACCTCCGTCTTGCCGAAGCCGACGTCGCCGCAGACGAGCCGGTCCATGGGGACGGGCCGCTCCATGTCCGCCTTCACGTCGGCGATGGCCTGGAGCTGGTCGGCCGTCTCGACGAAGGGGAACGACGCCTCCAGCTCGGCCTGCCACGGCGTGTCGGGGCCGAAGGCGTGGCCGGGCACCTCCAGGCGCCGGCGGTACAGGGCGACGAGGTCCTCGGCGATCTCGTGGACGGCGGCCCGGGCCTTCGAGCGGGCCCGCTGCCACTCGGAGCCTCCCAGGCGGTGGACGGTGGGCGAGTCGCCCCCGGCGTAGGGGGTGAGGAGCTCGATCTGGTCGGTGGGCAGGTAGAGCTTGTCGTCGCCCCGGTACTCGAGGAGCAGGTAGTCGCGGGTGACCCCGCCCATGGTGCGCGTCACCATGCCCCGGTAGACGGCGACGCCGTGCTGGCGGTGGACCACATAGCCGCCCGGTGCCAGGTCGTCGAAGAAGCCGTCGGTGGGTCGGGCCCGGGTGCGGGCCCGCCGGTGGGGACGGCGCCGGCCGGTGAGGTCCGACTCGCCCAGCACGGCCAGGCGGGAGGTGGGCAGGACGAAGCCCCGCTCCAGGCCGGCCACCACCACGCGCACGCCGGGCGTGGCCAGGGTGGGATCGTCGGTCCCGACGACGGGGGCGTCCATGCCCTCCTCGGCCAGGATGGCGGCGATGCGCTGGGCGCCGATGGGCGTCTCCGCCGAGAGGACGACCACGTACCCGCTGTCGACCAGCGTGCGGCACTGCGAGGCCAGCCGGGTGCCGTCACCGAGGATCGGCTCCCACCCCCGGCTCTCGATGGCAGCCACCGCGCCCGTGCCCTCGCTGGCCACCGTGTCCGTGCCGCCGGCGGCGCCCGTGCCCCCGGCCGTGACGACGTCGGTCGGCGGCACCACCGACACCACCGCTGCCCCCGTGCGGGCCAGCATCCGCTCGTAGGGGAGGTGCAGGCGGGGGGGGCGCTCACCCAGGTCCGCCCCCCAGGTGGCGGCCAGGGAGTCGGCCAGGGCCGCCTCCTCCTCCAGGAGCTCGGTGGCCCGATCCCGCACCCGCCGGGGCTCGACGATCACCACCACGGCGCCGTCGGGAAGGAGGTCGGTGACCAGCTCCTCCGTGCCCGTCACCCACGGGAGCCATGACTCCATCCCGTCGAAGGTGGTGCCGTCGGCCAGCTGCTCCCACTGGTGGCGTCCCCAGGGGGCGGCGCCGACCAGCGCGGCGGCACGGGCCCGCACCTCCTCGCCGGCCACCAGCTCACGGCAGCCGAAGACGGTGGCCGCGCCGATTGACTCGGTCGAGCGCTGGGAGCCGATGTCGAACGTCGTCACCCGGTCGACCTCGTCACCCCACAGGTCGATGCGCACCGGCTCGTCGTCGGTGGAGGGGAAGACGTCGACGATCCCGCCCCGCACGGCCAGCTCACCCCGGTGCTCCACCTGTGCCTCGCGGCGGTAGCCGGCCTCGACCAGGGTCCGCACCAGGTCGTCCAGCGCCACCCGGTCCCCCACCGAGACCGTCACCGGCCGGGCGGCCGACTGCCACGGGCCGAGGCGCTGGAGCACCGCCTTGACCGGCGCCACCAGGATGGGCCCACCCCCCTCCGGGCCGTCGCCGCCGCCGGCGTGTCCGGCGTGTCTGGCACCCCCGGACAGCCGCCAGAGGGCCCGCAGCCGCTGGCCCATCGTCCCCACATCGGGGCTGATGCGTTCGAACGGCAGGGTCTCCCACGCGGGGAAGACGTCCACCGGCTCGGCCAGGAACGTCCCCAGGTCCCGGGCCAGGTGCTCGGCCGCCGTTCCGGTGGGGACGACGACCAGGACCGGACGGCGGCTCCCGAGCCGGAGCATGGCCGCCAGTGTCACCGCCTGGGCCTGGGTGCCCACCGACAGGGTGACGGGGCCGCCGCCCATCAGGCGCACCATGGCCGGCTCGGCGCGCAGCAGTGCGGGCAGGTCGCGCAGGCTCACCGTCTCAGGGTACCGGCGCCCGGTACGGTCCTGGCCCGGCCACCCCTACTCGGTTGGCGCGGTGTTGAAGCGCTGCATGGCGGCGTCGACGCCCTCGGAGACGAGCACCTCGACGGCGTCGGCCGCCTGCTCGAGGGTGACGGCCAGGAGCTCCCGCTCCCGGGCCCCCGGGCGCGACAGCACGTAGTCGGCACCGTGCAGGCGCCCGGGCGGCTTGCCGATGCCGATCCGCACCCGGGTGTAGTCCCGCGTCCGCAGCGCACGGTCGATCGACCGCAGCCCGTTGTGCCCGGCGTTGCCACCGCCGACCTTGACCTTGAGGCGGCCGGCGGGGAGGTCGAGCTCGTCGTGGACCACGACCAGCGGTGCGCCGCCTCCCCGGCGCACCAGGGGCGCCGCCGCCGCACCCGACTCGTTCATGAAGGTGGTGGGCACGGCCAGGAGGACCCGGCTGCCGGCCAGCTGCACCGTGGCGGCCCGGGCGTGGAGCCCCCGCTCGGCGCGCAGGCGCCCACCGGCCCGGGCGGCCAACAGGTCGACGACGTCCGCCCCGACGTTGTGGCGGGTGCCATCGAACTCGGCGCCAGGATTGCCCAGGCCGATGACGACCAGGTCGACCGGGGTGCCGGTCCGGTCGCGCTCGGGCCGGAGGGGCAGGGCCTAGCCCTCGCTCGATCCCTCGCCGGAGGTGGCCGCCTGGCCACCCTCGGCCTCGCCCTCGCCCTCGCCGCCCTCACCGGCGGCCGCCTGGACCCGAGGCGGCAGCCCGAGGACGACGACCGTCTCGGCATCGGTGTCCGACTCGACGCCGCGGGGCAGGGAGATGTCGGCCACCTTGATCGACGACCCGATCTCGAGGCCGGAGATGTCCAGATCGATGACGGTGGGGATGTCGGCCGGCTTGGCCTTCACGGCCAGAGTGAAGAGCTGCTGGTCGACGATGCCGTCCCCGTGGTTCACCTCGATGGGGTCACCCACCAGGTTCACCGGCACGTCGGCGGCGATGACCTCGTCACGCCGGACGATGAGGAAGTCGATGTGGGTGACGACGCCGCGCACCGGGTGGCGCTGGACGTCACGGGCCAGGGTGAGGTGGCGTGCGCCGTCGATCTCGAGGTCGAGCAGCGTGTTGAGACCGGCGTCGCCCGAGACGGCCTGGCGGAACTCCCGGGCGACCACCGACACGGGGATGGGGTCGGTGCCATGTCCGTAGACGACCCCGGGGATCCGCCCCGACGCCCGCAGGCGGCGCGACGAACTCGACCCTGGTTCGCGGCCGGACTCGGCGACGAGCGTGATCTCGGGCATGGCGTGCTCCTCGGGCAGTGTCGGCGGTCACGGGTGCCGGATGGCCTCCGGTCCCGCTGGTGGGACGTGTGCAACGGGACGTGAGCGCAGGACGTGCGGGCGGACGCCGGGCGTGCGTGGTGCAGGACCGGAGCCCGACCGGGGAATCCTGGCCGAACGTCCCGATCGGTACGGGCAGCCGACGCTGGCGCGCGACCACCTGAACCTTCAGGCCGGAAGAGTCTAGACGAGCGGGCGGGGGACCGGCCAACGCCTGGGAGTGGACGCCCATGAACGGGTCACCGGGCCCACCGGAGTATCAGGACTAGGGTTCCGCCCCGACGGACCGAAGCCCCCGAGGAGAGTCATGACCACACGCTTCCGTCGCGGTGCCGCCGCGGCCATCGTCGCACTGCTCCTGATGGGCGCCGGTGTGACCATCGGGCAGAGCTCGGTCCCCCGCAGCCCCACGGTCCGCCTCTCGGCCCAGTTGGACTCGGCCACCCGCGTTGCCGCCACCACGACCGGAACGGGGTACTGGCTCGTCACCTCGGACGGCAACGTCTTCACCTTCGGCACCGCCCAGAACTACGGGTCGATGGCCGGCAAGCCGCTCAACGCGCCGATCACCGGAATCGTCCCCACGGCAGACGACCATGGCTACTGGCTCGTCGCCAGGGACGGTGGCGTGTTCGCCTTCGGCGACGCCGTCTTCCACGGCTCTCTGGGCGGAAGGTCGCCCAACGCCCCCATCGTCGGCATGGCCTCAGCCGTCCCGGCCGCCGTCGCCACGAGGCAGCTCGACAGCGGCGCCGGCCAGCCCACTTCGACCGTCGGCAACGACGGTGACTTCTACCTCGACACCACCTCCACCGTGCTCTACGGCCCCAAGGCCAACGGCACCTGGCCGAGTTCGGGTACTGACCTGATCGGCGCCACGGGACCAGCGGGACCAGCGGGTGCGACGGGTGGGACCGGCCCACAGGGACCAGCGGGACCAGCGGGTGCGACAGGTGGGACCGGCCCACAGGGACCAGCGGGCCCAGCGGGACCAGCGGGACCAGCGGGCACCGCACTGACCTACGAATCGAGCAGCACGATCTCGGTCTCGACAGCATCCGGGGGACTCCCCTCGAACGGCGCGCTTCTCCCCCTGGACGGTTCGCTCAACAGCGACGCCGTCCAGGTTCCGTTCGGACCGACGATCGACGTGACGTCGACCGGCGGCTACATACCCCAGAGCGTCCCGCAGAACGAGACGATCACGTCGATGACCGCCTACTTCTCCACCACCACGCCCCTGGCCCTCGTCGGGACCACGGTCACACTCACGGCTCAGCTGTACGAAAGCCCCGCCTTTAGCAACACCTTCGACCCGGTACCGGGTGCGGTCGTGGTCCTCGTGCCGCCGCTGACCGGCATCGTCTCCCCCGGCACCGTTTCCAACGGCATCGTCACGGGCCTCAGCATCCCCGTACCGGCCGGAACCAAGTTGATGACGGTGATCACCGCGTCGGCCTCCGGAACAGCGCTGATCGACATCATCAACGGGTTCGGCTCCGTCGGGATCTCGGCGTCGGCGTGAACGACCCCTCCAGGGTCAACCGGTCCACCCGTGGGCCGTGCGGGCCCTGGTCCGGGGCACCGACCGCCCCGGGATAGAGCACGCGCACGGTGGCAGGGAACCTCCGCACGTCCGCTCAGGCCAGGTTCTCGCCCCCGAAGATCTCCGACACCGACGTGTCCTCGAACACGGCGTCGATGGCATCGGAGATGAGCTCGGCCACCGAGAGGATCTCCAGCTTGTCGAAGTGGCGCTCGGGAGGGATGGGCAGCGTGTTGGTCACCACCACCTTGGTCAGCGCCGAGTTCTTCAGGCGGTCGACGGCCGGGTCGGACAGGACGGCGTGGGTGGCCATGCACCACACCTCCGCCGCGCCCCGGTCGGCCAGCAGCTCGGCCGCAGCCACGATGGTGCCGGCCGTGTCGATCATGTCGTCGATGAGGACGCACGTGCGCCCCTCGACGTCACCCACCACCTCGCGGGCCTCGACGGCGTTGACCTTGCCCCGCGGCCTCGTCTTGTGCACGAGGGCCAGGTCGGCCGACAGGTGCTGGCTGAAGCGCTCGGCCACCTTGACGCGCCCGGCGTCAGGCGCCACCACCACCAGGTCGGGCACGTCCTGCCTGCGGAGATAGTCGACCAGCACGGGGGCGGCCGTGAGGTGGTCGAACGGCACGTCGAAGAACCCCTGGATCTGGCCCGAATGCAGGTCGACGCTCACCACCCGGTCGGCCCCGGCGACCGAGAGCATGTCGGCCACCAGCTTGGCCGTGATGGGCTCACGGCCGGTGGCCTTGCGGTCCTGGCGGGAGTAGCCGTAGTAGGGGCAGACCGCCGTGATCCGCTTGGCCGAGGCCCGCTTGGCAGCGTCGATCATGATGAGGTGCTCCATCAGCGAGTCGTTCACCGGTCCGCAGTGGGTCTGGACGATGAAGACGTCGCTGCCGCGGATGGAGCTCCCGTAGCGGCAGTGGATCTCGCCGTTGGCGAACTCCCGGAGGTTCGCCTCACCCAGCTCGACGCCGAGCTTGTCGGCGATCTCCCTGGCCAGTTCGGGGTGCGACCGCCCGGAGACGAGCGCAAGGCGACGGCGGGGAGTGAATTCCATGCCGGCAACGCTACCGCGGCGACGCACCGGCGTCCGTGGCCACAGGGCCGGCCACAGGGCCGGCTGCGGACAGGCGACAGGACCGACAGGGCCGGCAGAGCCCGGACCGTCAGCCTCCGGACGAGAACCCTGATCCCGGCGGCACGACCACCCCCGCCATGACGGTCGAGCCCTCCTCCAGCACCGCGAACGGCCCGACCCGCGCCTCCGCTCCGATCTCGGCGTGGCGGGCGACGGTGTGCGAGAGGCGGGCTCCCTCGCCCACCGTGGTGTCGACGAGGTGGCAGTCGGGTCCGATCTCGGCGTGTGCGGCGACCGTGCAACGGCCCTGGAGGATCACCCCGGGGAGGAGGACCACGTCGGCCTCCAGCTCCACCTCGGCGTCGATGTAGGTCCGCTCCGGGTCCCACATGGTCACGCCCCGGCGCATCCACCGCTCGTTGATGCGGTCCCGCAGCTCCGCCTCGGCCACGGCCAGCTGGGCGCGGTCGTTGACGCCGGCCACCTCCATGGTGTCGTCGACCACCAGCGACACGACCCGGTGCCCGGCCTGGTAGAGGACCCCGATGGCATCGGTCAGGTAGTACTCGCCCTGGGCGTTCGCCGGGCTGATGCGCCGCAGCGCCGGTGCCACGACGCTGCGGCGGAAGCAGTAGATCGACGTGTTCACCTCGTGCACGTCGCGTTCCTCGTCGGTGGCGTCCCCGTGCTCCACCACCCGGGCCACGGCGTCGTCCCGGCCGCGCACCACCCGCCCGTACCCGGTGGGATCGTCGAGCACGGCGGTGAGGAGGGTGGCGGCCGCGTCCGAGGAGCGGTGGCGGCGCACCAGCGCGGCGAGGGTGGCCGGACGGAGGAGCGGGGTGTCCCCCGGCAGCACCACCACGTCGCCGTCACCGTCGCCGTCATCCTCGGGCAGGCCGGTGAGCGCCACCGCCATGGCGTCCCCCGTGCCCCGCTGCTCCGGCTGCTCGACGAACTCGATGGCCAGGCCGGCGGGGGCGTGCTCCACGAGCGTCTTCGTCACCCAGTCGGCCCGGTGGCCGACGACGACCACGACCCTCGAGACGGGCAGGCCGGCGAGCGCGTCGAGCACGTGGAGGATCATGGGGCGGCCGCACAGCCGATGCAGCGGCTTGGGGCGGGCCGAGCGCATCCGCGTCCCCTCCCCGGCGGCAAGGACCACGGCGGTCAGATCTCGCGTCATGGGGCCCATTCTTCCCACATGGACGGCGCCCGTGCCGGGATCCGGGGCCGGCACCACTCCCTGCAGCGACCGCGGACGGCACCGGCCAATTCGCCGACTACCCCTACACGGGGAATCACCTATTGGCCACGCACAGTGATGGGCGTACCCTGACGCCGAACCATGCGTACCACCAGAAGGTCGACCGTCATACCGGGAGGGGGATCCGTGCGTCGAGGGCGCTGTTCGAGCTCAGGTCGCGCACGCCGTCCCTCGTACCACGAGCTCCGCTGCCTGGCATGCCAGCGCGAGGCCCGCAGGGCCCGGGGCGACGAGGGCATCTCGCTCATGGAGGTCATGGTCGCCCTCACCATCCTGTTGATCGTCATCCTGCCCATCGGCTACCTGCTCGACGCGACGGTGGGTCAGGCGACCCAGGCGCGCCAGCGGCTGGCGGCATTGCAGCTGGCGGAGCAATGGGTGGAGATCCTCTCGAATTCGACACCGCCTGTGATCGGGAACAGCGTGGTCACGGCCACACCCGAAACACCGGTGGATCCCGCCGGTCAGGCGTCGGCGCACCCCACCATCGCCGGAACCACCTTCACGGTGACCTCGACCTACACCGAGCAGTCGGTCAACAACGGCACGGGCCAGTCCGACCTCTGCTCGGCAGGTGAGCCGCCGTCGCCCAACCACCCTTCCGTCATCGTCCTGCAGGTACAGGTGTCCTGGGACCGGGGGCGCTTCGCAGTGAACGACACGACCAACCTCGAGTACCCCCAGCCGGGCGTCCAGGTCGACGGGTTCATCGCCATCCAGATCGTGAACAGCACCCAGGCCGACGTCTCGGGGAACTCGTCCTCGGCCCGCGTCGAGTCGATCCCGGTCAGGGTGACCAATACGAGCACGAAAGCCAAGACGGTGCTCTACCCGGACTCCAACGGATGTGCCTTCGACCAGGTGCCTCCGGGCACGTACACGGTGGGCATCGCGCAGCCGACCGCGGGAACGCCGAAGACGTTCACCAACTACTCGGGCACACCACCGTTCGTCACCCCTGGGTTCCCGAGCACCGGGGGCGTCAGGAGCTACACCAGCACGCCGTACACGATCACCGTGACCCAGGAGCAGCCCGTCCAGCTGACGTTCGACGAAGGTACCGATGCGAACCTGACCTATGCGTCCTCCACCGCCGTCGGGGACGGCGTCACCTGCACGGGTGCGGGCGGCACGACGTGCGTGACCACCGGTTCGACGAACTCGGGAGCGGCCATCTCGTGGGGAGGCAGCTCGTCGGCGTGGTCGACCACGACGACGTCCAAGGCGACGCGGATCCAGACGGTCGCCTGCACCACGAACGGATCCGTCTGCCTGGGCGGCGGCTACGGGCCGGGGAACGCGGGGGTGATCCTCTCGACCGGGAGCGGGGGGTCGCCCTCGTCGGCGGGCACCGACACGCTGCCCCCCGGGGTGGCCGACATCACCCAGATCGTGTGCCCGAAGTCCGACGGGTGCTACGCGATCGGAACGGACGCCAGCGGCAACCCCGTGCTCCTGGCCGGCGCAATTTCTTCGACGTCGGGTGACACGTGGATCACGGTCACCGCCCCCAACATCACCTTCACCCAGTTGACCTCGATCGCGTGTCCCGCATCGGACATCTGCGAGCTCGCCGGTCAGGGCATCGTCGGCACCAACCCCTCCTCCCCGGGGATCCTCCGCATGTCAGGTGATCCCGGGAACGTCGCCGGTAACCCGACGTGGGCGCCCACGTTCACCGCCGACGACATCCCGCCGGGACTGGTCTCGCTGGGGCAGGTGACCTGCCCGTCGTCCTCGGAGTGCATCGCCCTCGGGGCGGGCGACACGAACAGCGCAGCCGACGCCGTGGTGCTGTCGGCGTCCATCGCCGACTCTGGGGCAAGCGGGTGGTCCAACGACCCCCTCCCGGCCACGGCCGTCAGCGGCTCCGCCGTGGTCACGAGCATCTCGTGCTCGGGGTCCTACTGCGTGACCGTCGGTACCAACGGCGGGACACCATGGGTCATGGAGGGCCAGGTGGCATCGGGCGGGGACACGTGGTCCGATGCCACCCTCTCGGGGATCGCGTCGGTGACGTCGGTGGCGTGCGGACAACCGTCGGGATCCGACCTGGCCGACTGCGCCCTGGGGGCCACGTCGTCCGCCGCCATCTCCGACCCGGGCGAGGTGCTCCTCGGCTCCCTGACGAGCGGTGGCTGGTCGTGGAATGCTGCCGTCTCCGCCACCAGCTCGAACCAGCTCGAGTACGTCTACGGCGTGTCGTGTGAGCCGTCGGGTATCGGTGGGACCTGTGCGGCGGTCGGCGCCACGCCCCAAGGGCCGGTGGTGATGGCGGCGTCCGGCGGTGCCGGCGGGAGCTGGAACGTCGAGACCCCGAGTGGCCTCGACGGCAACTACGTGAACAACGTTCCCGTGGAGGTCGCCCAGACGGCCACCACGACGTGGTCGACCCAGGTGAGCTACGCGACGGCCTCGGCCAACGGCAACGCCACGTCGCTCCCCAATACGCTCTACCCGTACACGAACGGCTACGCCGTGGCCGCTGGCGACTGCGCAGGCGAGGGAGGTGCGGGGCCCAGCGGCTCCGACGTGGCAGCACCGGGCGGTACGGCGTCGACCGTCGTGCCCCTCGGCGATCTCCCCATCGAGGTCGCCACCCAGAACGCCAACGGGATCTTCGTACCGGTCGCCGCCGCCACCGTCTCTCTCACCGCGGCCTCGAAGACGTACGTGCCGCCGGTGAACTCGACGTCATCCGGCAGCTGGCAGAACTGCCCGGCCGACACCTACTCGCTGCCGGCCACAGGACCTGACGGGCTGAGCAGGTCGGCGGTTCCGTTCGGCGTCTACACCCTCACCGTGACCAACGGGTCGACGTCGCAGTCGCAGACGATCATGGTCGGCACCAACCCCGGCAGCGTCACCAGCACAACGATCGTTCCCGAGTCGCCGACACAGCCGTTGGTGGTGGTGATGTGACGACCCTTCGCTCTCTCCCCAGGTGGCGCCAGGCCCGGGCCCGGTTCGAACAGCGGGGCGACGGCGGCCTGTCGCTGATCGAGGTGCTGCTCGCCTCGAGCCTCATGATCGTGGTGATGACGCTGACCTTCCTCAGCCTGAACAGCTTCATCTCGATCGGCAACACGGTCAACGCGCAGTACAAGGAGTACGACCAGTTGGTTCCGTCGGTCGCCGTCCTCCAGCAGCTGGTGCGGACGGAGATCGAGCCGGGTCCGGCCGACGCGAGCGGTGCCGTGATCCCGGGGTTCGGCGTCAGCTCCACCACCGACCCCACCGCGTGCCCGACCGTCTCCGGCCAGCCCGACCAGATCTGCGGTGTCGGGAACTTCAACCTGACCTTCTACGCGAACGTCGGCTACGCCTACGGTCCGGCCATGATCGTCGCCGGCGAGACCACGGCATCGGGTACCCCGACCACGACGTGCTCGACGACCTCCCCGTGCAACTTCCAGGTGAAGGAGTACCTCCCGAAGGCGCGGACCTGCCCGTTCTCCCTGACCAGCACGTCCCACTGCACCTACACGAGCAGCTACAAGCTCATCGAGAACGTGCTCGGGGTGGTGAACGACCCCAGCCAGACCACTCCCTTCACCGTCTACAACAACACCGTCCAGGCCCCGACGCAGCCGATCTTCGCCTACACGCTGTTCGATCCCGGCAACGACATCACGACCGGGATCTCGGCGGCCGACGTGCAGGCCAACGAGCTCCCGCTGGCCGCCACGCCCTACTCACCCACCTACGCCGGCTCCACTCCGGCAGAGACGAATCCGACGACCACGGCGGCCGTAGCCCACCTGAACTCGTGCACGGCGACGTCGGCTACGTATCCCTACCTGGCGCTCAGCTGCCCGGCCGACGCCATCCAGCGGGTCACCATCGACCTCAAGGTCCTCCAGAAGGGCTCGGGGACGAACGGCGAGGCCGAGGTCCTGACCACCGTCTACCGGAACCAGGGGAATTCGCAGTCTCCCCAGCTCCCCTTCCAGTACTCGACCAGCGTGGGGTGAACACGATGGATGCCATGACATCGATCCTGACCGGGCGCACCGTGACCAGGCGGCGCGCCGCCCGGCGCTCCGGGCGGGCGCGGGGACCGTTCCGCGCGTACCGGCAGAGGGGGGACAGCGGGCAATCCGCGCTCATCCTCGTCCTCGTCGTCTCGATCGTGCTGACGACGACGGGCGCGGTGCTCGTCGGTACCGCCATCAGCAACGATCCGCTCCTCCAGACCCAGTCCGTCCAGCAGTACGCCTACCGGGCGCTCGAAGCGGGCATCAACTCGTACCTGACGGCGATCAACACCAACCCAGGCCTGGCCCAGTGCAGCAGTGCCACCAACGGGACGGGGACATGCAGCGGGCTCAACTACGACAGCTGGAACCTCGTCTCCGGCTCCAACCAGAACACCAACGGGGGCACGAACGCCAGCGAGTACTACGCATTCGGCAACCCCCAGCCCGTGTTCAACACGTCGAACGGAGCCCTCGACCACATCACGGTCGACGTCGCCGGTGCCGCCTACGACCCCAACGCCGCCCACCACTACGCGTTCGAGTCCCAGACCATCTCCGTGACGCCCTCCAACGGGTTCCTCGACCACGTGTGGTGGTCGAACTTCGAGTCCTACAACGCGAACGGGAACTACACCGGCTGCATGTACAACTGGAAGGCCAACTACAACATCGACAATAGCAACATGCCCTGCACACCCGTCTACTTCGGAGGTGCGGACTACCTGAACGGCCCGGTGTACACGAACGACTCCGTCTTCGTCTACCCGACACCCTCGTTCGGCTCGTCCAGCGCACCGACCTCGGTGCAGACAGCCGACCCGAACTGCCTGTTCGTGGCGGACGTCAACCCGTCCGTCACCCAGTACGTCAACGATGGCATGACCGGGGGTACCGGGAACTGCAGCCAGGTGGCGAACACGTCCAACGGGTGGGTCGGCGCGTACGACGCCAGCACCAGCTCGTACGGCCACGCCATCGAGCAGCCGCCGAAAGACGACAGCCAGCTCGCCACCATCGCCGCCCAGAACGGCTGCCTCTACACCGGGCCCACCCAGATCACCCTGGGCGTGGACGCCAGCGGGCACGGCACCATGACCGTCTCCAGCCCCGAGACCACCGAGAAGTCGGTGACGTCGGGCAGCAACACCTACACGTGGGACACGGCCAACATCTCGACCAACCTGAACCAGTGCCCGAACGACGGCACCGCTCCGCTGCCCTCCAACGGTGTCGTCTTCGTCCAGAACGCGACGTCGTCGCAGTCGGTCGCGTGGGCCAATCCCTTCGACGCCCCGTACTCGACCACGTACACGAACGTGACCCAGTCTCCGTCGCCGTACACAACCAGCGCGTCGATGACGCTGACAGCCACCGAGTACCCGGGTGACGGCGGCGGCACCATGAAGTTCACGGAGACCCAGATGGTCCAGACGTGCTACTACAAATGGATAAGGGGACGAGGCCGGGTGTGGACCTGCACGCTGACCCCCCAGACGTCGACCATCAGCGGCTGCTCGGCCCAGTCCCTGACCCAGGCTCCGAACGTGAACGGCTACGCCGCCTATCAGGCGACCTGCACCTTCACCGCCCCGTCGACCACTGGTGCCACGTTCAGCGCCATCTACAGCGGCGACTCCAACTATGGAAAGTCCACCGGCAAGGTCGGCACCACCAAGCTGGGCACGCCCACCAAGACCTACGGGCCCGACTCGCAGGTCGCTGCCGGTGGTTGCTCGGGCTGCTACTACGGCGAGACGGCCACGCCCGACACCGAGGGTGACGCCTTCGTCCACGGGAACCTGTCGGGTCAGCTGACGATCGGCACGGCCAACAACCTCATCATCGACGGCAACGTGACCTACAACGACTGCACGTGGACCACCGGGTACGGCTCCACCACCGCAGGGACGGCGTCGGAGAGCTACTGCGGCTACAACAAGAACGGCACGAACGACGCCCTCGGGCTGATCGCCAACAACTACGCGGAGGTCAACCATCCGGTCGACCACTCGGGCAACCCCCTGGGCCACTGCACGACACCCGGACCCCTGTGCGACCCGTCCGACAGCTCGGGCAACCTGACCATCGACGCCGCCGTCCTCGCCCTGAACCAGTCCTTCGTGGTCAACAACTACACCCAAGGCAGCCAGGAGGGGCACCTGATCGTCTACGGCTCGATCCAGCAGTACGCCCGAGGCCCGGTCGGCCTGATCGGCGCCAGTGGGTACACCAAGCACTACACGTGGGACCCGCTGCTCGACTACGTGTCCCCTCCGAGCTACCTGGTGCCATCGATGCCGTCGTGGCAGCTGGGGTCGTCGGCGGCGGCCACCGTCGAACCGAACACGGGGGGCTGCCCGTCCATGCCGGCGCCATACGGCAGCACGTCGGGCGCGTCCACCTCGTACTGCGCGACGGCGGTCAACAGCCCGGCGTCGGCGCTGCCGAACTACGGCTGACCGCGGTCGCGCCAGGGCTCGAGCCTCCGTCTGGCGCAGGGGCCATGGCCACTTCGCCGGCGGCGAGCGCCGACCCCGATAAGGTGGCCACCCCATGGCAACCCGCGACGACATCCGAAACGTGGCCATCGTCGCCCACGTCGACCACGGCAAGACGACCCTGGTCGACGCCATGCTGTGGCAGTCGGGCGCGTTCCGGGCCAATGAGACCGTGGCCGAACGGGTCCTCGACTCCGGCGACCTGGAGCGTGAGAAGGGCATCACCATCCTGGCCAAGAACACGGCGGTGGTCCACGGCGGGGTGAAGCTCAACATCGTCGACACCCCGGGCCACGCCGACTTCGGCGGGGAGGTGGAGCGGGGCCTCACCATGGTGGACGGCGTCCTCCTCCTGGTCGACGCGTCCGAGGGCCCACTCCCCCAGACCCGGTTCGTCCTGCGCAAGGCCCTCCGGGCCCGCCTTCCCGTGGTCCTGGTCGTGAACAAGGTCGACCGGCCCGACGCCCGGATCGCGGAGGTGGTCTCCGAGGTGGAGGAGCTGTTCCTCGACCTCGACGCGGACGAGCACCAGATCGACTTCCCCATCCTCTACGCCAACGCCCGTGCCGGCTGGGCGGCGACCGAACCGGGGGTGGAGGGGACCGACCTGGAGCCGCTGTTCTCGGCCATCCTCGCCCACATCCCGCCCCCCACCTTCGACCCCGACGCCCCCCTCCAGGCGCTGGTGGCCAACCTGGACGCCTCGCCCTATGTCGGCAGGCTGGCCATCTGCCGGGTCCACCAGGGCACTTTGCGCAAGGGGTCGACGGTGGCCTGGTGCCAGCTGGACGGCACGGTGGAGCGGACCAAGATCACCGAGCTCTACGTCACCGACGCCCTCGACCGGGTGGAGGCGGACGAGGCCGGCCCGGGCGAGATCGCCGCTGTGGCGGGCATGTCCGACATCACCATCGGCGAGACCCTCGCCGATCCCGACGACCCCCGGCCCCTGCCCGCCATCACCGTCGACGAGCCGTCCCTCGCCATGACCATCGGCATCAACACCTCGCCCCTGGCCGGCCAGGACGGCTCCAAGCTCACCGCCCGCCAGGTCCTGGCCCGCCTCGAGTCCGAGCTGGTCGGGAACGTCTCGCTGCGGGTCCAGCCCACGGACCGGCCCGACGCCTGGGAGGTCCAGGGGCGGGGCGAGCTCCAGCTGGCCGTGCTGGTGGAGACCATGCGGCGTGAGGGGTTCGAGCTCACGGTGGGCAAGCCCCAGGTGGTCACGCGGGAGATCGACGGCCGCCTCCACGAGCCGATGGAGCGGGTGGCCATCGACGTGCCCGACGAGTACCTGGGCGTCGTCACCCAGCTGATGGCCCTGCGCAAGGGGTCGCTGGTGGAGATGGTCAACCACGGCACCGGCTGGGTGCGGATGGACTACCGGGTTCCCGCCCGCGGCCTGGTCGGGTTCCGCACCGAGTTCATGACCGAGACACGCGGCACCGGCATGCTCCACCACGTCTTCGACGGCTGGGAGCCCTGGCACGGGGAGCTGAAGACCCGCCGCAACGGCTCGATGGTCGCCGACCGCCGGGGGGTGACGACCACCTACTCCCTGATGAGCCTCCAGGAGCGGGGCATGCTGCTGGTCGGCCCGGGGACCGACGTCTACGAAGGCATGGTGGTGGGCGAGAACGCCCGCGCCGACGAGATGGACGTCAATCCCACCAAGGAGAAGAAGCTCACCAACATTCGCTCGTCTACCGCCGAGGAGCTGGAGCGCCTCACCCCGCCGACGGTGCTCTCCCTGGAGCAGGCCCTCGAGTTCATCGCCGAGGACGAGTGCGTCGAGGTGACGCCGTCGGCCGTCCGGCTCCGCAAGGTCGTCCTCGACCAGGCCATTCGGGGCCGGATGCGCAGCCGGGCACGGTACGCCGATCGCTGAGTCGCCACCGATCCCGTGCCATCCGGTGCCGGGCCAACCCAGCCGGCGCCACGTGGCAGCATGGGACGGTGCCCCACGTGACCGGAGGAAGCCGGTGATGGCAGGCGCCCATGCCGGGGCCCGTGCGGAAGGCGGGACCGCAACGCCGACAGCCCGGCCGGCGTGCCCATGACGGGACCGGGGACATGGGACGCCCGCCCACAACGCCACCAGGGTGTCGAGTCGGCGCTGCCCCCCTACCCGTGGCTCCGCACCCACCGGGTCTTCGCCGCAGTACTGGCCATCGCCGTCATCGCCCGGGTGGTGACGTGGTTCGCCTACGGCTCGAGCCTCCTCTACCCGGACTCCATCAACTACCTGCAACAGTCCCGGGTCCTGCACCCGGAGGCCTGGCACCCGCTCGGCTACCCGTTCTTCGTCGCCGCTTTCGGCTGGGTCCACAACATCGGCATCTACGCGGTCCTCAACCACCTGCTCGGCCTGGGGACCGGGATCCTCCTCTACGCCACGCTGCTTCGCCTGGGGGTCCGGCCGTGGCTGGCCGCGATCGGGACGGCCCCCGCGCTCCTCGACTCGTACATCATCATGACCGAGCAGTACATCCTGTCCGATCCCCTCTCGAACGCGCTCCTCGTCGCCGCCTTCTCCGTCCTGGTGTGGCGTGGGCCCGACCGGGCAGCACGCCCGCCGTCGGCGTGGCGATGTGCGGCGGCGGCACTACTGCTCGCCGCCGGCGCCACCACCCGGTTCGACACCGCGCTCCTGGTGGTCCCCGCCGCCGCGTTCCTGGCGGCGCGGCGTGTCCTGCTGCGCCGGATCGCCACGATGATCGCCATCGTCTGCATCTCCGTGGTCAGCTATGCCAGCTGGTACGACGTCGTGAACGGCCACTTCACCACCAGTACCTTCGCCGGCCTCTATCTCTACGCCCGGGAATCGTCGTTCGCCACCTGCCAGGGGATCACCGTCCCCCCCGACGAGCGTTCGCTGTGCATCCACACACCACCCTCCCGGCGACCGGACCCCAACTGGTACCTGTCCAGCCCGAAGTCGCCGGCCAAGGAGCTGATGACGGCCCACCCCGCTGCCGCCCCCGCCATCCTCGAGTCGTTCGACCTGCGCATCCTCGAGCACCAGCCTCTGGACTACGCGGCGACCGAGGTCGCCCACCTCTCGTATGCCCTCAACCCCACCCGGTCGGACATCGGGGGCGCCGGCACCCAGCCATGGCGCTTCAGCGACACCCTCACCCAGACCTCCTATGGCCTGCCGGTGGCCTCGACGGTGGCCAGGTTCGGCGGTGCGGCGGCGCACCCCGATCACACGTTGGTGGCCGTCATGGAGGCGTACCAGGTCGTGTTCTGGGTGCCCGGCCCCGTGTACGGCCTGGCACTGGTGATGATCGTCGCCGCCCTGTGGCAGCGCCGGTCGCGGGCCTCGGGGACAGCCGGCGAACTGGTCCTCCTCTCGCTGTTCGGGATCTCCGTGATCTTCTTCGCCGTCTCCACCGCCCTGTTCGAGTGGCGCTACACCCTCCCCCTCATCGTGACCCTGCCGGCGGCCGCCGCACTGGCGGCCGAGATGCTGGTGTCCGCCAGGCGGGCAGATCGAACGACCGGGGCAGGCCGGCATCGGGCTGGCCGTGCAGCGCCGTCCCCAACCCAGCCGGACGGCAGTGGTTGGCCGCTGGACGCCGCTGCCGGTAGGCCCAGGGGATGAGGAACGGGCAGCGCATGCCGGCGAGCTCCGGGGGGAGGGCTCGAACCTCCAACATCCGGCTCCAAAGGCCGGCGTTCTGCCAATTGAACTACCCCGGAAGGGATCGCGGCACCCGCCGAGGGTCCGGACGATCCGAGAGCCCCACCTGTCGCGTCCGCACCAGGCTAGACGCCTAGGCTTCGCCCCGATGGCACCGGCTCCCTGCCCGGAGGCAGCATGAACGTCCTGGTGGTCGACGACGACCCGGCCGTGAGCGCGTCGCTCAGCCGGGCCCTGCGGCTCGAGGGCTACACCGTCGCCGTGGTGGCGGACGGTCCGCCCGCACTCCAGGTGGTGACGTCCGACAGGCCCGACGCGGTCATCCTCGACCTCCAGCTGCCGACGCTGGACGGCATCGAGGTGTGCCGGCGGCTGCGGTCGGCCGGTGACGACACGCCCATCCTCATGCTGACCGCCCGCGACGCCGTCGGCGACCGTGTCGAAGGGCTCGACGCTGGCGCAGACGACTACCTGGTCAAGCCGTTCGCCCTGGCCGAGCTGCTAGCCCGGTTGCGGGCCCTGCTGCGGCGGCGCCCGGACGACGCTCCCGGTCGGTTGTCGTTCGCCGACCTCGAGCTCGACCCCGCCACCCGGGAGGGCCACCGTGGCGAACGGTCGTTCCCCCTCACCCGGATCGAATTCGACCTGCTCGAGCTCCTGCTCCGCCACCCCCGCCAGGTCCTCACCCGCGAGACGATCCTCGATCGCGTCTGGGGCTACACGTTCGACTCGGGAACCAACTCCCTGGCCGTCTACATCGGCTACCTCCGACGCAAGACCGAGGCAGAGGGGGAACCTCGGTTGATCCACACGGCCCGGGGCGTCGGGTACGTGCTGCGCGAGCCGTGACGGCGACCGCCTGCCACGCCGCCGGCTCGCGACCATGACCTTCCGGGTCCGGATCGTCCTGGCCGCCGCCACCGCGGTGGTGGTGGCCGTCGTCCTGGCGTCGCTGGCCGCCTACGTGGTCGCCCGCGACTCCCTCATCGGCTCCATCGACGACGCGCTGGCCCAGGACGCCCAGGTCCTGACCAGCCGCCAGACCGTCCCGGCCATCCCCGAGGGCTGCGGCCCCACCATCTGCGTCGTCGTCGTCGACGCCAGCGGCACCCCGTCCTACCCGGGCCTCGTCCCCATCTCCCCCGCCACCAAGGCCGTGGCCGGCGGGGCGGGTTCGGTGCCGGGGTTCTCCGCCGACATCACCGTCTCCGGCGTCGACGCACGCGAGCTGGTCACGCCGCTACCCACCGGGTTCGAGTACCGCGTGGGCGACACCATCCTCGCGTTGCCGGCCGGTGGCGCCCTCGTCCTCACCTCCCCGCTCACCGCGGTCGACCACGAGCTCCGCAACCTCCTCGTCGACCTGGGCCTGATCGCCGCCGCCGGGATCGCGCTGGCCGTCGTCCTCGGCCTGCTGGTGGGGCGCACGGCGTTCGTGCCCCTCAATGCCCTGACCGGGTCGATCGAGGAGCTGGCAGAGACGATCGATGTGTCCCAGCGACTGGATCCCGGCGGGCGTGACGAGCTCGGACGCCTGCGGCGAGCGTTCAACCGGCTGCTCGAGGCGGTCGACCGGTCCCGCGAAGCGCAACGCCAACTGGTGGTGGACGCCGGCCACGAGTTGCGCACCCCGCTCACCAGCCTGCGCACCAACATGGAGGTGGCCCGGCGCCTGGACGAGCTCGAACCAGAGGAGCGCCAGGTGCTCATCGGCGACGTCCTCACCCAGCTCGACGAGCTGACCACCCTGGTGGCCGACCTGGTCGAGCTGGCCCGGGGTGAGCGGCCCGACCGTGCCCTCGGCTCGGTCCGCCTCGACTGGGTGGTGACCGAGGCGGTCACGACGGCCACCACCCACGGCCGCAGCCGGGGGGTCGAATTCCGATCCCTCGTCGAGCCGACGTGGGTGACCGGCGACCGGGTCCGCATCGGGCGGGCCATCGGGAACCTCCTGGACAACGCCCTCAAGTGGAGCCCCGACGGTGGGGTGGTCGACGTGACGTGCCGGGCCGGGGTGGTCGAGGTCCGGGATCACGGGCCGGGGATCGATCCCTCGGACCTCCCCCACCTCTTCGACCGCTTCTACCGCTCCCCGGCTGCGAGAGGGAAGCCCGGATCGGGTCTCGGGCTCGCCATCGTGGCCCAGGTCGCCGAGGACGAAGGGGCGACGGTCACCGCCGGGAACGCCGAGGGCGGTGGCGCCGTGTTCCGCTTGCGGTTCCCGCCGCCCGATGCCGATGCGACCCGGAAGGGCACGGGTCGCTCCGGTGGGCGGGCGGCCGACCAGCACGCCGAGGTCGATCCCGAAGACCGGGGCTGAACGGGCCCGAGGCAGGGACGCACCCCGACGACACGACCGGCCCGGCCTCCCCGCATGGCGTCGGACCGCCCCTGTCGGCTAGCCTGCCCTCCGCCATGGGATCCCTCATCAAGAAGCGCCGCAAGCGCATGCGGAAGAAGAAGCACAAGAAGATGCTGAAGGCCACGCGCTGGCAGCGCAGGGCGGGCAAGTAGCCGGACCGGCTCCGCCCGGAGGCACCATGTGCCACCGGGGTCACACCCCCACCCACGTCCGTCCTGGTTCGTCGCGGGCACACGCGGCGGGCCCGGCACGCCTCTTCCGCCAGCGACGGTCAGGCCGTCACGCCCGGTCGGTCGTGGCCGGCACCATCGAGCTGGTCACCGGCTGCGGCGGGATGGTCGACACCTCGACCAGTGCCGCTCGCTGGCGTCCGAGCGCCAGCACGGTACGGCCGGACAGCCCGACCTCGTCCAGGCGGCCGTCGACGAACCATGTCGATCCGCTGCCGGCGAGGCGCGGGCGGCGGCCGGTCACCTCGCCGAGAACGTCGCGCCAACTGGCCAACCGGGGCTCCACCGCCAGCGCCGCGTGCGTGAGGTCGTTCCCGTCCGCCGGGTCCGGACGGTCCCCCCGCAGGCGGAGGTGATCCCACGCCCGGTAGACGGCGGCCGTGTCGACGCCGAACGGTGGAAGGCACAGCACGAACGAGCGCGGCTCGAACGGGAGGGGGTGCAGCACCTCACCGATGCCGGTGACCCGGGCGCGCCCGCCCCGCAGGCAGAAGGGCACGTCCGCGCCGAGCCGTGCAGCCACGCCCAGGTCGTCGGAACCCGCCCATCTGAGGATCGCCGCCGCATCTGACGAGCCGCCCCCCAGGCCGGCGCCCGCCGGGATGCGCTTGACCAGGCGCACCGACGCGCGGCGATCGACCGCCGCCAGTGCCTGTGCCACCAGGTTGTCCGGTCCGGCCGAGATCCGGACCGGTGCCGGGTTGGCATCGCCAGGTGTCGCCAGGTCCGCCTCGATGACCAGGCCGTCGCCCGGACCCACGTAGATGCGGTCGGCCAGGTCGAGCGAGACCATCTCCGCCTCCAGCTCGTGGTAGCCGTCAGGGCGGGCCCCCGTGATCCGGAGCTCCAGGGTGAGCTTCGCCGGTGCCACCAGCTCCTCGACCGTGCCGATCCGTTCCATCAGCCCGGCCGCCCCCGTGTCGCACCGGTCGGCTCCCACAGGGCGATGGCCAACCACCGGTCGAGGTCGAGCTGCTCCGCCCGGTCCGTCGGGGCGACGCCGGCAGCTTCGAAGGCCGCGGGGTCGACCACCCCGGCGAGGGACCGGCGGAGCATCTTGCGGCGCTGGGCGAACCCCGCCCGGACCACCGTGAACACCCGCCGGTACTGTTCGGCGTCGAGGGGCCACCCGGGCACGCCCGCCGACTTCCCGCCCACGTCACCCTGGGCGCGCCGTTCGATCCGGACGAGCACGGACTCGACGTTGGGGCGGGGCACGAACACGGATGCAGGGACGCGCCCGGCAAGCGTGGCGCGCCCCCAGTAGCGGACCTTCACCGAGACAGCACCGTAGCCGGGGTCGCCCGCCGAGGCGACGAGGCGCTCCCCCACCTCACGCTGGACCATGACCAGCAGCGACGTCACCGATGGCGCCTCCTCGAGCACCCGGACAACGATCGGAACGGCCACGTTGTAGGGGAGGTTGGCCACCAGCGTCCAGGGCCGATCCTGCTGCCCGTCGCCGAGGAGGTCGGTCCAGTCGAGCGTGGTGGCGTCGGCCGGCACCACGCGCACGCCCGCCGGTTCGCACACGGCACCGAGTATCGGCACCAGGTGCCGGTCCACTTCGACCGCAGTCACCTCAGCACCGGTCTCGGCCAGCGCCAGCGTGAGCGAGCCGAGGCCAGCGCCGATCTCCACCACGCGATCGCCGGGGCCGACGCCGGCCAGCCGGGCGATCCTGCGGACCGTGTTGGCGTCGGCGACGAAATTCTGCCCGAGAGCCCGACTCGGTCGGACCTCGCCCGATCGCAACAGGTCGAGTACCTGCACGCGGGAGTACGTCACCCTGCCAGTGTTGCACCCAGCCGGTGGCGAACGCGCCACCTCCGGGTTCGGGTCCACCCGGACGGCCATCGGGTCCGCCGCCCGTCGGCGGCCCGCCTCACCAGGTCAGGGTGACGGTGATCACGCCCTCCGACAGGGGGGCGATCTGCGCGAACGTGGCCGGCGCGAGGTCGATCACCCGGCTGGTGTCGGCCTCACGGTCGTCGACCACGCAGGTCGTCGATGCACCGTTGGCTTCGTTGGTGACGGTGAGCCGGGTGCCGAACGGTAGGTACGGGCTGGCGCACGTCCCTGCGCTGGCGCCGTACCAGGTCGCCTGGCCGACGACCTGGTGGGTGGTCTGCACGACCGGCTCCGCGGGCGCCGGGGGCGGGGGTGCCACCGTCGTCGGTGGTGCTGCCTCGGTGGTCGGCGTGGGGGCTTCAGTGGCGGGTGGCGCCGCCTCGGTGGTCGTCGGGGCGGGCTCGGTGGTCGCCGGAGGCGCAGGCTCGGTCGTCGCCGGTGCCGCCGGAGTCGTCGTCGACGTGGCCGACTCCGTGGCGTCGGTGAGCGCCCACGAGGGTGCCGAGCCCGCAGCACCGCCGTGGCGGTGCCCGTGTCCGTTCCCTGTTGCCGGAGCCGCCACACCTGCGACGGCACCGCTGTCCAACCCGAGGAGCGGCGCTGCGAGCAACGCTCCGCAGAGAAGCGCTGCGGCGACATACCGCGCGCTCCCATGTTCTGGGGTCCTCAGTTCTCCAACCCTTTCCCTGGGGACACTGTCTACGTCGCCTCCTCCAAGGCGACGGCCTCGTCACGATGAACCCGGTGACGAATGCAAAACGACCGCAGTAACACTCCGGCCGGTGACCTCACGCTAGGCAGGTTCCCCGGGGGGCCGCAAACCCTGTGGCCAGCCCCCGGGTTACTCGGCGTAACACCTTGTGCTTCTGATCACGTGGTGGCCGGACCTGCGCTTCGCCGGAATACGACCTGGTCAGTCCCCCTTTCGCGCCCACCTGGACCCGTGGTCAGCGCCCCCGTCGAGGCCCGCCGGCCTCCGGGCGAGGCCCTGCCGCGCCCCCCTGCGCCCCTGGTCAGCGCCCCGACGCGCCCCTCAGATGCGGAACGCGGCCGCCGCGTTGGCCGTCGTGGCGGCAGCGACGTCGGCGACGGGGAGCCCCTTGGCCACCGCCACCGCCGCCCCGACCAGCGGCACGAACGACGGCTCGTTCGGCGCGCCACGGTGGGGCACGGGGGTGAGGAACGGCGCGTCCGTTTCCACCAGGATGCGGTCCAGCGGGCACAGCTGGGCCGCCTGGCGGACGTCGTCGGCGTTCTTGAACGTCACGATGCCGCTGAAGGACACGTACGCGCCGATGTCGAGTGCGCGCCGCGCCTCGGCCGGCCCCCCCGTGAAGCAGTGGAACACCGTACGACCGGGCACGCCCACCTCGGCCAGGATGGCGAACGTGTCGTCCCATGCCTCACGGGTGTGGATGACGAGGGCGAGGTCCCGGCCTGCGGCCAGTTCGACCTGGGCGGCGAACGCCTGGCGCTGCGCGTCGCGTGGTGCGTGGTCGTAGTGGTAGTCGAGCCCGCACTCGCCGACGGCGACGACCAGGTCGCCGGCGCCGGCACCGGCACCGGTGCCACCCGCCCCGGCCGTGGCCCGGTCGAGGACGGCCACCACCCCGTCGACCCCTGCGCTGGCCTCGTGCGGGTGCAGCCCCACCGTGGCCCGCACGGTGATCCCGTCGACGGCCGCCGGTGATCCCGGCTCGCCCAGGGCGCGTGCCAGCGAGACCGCCTCCTCGGACGTACGGGCGTCGGTCCCCACGCACACCATGGTGGTCACACCGGCCTCACCGGCCCGGGCCAGCACACCGTCGAGCTCCCCCGTCTGCTCCCCGTACTCGCCCTGCAGGTGGCAGTGGGAGTCGACCCAGGCGACGACGGCGTCGACGTCACCCCGCTCCCTCATGGCGTCGACAACCGGGGGAACAACGGTGCACCCTTCTCCACCGGCAGGCCGCCGGGGTACCCGCCCCAGGCGACGCCAGCGGGGACCGGTGTCGCGGCCGGATCGCCGTCCATGCCGATGCGGCGGTGGATCTCGCGGGCGGTCGACGGCATGGCCGGCGACGCCAGCACGGCCACGATGCGCAGGGCCTCGAGGGCGCTGCCGAGCACCGCGTCCACCGCCGGTCCCGGGTCGGCCTTCCACGGCTCGGCCGCCTCGAGCTCGGCGTTGGTCTCGCGGATGAGGCGCCAGGTGGCCTCGAGGCCGAGGTGGGGCTGGAACCTGCCCCAGGCGGCCACCGTCTCCTCCACCACCTCGGCGGCCACCCCGGCCAGCCGGCTGGCCGGATCGGGGGCCGGGCCGACGCCACCGCACTTCGACGTGACCACCGCCGCCACCCGGGCTGCCAGGTTCCCCAGGTTGTTGGCCAGGTCGGCGTTGTAGCGGGCGGTGATGCCCTCGGCAGAGAAGTCGCCGTCGGTGCCGAGCGGCGTGTCGCGCAGCAGGTGGTAGCGGAGCGGGTCGACCCCGTACTCGGCGATCAGGTCGTCCGGCGCGATCTTGTTCAGGCTGGACTTCGACATCTTCTCACCGCCGACCAGGAGCCACCCGTGCACCTGCACGTGGCCGGGAGGATCGATCCCCGCCGCCATGCACATGGCTGGCCACCACACGCAGTGGAACCTGATGATCTCCTTGCCGATCAGGTGGTGGACGGCCGGCCACCAGGTGGCGAACCGCTCGTCGTCCTCCCCGTAGCCGATGGCGGTCAGGTAGTTGATCAGCGCGTCGTACCAGACGTAGAAGACGTGTCCCGGGTCCCAGGGGACGGGGACGCCCCAGTCGATCGACGTCCGGGTGATGGAGATGTCCCGCAGTCCGCCCTTGATGAAGCTCAACGCCTCGTTGCGCTTGGACTCGGGAGCCACCGCGTCGGGCGCCGACTCGTACCACTCGACCAGCCGGTCCTGGAAGGCGCTCAGCCGGAAGAAGTAGTTCTCCTCCTCGAGCAGCTCGACCGGGCGCCGGTGCACGGGGCACAGGGTGCCTCCCTCCAGCTCGTCCTCGCCGTAGTACTGCTCGCAGGACACGCAGTAGAGGCCCCGGTAGACGTCCTTCGTGATGTAGCCGTTGTCATGGATGACCTGGAGGAACCGCTGGACCGCCCGGTAGTGGCGGGGCTCGGTGGTCCGGATGAAGTCGTCGTTCGAGATGTCGAGCCCGGCCCAGGCGTCGGCGAAGTGGACCGAGAGCCGGTCGGTCCACTCCTGGGGGCTCAGCCCGTTCTCCTCGGCCGCCCGGGCCACCTTCTGGCCGTGCTCGTCCGTGCCGGTGAGGAAGAACACCTCGTCCCCCACCAGGCGGTGCCACCGGGCCATGGCATCGGCGTTCACGGTGGCGTAGGCGTGCCCCACGTGGGGCGCGTCGTTCACGTAGTAGATCGGCGTGGTGATGTAGAAGCGGGACACTGCCGGTAGCGTACCCACCGCTCGCCGCCCCTCCGGACCTGGCCCACCGGCCGGCAGCCGCACCCCCTGGCCCCCTGCCTCACCTCCCGGCGGACGCCTCACCTCCCGGCGGACGCCTCACCTCCGGTCGGGCCCTCCCACTGCCGACCTCACCAGTTGGCCACGTGGCACGCACCCCGGCCGGTCCTGGCCGTGAACCCCTGGTGGTAGGCCTCGGCCGGCCAGAAGGTCGTGGCCGGGACCACCTCGGTGACGATCGGTCGGCGGAAGCGCGCCCCGTACGACTCGAGGGCCTCACGGGCCTGGCGCTCCTGCTCCGGACCATGGGTGAAGATCGCCGACCGGTACTGGGTCCCCACGTCGGGCCCCTGGCGGTTGGGCGTGGTCGGATCGTGATGGCGGAAGAACGCCTCGAGTAGGTCGGCGTAGCCGATCACGGCCGGGTCGAACGTGACGAGCGCCGTCTCGGCGTGCCCCGTCGATCCCGTGCACACCGCTTCGTAGGTGGGATCCGGCGTCGACCCGCCCTCGTAGCCCACGACGACGTCGACCACGCCCGGCAGCTCGCGGAAGAAGTCCTCCACCCCCCAGAAGCATCCGGCGGCGAACGAGGCCCGCTCCATGCCGCCAGGAACGTCTCCGGGCTCGATGGCGGGCGCCCGGCTGTCGTCGACCACGGTGGTGCTGCGGTGTCCGAAGATCATCGTCACTTCCCTCTCTCGGCAGGTGCTCCGGTGGTGCTGTCCTAGGGAACACCCTGTCCCCCCGGTTCGTTCCCGAGCCCCCGCTGGCTGCCGATCCCTACGGACCTCCGGGCGCCGCCGGCCCCTGCCCCCTACGGAGCCGCCGGCCCCACCGGACCCCCGGGTGTCACGGCCGGTCCCACCGCCAGTTGGTACACGCGCCGGCGGGGCACGCCGAGCTCGGCGGCGACGGCGTCGACCGCGCCCCGGGTGCGCTCCCCCGCCCCCAGGCGGCGCTCGAGGGCCTCCCGGATCTCCCCGTCCGCCACCGCGGCCCGGGTCCGGCTGGCCGGCCCCACGACCAGGACGATCTCACCCCGTGGCTCGGCTGCGCCCGCCCACGTCACGGCGTCGGCCAGCGTGCCCCGCCACACCTCCTCGTGCACCTTGGTCAGCTCGCGGGCCACCGCCACCTGGCGCTCGGGCCCGCATGCGCCCGCAAGGTCGGCGAGCGTGCCCGCCACCCGGCCGGGCGCCTCGAAGCAGACGGACGTGGCCTCCGATCCGGCGATGGCGGCGATCCGCTCACGGCGGGCCGTGCCGCTGCGGGGCAGGAACCCCTCGAACGTGAAGCGGTCCGCCGGCAACCCGCTCAGCACCAGTGCGGCGAGCGCGGCCGACGGCCCGGGGACGACGGAGACGGGAACACCGGCCTCGATGGCCGCGGCCACCACGGCCCCACCTGGATCCGAGATCCCGGGCATGCCCGCGTCGGTGACGACGGCCACCGTGGCCCCTCCCAGCGCAGCGGCCACCGCCTCCGCCGCCCGGTCGCGCTCGTTGTGGGCGTGCATCGACCGCAACGGCACCCCGGTGACCCCGGCGTGCGACAGCAGGGCACGGGTCCGCCTCGTGTCTTCGCAGTAGGCGACGTCGGCACCCGAAAGCGTGGCGACCGCCCGCCGGCTGAGGTCGCCCAGATTGCCGATGGGCGTGCCGACCAGGACGATCGAACCCCCCAGCGGGCGGGTCCCCGGCTCGTCGGTCACTGGCGGAGCTCGAGCTGGTCGCCCACCGCAAGCCCCCACCTGCCGAAGGCACCAGCTGACGCCTCGATCACCGTGCGCCCGCCCCGCCGGGGTCGGCCCAGGCGCAACGGACGCATGGTGACCATGGCAACCACCCGCATGTCCCGGTCGCAGAAGGCCACGTCGAGCGGGAAGCGGACGCCGAAGGTGTGGACGGCACGGGTGTGCGGCAGGACCATCGCGCCCTCGTAGGTGCGAACACCGATGAGTCCCCGGGCCCGCTTGGCGAAGGTGTCGGCCACCTCCGCCGAGGCCAGCACCGACCCGTCACGGAGGAGCCAGCTCATCGCCCGGTTGCCCGCGCTTCCCATCCGGGACGCACCCGGCTCCGAACCGGACGGTCCCCCCGGCCCCGACCGCCCTGCCGGTCAGGTCGAATCCTCCGGCCCGGCCCCCAGGTTGGTGCCGAGCGTCGGGGGCGACTAACCTTGGCGGGCCATGTCGAAGCGAACCACGAAGCGGAAGCTCCGCACGAAGAAGAAGGCGAACCACGGCCGCAAGCCGAACTGCGGCCGGGGCTGACGCCCTCGCCGCCGGCCAGGCCGGCGGCGGTGTGCGGCGGGGCTGACCCGACCGGCCAGGCTGGTCGAAGGGCCGCACAGCCGGCTGGACGACGGGGCACCCCCCCGAGGGACACCCCCCCTCGCAGTTCCTCGGACCGTGCATCGGCCGCCGACGCAGGACTGTCGGCCACCGGCACAGGACTGCCCGCCACTGGCGCGCGGCTGTCGGCTGTCACCGCGCGTGCAACCACGCCGGGCGCCGTCACCGGCGCCACGCCTCCCCCCGACGTTCCAGCACGCCGACCAGGGCCGTGGGACGATCGGAGATGATGCCGTCGACACCGAGGTCGCACAGGCGTTCCATCTCCTCTTCCTCCTCGATCGTCCACACGTGCACGGCCAGGCCGTGGTCGTGGGCGACCTCGACGAACTCCTCGTCGACGATGACGGTCTCGCCCACGGCCGCCGGGACCTGGAGGGCGACGTGCCGCATGGGGGCGATGGGGCCACCGCTGCGGAGCGCCCGCACGAAGTCGGCCACGACCATCGTGCCGGCAGACGTGGGGATCTCCGGCGCCACCTGTGAAAATGCCTCCGTCGCCGTGTCGATGAAGGAGGCCACGATCACGTCGTCGCTCCGCCCGAATCGCCGCAGGAGCGCCGCCAGGTCGGCCTCGTAGGGCTCGACGACGGGAGCGGTCTGCTTGATGTCGAGGTTGAGGACCACGCCCGGGAACGCCTCGAGCACCTCTTCCAGCGTGGCGACGCCGAACGCCCGGTCCACCGGGGCCCGCCCCCGGTAGGGCCAGCCACCGGGCGGCTCCTCCAGCGTGACGTCGGCCCCCGGCGCCCACCAGTAGGCGTTGTCGAGAGCACGGAGCTCGGCGAGCGTGAGCGACGCGATGGCCCCGCTGGCGTCGGTCGTGCGGTCGACGGTGCTGTCGTGGCACACCACCAGGTGCCGGTCGGCGGTGGCGTGCACGTCCAGCTCGATCCCAGTGGCACCGGCGTCGAGGGCGGACTGGATGGCATGGAGCGTCGATGACGGTCCCTCCCAGGCGCCGCCCTGGTGGGCGTAGGCGATGACCCGCCGCTCCAGCCACGCGTTCCGGTCGCCGTCGGGCCGACCCCAACCTCCGGCTGCACTCACGCAATGAACGGTAGCCTCTGCTCCGCCATGTTCGACCACGCGTTCACCCAGGTGGTGTCGTCACTGCGACGCTCGTTCGAGAGCGCCCTCCTCCAGCGGCAGGCCGTCGAGGAGAGGTTCCAGGTGGACGTCTTCCTCGGGGACCTCAGCTTCGAGACCTCCTACGGACTGCCCGGCGAGCAGCGCCCGGCACGCATCCGGGTCGACGTCAGCCTCGACTGGCCGACCTGGAGCCAGACCGCCCTGCGCAGCTGGACCATCGGCGAGGAGCCGGACGAGCTCCCCGAGGTGCTGGCCGAGGTGGCGTTCCGGGTCCAGGGCCTGGCGTCGCGCCCCGACGTCGACGCCATCGGGGCGGTGGTCCCCCCGGCGCTGCCCCTGCTCGCCGAGGATGTCCTGGAGCGCAGCGGGCCCACCATCGAGGAGCGCCACGGTGAGCCCGATGGCGAGGCCGGCGACGGTGGCGGCAGCGACGGGAACGGCGAGCACGACGGCATCGAGTACGCCATCGAGGTGGACTACGAGGGCTCCAGCACCCTCGATGAGCGCTTCCTCGCCGATCCCGACGCCATCGACCTGGCCCTGGCCCCCCTGGGCCGGCTGGTCGCCTCCATCCTCGTCCGCTTGGCCGACCTGCCCCTCGACTTCCGGCCCCCGCGCCCGGCCGACGACTGACAGCGGGCTGACGGCGGGCTGACGCAGCCGAGCACGGGCAGGCCGGCCGTGCCGGCGGCCCGCGTGAGACCGGCCGCACCGCCCGCCCGTCAGTCGATACCCAGTCCCTTCTCGGCGGCCAGTGCGGCCAGGTCTGCCTGGGGCCGGGCACCGACGTGCGAGATCACCTCGGCGGCGCACAGCGCGCCGAGACGGGCCGCATCCGCAGGCGCGTGTCCGTGGGTGATGCCGGCCAGGAACCCGGCGGCGAACAGGTCGCCGGCCCCGGTGGTGTCGACGACCTCGGCCACCGGAGCGGCCGGGACCTCGAGCGGCCCGGTCGGGGTGACGACGAGTGCCCCCTGGGCGCCCCGGGTGAGGGCGGCCAGGATGCCCGTCTCCTCGATGTTCGAGACGGCCGCGTCGAACGAAGTGCCCCCGCCGAAGAGGAGGCGGACCTCGTCCTCGTTGGCGAAGAGCAGGTCGACGTCGTCCTCGATCAGCGCGAGGAACTCGCGGCGGTGGCGCTCGACGCACGAGGGATCCGAGAGCGACAGGGCGACCGACGCGTCAGCGGCGTGGGCGGCGTCGATGGCGCGGCGCATCGCCGTCTTGGCCGACTCCCGCTCCCACAGGTAGCCCTCGAGGTACAGCACCCGGGCCGAGGCGATGTGCCCGTCGTGGACGTCCACGCTGTCGAAGTCGGAGGCGACCCCGAGGTGGGTGGCCATCGTCCGCTCGGCATCGGAGGTCACGAGCACGAGGCAGTGGCCGGTCACTGTGTCCTCGCCGTCGAGGGCTGCTGGGACGGGGTCGAAGGTGACCCCGACGGCCCGGATGTCGTGGGTGAAGGTGCGGCCCAGGGCGTCGTCGGCCACCCGGCCGAGGAACGCGGCACGGCCGCCCAGGGCGGCGATGCCGGCCGCCGTGTTGGCCGCCGAGCCACCCGACGCCTCGATCGTCGGTCCCATCTGCTCGAAGATGACCTGTGAGCGCCCGGCGTCGACCAGGGCCATCGTCCCCTTGGCCAGGCCCAGCCGCTCGAGGGCCTCGTCATCGGAGCGGGCGAGAACGTCGACCAGCGCGTTCCCGACGGCGACGACGTCGTGGATGACGCCGCCGGTGCCGTCAGCCTGCGCGAGGTCGTCGGCATCGGCTATGGGCGCACCATCGGGAGCGCCGGTGGGCATGGTTCCAGGATCGTCCGGGGGCACGGCCCGACGGTAGCCTGCCGGGCATGGCCCTCACGACGGAACCTGCCCCGGGCGGCGGCGAGACCCCCGCCTACCGCCTCCCCCGCACGGTGCTGCCCCGCCACTACCGGCTGGAGCTGACCCCCGACCTGGCTGCCGCCACCTTCGCCGGCCAGGTGTCGATCGACGTCGAGATCACCGAGCCGACCGCGACGGTGGTGCTGAACGCGGCCGAGCTCGACATCACCACGGCCACCGTTCGGGCCGGCGGGGGCGAGCACCGGGCGTCAGTCGCCCTCGACCCCGACGAGGAACGGGCCACCCTGACCCTCCCGGACGAGCTCGCCTCCGGACCGGCCACTGTCGAGCTCGCCTTCACCGGGATCCTCAATGACAAGCTCCACGGCTTCTACCGCAGCACGTTCACCGGCGAGGACGGTACCGAGCACGTGATCGCCACCACGCAGATGGAGGCGACCGACGCCCGCCGGGCCTTCCCCTGCTTCGACGAGCCGGACCTGAAGGCGACGTTCGAGGTCGCCCTGGTGGTCGACGACGGGCTGGCCGCCTACTCCAATGGCGCCGTCGTGGCCGAGGAGCCCATCCCCGGCACCGGGCGCCGCCGCGTCCGCTTCGCCACCACCATGGTGATGTCCACCTACCTGGTCGCCTTCGTCGTCGGCCCGCTGGAGGCGACCGACCCGGTGGACGTCGACGGCGTGCCACTGCGGATCGTGCACCCGCCGGCCAAGGGCCACCTCACCGGCTTCGCCCTCGAGGTCGGCGCCCACGCGCTCCGGTTCTTCACCGACTACTTCGGGATCCCCTACCCGGCCGACAAGCTCGACCTGGTGGCCATCCCCGACTTCGCCTTCGGCGCCATGGAGAACCTGGGGTGCGTCACCTTCCGGGAGTCCGTCCTCCTCGTCGACCCCGACCAGGCGGCCCGGGTCGAGCTCGAGCGGGTGGCCGACGTGGTGTGCCACGAGATCGCCCACATGTGGTTCGGCGACCTGGTGACGATGGGCTGGTGGAACGGAATCTGGCTGAACGAGGCGTTCGCCACGTTCATGGAGGTGGCCGCGGTCGACGCCTTCCGGCCCGACTGGCAGCGGTGGGTGAGCTTCGGCACCGAGCGCGAGGCGGCCCTCGCCGTCGACGGCCTGCACGCCACACGACCGGTTGAGTACCCGGTGGGGCGCCCCGAGGAGGCGCAGGGGATGTTCGACGTCCTCACCTACCAGAAGGGTGGCAGCGTCCTACGCATGCTGGAGCGCTTCATCGGCGCCGATGTCTTCCGCAACGGCATCCGCCGCTACCTGCGCACCCATGCCCACGGCAACACGGAGACGGCCGACCTGTGGCGGGCCCTGGAGGACGCCAGCGGCCAGCCGGTGGGCTCGATCATGGACACGTGGATCCTCCAGGGCGGCTACCCGTTGGTGGTGGTGGACGGGGCGGCCGTGCGCCAGGAGCCCTTCTCCTACCGGACCGAGGCGGGCGGCGCCATCGGCGACGCGTGGCGGGTGCCCCTCCTCGTCCGCACCCTCGACGACGGCAGCGGCCACGCCGGGAGCGGGCGCTCCACCGGCGCCGGCACTGGAAGCGAGCCGGCCGGCGCCACCTCGGTCCTCCTCGATCCGGCGGGAGCGCCGGTTTTGGAGGCGCCCACCGGTGGGGCGGCCGCCGACCACGGCGTGTCGGTGATGCCGTCGGGCGGCACCCTGCCGTCGGGGACCGGAGCCGGCACGTTGGTGGTGAACGCCGGCGGCCACGGCTTCTACCGGGTCGCCTACCCGCTCGGGCACCTCGACGGCCTGGCCACCCGGTTCGCCTCGCTGCTCCCACTCGAGCGCTACTGCCTCGTCTCGGACGCGTGGGCGGCCGCGCTGGCCGGCCGGTCCTCCCTCGACGGCTTCGCCCGGGTGACCCGGGCCGTGGTGGAGACGGGCGAGGGCGACCCGAGCGTCTGGTCCGTGGTGCTGGGAGCACTGGGCCTGTTCGACCGGGTCGTCCCCGACGACCAGCGCCCGGCACTGGCGGACGTGGTCCGCGCCGTCGCCGGTCCCATGGCCGCCCGCCTGGGCTGGGAGCCCGGCCCTGACGACACCGAGCGCACCCCCGCCCTCCGGGCCTCGATCCTGCGCATGCTCGGCACGATCGGCGCCGATCCGAATGTGCGGGCGGAGGCGGCCCGGCGGTTCGCCGCCACCGTGTCCGTAGGGGCGGGTGGGGAGGGTGGCCCGGCGGCCGGCGGCCTCGATCCCGACATCGCCTCGGCGGTTCTCGACGTGGTGGCCACCACCGGCGGCGCCACCGAGTTCGACACCTACCTCGACCGCTACCGGTCGCCTGCCACGCCCCAGGAGGAGAACCGTTACCTCTACGGCCTCGCCTCCTTCGACCAGCCCGAACTGGCCGAGCGCGCCTTCGACCTGGCCGTCACCGAGGTGCGCACGCAGAACGCGCCGTTCGTCATCCAGCTCCTGCTGGCCAACCGGGCCAACGGCCCGGCCACGTGGTCCCGGGTGACCGCGTCCTGGGCCGACCTGGTCGATCGGTTCCCCGCCAACATCCTTCCCCGCATGCTCGATGGCGTCCGTGGGCTGGTCGATCCCGACGGGCTCGCCGGTGAGGTCACCGCGTTCGTGCAGGCCCACCCACTGCCCGGTGGGGGGAAGACCGTCGACCAGATCCTGGAGCGGCTGGCCGTCAACGTGGCCTTCAAGGAACGCTGGGGGCAGGCTGTCGTGGCAACCATGGGCACGGCGCTCGCCCCTCTGGCAGACTGAACGAGCTGAGTCACGCCTACGCCACGGGGGGTGGCGAGCGTTCCAGCGACCCGCAGAGGGTCAGGAGGGGTAGGGCATGGTTGACGGCGAGGGGCCGGGGGCGCCGCGCGGACCGAGGGAACCGAACGATCCGCTCGCCTGGCGCCGGCCGGTCGGGAGGCGCGCCGCGGTTCCGCCGGGGCTCACCGGCGACGGCGCCCGGGGTGGTCCGAGCGCGCCCACCGATGCTGAGCGCTCGGCGGCCAAGCTGACGGAGAGCGAGGTGCTCCGCCTCCGCCTGGCCCAGACGGAGGAGGCGCTCCGCCAGAGCGAGCAGCGGTTCGCCGACATGGTCGCCATCGCCCCCACCGCCGTGGTGGTGGCCCAGGATGGCGAGCTGGCCGCAGCCAACGCTGCCTGCATCCGGCTGCTCGGGCTGGAGTCGCCCGCCCACGTGATCGGGCGATCCCTGTCCGATTTCGTGCACGCCGACGACTGGGAGGCGGTGGCCTCCTTCCTGGCCGGCCACCTGTCGCTCGGCGTAGCCGGCCCCGGCAAGGAGGGAACCGGGTCGGTCACCACTCGCCTGGTCGGACCTGGCGACTACCAGGTGACCGTCGAGCTGGTGGGCATGGCCGTCCAGCACGCCGGCCGGCCGGCCGTGCAGTTCTTCGCCTCCGACGTCACCGACCTGGAGGAGACCGAGCGGCTCCTCAGCCACCAGGCGCTCCACGATCCCCTCACCGGCCTGCCCAACCGGCTGCTGTTCGTCGACCGGGTCGGCCAGGCGCTGGCCCGCTCGCCACGGGCCCACAGCCGGGTCGGCGTGTTCTTCTGCGACCTCGACCGGTTCCAGGTCGTCAACGACGGCCTGGGGCACGCAGTGGGCGACCGGGTCCTGCTCATGGCGGCCGAACGCCTGCAGGGCAGCCTGCGTCCTTCCGACACGGTCGCCCGCTTCAGCGGGGACGAGTTCGTCGTCCTCTGCGAGCTCTCCAGAGAGCCGGGCGACGTCCCCACCGTGGCCAAGCGGCTGCTGGCCAGCATGTCCGATCCCTTCGACGTCGACGACACCACCTTCACCATGTCGGCCAGCATCGGTGTCGCCGTGGCCGAGGACCGCTTCGTCGAACCCGAGGACCTCATCCGCGATGCCGCCGCCGCCACCAGCCAGGCGAAGGTCCGGGGGCGGAACCGCTTCGAGGTCTTCAGCCCCGCGACCCGGGAGCGGGCACTCGGCCGTATCCACATCGAGTCCTCGCTCCGGCGGGCCATGGAGGACGGCCACCTGCGCGTGTACTACCAGCCCATGGTCGAGTGCCACACCGGGCGCCTGGTGGGTGCGGAGGCGCTCGTCCGCTGGCAGCACCCCGAGCACGGCCTGGTCATGCCCGGGTCCTTCATCCCGATCGCCGAGGAGTCCGGGCTGATCGTGGCCGTGGGCGCCTGGGTGCTGGAGCGCGCCTGCTGGCAGGCGAACGAGTGGGAGGGGAAGCTGCCGCCGGGGCAGACGCTGCACCTGTCGGTCAACCTGTCCGCCCACCAGCTCCACGATCCCGAACTGGTCGGCCGGGTGCGTGCCCTCATCGAGCGCTTCCCCGCCCGCCAGCGCCAGGTCATCCTGTCGCTCGAGGTGACCGAGACGACGCTCGTCCGCGACGCAGAGGCCACGACCGAGGCCCTCGAGAACCTCGACGCGCTGGGCGTGCAGATTGGCATCGACGACTTCGGCACCGGCTACTCGTCGCTCAGCTACCTCAAGCGGTTCCCGGTGACGACGATCAAGGTCGACCGCACCTTCATCCAGTCCGTCGACGAGAACCCCGACGACCGGGCCATCGTCCAGGCCGTGATCCAGCTCGCCCACAACCTGGGCCTGACCGTGATCGCCGAGGGGGTGGAGCGCGAGGCGCAGCGCCGCCTCCTGGCCGACCTCGGCTGCGACCTCGTCCAGGGCTATCTCTTCGGTCGCCCGCTGGCCGAAGAGGTGATGACCGAGCTGATCCTGAACCGGGACGGGCCCGTCTACCTGGGCCCGGGCCACGAGCGGCGCACACCGGCCGACCTCGGCGCACCCCGCTGACCCCCGCTGACCCCCGCTGACCTGGGAGAGCCTGCTGGCTCGGCGGCGCACGGCCGGCGCAGGCTCGACGCGACTGCACCGAGCCCGGTGCACCCGGACCTCGCCTGCGGCCCGTAGGATCGGCCGGTGGACGTCGGGACGGCGATCGGGGTCTTCGCACTGATCTTCGTGGCGGAGCTCCCCGACAAGACGATGATCGCCATGCTGGTCCTCGGCAGCCGATCCCGACCCGCCCTGGTCTGGGCGGGCTCGACCGTGGCGTTCGCCGTCCACGTCACGGTGGCGGTGCTCGTGGGGCACGCGCTCGCCCTCCTGCCCCGGACGTGGGTCCTCGGCGTCAGCGCCGCCCTGTTCGGGGCCGGTGCCGTCTACCTCCTCCTCGTGCCGGAGCGGACCGAGGAGGAGCGGGGCGAGCGCGAGGCCCAGCGGGCCCGGTCCGCCATCAACGTGGCCGGTGGGGCGTTCGTCGTCATCCTCGTCGGGGAGTTCGGCGACCTGACCCAACTGCTCACTGCGAACCTGGCCGCCCGGTCGCACGACCCGCTCAGCGTGGGGGTCGGCGCCTTCGTGGCCCTGGCCGCGGTGGCCGCGGTGGCCGCCTTCGGCGGGCGGGCGATGCTGCGAGTCCTGCCGCTGGCCGTGATCCGCCGGGCCGGGGGTGTCATCCTGCTGGGCTTCGCCGCCTACGACATCTACCAGCTCGTGCACGGCTGACGTCTCCCGATCGGCCACGGCGTGATGGGGGCCCGATGCGGTGCCCGCCGGACATCCCGCCGGACATCCCGCCGGACATCCCGCCGTGCTGCCTGCACCGGGACCGTGGGCGGGCGTGGGAAGCTGTGCCCATGACCGCCCCGACCGACGCCCCCCCGGGCACCCCGAGGCGTGACGAGCTCCTCGCCCGTGCCCGTGAAGCGACCGGCTTCATGCCCGACGACGAGGGAGAGGCCCTCTACGACGCAGCCGTGCGGGCCGGACGGGCCGGCCCGGGAGCCACGTTCGTCGAGATCGGCGCATGGTGCGGCAAGTCCACCGTCTACCTCGGAGCGGCAGCCGAGGCGACCGGAGCGGTCCTCTTCAGCCTCGACCACCACCACGGGTCCGAGGAGAACCAGGCTGGCTGGCCCCACCACGACCCGTCGCTCGTCGATCCCCACACCGGGCGCATCGACACCCTCCCCCACTGGCGGCGGACCATCGTGGGCGCCGGGCTCGAGGCGAGCGTGGTCGGCGTCGTGGGGGACTCGCCGACGGTGGCATCGCGATGGTCGACACCGCTCGACTTCTGCTTCATCGACGGGGGCCACGGCGAGGAGCCGGCGTGGGCCGACTTCCGGGGGTGGACGCCCCACGTGCGCGTCGGCGGGTGGCTGGCCATCCACGACGTGTTCCCCGATCCGGCCGACGGCGGTCGCCCCCCCTACGAGCTGTGGTGCGCCGCCCTCGCCTCGGAGCAGTTCGTCGAGGACGGTGCCTGTGGCTCGTTGCGGATCCTGCGGCGGGTCACCGGGCCCGGCGCACCGGAAGAGGGCGACGCGTCGGGCTGACCGGCACTTCGGAATTGCGGGGTCCAGTGCTCGCGGGAGGTGGCGCGGTCCTTCGCCCGGTCTCACTGAGTGGCGCGCAGACCCGGCGTTCGGGGGCAGGGAGGTACAGGCGTCGCAGCCAGCCGATATCCTTACATAAGGTACTCATGTAAGGAAGATCGATGGACGTCGCAGCGAAGGTGACCTCGAAGGGTCAGGTGACCGTCCCGAAGGATGTCCGACGAGCCCTCGGTATCGAGGAAGGTGACACCGTCATCTTTCACGTCGAAGGCAACCGGGCACTCATGGAGCGAACTCCGGGCTTCCTGGACTTGGCTGGTTCTCTCAAGGTGCCTGCCGCCAAACGGAACGTGGCCTGGGACGAGGTAGTGCGGAGATCACGTGCTGCACGGGTCACCAGGCAGCGGTGAGCGCCTTCGTCGACACCAACATCCTCGTCCGACACCTGGTGGGTGATCCTCCCGACATGGCCGCTCGCGCAACCGCCTACCTCGGCTCAGAGTCGGAGCTACTCGTCACCGACCTGGTCATCGCCGAAACGGTCTACGTCCTCGAATCCTTCTACGAGGTCAGCCGCCAGCGCATCGCAACATCGATGCGGTCGTTGCTGACGCTGAACTCGGTGGTCGTCGTCGATGCGGCTCTCCTGCTTCGCTCCATCGAGATCTATGAGCACGACCGGCTCGACTTCGCCGAGGCCTACCTGGTAGCAAGTGCCGAGTCATCGGGCGTTGATGCAGTGGCATCATTCGACCGGAGTATCGACCGGGTCGGCACAGTCGAACGGATCGAGCCATAGAACTTCGCTCGGCGCGCGATCGCCACCGAACCGGCGGTATGGGACGCGCGTTCTCCGACGATGTGGGGCGCGTCTGAGGGCGATTGGGGGGCGCGGCGATCGCGATCGCGGACGCCGGGACGTTTGAGCTTGAAGGGTCAGCCGGCGGCGGCGAACGCGACCACGACGTAGGCGGCGTGGCGGTCGAAGTCCTGGCGTCGCCTGTCGTAGACGGTGGTCGTTCTCGGGTCGGCGTGCCTGGCGGCCACTTGGACCTCTCGGAGCGGGACGCCCGCGTCGAGGGCAGCCATGATGAACGCCGCTCGCAGCATGTGCGGGTGGACCAACCCGAGCTGTGCCCGCTTGCCTATCGATCGGACCCAGCGGTGGGCGGTGCGCCGGTCGAGGCGTTGACCGTCGTGGCGCAACAGAATGGGACCGTCTCGGCGTTCCCCGACCGCGAGGTCGATGGTGCGAGCGGTGCGGGGCACCAGCGGTATGAGGGCCGGTTTGTTGCCCTTGCCGATGATCCACAACACCCGGTGCCCTCGTTCGAAAGCCATGTCTTCGATGTTGGTCTCACAAGCCTCGCTGACCCGCAGACCGTTCAGCCCGAGTAGTACGGCCAGGGAAGCGTGGGCATGGTCGAACCGCTCCGCAGTGAAGAGGAATCGGCCCAGCTCACCTCTGTCCAGTCCGCGCCGTTCCGAGGAGTGCACGGTCGGCCGGCGAACGTACTGGGCCGGGTTGGAAGAGATGCGGCCGTCGATGTGAGCAAACCGGTAGAAGCCGCACGCCGTGGACAGGCGCCGGTCGATGGTCGATGCTGCCAGCCCTCGCTCCTCCATTGAGGTCCGGTAGAGCTCGAGATGGGCTCGGGTGGCCTCGAGGACGGGCAGGCCGTGGTCGGCGGTCCACTGGAACAGGTTGCGCAAGTCGTGACGGTAGGCGTCGAGAGTCCGCCCGCTGTAGCGAGCGAGGAAAGCCACGGCAGCGAGCTCGGCCTCGTCGGGTGCGATCGACTCGGCCGTGAACGCCAAGACGTCGGTATTGGAATCGATAGTGGTCATGAGTTGTCTCCCTTCGGGTGGGGAGGCCCAGCCAACTCCTATCGATCCCCGCCGACCCGCTCGACAACTGGACTCGACACCTGTCGTACTTTGTAGTACATCTGGGGGGTGGCAGGAGTGGACTGGTCCTAGCGGGCCGACTACATGCGAGAACGCCATGGGATCGAAGTGGAGTGGGCTGATGAGGCACTTGAAGACCCCGACGCTCTTCGTATCGACCCCGATCCAGCCAGCAGATCGGGACGTTCGGTGAGAACCATCGGCTACGCGACCAAGGCCGGGTACCTCGTCACGGTCATCACCGTCGAGGAGGCCGGAAGCACCTACGGCGTGAACGGCTGGAAGTCCAACGAGATCGACATCCGCCGTTACCGGGAGGAACGACCATGAGCGACACTGCGAAGATCATCGAAGCCGAGACCGAAGCGTCCGAGGACAACCGCGACGCGCCCATTCCCGAAAGCGCCAAGATCACCAGGCCGAACCGGAGCCGATCGACCGTTTATTCGATCCGTCTGAACCCCGACGAGGTCGCCGCACTGCAAGCCATCTCCGACGCAGCCGGCGTCCCAGGATCAACCCTCGCCCGATCATGGATCGTAGAGCGAATCCAAGAAGAACAGGCCGGAGTCAGCGACGCCGAGGCCGAGCTGCGCGCCGCCCAGCGGCATCTCGCTCACTTGCAGCGCCACTTCCGCCAACAGGCGTCGTAACCTCTCTAATAACGCCCGGCAGCCGGCGTTGCGGGACGTATCGCTGTCGGGATTCGGGGATGGTTCTCGGGGACATTTGGGGCTACGGGAGCAGTTCGAAAGCAGGGGCGTGAGCGGGGCGTACGACAGTGAAGTGGCGGCGGTCGAGGGTGGCGATCTGGGTGACGTGGAGTCTCTCGGCCGCAGCCACCACTGAGGCGTCGATCGTTCCAAGTGGCAGGTCCCGATAGCGCCCGACGAGTTCAGCGATACGAAGCCAGTCCTCGCCGGCCACAGGCTCACTCATCAAGTTGCCGGCGGCGAAGTCTCCTAGGAATCGGATTTCGGCCTCAACACCGAGCCGGCTGGCCAACAGGTATGCCACCTCGGTGACGACAAGTACTGGGACGACTAGAGGACCCGGATGAGATTCGAGGAACTCGAGAGCTTCAACGTGGTGGTCGTCGTCGGAGTCGACGTAGGCATATAGCGGTCCGGCGTCGACAAGGACCGCTATCGGGTTACCTCGTCGCGCAGGATCTCCTCGATCCGTACCGAGACATCGTGGGACCCGCTTCGCCCCGCAGCTGCCGCGATCATTCGACGCCGTCCTGTTGGGCGAGACCCGAGATGAGTCTCGATGGCCTCGCGCGTGAGTTCAGATACCGTGACTCGTCTCCGCTCGGCTTCATGGCGGAGTCGGGCGTCTAGGTCATCAGGTAGCTTTACCGTTGTCCGCTTCATGGTATGTCAGCATACCATGAAGCGGCCAGCATCTGTAGCTTGCTTACCGACCCCGCCGTGCGCCCCAAGCCGGCGATCGGGGCGCCCTGCGGCAGCGAAACGGCTCGTCGTTGTGGGCGGGTGCAGCCGATCCCTATCCGTCGATCGGGCGCGATAGTCGGTCCGACGGAATAGCGCTGCGACGTGTTCCGGATCGGACATTCTGCGCTCGGGGATCGAGTGTTAGAAACGGTCCGGGCGATTCGCTTCGCTCGTGTCATCCTGTTCGGGTGTCGGTGACGTTCTAAGGGTTGATGGGCACAGTGGGCGACGGCGACTTTGAGGTGTTCTTCACCGAGGTGATCGGCGAAGCCATCTCAGTGACTGCCCGCGTACTGGAGGACCGAGGTTCTGCCGAGGACGCTGCGGTGGAAGCGATGGCTCGGGCTCATCTGCGCTGGCGGACCTTGTCGCTCGACCCCTTCCGCCGAGCGTGGGTTCTGAGGGTCGCCATCAACGCTGCTTTGGACATTCAGCGATCAGACCGCAGCCGCAGAGCCCGCGAGGCTCGCAGCGAGACTGCCGCTGTGGGGGCGGACTTCGAGCAGCAAGTCCTGGACCGAATCGTGCTCGGTGGAGCTCTTGGGAAGTTACCCCGCCGTCAGCGCGAGGCGGTCGCGCTGCGCTATCTGGCCGGGTTGTCGGAAAGGGACGCCGCTGCAGCGATGGGGGTGACTGCCGGGTCGCTCAAGGTGCATCTCCGTCGGGGCTTGGCCGCCTTGGGGGGTCCGCTGACCCGCGAGATCACTGGTGGTGTTTCCGATGTCTGACGTTGACGTTCAGCGCCTCTTGGAAGCGACGCTACGGCGCAGCCGTCAGTTACGAACCCGACGACAGTTATACGCCGCTGGCATAGCTGTTGCCGTGGCCGCCGCCGTCGCCATCCCGGCCGCAGTTCTCTCAGGAGGATCGGCAAGGCACGCCGTCATCATCTCGCCTGGTCCGTCTACCTCGAGCACCTCGACAGCACCGGCATCCGTGCTCCCGCCGGGACCCACAGGCACTGTCACAGTCCCAGACGTAGCCGGCCAGACCTACCTACCGACGGCACAGATGGCCCTGGCCAACGTCGGACTGATGGCCCAGTATCAGCTTGAGCACAGCACGGCCGTAACGGCCGGAACGGTGGTGACTCAGGCACCGGCCGCGGGTTCAACGGTTCCGTCCGGCAGCACAGTGACCCTCATCGTCTCAACAGGACCGACGACTATTCCCGGAGCCCAGCCCTGCCAGGCCTCGGCCCTCAAGGTGCAGCCCGGCCAGCTCGTGTCCGAGGCGAGCGGACAGAACACCATCGACTGGTCACTCACCAACCTCGGCAACCCGTGCGTCCTCAACGGGTATCCCGCAGTCACGGCCCTCGATCAGCAGGGCCGAGTGCTGAACTTCACCTACTCCCATTCCGGTGACCAGATGACTACCGCAGTCCCTCCACAACCGGTATACCTGCCCACGGGAAGCTCAGCCTGGGTAAGGCTGAACAAGTACCGCTGCGACGTCACCGTCCAGAACACAACAACTTCCTTCAAGTTCGCCCTGCCATCCGGCGGCGGCTCGCTCGATCTCTCAGATTTGACGCGCATCTTCGACTACTGCGCGGAACCGCCGAGCTTGACGATCGCCGTCTCCCCCTTTGAGCCAGTTGAAATGCTGCTGTCCGCCAACCCGTAAGAACGACCGTCACCACCACCTCCGAACCCAAAGCGTTGGGAGGCTACGTCCACGACATCGATCCCACTGACCGACAAGCCCACGACCTCAGCCCATTCAACATCGAGGCCATAAACCGCCAGAACACGCACCCATATTCGGTTAGTCCTTCGACGACCCGCCGTCGCGTGCCGAGCAGAATCGGCGCTCGGAGCGCCTCCTCTTCTTGACCCCCCGGGCGACGCAGGCGCGGATCGACCACGGAGGGTCTACGCTCGCGGCGTGGACGGTGAACCTCTTCCGGCGGCTGGAGATGCGCCGCAGGAGCGGATGGCCGTGATACGGACGTTCGGCGGCACAAAGCCGCTAATCGCGATGCTCAACGCTGGTCATCCTGTCTTGGCCGTCCTGAGAACCTCCGAGGAAGAGCGGCGTCGGGTCGTGGATTTTCTGAGTGGGTGGGCGGTCGGTGCTGGCGGCGAGCTGGACAAGATCGGGCCGAACACGATCTTGGCTCGTCCGCCCGGCAGCCGAGCAGTCCACTTGGGCCGATCATCGCTCGTCTCGGCGGTGCAAGAGGTCTTTGCCGGCGACGATCCGCACCCACTGAGCCGCGAAGACGAGGAACGTCTGCTTCCGCTGGCTGTCGCTGGCTCCGCAGGCGCTCGCCGCAGGCTCATTGACGCCTACTCCGATTTCGCCACCGTCTTCGCCCTACGGATCCGCCCCCAGACCGTCTCGGAGGGGGCCGCCGTTCGGGCGGCACAGCAGGAGTTGGAGCGCTTGGCCAGCTTCCCCTCCCACGGTCCAATGCTGGCCTCGTTGGCGGAGGGGATCAGCAAGATCCTCCTGGGCTAACCGGCCAAACGCATAAAAATCCATCCTGCGCCTGTCCTTGTCGGGACTGCGCTCCCACGACATGCCCGGGAATCGGCGCTCTGCGCTCCGGGACGCGCTACCACCTGGCCCCGCACCAGCAGATGTGGTCGGAGTCATGGCCAGCGGGGGACGCACACAGATGGAAGCCACCCTCGTGCGTTGGCATCGCCTGCGGACCCGTGTCGGCTGAGTCGAGGCCGACCATGCACTTCCCCGCGGTGCGTCGCTGAGCGACTACTGGGGGATCGGCTGGCTCCTCCCAGGATGACCCAGCTCGGTGCCAGTCTCTGCCGCACTCAAGGCATCGACCGACGCCCCCCGGCGCGCCGGCCTTTAGATGCTCCTGCCAGTCGCCCAACTCTGGGGCCGCGACCTCAACGGCACCTCCGCAAGATGGACAGGGCACACCTCATTCTGGTCGGCCGCGCCAGAACATGAGCGCATCCGATTATGGCGGACGACCGAGCCGGCGCTCGTAGTCGGCGCTCGGAGCGCCTCGTCCTCTCGTCCTGGCCGGGCGCCGTCGGCGCAGAACGAGCGACGAAGGTCTACGCTCATAGCGTGGTCGGTGAGCCTCTCCCAGCGGCAGGGGATGCGGCGCAGGAGCGGATGGCGGTCATACGAACCTTCGGCGGCACCAAGCCGCTCATTGCGATGCTCAACGCCGGCCATCCGGTCTTGGCCGTGCTCAGAACCTCCGACGAAGAACGCCGCCGGGTACTGGACTTTCTGGGCGGGTGGGCGCTCGGAGCCGGCGGCGAGTTGGACAAGATCGGGCCGAACACGATCCTGGCTCGTCCGCCGGGGTGCGGAGCGGTCCATCTGAGCCGATTGTCCTTCGTCTCGGCAGTGGAGGAAGTCTTTGCCAGCGACGATCCGCACCCGCTGACCCGGGAAGAGGAGGAACGTCTGCTTCCCCTGGCTCTTGTTGGCTCAGCAGGCGCTCGCCGCAGGCTTATTGACGCCTACAGCGAGTTCGCCACCGTCTTCGCACTACGGATTCGCCCACAGTCCGTTTCGGAGGGGACCGCCATCCGGGCGGCACAACAGGAGCTGGAACGCTTGGTCAGCTTCCCTTCGCACGGTCCGCTGCTGGCCTCCCTGGCGCAGGGAATCAGCAAGATCCTCTTGGGCTAACTGGCTCGCACATAAGACCATCTCGCGCTCGGGACGCCAGTGGAGCCGTGCCTCGGCGAGGGCGCGTGATTCGGCGCTCGGCCTCCTGATCGGGCAATCTGGCGGAGTGCCAGGAGTGGAGGACCATCCGGTCAACGGCCCCCTCAACGCCCTGATCGAGGCTTGGTGTGATCGGAGGGACCTCAGGCCACTGGCCCTGCTCCTTCCTGCTTGCACGAGCAACTTCGGGCTCACCGACGGCTGGACAGAGGTCATGGAGGCCCTCTACGACCTTCGGGCGCGGGGTCGATTGCCCGACGATGAGGAGGCAGAGGTGGAGCGCATAATCCCGATCGTCGAACGGATGGTGTACCGCACCTGATCGGCTTCAGCCGCGCCCGAGTCGGCGATCTGGATCAGGACGGGTAGCACATATCACGCGGATCGCCTATCCCACTACGGCGAGTACCCCCTGCCCCACTCGTGCCGTTCATGGGCAGACAACGATCGCGAGCACCCATGGCCTCGCAGCCGGGTCGACCCCGCTCACATCCGAAGAGCTGGATGACCGGGGCAGATGAGGCGCCGGTGCCCCGAGTGGGTGACTCGCGGCGCCGCAGTGAGGCGGCGAGCTGAGCGGATGGATCGACCCGCACCGGCGCCGCGGATCAGCTCGGCTGCGCCCGGAAGGGGAACGCTGGCTCGACCGGGGCGCCGGGAGCGGGCTCCGTCAGGTCGAGATGGCCGGGCAGGCCGTCGCCACGGAAGATCCCCGACGCCGGGGTCGTTCGGCTCACCGCGTCCACGGCGAGGATCATGGCGCCGGCCGTGTAGGTGGAGCGCTCGAGGGGCGGGTAGGTGGCCTCGTCGGGGAAGACCATGCCCGTCCAGTAGGAACCGTCGTCGTTGCGGAGCTGCTGGACCCAGCGCAGGAGCTGCTCGGCCCGGACCGAGTCGCCGATGGCGTCGAGGGCCAGGACGCACTCTGCTGTCTCCGCCGCCGTGACCCAGTCCCCGGTCGACACACACCGGACCCCTGCCCCGTCCAAGACGAACGTCTGCCAGCCGGCATCGATGTGGGCGGCTGCCTTCGACCCGGTGAGCGCTCCCGACAGGATCGGGTAGTACCAGTCCATGGCGAATTCGTGCTTGGGGGCGAACGCATCGGGATCGTGGGCGAGCGCCTGGCACAGCCGGACAGCGGCGATCTCCCAGTCCGGCCGCTCCCGTCCGAGCTGCTCGGCGATGGCGATGGCGCACCGCAGGCTGTGGTAGATCGACGACGACCCGGTCAGGAGGGCGTACCCCTCCAGGTAGCCGGCGGGATCGAGGGACCAGTGGACCGAACCGTCGATCCGCTGGTAGCGCAGGACGAATTCGATGGCCGCCTCCACCGTCGGCCACAGGGCCTCGAGCCCGGCCAGTTCGCCCGTCGACATGTACCGGTGCCAGGCTCCGGTGGCGACGTACGCGCACACGTTGGTGTCGAGCCGGGGGTCCTTCACACCCGCGCCCAGGTAGTAGTTGAACCAGCTGCCGTCGGGGAGCTGGGTGGCGGCCAGCCACCGGTAGGCGGCGTCGGCCTCGTCGTCCATGCCGCATGCGGTCAGGGCCATCGCCGCCTCGATGTGGTTCCACGGGTCGCAGTGCCCGCCGGGGAACCAGGGGATCATGCCGTCGCCCCGCTGCACGTCGGCGATCGACCGGGCGGTGGCCAGCACCTCGGCCGCGCTGAGAATTCCGGGAGCCTCGGGGATGGCGCGCATCACACCCGCCTCACGCCCTCGCCCCGACCGCGGAGGTTGCGTCCCCGCCTGGCCCCACGTCCGACGCCGACGCCGACCCGTTCGACCCCGACGCGGCGGCCGGCCCGCCAGGCTTGGAGAGGTACACGACCAGGCTCTTGCCCACCAGCGGGTTGAGCACCCGGTCGGCCAGTCGGGTCACGGCCGGCGCCTTCTCGATGTCCCACACCAGCAGGCGGTGGTAGGCGCTGACGGCCGGATGGGCGTCGTTCTTCGGTCCCACCAGGCAGCGCAGCCACCAGTAGGGCGCATGCAGGCCGTGCGCGTGATGGCTCCCGACCGCTTCGAGGCCCGCACCCCGCAGCCGGTCGACGAGCTGGCTACGGCGGTAGATCCGGACGTGCCCCCCAGGGACGTCGTGGTACTCGTCGGACAGTGCCCAGTTCACGAACTCGGGTCCGTAGCGAGGGACGGTGACGGCCATCGTCCCTCCCGGCCGGAGGACCCGGCTGAGCTCGGCCATCGCCGCCTCGTCGTCCGGAATGTGCTCGAGCACCTCGGAGGCGATGACCCGGTCGAAGCTGGCATCGGGGAACGGCAGATGGAGGGCGTCTCCCTGCACCGAGCCGGCACCGGCATCAGGGGCCAGCTCGCCCGCTTCGACCATCACGCCCAGGGTGGCCCGCACGTTGGCCACCTCGTCGCTGCCGGCGTCGAGGGCGACCACCCGGGCACCGAGCCGGGCCGCCTGGTACGCGTGGCGCCCGAACCCGCAGCCCAGATCGAGGAGGCGGTCACCCGGTCGGACCCCGAGGCGCCCGTAGTCGACCGTCAGCACGGCGACTCACCCGCCAGCGACTCACCCGCCAGCGCCTCACCCGCCAGCGCTCCGCCCCCGCCGGTCGCGGCCCGGACCGGAGCCGCACGCCCACCTGACAGCTCCGGCAGCATGGCCTCGTACTCGGCAGCGGTGCCCCGCGCCGTCACCTCCCAGGTGAAACGACCGAGGACCCGGGCGCGCCCGGCGCTGCCGAGTCGTGCCCGCAGGTCGGGATCGTCGAGCAGCCTGGCGATGGCGCCGGCCAGCGCGCTGGGGTCACCCGGGGGCACCAGGAGCCCGGTGTCGCCGTCGGTGCCCACCACTTCGGGAAGGGCGCCGCCCGTGGTGGCGACCAGCGGCACACCACACGCCATCGCCTCGATGGCGGGCAACGAGAAGCCCTCATAGAGGGAGGGGACCACCGCCACCTGCGCCTGGCCGTACTGGCGGGCCAGCTCCTCGTCGCTGATGCCGGTGACGCAGCGCACGATCGGCGCCAGCCCGAGGCGTTCGATGGCGCGGGCCACCCGACCGTCGGGCCGGGGGTTGCCGATGACGAGGAGCTCCACCTCGCGTTCGGTGCGGAGCTTCGCCACCGCCTCGAGCAGCGGGACCAGGCCCTTCATCGGGACGTCGGACGACGAGGTGACCATGATCCGGCCGGGGATCGGGGTCACGCCCTCCATCGGCCTGAAGACGGTGTGGTCGACGCCGACCGGCACGACGGTCATGCGTCCCGGTTCGACGCCCATCTGCTCGGCGATGTCCCGCCGGGAGGACTCGGAGACGGTCACGACCCTCGGCAGGCGCCGGGCCACGCGCACCTGCATGCGGAGGAACCCGAACCACCGTCGGGTGGTGAAGCGCTGCCAGGGATTGGTGGTGTGCTCCAGGGCGAGCTGCCGGTCGACGGTGATCGGGTGGTGCAACGTCGTGAGCAGCGGCCAGCCGTCACGCAGCATGCCGAGCATCCCGTTGCCCAGGCACTGGTTGTCGTGGATGAGATCGAACTCGTCACGGCGCTCGGCCAGCATGCGGCGGGCACGGAGGCTGAAGGTCCACGGTTCGGGGAACCCGGCCGTGCACATCACTCCGAACTCCAGCGCATCGATGCCGGACCTGAACTCCGCCAGGCGCGGCACCCGGAACGGGTCCGGGTCCCGGTAGAGGTCGAGGCTGGGGACGGGCGTGAAGCCCACCCCGTCGTCGAGCTCGGGCCACGGCTGGCCGGCGAACACCTCGACCGAGTGCCCCAGCGCGACAAGCTCCCGTGTCAGATGGCGGGTGTAGACGCCCTGGCCGCCGCAGCGCGGATTGCCCCGGTAGACGAGGAAGGCGACCCGCAGGCCCCCCGGCGCGGGTGGGCGTGGTGGGACGCGGTCGGGAAGGGACGGTCGGGGGCGCCGGTGGGTCCCGCGCCCGGTGGTACCCGAGCCTTCAGACACCGGTCACCGGCCGTGATGGACATGCCCAGACCAGGACCGACGTACGCATAGAACCAAGATCCTCCCCCGGTGGATCCGGCCGGCGCAAGCCCGCTGCCGGTGCCAGCCGCCTTCGGCCACCTGACCTGGCGAGATTCTGACACCGCGCGTGTCAGCAGGTCCAGCCAGGGTACCGGCCCCGGCAGCGGGGACGGCCGGCGCAGGTGCCGGTCCCGGCGGCCCGGCGGTACCATCCGGTCATGGACCTCACCTACCCACCCGAAGCCGAAGCGTTCCGCTCGGAGATCCGCACCTGGCTGCAGGAGAACCTGCCCGAGGGGTGGGGGACGCCCGAATTCGTCCAGACCCGGGAGGAGCGCAAGGAGTTCCTCGCCGCATGGACGAACAAGCTCTTCGACGGCGGTTGGATCTGCGCTTCGTGGCCGAAGGAGTACGGCGGCAAGGGCCTGTCCCTCATGGAGTCGGTGGTCCTGAACGAGGAGTTCGCCCGGGCCGAGGCGCCCCTGCGGGCCGACTTCTTCGGCGACACCCTGGTGGGACCCACCATCCTCCAGTGGGGCACCGAGGAGCAGAAGAAGCAGTTCATCCCCGGCATCCTGAACGGCACCATCGCCTGGTGCCAGGGGTTCTCCGAGCCCGACGCCGGCAGCGACCTGGCTTCCCTCAAGACCTCCGCCGTCCGCGACGGTGACGAGTGGGTCATCAACGGCCAGAAGGTGTGGACCACCCAGGCCCAGTACGCCGACTACATCTTCCTCCTGGCCCGCACCAACCCCGACGCCCCCAAGCACGCAGGCATCTCCTACCTGCTGGTGCCGATGAAGCAGCCGGGCATCGAGGTGCGCCCCATCGAGCAGGTGGACGGCAGTTCGGAGTTCAACGAGGTCTTCTTCACCAATGCACGCTGCCCGGTCGAGAACGTGATCGGTGGCGTCGACAACGGCTGGAAGGTGGCCATGACCACGCTCGGGTTCGAGCGGGGCACGTCGGCCACCACCGGCCACCGCAGGTTCCTGCGGGAGCTCGAGCAGATCATCGACGCCGCCCGTGCCAACGGGCGGTCGAACGACCCCGCCGTCCGCCAGGGCCTGGCCCGGGCCTGGTCGAAGGTCAAGATCATGGAGATCAACGGGTTCCGGTCGCTGACCGACTCGCTGAACGGCACCCACCACATGGCCGCCTGGGGCGCCCTCAACAAGATGAACTGGTCGGAGTTCCACAAGGAGACCATGAACCTGGCCATCGACATCCTCGGCATGGACGGCCAGGTCCTCACCGGCGACCCGGTCGAGGCCGGATCGGCCGAGCCCAACCGCCGGGGGCGGGCCGACTACCCGGTCTCCGACATCCAGGCGTCGTTCTTCTTCTCCCGGTCGGAGACGATCTGGGGCGGGACGGCCGAGATCCAGCGGAACATCGTCGGCGAGCGGGTGCTCGGCCTGCCGAAGGAGCCCAAGCCGGCGTCGGCAGCCAGCTGACGCTCCCGGGCTCCAGGGCGCGCGTCCCGGTCTTCCGACCCACCGCGATCGGCACCGGGTGGGCCTCCCCGTCCCGTCAGGCCACCTGCGACGCCGATCCCTCCACCCCGCGCACCTCGGCGACACGGCCGGCGGCCGCCGAGGGCTGCCCGGCGACGGCGGTGCGGTGGTGGAGGGCGAGCAGGCCGGCGGCCACCACCGTCGCGCCCGCTCCCACGAGGATCGACACCCGGGGATTGCTCCACTGGGCGATGGCCCCCACCAGGGGTGAGCCGATCGGCGTCGACCCGAGGAAGGCGACGGCGTAGAGGGCCATGACCCGGCCCCGCATCGCCGGGTCGGCGCGGAGCTGCAGCGAGGCGTTCGCTGTGGCGATGAAGCCGATCGACGCGGCGCCCATCGGCACCATGAACGCGGTGGCGACGGCCAGGGTCGGCGACAGCGACACCGCCGCCATCAGCACGCCGAACACCAGTGCCAGCCCTTGGAGAAGGCGCGGCGTCGGCCGGGCCCGGTGGGCTGCGACCAGCCCGCCGAGCACCGCTCCGATGCCCATGGCCGAGGTGAACAGCGAATAGGCGCCGGCGCCGCCGTGGAACGTGGTCTTGGCCAGCAGGGCCAGCGTCACCTGGAAGTTGTAGGCGAAGACACCGATGATGGCCATGGCACCCAGCGTGTTGCGCAGCTCCGGCGTGCGCCACACATAGCGGAACCCGTCACGGACCTGCCCCGTCGCCCGGGGCACGCCCCCCGTCCGCTGGAGCTCGGCGGTGCGCATCATGGCCAGGCCGATGATGACGGCCACGAACGACGCCGCGTTCACGTAGAAGCAGGCGGCCAGGCCCATGGTGACGATGATGATGCCGCCGATGGCCGGCCCCACCACCCGTGACATGTTCATCACGACGGTGTTGAGGCTGACCGCGTTCGGGAGCTCGCTCTGACCCACCATCTCGCCGACGAACGTCTGCCGGGCAGGGTTGTCGAACAGGTTGACCACGCCCAGCAATCCGGCCAGCAGGTAGACGTGCCACAGGCGTACCGCACCGGTGCTGGTCAGCACGCCGAGCACGAGCGCCAGCACGCCGCCGCCGGTCTGGGTGGCGAAGAGGAGGCGCCGCTTGTCGACCCGGTCGGCCACCAGCCCGCCCCACGGTCCGAAGAGCAGCATCGGCAGGAATTGCAGGCCGGTGACGATCCCGAGGTCGACCCCGCTACCCGTCAGCCGCAGCACCAGCCACGCCTGGGCCACCGACTGCATCCACGTACCCGACACCGACACCAGCTGGGCGATGAAGTACAGGCGGTAGTTGCGGATGCGCAGGGATCGGAACGTCTGGCGGGCGGCGGTTGCGATCCGGATCACGGCGCCACCTCGTCCCCGATGTCCCCGATGTCCCCGATGTCCCCGATGTCCTCGCGGTCTTCGATCCGCTCGAGCAGTGCGATCAGGTCGGCCAGTGCGGCGCGCTCCTCGGGCGCCAGGCGCTGCAGGCGGGCCGCCAGATAGGCGGTCCGGGCCGAGCGGTTGCGGGCCAGGGTACGGCGACCCTCGGGCAGCAGTCCGACCCGGGAGACGCGCCGATCGCTCTCGTCGGCCACGCGCCGGACCAATCCCATGCCCTCCAGGGCGCCGACGATGCGGGTCACCGACGGGGGTTGGACGCCTTCGCGGGCGGCAAGCTCCCCCAGCGTCGGCATGCCGAGCCGCTCGATGGCGGCCAGCGCGGAACCCTGCGACGGGGTCAGACCTCCGACCGACTGCTGGCGGAGATGGCGGTGCAGCCGGGTGAGGACGACCCGCAGGCGGGCCGCCAATTCCGCCTCGGCCTGGCCGGCGGGCCCGGAGGCCACCACGGTGTCCGGAACGTCATGGGCGGTCCCCGCCCCCGGCGTGTGGTCGCCCGCGGCGGCATCCGTCGACCGGGATTCGCCAGACAATCTCGGTCGCCCTCGCATCTCACGCAGTCCGGAACGGTCACTCATACCACCACTTTAGTTAGTTTTGGTAACTAATGTGTCGTCCACCGGACCGGTCTGCGATGCGGCCGAGGCCGTTTGGGCTGGCCGGAATGGGCCGCATGGGCTGGCCGGAATGGGAGGCATCCAGGGCCGACGACGGGCCAGCCGCCTCCCGGTACCGGGCGGCGTGCAGCCCGCAGGCATGGTGCGCTCAGCGCAGGGCCGGGCGCGTCACGTCGCCACGCTCCCGAGCGCGATCCCGCCGGTCACAAACCTTCGGTCGCCCTGACCTTCAGACCCGTTTCGGCGATCGAGGGGAGCACCAGGTGCTGCAGCCACTCGCCCCCGACCTTCGTGATGTGGATGCCATCGGACCACCGGACGACCACCCCATCGATCGTGCGCTGGAAGTGTCCGGACGGATCCAGGTCTCGGTTGAGGTCGACGATGGAGACCTTCGTCGGGTCGTGAGCCGCCACGGTGCGGAGGAGTGCGTTGTAGTCGTTCACCCGTGCCGGGCGGTTCTCGGGCCACACCGATCCGTTCGGGGCTTCGTCGGGCGGGGAGATGTACGGCATCGTGAAGAAGTCGACGTGCGCACCGCCCGCGCTCAGCACCGACACGACGTGTTCGAGCTCACCCTCGAGGTGGGCACGCCATGCTGGTTGGGTGATGTCGGCCTCGTGACCACCTGAGAGATGGTCGGTGATCAACCACCGGCCGAGGATCACCCCCACCACTTCGGGCTTGTAGACCGCGACGTCGTGCGCCCACAGCGACGGCCAGTGCACGCAGGCGGAGACCGCCGTGAACGCCTTTCCCGACACGATGCTCCGGCCGGGGTCGAGATCACATCCGAGCACGCCCTTGTTGGTGATCTGCACGCCGTAGTTGGGGACGCTCCGCACCTGGAGGCCAGGGAGCGTCACGGCGAGGGAATCGCCGACGATCAGGAGCCGGACCGGGTGGGCGCCGAACGCGCCGTCCGCGCTCAGCGCCTGCCGTTCCGCCTGGGGGAGCGCACCCGGACCCAGCGTCACCGTCGCACCGGCCGCAGGCGCTACGGTCCCCGCCACCACGACGGCGACCGTGACGGCGACCAGGGCGGCCGACGGCAACGCAGCACGCATCGTCCGCCAGTAGGTCCGTTCCATCACCGGACGTTCGATGAGGTAGTAGCTGCCGGCTGCGAGTGCCACCGTGGCGGCGGTACGGATGGCCAGGAGCGGCAGCCCGGTCACACCGGTGTGCGCCCCGTTGAGCTCGATGAAGACGGGGTAGTGCCACAGGTAGGCGCCGTACGACACGGTACCGAACCACACCAGCGGACGAAGGGAGAGGAACGCGGAGACGGGCCCCCGCCGAACGGTCACCGTAGCCACCAGGATCCCGGCGGCCGAGACGGCCGACACCATGAATCCGCCGAGGTAGTCGAACGACGAGGTCCCCTGCATGGTGACCGTGATGGCGAGTGTCCCGGCGAAGCCAGCGAGCCCGAGCACCGTCAACAGTGCCTGCCGCCCGAAGGTCCGGGCAGCCGGCGCCATGCCCTCCTGCCCCCTGCGGCGCTGGACCATGGTGAGGATGCACGCCGAAGCCGCTCCGACCAGGAGCGACTGGGCATGGGTGTCAGTGCCGAAGTAAAGGCGGGTGATGTTGGCCGTCGGATGGTAGAGAAGCGCCATCTCGAGCGCCGACCCGCCGGCACCGGCCAGCGACAGTGCCAGGAGCACCCGCAGGCCCCGATCGAAGGTGCGCGCCATCCGGAGCACTGCGAACGCCACCAACGGCCAGATCAGATAGAACTGCTCCTCGACGGCGAGTGACCACGTGTGGGTGAGGGGCGAGACCGCCCCGGTGGCGACGAAGTAGTTGCCCGAGGCGGCGATCTGCCACCAGTTGGAGAAGTAGAAGAGCGCACTCAGCGCGTCCGTCCTGAATTCCGGGTACATGCCGGCGGGTTCGCCGAAACGGACCATCAGGGTCACCGCGACCAGTACGACGAGCAGTGCCGGTAGCAACCGGCGAGCGCGACGGAGCCAGAAGGCGGAGAGGACGATGGAGCCGCGCCGTGCGTACTCGCCCAGCAGCAGCCCGGTGATCAGGTAGCCGGAGAGGACGTAGAAGATGTCCAGGCTGAAGAACCCGCCCTGCAGCCACGGAACCCCGAAGTGGTAGCCCATGATGATGATGAGGGCGAACGCCCGCAGCCCGTCGAGCGAATCGATGCGTTCCCGCCCGGTCGCCGACGTCCGCCGCTGCCGACGGGTGCGCGGTTCTGGCAGGAGCGCCCTGCTGGTAAGCGCTGTGACCGACATCCCCGGTTCACTGTCCCCTCCCCCACCAGCTGTCGTCCACCGTGGTCCACCGATCCGTTCCTGCCGGCCCCACCACGCGCGCTGTCACTGCTCAACTCCTCGTCCGGCGCCCCAACGGTAGCGACCGGATCCGGCCATGCCAGGACATCCGGTGCCCACCACCGCCGTCGGTGCGCGGGGGTCAGAAGCCCGGTACGTACCCGCCGCGACCCATAGCCCCGCTGACCAGGGGATCGAGGCTCTCGTCGACGCCACCCCGCACCTCGGTCACCCAGTCGAGCCGGTCACGGAGGATCCGCTCTACCCCTTGCTGGAGTGTGGACGAGCTGATGGCGCACGAGGAGCAGGCCCCCTGCAATTGGACCTCGACGATGCCTTCGACGACGTCAGCGTTGACCAGGATGAGATCGCCGCCATCGGCCTGGACGGCCGGGCGCATCAGGTCGATGATCCCCGTCAACGCGCTCATCCGCTCAGCCACCTCAGCGTCGGAGAGCGCGGGGGCGGCATCGGCCGGGCTGTCGGCGGCATCGGCCGGGCTGCCGGCTGCGCCGACCCGTACATCGACTTCGGTGGTCGTCTCGTCGCTCACGGCTCTCCTCATCGGCTGGACATCGGGGACGTGACGCATGCGGTCCGTCGTCCCCGGAAGGAACTGCGGTTCCGGACGACCTCGAGCACGTCCGGAGCGATCCCCAGCTCCCATTCTGCCGGGTCCGGGCCCACGACCGTGCAGCCCGGCGGACCCGACATGGCTCGCGACCCCACCGGTCGCTCAGCCCCGGACCACGCGCTCCCGGTGCCACCGGCTACCATACGGTGTGCCCTCGGGACGGCAACAGCCTCTGGAGGGGTCGGTGGGACTGATCCTCCCGACCCTCCCACAGGAGACAACTCCCTCGTGGGCAGCGGTTTCCTCCGCAAGTACTACCGGTGGTGCGAACCCAGTGGGAACCCGGGACGGCAGGCCCGTGGCCGACCTCGCTCAGACATGCCGGAGGGCCGAGGAGCTGGGCGCCGGAGCCCTGTGGGCGTGCGACCACCTCTTCTGGCACGAACCGGTCATCGAGTGCCTCACGGCGCTCACCGTCGCCGCCACGGCCACACGCGACGTGACCCTCGGCTCGTGTGTGCTCCAGCTCCCCCTCCGGGCCCCGGGCGCCGTCGCCAAGCAGGCCGCCTCCATCCAGCTGCTGAGCGAGGGGCGTCTCGTCCTCGGCGTCGGGGTGGGCAGCCACGAGGGCGAGTACGACCAGGCAGCGGCCGACTTCCATGCACGAGGGCACCGGCTCGACGACGGCATCGGCGAGCTCCGGCGCTCATGGGCGACGGGCCTCGCCCCAGACGGTGACGCCACCCGTTATCGGCAGCTCCCGGTGCCCCCCGAGATCCCCGTGTGGGTCGGCGGCTCGTCCGAGGCCGCTCTGCGGCGGGCCGCCCATCTGGCCGACGGCTGGATACCCCTCTTCGTGGGCGTGGACGACTACGAGGTGGCCATCGAACGCCTGGCGAAGGAGGCCGACCTGGCCGGCAGGGCGTCGGACGCCGTCGTGCCCTCCATCGTCCTGTTCGTCTCCGTCGGCGACGACCGGGACCGGGCCGTCCAGAAGGGCACCGGCTGGATGTCCTCGCTCTACCGCATCCCCCCCAAGGCATTCGCCCGGCACCTGGTCGCCGGCGACGCGCGGCACATCGCCCGGGAGATCCGTCGCTACGAGGACGCCGGCGCCCGCCACGTCGCCATCTACGTCACCGACGACGAGCCGCTCGACCAGTTCGGGGCCATCATGGCCGAGCTGGGAACGCCTGCACCTTCCCCCGTCCCCTCCACGCAACCCGTCCCCGCCACATCGGCAGAGGAGCCCGCATGACCATCCGCCCATCCGTGATCGGCACCGCCATCACCCCCATGAGCCGGCGCGACCGGACGGCCGAGGACATGGCCCACCAGGTCGTGGCCGAGGCCCTCGCCGATGCCGGCGTCGACCCCGCCGACGTGGGTCTCGTCATCTTCGCCAACGCCACTGCCGGCCGGCTGGTCGATCAGGGCTGCATCCGGGGGCAGTCCTTCCTCCGACAGTCGGGCCTGCGCCATGCGGCCATCATGAACGTCGACAACTCCTGCGGCGGCGGCGCCTCGGCCATGCACCTGGCCACGCTGGCCACCCGGGCCGGTGAGCGCAACGTGCTGGCCGTCGGGGTCGAGAAGATGTGGACGGGCAGCCGGACCGAGACGCTGGCCGGGATCGAGGACGGGGTGCCGCTGGTCGAGCGCATCAAGATGCACGAGACGCTCGAGAACCCCTCGGGGTCGGTGCTGATGGCGCTCAACGCCGGCTGGGCCCGCCTCCAGATGGAGGAGCGGGGCGCCACCACCGAGCAGTTCGCCGCCGCCGCCGTGAAGGCCCGCCGTCATGCGGCGCTCAACCCCGACGCCCAGTTCCGCGAGGAAGTGACCCTCGAGCAGGTCCTGGCGTCGCCGGAGATCGTGGCACCGCTGACTCGGCTCATGTGCTCCTCCTTCACCGACGGCGCGGCCGCTGCCGTGCTGTCACCCGAGGACCGGGTGGGTGCCCCCCGCATCCGCAGCACGACCGTACGTTCGGGCAACGGCGACATCGACTACCACGAGCGCCTGGCAGAGGCGGCCGTTGCCGCCTGGGAGGCCGCCGGGGTCAGCCCCGACGAGGTCGACGTGGTCGAGCTGCACGACGCCACCAGCCCCGAGGAGCTCTTCGCCCTCGAGTCGCTCGGCTTCTACAAGCCAGGCGACGCGGGACCGGCCACCCTGGCCGGCGAGACGGCCGTGGGGGGCCGAGGGCCGACGGTGAACACGAGCGGCGGGCTCGTCGGGCGTGGCCACCCGCTCGGCGCCACCGGCATCGCCCAGATCGTCGAGCTCACCCGCCAGCTGCGGGGTCAGGCGGGGACCCGGCAGGTCCCGGGAGCGACCCTTGCCATGGCGGCCAACACGGGCGGCATCATCGGCAAGGATGCGGCGTTCATCGGCATCCACGTGGTCGAGGCGGGCTGAGGCATGCCGGTACCGAAGGGAGTGCGAGGGGGCGTCGTCACCGGGTGGGGGATCGCCGTGCCCGACAAGGTCGTCACCAACGACGACCTGTCGCTGCGGATGGACACCTCCGACGCCTGGATCGTCGAACGGACCGGGATCCGGGAGCGCCGGATCGGGGGCACCACGTCCGAGCTGGCCATCGAAGCGGGCCGGCGGGCCCTCGAGCGTGCCGGGCGTCGTCCCGACGAGATCGACGCCGTGATCCTGGCCACCACCACCCCCGATGGCATCGTGCCGGGGACCTCCGCGACCGTCCAGCACGGCATCGGCGTGCCCGGCGGGGCCTTCGACGTGAACGCCGCATGCTCGGGCTTCGTCTACGCCCTGTCCGTGGCCCACGGCCTGCTCGCCATCGGGGCGGAGCGGCTGCTGGTGATCGGTGCGGAGACCTTGAGCCGGATCACCGACTGGGACGACCGCTCCGTCGCCATCCTCGTCGGTGACGGCGCCGGTGCGGTGGTGCTCGAGGCCACCGACGGCCCCGGACAGCTCCTGTCGTGGAACCTGGGAGCCGACGGCTCGCTCAAGCACCTTCTCAAGTGCGACCACGGCGGCTACCTCTACATGGACGGCAAAGAGGTGTTCCGCAAGGCCGTCCGGGTCGTGGTGGAGTCGGCCGAGCAGGCCATCGCCGAGGCGGGGCTCACGCCCGCCGACATCGACGTCATGATCCCCCACCAGGCCAACCTGCGGATCATCTCGGCCGCCTGCCAGCGCCTCGGGATCCCCGAGGAGAAGGCCGTCGTGGTCATCGACCGCTACGGCAACACGTCGTCAGCGTCGATCCCCCTGGCCCTCGACGACGCGCTCACGACGGGACGCCTCGAGCCGGGCATGAACGTGCTCCTGACCGGTTTCGGCGGGGGCATGACCTGGGCGAGCGCGGTGCTCCGCTGGGGAGGCTGAGGCGGTGGACCGACCGTCGCTGGTCATCCTGGCCGCCGGCATGGCGCGCCGCTACGGCGGCTGCAAGCCACTGGCACCGATCGGACCCGGCGGCGAGGCCGTCATCGACCTCCTCGCCGGTGACGCCGTCCGTGCCGGCTTCGGCCAATTGGTGCTGGTCCTCGGACCGCAGACGGGCCCGGCCATCCGCTACCACGTCGAGCAGTGCTGGCCGGCGGCCGTGCCGGTGGCGTTCGCCGAGCAGCGGGTGCCTCTCGGCACCACCCACGCGCTCCTGGCCGCCCGGGGAGACCTGCCCGACGGCCCCTTCGCCGTGGCCAACGCGGACGACGTCTACGGCGAGGCGGCCATGGGGGCCCTGGCCGCGTTCCTTGGCGCCGACGACGGCCACGCCCTGGTCGGCTACGAACTGGCGCACACCATCGTCACCGACGACCCGGTCACCCGGGGCGTGTGCCAGGTCGACGCCGGCGGCAACCTGGTCGCCATCACCGAACGGCGTCAGGTCAGCCGCGTGGCCGGTGCCAGCTTCGTGTCGGGTGACGGGACCGGGCCCGAGCGCCTCGGCGGTGGCGAGATCGTCTCGGTCAACCTGTGGGGGTTCGCACCGTCCATCTGGCCGGTGCTCACCGCCGCGATGGAGGGCTCCGGACTTGACGAGGCGGCCATCGAGGCCGAGGTGGCCGCAGGGGCGGCCCCACCCAAGGCCGAAGTGCTCCTGCCCGAGGTGGTCGGTGACCTCATCCGGTCGGCGGACGCACCTCGGGTGCGGGTGATCCCGACGGATGCCGCATGCGTGGGCGTCACCCATCCGCAGGACCTGCCGACGGTCCGCGAGATCCTCTCGTACCAGGTGGCATCGGGGCTCCGCCCCCCCACCCCGTGGGCCGGCATCGCCTGAGGGGCAAGCGAGCCCAGGGCCGGCGTCGCTCGAGGGCGTTCCGGACGCGACGCGGCCCCGAGTAACCGGTCGGCCGAAGCCTCCCGAGCTCCTCGGGGCCACGTTCGTGGTGGCACCGCTGGCCTGCGCTGAGCCGTGTCGGACGACCCTGCAGCGGGCACCGGATCCGGGTGCTGCGGGGAGCGCCCGAGTCCGTCACCGGACCACCTGCCGGGAACCCACCCACCTTCGCTGCGTCCGGCTCGCCAGTCGGGCCCGGAGGCCCTCCCTCGTTGCCGTCCGATGAGGCCGATGGGCTCGAATGGGCCTTGCGACCCCCCGAACCCCCGACCTCCACCTCCGGTGGGGTGTCGGATTCCCGAACTGGTGACACCTTGCGCCCGATGCCGACGGGGGTCAAGGGGCCGGAACGAAATCCCGATGTTGTCCCCAGGAATTTCGCGAAGTCCCCAGCGGGCCACGGTGTTTTCCACCGCACCTTCCCCAAGATGTCGCCAGGCGGAGCGGTACTTCTCCAGCTGGACCGGCGTTGACATCCCCACCGCCACCTGCCGGTCAGCCCTCTTCGGAAGTTCTTAGTCCGATCTCAGCGGGGTCTCATGCTCGCTCGTGAACATGACCGTGCCAGCACAGCACACCCACTCCCGGCCCGAGCAGGGACCGGGGCGAACCGACCGGGCACCACCCTCCCGGACCGGCACCGCCCCGGTCCTTCCGGACCACCGGTGGCCGGGCGTGCTCCAACCCCCACCCACAGGAGGCACGACATGTACCCGAATGATCCCCACGAGGATCCGGTCCAGCCCGACGATCACGTCGGACCTGCCGGGTCCGGCACCTGGCAGGCCCAGTCCGTCACCGGCACCTGGCAGGCCCAGTCCGGACCGGCTCCCAGCGACATCCCGGCGACGAACCATCGCAGCCCCCGAAGGTTGATCGCCACCTCGGCGCTGGCCGCCGGGCTCGCCCTCGGCGGATTCGGCGTGGCTGCTGCCGCCTCGGGTGGCAACGGCTCGAGCGGCAGCACGCCGGCCGCCACTACGAACAGCTCGTCGAGCTCGTCCGGCACGGTGACCCCGCCGGCCGGTGCGCCCATGGGGCCCCGTGGCGCCATGCGCGGCGGGCCCGGCGGCGTCATCACCGCCATCTCGGGCAACACCGTGACCTTCACCGGCATCGACGGTCAGTCCCACTCGGTCACGACCGACTCCTCGACCGTCTACCGCAAGGACGGCACCAAGGTGTCGTCCTCCGCCCTCGCCGTCGGTGAGCACATCGTCTTCCGCCCCGTCCGGCCCTCGACGTCCTCGTCGTCCTCGTCCACCCCGTCGACGACCACGCCGGTCGCCGCCGAGATCGACATCGTCTCACCCTCCATCGACGGGACGGTCCACTCGATCAGCGGTTCGACCATGGTGATCGTGGACCAGCAGGGGTTCTGGCGGACGGTCGACGTGTCGGCCGGCGCCACCGTCACCCGCGGCGGCCAGGCGTCCACGCTCTCCGCCGTCAAGGTCGGTGACCACGTGCGGGCCACGGGAACCATCGCCGCCGACAACACGACCCTCGACGCAACCACCATCCGGGTGGAGCTGCCGCGGGTGGGGGGCAAGGTGACCTCGGTGTCCGGGTCCACCATCACGGTCTCCGGGCCGGGCAGCACCACGTGGACCATCGACACCTCGGCGTCCACCACGTTCGTCACCGCCAACGGTCCGGGATCGACGGCGTCCTCCTCCCTGTCCGCGGTGACGACCGGTTCGTTCGTCGACGCCGTCGGGACCCTCCAGGGAACCACCCTCACGGCCACCACCGTGACGATCCACACGGGCACCGGCACCGCCGGACCCAGCGGATCCGGTGGGTTCGCCGGGCGGGGCCGGCCCGGCTTCGGGAGCGGCGGCCCCGGCGGCCCCGGCGGCCCCGGCGGCTTCGGCCCCGGTCCGATGGGCGGCGCCGGCACCAGCACCGGAGGCACGGCAGGCTCGGGTTCGACCACGGGAGCCTGACCCCTACCCCCGACGGGGGTGGGTCCACCACCGTTCCGGCCCAGCCGTCCGGTGACACCCTCACACCCGTACAGGCGACGGCCCCCCGCTCCCGGCGGGGGGCCGTCGCCGTCCCGGCAGCCCGCCTCGAGCGCCCAACCGCAGGTGGTCAGCCGGTGATCGGTACGCCGTCGCCGTCGACGCCGCACAGACGGCGCCATCCGGGTGGCACCCGCCCCGGTGCGACCACGCCGGCGGCCAGCATGGCGGCAAGAACGGGACGGGTGGCCTCGTGGCGGAGGGCGACCCTCGACGGGCTGGCGGCGACCGCCCGCCACGTCTGCCACCCCGGCAACCCGACGGTCCGGTACACACCGGGGTGGATCAGCCCGTCGAACATCGTCCGGATCACCAGGGGCAGCACCCTCGAGACCAGCACGCGGTCGACGGCGGGCGCACGCTCCCACAGCTCGGGCAGGACGGTGCGGGCGAAGGCGAGATGGCGGGCCTCCTCCATGCGGTGGTAGCGGCTCACATCGCGAATGAACCCGTCCGTCTCCGGGTGCTCCGCCATCTTCTTCTGGAGGAGGTCGGGGATCTCCTCACCGGCCAGCACGAGAATGCACAGCGGCGTGGGGCGGTGGATCAGAGTCCGGCTGACGGTCCGGAAGACCAGGTTCGCCATGGGCCGGGCGAACGGGTTGACCGCCGTCGGCTGCAGCTGACCGAGCAGCCGGACGAACAGCCGGGAATGGCGGGTCTCCTCCCCGATCTCGTGAAGCATGTAGACGATCCGCTCGTCGTCCATACGGGCCGCATAGGCGATCATCTCGCTGAAGCCAGACATGAGGAGCGTCTCGAACCGGATCCCGGCGTCGACGACGGCGGCCAGCTCCTCCCGCCCCAGCGTCGACCACTGGTCGTCGGACAGGTCGAGGCCGAGATCGACCACGGACATGAGCTCGCGGGGGATGACTGGACCGCTGCCGACCTCGCCCGGAACGTCGATGTCTGGCTCGACGACCCGCCGGAGGGACGCGGCGTTCAACTTCGCGATCCGTGCCGTGTTCTGGGTGCTGTGCCCGTCGCCGCGTGCAGCGCGCTCGCCGGTCGGCGACGTGGGTGCCGTGATCGTCATGGCTTCCTCCTCGTGGTGGTGGCGGCGGCGGTGGTGGTCGCGCTCCGGTGGGGAACGCTGGTGGGATCGGCAGCTGCGGGCGCGCCCGTCCGACCCGCATGGCTCTCGGTGCGGTGCCGCGCCTGGCGACCCCCAGCCGCCGTCCGGCGCCCCCCGGCGCTCCGGTCACGGGGGCCACCGTTCTCTCGGCTCCCCGAAGGGCCGGCATCGGCACCGACCGCATCCCGGTCGTGCGTGGGCGCATCCTCGGGGTCGATGCCGTCCAGGTTGGTCTTGTGCACGTTGCCCGCGCCGCGGCTCGTGCCGCGGCCCCGCCGGGGTGCGGCCGGCCTGGTCGACCTGGACGTCCTGGCTGACCCGAGCAGGTCGAAGCGGTCGGCCGGATCGGCGTCGTCGATGGCCGGTCCTGCCGGACCGAAGTCGATGCGCGGTGGGACGGCGATCACATCGGGCGGCAGCCAGGTCGACGTCGGCCCCAACGTGTCGATGTCCGGGAGTCCGTCGCACACCAGACGGGTGAGGTACTCGCACACGCGGGCTCGGGGCAACGACCGGCGACGCAGCCACCAGTCCCCGGCGACGTGGACCATCCCCACCATGCCGTAGGCCCAGACCTCGGCCGGACCGGAGTCGGAGCCGCCGGCCCGGAGGCCCTCGCCGAGGACGACGGCGATGCGCCGGCTGATCTGGCCGACGAAGTCGTCGATGGTGGCCGCCGACCCGGTCTCGGGGACCGCTCGCTGGACCAGGAACCGGTACACCTCCGGCTCGCTCTCGACGAACCGCAGGTACGCGTCGATGGCCGAGGTAACCAGCTCCCGGGGTGCGACATCGGCTCGGAGCACGTCGTCGAGGGCGGCGTCGAGGAGTGAGAGCGAGAAGGCCGAGATGGCGTCGACGAGGCCGGCCCGGTCGCCGAAGTGCCGGTACAGGATGGGCTTGGTGACGCCGGCGGCGGCGGCCATCTGGTCCATCGACGCACCAGGGCCCTCACGGCGGATCACCTCGATCGCCGCACCGAGGAGCTCGAGGCGGCGGGCGTCCCGGCGAGCCGTGCGGTCCACTGGCAGCGCCCCGGGCCGCAACCGCTTCGTCGTGCGGGCCGCCCTGCCTGCTGCCTCACGGGCTGATCCACGGATCTCGCGTGGCACTCTCGTCATGTTACTCACGGTAACGTTACGCGGGGTAACAGTCAATCCGGGACACGGCGGGCGGTGGCGGTCCTCCCAGGGCGACCCGGGAAGTGTGATGGTGCGGCGGGAGGGAGCGGGCCGCTGGCGCCCGGCTGCGGGGCCGGGCTGCGCTCACGAGCGGCCGACGACCACCGCGGCCCGGACCGCTCGATCAGCTGCCGACCGGGGAGCTCAGCCGCGCAGCCGACGCAGCTCGGCGGCCACCGCCTTGCCGTTGGCCTTGCCCTGCGTGGCCTTCATCACCTGACCGGTGAAGAACCCGGCCAGCTTGTCGTCACCGTCGCAGAACCGCTGCCACTCGTCGGGATGGGCGGCCACCAGCTCGGCCACCGTGGCCACCAGCGTGTCCTCGGCCAGCGCCTCGAAGCCCTTGGCCGCGGCGATGGCCGCCGGGTCGCCGCCGGACCGCATCAACTCGGCCAGGACCGACTTCACCTGCGTCGCGCTCAGAGAGCCCGACTCCTCCATACCGAGAAGGGCGGCGAAGGCGACGGGGTCGAGCCCACGGGCCAGCTCGGGCTCGGTGGCTGCCTCGTTGGCCGCCCGTGCCAGGGTGAGGGGGGCGGCCACGCCGGCCGCCACCGTCCCCACCACGAGATCGTCCAGTCCCAGGTCGACGACGGTGGCGATCTGGTCCTGCTGGGCGGCGGTGGGCGCGGCGCCTGCCCCGCCCGCCCCGCCATCAGCCCGGAGGAGGTCCACCAGGCGGGCACGCCGTGCCGCCGGCAGCATTCCCAGGGTGTCGGCCACGGCGGTGATCCACTGGGCATCGGGGACCACGGGCACCAGGTCCGGTTCGAGGAAGTACCGGTAGTCGGTGGCCTCCTCCTTGGAGCGGAGGGTCACCGTCCGGCCGGCGTCCTCGTCCCAGTGGCGCGTCTGCTGGGCCACCGTCCCGCCCGACTCGAGCACCTCGATCTGCCGGCGGGCCTCGTACTCGACGGCACGGGCCAGGGAGCGCAGCGAGTTCAGGTTCTTGATCTCGCACCGGGTGCCGAAGGGGGCATCGGGCCCCCGCCGAACCGACACGTTGGCGTCGACGCGCATGGAACCCTCCTCCATGCGGCCGTCCGAGGCACCGGTGGCCACCAGCACGCCACGCAGCTCGGCCGCGTAAGCGCGGGCCTGGGCCGCCGACCGGATGTCGGGGGCGCTCACGATCTCGACCAGGGGAACCCCCGAGCGGTTGTAGTCGACCAGGGAGTAGTCGGAGCCGTGGATGCGGCCCGTCCCACCGGCGTGGGTCGTCTTGCCCGTGTCCTCCTCCAGGTGGGCCCGAACGATGCCCACCACCGAGCCGTCCGGCAGCTCCAGGTGGCCGTCCACGTTGATCGGCTCGTCGTACTGGCTGATCTGGTAGTCCTTCGGCATGTCCGGGTAGAAGTAGTTCTTCCGGTGGAAGGTGGACGGCCGGATCTCGCAGCCGAGCGCGGTGCCGATGGCCATGGCCAGCTCCACCGCCTGTTGGTTCAGCACGGGCAGCGATCCCGGCAGTCCGAGGCACACGGGGCACACGTTGGTGTTCGGCTCGTCCCCGAACACGTTCGGGCACCCGCAGAACAGCTTGGTGGCTGTCTTCAGCTCGCAGTGGACCTCCAGGCCCACCACCATCTCCCAGCCGCCCAGGTCCCCTCCGGTCATCGAGCCCCCTCCCCGGTCACGGCCCCGCCGGCACCCGGATCGACAGCACCGGGATCACCGGCCGGCGGCGCCCCCGCCTCGAGCACGGCGGCCGCCCGGAACAGGACGCTCTCCCCCAACGCGGGGGCGAGCAGCTGGGCGCCCACCGGCAGCCCGTCGCCCCCGGTGCCGAAGGGCACGCTGATGGCCGGGTGGCCGGCCAGGTTCGACGGGATGGTGCACACGTCGGACAGGTACATGGCCAGCGGGTCGTCGAGGCGCTCCCCCAGGGGGAAGGCGGTGGTCGGCGAGGTGGGGCCGAGCAGCACGTCGCAGGTGCGATATGCCCGCTCGAACCCCTCGATGATGCGGGTGCGGACACGCAGGGCCTGGCCGTAGTACGCGTCGTAGTAGCCGGCGGAGAGGGCGTAGGTCCCGAGCATGATGCGCCGCTTCACCTCGGCGCCGAAACCGGCGGTCCGGGTGGCCACGTTCATCGACGCGGCGTCGGGTGCCTCCACACGGAGCCCGTAGCGGACACCGTCGTAGCGGGCCAGGTTGGAGGACGCCTCGGCCGGCGCGATCAGGTAGTAGGCGGAGAGCCCCAGTGCGACCTCGGGGACGGACACCTCCTCCACCCGGGCACCGGCAGCCGCGCACACCTCGGCCGCTGCCCGGATGCGGGCCACCACGTCGGCGTCCGCCCCGTCGAGGAGCTCCCGGACGACGCCCACCGTCAGCCCCGCGATCCCCTCGTCGAGCACGGAGAGGACCCGGGGAGTGGGCCGATCGAGGGAGGTGGAGTCGGCCGGGTCGTGCCCACCGATGACGTCGAAGGTGCCGGCCGCGTCGGCCACCGTGGTGGCGAACGGCCCGATCTGGTCGAGCGAGCTGGCGAAGGCCACCAGGCCGTAGCGCGACACCGTGCCGTAGGTGGGCTTCATGCCCACCACCCCGCACAGGGCGGCGGGCTGGCGGATCGACCCGCCCGTGTCGGACCCGAGGGCGAGGGGGGCGAACCCAGCAGCCACCGCGGCGGCCGAACCGCCCGACGACCCGCCGGGGACGCGTGAGGTGTCGTGGGGGTTGCGGGTGGGGCCCGTCGCCGACGTCTCGGTGGAGGACCCCATGGCGAACTCGTCCATGTTCGTCTTCCCCACCACCACCGCGCCGGCACGGGCCAGCCGGGTGACCACGGTGGCGTCGTAGGGCGGGCGCCAGCCGGCCAGGATCCGGGACGAGCACGTGGTGTCGATGCCGCGGGTGCACAGGTTGTCCTTCAGGGCCACCGGCACACCGGCCAGCGGGCCGGGGTCCTCCCCCGCCGCCACCATGCGGTCCACCTCGGCAGCCCGGGCACGGGCCTGGTCGGCCAGGACCAGGTTGAAGCAGTGGAGCTCGCCGTCCCGCTCGGCGATGGCGGCCAGCGACGCCTCCACCACCTCTACCGCCCGCCGCTCACCGGACCGGATGGCGTCGGCAAGAGCCAGGGCGGGCGCCGGCGTGGCCCCGGCAGGGCTCACGGGGCCTCCCCCATGATCGACGGCACCCGGAAGCGGTCGTCCTCCACCGCCGGAGCGCTGGCCAGCACCTCGGCGCGATCCAGGCAAGGACGGGGCTCGTCGGGACGGAGCACGTTGGCCAGCGCCAGCGCGTGGGACGTGGGCGGCACGCCGGCCAGGTCGAGAGCGGCCACGTCGGCGGCGTGGTCGAGCACGGCCCCCAGCTGGTCGGTGTAGGTGTCGAGCTCGGCGTCGCTCAGCTCCAGGCGGGCCAGCATGGCCACGTGGGCGACGTCGTCACGGCTGATGCTGTAGCGGCCGGGCATCAGCGGACGTCCCCGTCGCACCGTGCCGGGCGGACGACCCTCACGATCCGAGCACCGTCCGGGCGAAGCCGACGACCCGCTCTTCGATGACGGGGGCGTCCCAGTCCAGCGTGGCCACGTGGTAGCTGCGCTCGAGCCACACCCGCTCCACCGGGCCGCCGGCCGCCTGCTCGAGGAGGTCGCCCGAGGCCGGTTCGACGACGTGGTCGTCCCGGCTCGACAGAAGGAGCACCGGGCAAGCGATGTCGGCGAGCGACGGCTCGAGTCCGGCCACCGCGTCGAACAGCGACAGCACCGCCTCGAGCGGGGTCCCCTCGTAGGCCGACTCCGCCGCACCCGGCTTGGCGATGTCGGACCCGATCCCCGGGGCGACAGGGGTGCCGGCATCCAACAGCTCACGGATGGCAGTGCGGAAGGCATCGTCGGGCGCCTTGACCAGGGGGTTCACCACGGCGATGCCGGCGATCTCCGGGTGGTTGGCGGCCAGCCAGCATGAGAGCGTCCCACCCATGGACAGGCCCACCACCGCGGTGCGCTGGCACCGGCCGGCCAGGCGCTGCCACGCAGCCTCCGCCGCACCCGACCAGTCCTCCCACCGGGTGGGGAGCATGTCCTCCACCGACGTGCCGTGCCCGGGCAGCAGGGGGAGTTCGACGGCGAAGCCGGCACCGGCCAGCGCTTCCGCCACCCCACGCATCGAGGTGGGGTTGCCGGTGAAGCCGTGGAGGACGAGGACACCGTGGTCGCCGTCACCCGACGACCACGGTTCGGCACCTGGGAGAATGGGAGCAGTCACGGAGGGGCATGCTACCGGCCGCCAGGTCGTGGCGGGATAGCGTTCCCTGCTGGTAAGCAGTGGTCCGGCACTCAGAGGGGGGGCCGGAGCCGATGGTGCAAGGAGCCAGACAGACGATGCCGACCTACGAGTTCCTGAGCGACGAGTGGCTGGTCGAGGCGCGGTCGATCCGAGCCGAGTACGAGGGCAAGGCGGGGCCCATCGGCCACCAGGTCCGCATGAACCTGATCATCACCGACGTGCCCTTCGGCGAGGGCGCCGTCCATGCCCACATGGACACGTCCGGAGGCGAGCTGGTGCTCGACACGGGCCACATCGACCCCGTCGACCTCAAGGTCACCCTGGAGTACACGGTGGCCAAGGCCATCCTCATCGAGGGCAACCCCCAGGCCGGCATGCAGGCCTTCATGTCCGGCAAGATCCGGGTGGACGGCGACATCAGCAAGCTGATGGCCATGCAGACGGGCGCGCCCGACCCGTCGGCCGCCGAGGTGGCGGCCCGGCTGAAGGCAATCACGGCCTAGGGGCGGTCACCCCATCGCCGCGGTCGACGCGGGAGTCCGCACCGCTCGGGACGACGTCCCGGCACCAGCAGGGCGCGATGCCGGCAAGCTAGCGTGACGCAATGGCCGCGCACGTCTCTCCTTCGCCGATCATCGACTACTTCGTCCGGGAGCTTTCCGGCAGCATGCCCGACGACGAGCGCTCGAAGCTCGACGCCTACACCGACGTCATCGCAACGACCACGCACGAAGGTGATGCCCGCCGAGCGTGGCACTGCGCCGATTGGGCGCTGACCCTCGACCGGGACACACCGGCGAGCCACGAGCACAGGATCCGCGAGAAGCTCCACGAGGAGCACAGGCTGTGGAAGGACACGATCCTCGGAGCCGAGTTTGGAGTGCTGAACCCGGCCGTCGGCCCCGATACGGACATCGAGATCCAGTGGGTCGATGATGCCGTCGCCATGGCGCGGACCGTGGCAGACGCCTCGGGTTGGGCGGCCGTACCGTGGGAGGACCTGCTGCAGGACATGCTCGGGATGGAACCCTCCGCCTGACGTTTCAGGATCCTCCCGGCCCCCGGTCCGGCCCCGCCTCGAGCACGCCCGCCTCGAGGGCACCGGCCTCGGCCACGGCAGCCTCGAGGGCACCGGCCTCCGCCCCTCCCATCGCCGCCTCGGCGGCGAACCGGCCCCGACCCGGCCGGGGCGTGTTGCGGATGAAGATCCCGGCGACCGCCGCGATCACGGCGGCGCCCCCGCCGACCAGGTAGGCGTGGTGGAACGACGTGGGCACCCCGCCGACGTCGTGGCCGCTGGCCTGGACGGTGACCATCACCTGGATCCCGGCGACCACCCCGATCTGGGTGATGAGAAGCTGGGCCGCGCTCATCACGCCGTACTCCTCCTCACGGATCTCGTTTGCGGCGGACGAGGCCGCCGACGGGGTGGCGATGCCGATGCCCACCCCCGACAGGGCCAGGGCGGCCAGGACCAGCACCAGCGACGGGTGGGCGCCGAACCGGGTGAAGAGGACCATGGAGACGGCCAGGACGGCGGAGCCGAAGACGGTCGACACCCGCTCCCCCACCACCGCCGCTGCGTAGCCGGCCACCGGGGCGACGAGCGAGAACAGCAGCGGCCGGGCCGTCGACACCAGCCCGGCCCGGGTCTCGCTGTAGCCGTAGACGTTCTCCATCAGGATGGGGAACAGGAAGAACCCGCCCATATAGGCGAAGTTGGTCATGGCCTGGGTCACGACGGGGAAGGTGAAGTTCCGCACCCGGAAGTAGCGCAACGGGATGAGCGGTCGGGCGGCGACCCGCTCGTGGAGGACGAACCACGCCAGCGACGCCACCGACACCCCGCCCACCGCCACCGTCGGGACGGACAGCCAGCCCCACGAGGGTGCCTGGTCCATGGCCAGCAGACCGGCCGTCACGGCCACGGCCAGGGTCACCGACCCCAACCAGTCCAGTTCGGCCAGGGCGCCCGGCACGGTGGTGGGCGCCCCGGGGGCGCCTCCGCTCGGCAGCACCAGGGTGGCGATCACCAGGGCCACTGCCATGAGGGGGAGCTCGAACCAGAAGAGGGCCCGCCATCCCAGGTACTGGATCACCGGCGCGCCGACGGTGATCCCGAGCACCGGCCCACCGGCGCCGACGAGGGACCACCACCCCATGGCCTTGACCCGCTCCTCGGACGAGAACACCCGCAGGACGAGGGCCATCGACGTCGCACCGGTGGCCGCCCCCTGGACCCCGTCGAGGGCCCGGGCCAGGATCAGCACGGCTGCCGACGGGGCGGTGGCGGTGAGCACCACGCTCAGCGCGGCACCGGCCAGGCCCCACAGGTAGAGGGTGCGATGGCCCCAGACGTCCCCGAGCTTGCCGAGGACGGGAGCGGCCACGCCGAAGGCCAGCAGGGGTGCCGTCGACGTCCACGTCAGGGTGGAGGTGGTGGTGTGGAGCTGGCGGGCGACCTGGGGCAGGGCGACGACGAAGACGGTGAAGGTGATGTTGACCGACAGCAGGCCGGCCAGCACCGCCCACAGCACGAACCACCGATAGCGGGGCGAGTCGAGCAGGCGGGCGCGACGCCGGGCGAAGGCGGTCGCGGGCGCGCCGGGCTCGGCCCCCTCCGATCCCCCCCCGGCCCCCACGGGGTCAGCCGTCCAGCCGGTGCATCTCCGCCTGGAGCTCCTCGACGCTCCAGCGAGCGTCCTTCTCGAGGGTGTCGGTCATCGTCCACGGCTGGAACAGCCGGATCTGACCGCCCTGGACGAAGTACACCTTGCCGGTGGCCGGGCACGACTCGGTGGCCAGGTAGGCGACGAGCGGCGACACGTTGGCCGGGTCCCAGCTGTCGAACGTTGACGGGTCGGTCGGCGCCTGGACGATGTCGGACAGCCCGGGCGTCTGCACCGTCATGCGGGTCCGGGCGGCGGGGGCGATGGCGTTGACCCGCACCCCGTAGCGGACGAGCTCGCTGGCCGCGATCACGGTGAGGGCGGCGATGCCCGCCTTGGCCGCCCCGTAGTTGGCCTGGCCGGGGTTGCCGAGCAGGCCGGACGTGGACGACGTGTTGATCACCGACGCGTGCACTTCATGGCCCGCCTTGGTCTGCTCGCGCCAGTAGGCGGCCGCGTGCCGGGTGGGGACGAAGTGCCCCTTCAGGTGGACGTGGATGACGGCGTCCCACTCCTCCTCGCTCATGTTCACGAGCACGCGGTCACGCAGGATCCCCGCATTGTTGACCAGGACGTGGAGGTCGCCGAAGTGCTCGACGGCCGTGTCGATCAGGCGCTTGCCGCCCTCCCAGTCGGTGATGTCGTCGTGGTTGGCGACCGCCTGGCCACCCGCGGCCACGATCTCGTCCACCACGCTCTGGGCTGCGGTCACGTCGCCGCCGGTGCCCTCCAGGCTGCCGCCCAGGTCGTTCACGACCACCTTGGCCCCCTCGGCGGCGAAGAGCAGCGCGTGCTCGCGCCCGATGCCGCGGCCGGCGCCGGTGATGATCGCCACCCGTCCGTCCAGTGTGCCCATGTCGCGCTCCCCCTTCGTCGTCGGCGGCCCGATGTCCGCGCTCCCCGTCCCGGCCGGGTGGCCGGGACGTCACCGGGAGCTCGGCGCTTCAGTCGGGATCGACCTCGCGCCGGCCGGCGTACGCCAACGTTGGCCTAGCCGCCCGGTGGTGGTCAAACCGGGCGTCGGGCAGGGCGGCGGCCATGCGGCTGACGGTCGCCCCGGGACCGGCGACGATGAGGTATTCGACGTTGCGCAGGTGGGACACGGTGCCGACCTTGGCCCCCGTCGGCCCGTGGATGCCGATCCGCGCCCCCACGTAGCGGGCGGAGTCGAAGGCGAGGACCTCGACCGCACCCCGCAGGGCGCACATGTCGACCAGCTCGTCGAGGGTGAGCCAGCTCTCGTCGTTGTAGGAGAGGACGACCACCGTCGCGTCCACGTTCTCCACCACGCCGGCCAGCGCGGCGGGCATGGTGCGCTTGCCGTTGAAGACGCTGCGGGTCCCCGGCTCCCGCAGGTCGACCCGCTTGGCCGCCACCCCGTAGTGATCGGGCTCGTCTGCGGCGACGACGGTCTCCCACACGTGGTAGTTGGCGTCGTAGCGATGCTGGTTGTAGGGCGGGTCGAGGTAGGCGAGGTCGACGTGCCCGAGGCCACCGCCGGCCACCAGCGCGGCGGCGTCCCCCCGGATCGCCGTTCCCGCCCCGGCGATCAGCTGCGGGGGGCGGAGCTCGAGGGGCTTGGTGGCCCGGGGCGCCCACTGCTTGAGATAGGCCATCTGGACGCCGGTCGTCGAGTCGACCCGGTCGGCCGCCTCGAGCAGGCTGGTGAGGAGGACGGGCCACAGGGGGGTGCCGGCGTACTCGTCCTCGATGGCCCGGCGCACGGCGTCGATCCGGGCGCCGTTCTCGGGCCGGAAGTAGCGGGCGTTCTGGCAGAACGTCTCGGTGACGTAGCCGGGCTCCCCCGGGAGCCGGTTGAGGCGCTCCACCGCCGCCGCCACCCGGTCGGGCCCGACCGCAGGGTCGTCGGCGTCGCTGGCCACGTAGCAGCGGGCCAGCACCTCCGCCGTCCGGGTCACGTCCACGGCGGTGACCGAGCAGCCCGCCGCCTTGAGGGCCTGGGCCACCCGGGTGGTGCCGGTGAACAGGTCCAGTGCCGTGCGCGCCCCCTGGGCCTCGGCCAGCGCCACGATCGACGGCACCAGGCGGCGCTTGGAGCCCAGGTACTTGATCACCGGGCTCTCACCCTCCCATCGTCGGCGTGGGCCCGTGCCCGGCGCCGGCGTCAGCTGCCAACCGCGTCGCCTGGCGGGGGGCGAACCGCCGGAACCACCAGTTCGGGTCACGGGCATGGGCATGGAAATGTCCGGGGACCTGGCGCATCACCCGGTCGAACGACCAGCCCCCCACCCCGAAGCGCTCGTCGGCCACCGCCCCGAGCCGGTCGAGCATGTGGTCGACGGCGTCGGCGGGGGCATCGGCGCCGTGGTGGCGCCAGACGACCATGGGGACGTCGCACACCTCGCAGTCGGCCACCCAGCAGATCCCGTCCTCGTGGTACCAGGGGGTGATGCGGGCCGCCTCGCACAGCTCGCACCCGGCAACGGGGTCGCCCAGTGCCTCCTCCCCGCCGGTGTCCGCCCCGGTGCCGGTGGCCGTCATCCGACGTAGAGATAGACGGTGGTGCCGGGAAGGACGACGGTCCCGGCGGCCGGGTCGGTGCCGATCACCACCTTCGCCTTCGGCGGGCCGTAGGCGCCCCCCACGACCAGCCCGGCGGCCTGCAGGGCCGACTCGGCCTGACCGATCGAGTCGTCGGTCACATCGGGCACGGGCACCGGCTTCGGGCCGAGCGACACGGCCACCGTCACCGTGCTGCCGTAGGGCTGGGGCCCCGCCGACGGGTCCGGCGTGGTGCCGATGACGGCGCCCGCCGCCACCGTCGAGCTGTACTCGTCGATCCTCTTCACCTGGAACCCGGCCCCCTGCAGGGCGGTGACCGCTCCCGCGTAGGTCGTCCCCACTCCGGCGACGGCCGGCACCGTCACCGGAGCGTGCCCCTTGGAGGTGATGATCGTCACCGTCGAGCCGTAGAGGGCGCTCTGGGTGGGCGACGACCCGAGGATGGCGCCTGCCGGCACCGTCGAGCTGTACTGCGCGACCGACGACGGGCACACCCCGACCAGGTGGATGGCGGCCAGCGCTGCGATGGCGTCCTTGCAGCTGGAGAAGGTCGTCAGGTTCGGGATGGTCACCGGGGGAAGGCCGGCGGACACGGTGACCGAGATGACCGTCCCTTGGCGGGCGCCGGCGCCGTGACGGGGCGTGGGACCAGGTTGCTGCGTGAGGATGACGCCCGCCGGCGTGGTGATGCTGAAGGTGTGCCCCGTCACCCGGACCGGGAAGTGGTCGGCCCTGGTGGCGGCCGTGGCAGCGGGAACCGTCTTGCCGACGAGCGACGGGATGGGATGGGTGGGGGTGAACACGTGACTCTCGACGGCGACGGCCGTCCCCGCACCGGCCAGGGCGAGCACCAGCACGATCACCGCCGCCACCCACGGCCACCGGCGGGGCCGGTCCCGACCGTCCCTCTGGGTGCCGGCGGCCTCGCTCCCTCCGGGCTCTACCGTGCCGCCGCCGTCGCCATCAGCGGCGGCGTCGCTGCCGCCGTCGCCGACCGCTCCCGGAACGGGCGATGCGCCTGGTACGGCAGCGGGCCCGCCGACGGGCACGACCGGGACGGCCCCACGCCGCCGCCTCCCCCGCGACGTTCCCGGGCTGACTCCGGGCGGGGGCACCACCGGAGCCCCGATCTCGGTCAGGCTGGCGCCCAGCTCGGTCGGCGCTTCGGCCGGGTCGACCGTTCCGCCGCCCGCCGACGGGGCGCCGGGCAGGACCAGCGGCTCGGGCGCCGGGAGCGACACCGACAGGGCGGCCAGGCGCCTGCCCAGCTCCTCAGCATCGATGCGCTCCTCGACCTCCGGCGCCGCCCCCCAGAGCAGGACATCGTAGAGCGGGCCGAGGTCGGGATGCTCGGGCAGGAGGGCGCCGACGCGGGCCGACAGGGTGGCGAGCGAGGTGTCCCCGACGAACGGGACCCCACCGGTGACCGCCTCGAAGAGGACGAGCGACAGGGCGTAGACGTCGGCGCGCCCGTCGATGGGGTGGGCCAGCGCCTGTTCGGGCGAGGCGTAGCGGGCGGTGCCGAGGACGGTGCCCTCGGGCTCCGTCCATGCCGCCTCCGCCAGCGCCCGTGCCAGGCCGAAGTCGGCGATGCGCAACCGCTCGTCCGTGTCGAAGAGGAGGTTCTCCGGCTTGACGTCACGGTGGGCGAGGCCACGCCGGTGGGCATACGCCAGCCCGGCCGCCGCCTGGCGACCGACGTTCACCGCCTGTTCGGGCGTGAGGCGGGCGCCGCGATCCAGGACGCGCCGCAGGCTCCCACCGGCCAGGTACTCGAGGACGAGGAAAGGGCCGTCGGCATCCTCACCCCAGTCGTAGACCTGGAGGACGTTCGGGTGGTTGAGGGCGGCAACCGCCCGCGCCTCGGCCCGGAAGCGCTTGAGGAACGACGCGTCGTGGGCCAGCGCGGGATGCAGGACCTTGATGGCGACCTGCCGGTGGAGGTTCACGTCCTCTGCCAGGTACACGTGCGCGGACGCGCCCGTGCCGACGGCCGTGACCAGTCGGTAGCGGTCGCCGAGGACCCGCCCGATGGAGTCGGTGATGCTCGGCATGGTTCTGGCGCCAGGCTACCGACCGGCCGCACCTGTCGGGTGGACGGCCCCGGCTCGGGTCCCGTCTCCGGTCCCGTCTCCGGCACTCCGGTGGTGGCGGGTGGCGGGAGGCGCGGCGGCCACCCGGGACCGTTGTCGACGACACCAGGGTCTGTTGTCGGATCGATGGGACGTTCGCCCCGTTGTCCGAGCCGTGGGACGTTGTCCCCTTGCCATGGCGGGTGATCGAGCGTCGAATTGTCGGAGCGGGGGCACGGTGGGCGCCGCATCAGAGCCGGTGCGGCCCCGGAGGAGGCAACCGATGATCGAGCTGCACGTGTTCATGGACGGATCTCCGGTGACGACGGTCCAGTTCGACGATCCCGAGGACGCCCAGGCGGCCGCGGAACGATGGACGGAGCTCCCCGGGGTGACCTGCCAGATCGACGACGCCTCGTACCACCACGGCCCCGAGGACATCCTCGGGGGCGAGGTCGACCTGCTCCTCGACGAGGACCTGGTCGGCGGCCCCGGACAGCGCTGACCACGCTGCTGCGTGCCCGCGGTCGCCCTCGAGCTCGCACCGGAACCCGCATTCACCATCCGTGGCAGCGATCCCACAGCGCGAGAGAGGCAGAGGCGCTGGACCTCGGTCGACGCTGAACATGGCCATCGGCCCTGGCGATCGGGGGCGACCGGGTTGATGCTCGTGGAGTAGGGCGCCGTCCGTCCGGCAGCCAGCCGGTCGGGTGCGAGGAGGTGGGTCATGGCGATGACGAGCCCGCGACCGACGGGCACCATGGGTGCCGGCACCGTGAGCCGGGGGGCGAACGGACCGGACATGCTCCTGCCCGGTCCGGCCACGCGGGCGTCGATGACGAGGACGGCCACCATGTCGGCCGTCGACATGGCGATCGGCGTGCCCGGACCGGCGACCGCGGCGCAGTTCGCCACCCGGCGCGACCGCACCGGCATGGTGGCCCGCCTGGCGGACACCCTCGAGCAGTGGCGGGAGCGGATCGACGGGCTCCTGCGGCGCTCAGACCTCGGGGAGGTCGCGCTCCGTGACGCGCTCGGCGACCGCCTTGCCCACCTGGAGGTTGCCCTGGAGGTCGCCCACCAGCGCCTGTGGGTGTCGGCCAGCACGGTGGGTCACGACGCCGACTCCATCTACAACGACGTCGAAGACGCGCTGGCCGAGGTGAAGGTGGCCTACGCCGAGGTGGTGGCCATCCTCGGCCGCCGCTGAACCGACCGTTCCCGCCCGCGGCAGGTTCAGCCCCCGGTTCAGCCCCCGGTTCAGCTGGAGGTCGGCACCTCGCCGGTGGTGAGCAGTTCCGCGAAGCGGGTGCCGTCGACCACCGGAACCCCGTGGCGCTCGGCCGCGCTCACCTTCGACGCCCCCGGCGACGCTCCGACCACAAGGGCGAACGTTCGGGCCGAGACGGACGATGGCGACTTCCCGCCCCGGCCGACGATGGCCGCCTCGGCCTCGTCTCGCGTGTAGCCCTCCAGGGTGCCGCTCACCACCACCGACTTGCCGGCGAGGGTCTGGGGCAGCGCTTCCCCTCCGGGCACGCCCGAGCCGGGTACACCCGGCTCCTCCAGCTGCAGGCCCGCCGCACGCAGGCGCTCGACGACGCCACGGTTGACCTCCGACTCGAACCAGCGCACGACGCTGGCCGCGATCACAGGCCCCACGCCTTCCACGTCGGCCAGGGCGGACTCGGGCGCGGCCATGAGGGCGTCGAGGGACCCGAACGCCCGGGCCAGGGCCACCGAACCGACCTGGCCCAAGTGGCGGATGCCCAGTCCCACGAGCAACCGGGACAACGGGCGCGACCGCGACGTGGCGATGGCCTCCACCAGGTTCTGCGCCGAGCGCTCACCGAACCCCTCGAGGCCGGCCAGGTCGTCGACCCGGAACGCGTAGAGGTCGGCCACGTCGTTCAGCATCCCCAGGCCGACGAACAGCTCGACCCGCTGCTCGCCGAGGCCCTCGATGTCCATGGCCGCCCGCGAGGCGAAGTGGGCGATGCGCTGGATCCGCTGGCCCGAGCAGTCGAGGTTGGTGCAGAAGGTGTCGCTCTCGTCGGGAAGGCGTACGAGGGGACCACCGCACACGGGGCAGGCGGTCGGGAAGTGCCACGGCGGCCGGCGCCGGCCGTGACCGGCGCCGGTCCCGGCCCCCCGCACGGGACCGACCACCTCGGGGATCACGTCGCCCGCCTTGCGGACGATGACGGTGTCACCCGGCCGCACGTCCTTCAGGCGGACCTGGTCCTCGTTGTGGAGGGTGGCGAGCGAGACGGTCGATCCGCCCACGAACACCGGGTCCAGCACGGCGAAGGGTGTGGCCTTGCCCGTGCGCCCGATCGACACCTGGATGTCCCGCAGGGTGGTGGTGCGCTCCTCAGGTGGGAACTTGTAGGCCACGGCCCACCGGGGCGCCCTGGCGGTGGCCCCGAGCGAGCGCTGCTGTGCCAGGTCGTCGACCTTGACCACCACGCCGTCGATCTCGTAGGGGAGGTCGTGGCGGCGCTCCTCCCACCGGCGACAGAAGGCGAGCACCTCGTCGGGGGTGTCGACCACGGCACGGTCGGGGTTCACCGGGAACCCGGCCCGCTCCAGCCATGCCAGCGTGGCCGAGTGCGACTCCCCCACCTCGGGGGGGAGCTCCGTACCTGGCGCAGGCTCGATCCCCCCCAGCTGGTAGCTCCAGAACGCCAGCTCTCGCGTGGCGGTGACGCCCGGGTCCTTCTGGCGTAGCGAGCCGGCCGCCGAATTGCGGGGATTGACGAAGGCCTTCCCGCCGGCCTCGTGCTGGCGCCGGTTCAGCTCCTCAAAGGCGGCGATGGGCATGTAGACCTCGCCCCGCACCTCGAGGAGGGCGGGAGCTGTCCCCATGGCGCCCGCCACCGCCCGGGGGATGTCGGCGATGGTGGCCACGTTGGCGGTGACGTCCTCGCCCGTCACGCCGTCGCCCCTGGTGGCGGCCTGGACGAACCGCCCGTCGCGGTAGGTGAGGGACATGGCCAACCCGTCGATCTTGAGCTCGCAGACGAACCGGCACCCTTCGGTCAGGTGGCGGGCCACCCGGTCGGTCCATGCGTGGAGGTCCTCGGGGGTGAAGACGTTGTCGAGGCTCATCATCGGCACCCGGTGGGTGACCGGGGCGAAGAGGACGGACGGGGCGGCGCCCACCGTCTGGCCCGGCGACCCGGGGACGATCAGGTCCGGATGGGCGTCCTCGATCTCGCGCAGCTCGGCGACGAGCGCGTCGTATTCGGCGTCGGGGATCTCCGGCGAGTCCTGCCGGTAGTACAGGTCGTTGTGGTGGGCGACGAGCCTCCGCAGCTCCTCCAGGCGGGCGACCGGATCGAGGGCACCGTCCGGTCGCTCGTCCGGCCCGCCGTCCGGTCGCTCGTCCGGCCCGCCCTTCATGCCACCACCCCGGAGCCGACGACGGCGTCGGGATCCGACGCGTCGTAGAGGGCGACGGTCTGGCCCGGGGCGACCCGCCGCGCCGGGCGGTCGAAACGGACCCGCAGGCGTCCGGGTGCGCCGGGGTCCTCCAGGGTGGCCGGGAGCGGCACGCCGTGGGCACTGCACTGGGCGACGACCGGGGCACCCGGCCCCACAGGCCCGTCCACCCACGTCAGGGTGTGGAGGTCGACCCCGGTGGCCATGGCCGCCTCGGGGGGACCGACCCGGACCTCGCCCGCCCGGACGTCGATCGCCGTCACGTACCGGCGACGGCCGTCGGTGCCGTGGCCCATGCCCCGACGCTGCCCCACCGTGACCAGCTCGACGGCCGCCACCTCGCCCACCGGCGCTCCCGTCCCGTCGTCGACGAGGCGGCCCGGGTGCAGGTCGATGCGGTCGGCCAGGAACCGTTCCCGTCCCGTGTCCGAGCGGATGAAGCACACGTCCTGGCTGTCGGGCTTGGCCGCGGTGCGAAGCCCCAGCCGCTCGGCCTCGGCCCGCACCTCCGCCTTCGTCATCGCGCCGATGGGGAAGCGCACCCGGGCTAGCTGGTCCTGTCCGAGCATGGACAACACGTAGGACTGGTCCTTCGTCGGATCGGCCCCCCGCACCAACCGGTGCCGCCCCGACGGCCCCGTCTCCCGCCGTGCGTGGTGGCCGGTCGCCACCGCGTCGAACCCGAGCCGGCGGGCCCGTTCGAGGAGGCGGTCGAACTTGATCGAGCGGTTGCACTCGATGCATGGATTGGGGGTGAGCCCGGCAGCGTGATCGGCCACGTAGGGGGCGACCACCCGCTCCTCGAACTCGTCGGCCAGGTTGAAGACGTGGTGCACGAGGCCGAGGCGCTCGGCGACGCGGCGGGCGTCCTCGACGTCGGCCACCGAGCAGCACCCTGAGTCGGACGGGCCGCCCCACAGCCGCAGGGTGGCACCCATCACGTTCTCCGGTCCGTGCTCCCGGGCAGCCAGCGCGGCGGCGACGGACGAGTCGACCCCTCCGGACATGGCGACGAGCACGCGCACGGCGTCAGTCTTCCAGTCGGGCGACTGCCTCGGGGACGACCTCGAGGGCCAGGTCGACGTCGGCCGCCGTCGTCGTCCATCCCAGGCTGAGGCGCAGGCCGGAGCGGGCCGAGGACGCCATCCCCATGGCCACGAGGACGTGGCTCGGCTCGATGGCGCCCGAGGCGCACGACGATCCCGACGAGGCGTCGACCCCGGCCGCGTCCAGCAGGACGAGGAGCTCCTCGGCGTCGATCCCGGCCACGGTCACGTGGGCGTTGCCGGCGACCTTGCGGGCGCGGTCCCCCGTCTCGCTGAGGGAGGGTGCGGCGGCCACCAGCCCGTCCACCAGCCGGTCGCGCAACGCCGCCACCCGGTCGACGGTGGCGGCTCGGGTGGCCTCGCTGGCGGCCAGGGCGGCGGCCATACCGGCGATCCCGGCCACGTTCGGAGTGCCGGCCCGGCGGTCACGCTCCTGGCCACCGCCGACGATGAGGGGAGCCACCGCCGCCCGTCCCCGTGCCACCAGTGCGCCCACCCCCATGGGCCCGCCGAACTTGTGGGCGCTCACCGCCACCAGATCGGCGGTTGCGGTGAGCGGGGCGGCGTCGGTCCACGGCACGGCCTGGACGGCGTCGACGAGGAGGGCGGCGCCGGGCGCCTTGGAGCGGGTGATGGTGGCCACGTCGGCGATGGGCTGGATGCTTCCCACCTCGTTGTTCACGGCCATGACGGCCACCAGCACCGTTCCCTCGTCGCACGCCTCGCCCAGCGCGTCGAGATCGACGATCCCGTCGGCACCGGCGGGAACCAGCCGGAGCGCTGCGCCGGTGCGATCGGCCTGGCGCCGGCAGGCACGCAGGACGGCAGCGTGCTCGATGGCCGAGCAGACCACCGAGCCGCCCCCCTGGCCACCGGTCCGGCCACCGGACCCGCCACCGCCGGTCCCCGACTCGACGGCGGCGTGGACAGCCAGATTGTCCGCCTCCGTGCCGCCGCTGGTGAAGATCACGTCACCGGGCGCGGCCCCGAGGAGCGCCGCCACCCGCTCCCGGGCGTCGTCGACCGCCTGGCGGGCGGCCCGGGCCGAGGCGTGCATGCCCGACGGGTTGCCGGTCGGGCCGCCGAGGAACGGGAGCATGGCGTCGAGCGCCTCCGGTCGGACCGGGGTGGTGGCGGCATGGTCGAGGTACGACCGCATCGCTCCAGTCTGCCCGGCCGGCGCGACAGGTCAGCCCGGCGGCGGGCCCGCCTGGGTGAAGCGGGTACCGGGCGGGTCGATGGCCCAGGCCGGCGATGCGCCCCACCCGTCTTCGAACACGAGCTCGGGGAGGGGGCGGCGCCGGACCGGGCCGTGGCCCCCTACCGGCTGGCCCACGGTGATGGTGGCGTGGATCCCGACCGACGGCGGGATGTCGAGCACGTGCCGGAGGTCGTCCTCGACGAAGGTGTGGAGCTGGGTAAGGACCCCGCCGAGCCCGATGGCACGGGCGGCCAGCAGCAGGTTCTGGCACGCGGGGTAGACGGACGCGCCCTCGAGGGGCGTAGGGGGCCGGTGGCGGACCAGGCAGGCGAGCACGATCACGGGCGCCTCGGCCACGTGATCGGTGTAGTGCTGCATGGTCCGGGCCATCCGGGCCTTGGGCGACGCCGGATCGGTGCCGGATCCCGACCGGTAACCGTCGGCCTCGCGCTTCGCCCCCCACATCTGCTCGGCGGCGCGTGCGATGAGGGCGCGGGCGCGGCGAGCCCGGTCGCCGTCACGCAGCACCAGGAAGCGGAACGGCTGGCGGTTCGAACCGGACGGTGCCCGTGTGGCCGCCCACATGATGGTTGCCAGCTCGTCGTCGGTCACCGGCCGGTCGGTGTACCGGCGGATCGCCCGCGTGGTGGCGAGGCCCTCCAGCAGGCCGAGCTCCCCGGCGGGCGGCGTGGTTCCAGTGGCGTGCATGCCGGCAGTGTCGCCGCTGCCGGCATGGTCACGCCAGGCCGGCACGCTCGGGCACGCCGGGCCGGGAGCGTCAGGCCGCGCCCATCAGGCCACCCACACCGCCTTCACGTTGCAGAACTCGTGGAGGCCGTAGGCCGACAGCTCCCGGCCGATGCCCGATGCCTTCACCCCGCCGAAGGGCAGCTCGGGCATCGACGTCACCATGCCGTTCACGAACACCTGGCCGGCCACCAGCTCCCGGATGAAGCGCTCCTGGACGACCGGATCGACCGTCCACACGCTGGCGCCCAGGCCGAAGTCGGACGCGTTGGCCATGGCCAGTGCGTGGTCGGTGTCGGCCGCCCGGCTGAGCAGTGCCACCGGTCCGAACACCTCCTCGGTGGCCACCCGCATGCCGGGCATGATCCCGCTCACCACGGTGGGCAGGTAGAAGAAGCCCGGCCGCTCCGGCCCCCCGGGGCCGACCACCCGGCCACCGCCGCACAGGATGGCCGCTCCCTTGGCGCGGGCGTCCTCGACCTGGGCCTCGATGCCGTCACGTGCTGCCGCGCTGACGAGGGGGCCGACTTCGGTAGCGGGCTCCAGCGGGTCGCCGACGGCCAGGGCGCTCATCGCCGCCACGAACCGTTCGGTGAACTCGTCGGCCACCGCCTCGTGGACGATGAAGCGCTTGGCCGCGATGCACGACTGACCGTTGTTCTGGACCCGGGCCTGGACCCCGACCGCCACCGCCCGCTCCAGATCGGCGTCGGGCAGAACGACGAACGGGTCGCTCCCCCCCAGCTCGAGGACGACCTTCTTCCCCGCCGCCCCCGCCTGGGTGGCCACCGCCCGGCCGGCGCGCACGCTCCCGGTCAGGGTGACCGCCGCCACCCGGGGATCGGCGATCACGGCCGGGACCCGGTCGACGTCGATGAGCAGGGTCTGGAACACGCCGTCGGGGGCACCGGCTCGCTTGAAGAGGTACTCGAGGAGGAGGGCGCTCCGCGGGACGTTCGGCGCGTGCTTGAGCAGGCCGACATTGCCGGCCATGAGCGCGGGGGCGGCGAACCGGATGACCTGCCACAACGGGAAGTTCCACGGCATCACGGCCAGGACGGCGCCGAGCGGCTGGTAGATGACCCGGCTGGAGGTGGCGTTGGTGGCCACCGGCTCGTCGGCCAGCATGGCCGGGCCGTGCTCGGCGAACCAGCGCAACGCGGTGGCGCACTTGGCGACTTCGCCCTTGGCCTGGGCGAACGGCTTGCCCATCTCCTTCGTCAACACGAAGGCGATGTCGGGGAGCTCGCCCTCCAGCAGCTCGGCCGCGGTGATGAGCGTCCTCGCCCGGGTGCCGATATCGGTCGAGGCCCACTCGGCCGCCCCCCGGGCGGCGAGGGCCAGCCGCTCCTCGAGCTCCCGGTCGGTCAGTGGCTGGAACGTCTCGAGGACGTCACCGGTGGTCGGGTCGACGGTGGCGATCGGCGGGGAGGTGGTCATAGGGACGATTCTTCCCCAGGGTGGCCGCGGCGCGCCCGGCGGCCCGCCGCCGGCACCGCCATCTCACCGCCTCACTGCCGGCCGAAGCGCTCGGCGGCCACCCGCCGCTGGAGCTTCCCCGTCGCCGTATGGGGCAGCTCGGCCACCACCGTCACCTCTTTGGGGCGCTTGTAGGGGGCGAGACGCTCCGCTGCGTGGGCGGCCAGGGCGTCGAGATCGATCACGGCTCCGGGAGCCGGCACCACCGCCGCACAGACCCGCTCCCCCCAGTCGTCGTCGTCCACCCCGAACACGGCCGCCTCGGCGACGCCGGGGACCTCGGCCAGCACCGCCTCCACTTCGGCCGGGTAGACATTGACACCCCCGCTGATGACCAGGTCGTCACGGCGACCGTCCAGGTAGAGGTAGCCCTCCCCGTCGAGCCGGCCCAGGTCGCCCACGGTGAAGGCGTCGCCTCGCCATGCGGACGCCGTCTTGTCCGGATCGCCCCAGTACTCGAATCGGGCGAAGGGGGGTGCCTGGCACCAGACCGTCCCGTCGGGATCGACCGACAGCCGCCGGCCGGGCCGGGCCCGCCCGACGGTGCCGGGTCGCTCCGACCATTCGCCCGGCGAGCACACGGTGAACTGACCCTCGGTCGATCCGTAGAACTCCCACACCACGCCGGGACCGACCCGTGCCATGGCAGCCCGCTTGGTGGACGGCGGGCACGGTGACCCGGCGTGGACGAGCAGGCGGAGGTGGTCGAACCGGGCCGCTCCACCGTCGCTGACACCCGAGCCCGAGGTGGTGGCCAACAGGCGGGCCAGTGCGGTCGGCGCCATGAAGGTGGTGGTGGGCACGGGGCCGACCCCGCCGGCCAGCACCCGGTGGGCCGTCGGTGCGTCGAACCTGCTGAGGATCACGCACGTCCCGCCCCGCAGGAGGGTCCCGCCGGCGAAACGCACCGAGACCGAGTGGTACATGGGTGAGCAGACCAGGTGGACGTCGCCGGCGTCGAACCCCCACAGGTCCGCCTCGTCCTCGAACGCGGCACGGGCCGTCGCCTCGTCCCACACCCCCGTCCACACGCCCTTGGCCTGTCCCGTGGTGCCGGAGGTGTAGTGCATCGGGCGGGCCAGCGGCCATGGCGCCAGATCGACCTCCGGGCCGCCGGACAGGGCAGCCAGGCCCTCCCGGTCGGTCACCACCAGCGACGGTCGTGCATCGGCGATCAACGTGTCCCGCTCGGCCTCGACCAGGGTGGCATTGAGGAGGACGGGGACGACACCGGTGCGGAGGGCGCCGAGCACGGCACACAGGAGGTCGGCCGAGGATCCGAGGGCGAACGCCACCCGGTCCCCGGGGCCGAGCCCGGCAGTGGCCAGTGACCCGGCAGCCTGCCGCTGGCGACGTTCGGCGTCAGCAGCGGTGAGCACCTCGACGGACACGCCACCGGGCGGCGCAGCGTCGGCTGCGCCGGCTGCACCGGCTGCACCGGTCGGAGCGACCGGGGACCCGCTCACGGCGCGGTCCCCAGCTCGCCCGCCACGGGTGACCCGTCCGCCACAGGACCGGCGGAGGGCTCGAGGTCGACAGGCTCGAGGTCGACCCGCTGGATATCGACCGGCTCGGGGTGTGCCCGCACGGGGTCGGCCAGGGATGCGAGGACGTGTGGGCGGAGGCCGGCGATGGCCGCCAGGGCGACGACGAGGGCGACGGCCGCGCCCGCGGTCACGATCCGCAGGCCGGCGGCACTGGCGATCGCCCCTTGGATGACCGCACCGATCGGGTACAGGACGCCGAGGGCGAGCATGTAGAGGCTGAGGACCCGGCCGCGGGCCGCAGCCGGCGCCCACAGCTGGACGACGGTGTTCAGTCCCGAGAGCACGAAGATGTAGCCGGCCCCGACCAGGCCGATGCCGACCGCGGCCAGGGGAAGCGTGGGCGCCGCTGCGTATGCCACGAGGAACGCGGGAAGCACGAACAGCGCGGTGCGAAGCAGCAGGGCCCGGCCGAACCGCTGGGCCAGGGAAGGGAGGGCGACCGCCCCCACCACCGCCCCGATCCCCTGGGCCGCCACCAGCACGGACGTGCCGCCGCCACCGTGGTGGAGGACGTCCTGAGCCATGGCCGGGACCAGCGCGATGAAGGGCGAGGCGGTCAGTGCCACCACGCTGATGAGCACGACCGCGCTGCGGCAGCCGGGAACGGAGGCCGCGGTCCGGGCACCCTGGACGACGCGGGCCCACGGACCGTCCTGGTCGGTGCGGGGGGCCGGGGGCGGGATCCGCACGAGGAGCAGCGCGACCAGCACGGCGGCGAACGACGCCGCGTTGACGGCGAAGGCCAGCGTGTACCGGTTGCCGATGAAGAAGACGCCGGCGACGAGTGGTCCGAGCACCCGGCCCATGTTGAACTGGGCCGACGACAGCGAGACGGCTCCGAGCAGGTCCTCGGCCGGGACCAGGTCGGGCACCATGGCCTGGTACGCGGGGAACCCGATGGCGCTGGCCGAGCCGGCCAGGAAGGCCAGGGCGGTGAGCCCGGCCGGCTGGGTGTGGCCGGTGCCGACCAGGACGGCCAGGCCGGCGGCGCACGCCGTCTCGGCCAGGGTGGTCACGATCAGCCAGCGGCGACGGTCCAGGCGGTCGGCCAGCACGCCCCCCACCGGCGCCAGCAGGCCCATCGGCACGAACCCGACAGCGGCGATGGCCGCCGTCCACGCCGGGTTGTGAGTGCGGGCGGTGACGAGCACCCCGAGCGCGAGCATCTGCATCCACGTGCCGATGTTGGACACGAACGCCGCCGACCACACCAGCGCGAAGTTGCGGGACCGCAGCGGGCGCAACGACGGGCCGAACACGGCCCGAGCGTACCGGGGCCGACACCGGGCTCAGAACCCGTGGACCGGTGTCGAGCGCCCCACCCGATCGGCGCCGGCCGGCACGCCCTGTCCGGCCCCGGCGCCCGTCAGCCGCGAAGATGGACGACCAGTATGCACGCACACGACGGCAGCGACAGGCCACCAAACCGCCGGACGCGCACGGACGAGGGCACGGTCGAGGGCGGCTACCTGCTGGCCAACGCGGAGACCGGAGCTGCCGACCGGCTCGCCGCCATGTCCGAGATCTTCGACCCGGTCACCTTCCGGCACCTCCGGGCCAGGGGCATCGGGCCGGGATGGCGGTGCTGGGAGGTGGGCGCCGGCGGAACGACGGTGGTGACCTGGCTGGCCGAAGCGGTCGGACCGGGAGGAACGGTGGTGGCCACCGACCTCGACACCTCGTTGCTCGAACCGGTGGCGGGTCCGAACGTCGACGTCCTACGCCACGACGTGGCCCGCGACCAGCCACCAGCGGGGCCGTTTGACCTGGTGCACGCCCGCCTGGTCCTGGTGCACGTCCCCGACCGCCGGCGGGCCCTCGAGGCAATGGCAGGCGCCCTCAAGCCCGGCGGGTGGCTGGTGGTGGAGGATGCCGACCCCGCCCTCCAGCCGCTCGCCTGCCCCGACATGGCGGGTCCGGACGAGGAGCTGGCCAACAAGGTCCGCTCGGCGTTCCGCACCCTGCTGGCCGGCCGGGGAGCGGACCTCGCCTACGGGCGCACGCTGCCCCGTTCCCTCCGGGAGGTCGGGCTGATCGATGTGGCTGCCGAGGGCTGGTTTCCCCTCACCCACCATCGCGCCGCCGACCTCGAACAGGCCACGGTCACCATGCTCCGCGCACAGCTGCGCACGTCCGGTCTCGTCGACGACGAGGAGATCGACCGGCACCTGGCCACGGTCGCCGCCGGTCGACTCGACCTGGCCCAGCCCCCGCTGATCAGCGCCTGGGGTCGCCGGCCCACCTGACGGGCGGCCCGTTCGTCAGCCTTCGGTCCGGCCCCGATCGTGGCGCCGCTTGCGCCACGGGCGTAGGGCGAACCACCAGATGCTCGCCATGGTCGCCAGCGTCCCGAGGACGGCGGCCGGCTTGGCAAGGCTCTTCGAGCGATCGGACATGGGACGACGTTAGCCCTCCCGGACCGGCACCCACCTGCGGGAGCAGGGATCGCATCGCCTGCCCACCCGAGTTCTTCGACATTTCATAGACAGGCCATATGTGGCCCTTAGGTTCGGGGCGCACCATGTCCGCATGACCGAGTACCCCCCACGACCAGCCGGCGACGGGGCAGGCGATCCCGCCGGCGGACACCAGGTTGACCCCATCTCGCTCCCGCCGGGTACCCCGGCACCGGCCGCACCGGCAGCGGGTGCACTCCACCCGGCACAACCGGTCGATCCGGACTGGCGGTTCGCCGGCGGGGCCGATCCCCACACGCAGCCCCACCAGGCACTGCCGCCGGACGGCAGCGGCTGGGCCGCCCCGCCGGACGCCGGAGGTGGTCACGCCGGTTGGGCGCACGTGCCGGGAACCTGGCACGGCCAGGCGCCGTGGGCAGCGCCCTTCCACCTGGGCGCGCATGCTCCCGATACGCCTCCGGGAGCCGGCACGCCGGTCCCCCGCCACCGGGCCGGGCTGAAGACCACGGCCACACTGCTGGCAGCCGTGCTGGTCGGCGCGGCAGGTGGTGGTGCCGTCGTCGCCGCCACCCACGGCTCGAGCCCGACCACCACGCCAGTCACCCCCGTGAAAGTGGCCGCCACCCCCCCGTCCGCCGGGTCGTCGATGTCGATCTCGTCGATCGTGAAGTCCGTGTCGCCCGCCGTGGTCGAGGTCACCGACACCTTCGCCGGCGGCAGCGACGCCGGCACCGGCATGATCATCACCTCGTCCGGCGAGGTGCTGACCAACAACCACGTCATCGCCTACGGCGGCACGGTGACGGTCGCCCTGAACGGCTCCTCGACCCAGTTGCCGGCCACGGTGGTCGGCACCGACCCCGACAAGGATGTCGCCCTACTCCAGATCACCGGCGCCAGCGGCCTTCCCACGGTCACGTTCGGCAACTCGTCGGACGTGCAGGTCGGCGACCAGGTGGTGGCCATCGGCAACGCCTTGGCCCTGGGGACGAGCTCGTCGGTGACCTCCGGGATCATCTCGGCCACCAACCGCTCCATCACCGCCGGCACCAGCACGGGCAGCGGCACCGAGACCCTCACCGGGCTCCTGCAGACCGACGCCCCCATCAACCCGGGCAACTCGGGCGGCCCTCTCCTCAACAGTGCCGGCCAGGTCATCGGGATGAACACGGCAGCGGCCGGCTCGACCTCGGGTTCGAGCGCCCAGAACATCGCCTTCGCCATCCCCTCCAATGAGCTGGTATCGCTGATCGCCGGACTCCGGACCGGCGGCGACGGGAGCCCCAACACCATCGCCGGCGCGGGTAGCTCCGGTGGCTACGGCTCGGGTGGCTACGGCTCAGGTGGCTACGGCTCGGGTGGCTACGGCTCGGGTGGCTACGGCTCGGGTGGCTACGGCTACGGGGGCAGCTTCTGACCGGCCCTCCCCGACCATCCGGTGGGCCGGCGCCATGACCGACCTACCGGGCTCCGGCGCCCCAACACGTTCGCCCCAACCAGCCGGGAGCGGTTCCCCCGTCCGCTCCCGGCCCCCCCACTCGACGAGCCCCGCCTACCGGCGGGGCTCGTCGGGCACCCGGTGGTGGACGCGCCCGGGGTCGGTCCTTCCCTCACACAGCTCGATCAGGTAGGCGCCAACCCAGGCCGGCGAGTTGAACGCCCCTCGTGCGCGCAGGTCGATGAACCGGTCGACGGCCGGGAAGCGCTCGGCCGGCTGGTCGCGGATGAGCGCCTGCATGGCGGTGTCGACGACACCGGGCGAGAGGGTGTGGGCCCGCAGCCCGAACCGGGCGCCCTCCAGCGCCAGCACCTCGGTCGCCTGGTCCACGGCCGCCTTCGACGCGCAGTACGGTGCCCATCCCTCATAGGGCGTCGTGGCCGCGCCGGAGCTGATGTTGACGACCACCCCGGCGCCGGGACGGTCACGCACGTGCCGCGCGAACGCCCGGGATCCGAGGAGGACGCCGGTGACGTTCACCGCCACCAACCTCGAGACGGCCTCCGGATCGGCGTCGGCCAGAGGTCCCACCGGCTCGAGGAGCCCGGCGTTGTTCACCCACCAGTCGATACGGCCGAACGTGCCCACCACGCCGGTCACCAGCCGGTCGAGCACACCGGGATCGGTCACGTCGCCGGCCATCGGCACGCAGCGATCCTCGGCACCCGTAGGCACCGGCGGCTCGTTCCGGGCCAGGAGGCCGAGCCGCATACCCGACCCGGCCAGGGCCTCGGCCAGCCCGGCGCCGAGCCCCCGGCTCGCCCCCGTCACCACGACGACAGGCCCCGGCGTCCCGCTCGCCGTCATGGCTCGGTCGCCACGAAGACGTTCTTCACCTCGGTGTAGCCGTCGAGTGCCTCGAGGCCGAGCTCGCGCCCGAAGCCCGACTGCTTCATGCCCCCGAAGCTGGTCTGGACCCGCACCGAGCCGTTCGAGTTGATCGACAGGTTCCCCACCTCGAGGGCCCGGGCCACCCGGAACGCACGCCCGACGTCGCGTGTCCAGATCGAGCCGGCCAGGCCGTAGGGGGTGTCGTTGGCCAACCGGACGGCGTCCTCCTCGTCCTCGAAGGGCAGCACGGCCACGACTGGTCCGAAGATCTCGTCACGCACCAGGCGCCACTCCGGTTCAGCCGGAGCGACCACCGTGGGCGGGAACCACCACCCGGGTCCGTCGGGCACCGCCCCCTGGAGGGCGGGCACGATCGGGCCGCCCCCAGGATCCCCCATACCGGCACCGAGGTACCCGGCGACCACGCCGAGACGCTCGGCGGAGACGAGCGGCCCCATCTGCGTCGCCGGGTCGGTCGGGTCCCCCACCCGCCAGGCGTCGACGGCCGCGCCCAGCAGGACGAGGAAGTCGTCGAGCACCGAGCGCTGGACGAGGATCCTGCTCCGGGCGCAGCAGTCCTGGCCGGCGTTGGCGAAGACGGCACCGGGGGCGGCTGCGGCGGCCCGGTCGAGGTCGGCATCGGCGAAGACGACGTTGGCCGACTTCCCCCCGAGCTCGAGGGACACCCGCTGGATGGTCGCCGATGCCCCCGCCATGACCTGGCGTCCCACCCGGGTCGAGCCGGTGAAGGAGACCTTCGCCACGCCCGGATGCCCGACCAGCCGGGCGCCCGCCACCGGCCCCGTGCCCGGCACCACCTCGAGGACGCCCGGCGGGATCCCTGCCTCGAGGGCGAGCTCGGCCAGCCGCAGCGCGGTGAGCGGCGTCAGCTCAGCCGGCTTGACCACCACCGTGTTGCCGGCGGCCAGCGCCGGGCCCACCTTCCACGAGGTGATGGCCAGGGGGAAGTTCCACGGGACGATGGCGCCCACGACGCCGAGCGGCTCCTTGAACGTGCAGTCGATGCCCCCGGCCACCGGTACGGTCGCCCCCCGGAGCTTGTCGACCGCACCCGCATAGAAGTGCAGCACCTCAGCCACCATGGCCACGTCGTCACGGCTCTCGGCGATCGGCTTGCCCACGTTGGCCGTCTCCAGGGCGGCCAGGTGATCCACGTCGGCCTCGACCCGCTCGGCGAACCGGCGCAGGAGCCGGGCCCGGTCGGCCGGCGCCAGCGACCGCCACCCGGAGAAGGCGGCCCCGGCCCGGACGACGGCGGCGTCCACCTCCCGGGCGCCGGCTGCCGGAAGGGTGGCGAGTACCTCTTCGGTTGCCGGATTGATCACGGTCAACGTGTCGGTCACGGGGATTGCACCTCCACCGACGCCGCTGCCACCACGGCCTCGAAGAGCGCGGCGCCATCCCGCTCCTCGGGGTGCCATTGCACGCCCACCACGAACCCGCCACCGCTTCGCTCGACCGCCTCGACCAACCCGTCGTCGGCCCAGGCCGTCGCCACCAGGCCGTCCCCCAGGCGGCCCACTGCCTGGTGGTGCGAGCAGGGGACGGAGGCCTGGGGGCCGAGCAGGCGGTGGACGGTCGACCCGACGGCCGTCTGCACCCCGACGGCGCCTAACGTCCCCGGCGCCCGCCGGTGCACGTCGGTCCCGACGACGTCGGGCACATGGCCCACCAGGTCTCCCCCCAGCGCCACGTTGAGGACCTGCATCCCTCGGCAGATGGCCAGCACCGGGAGGCCGGCATCGAGGGCGGCGGTCGCCAGTGCAAGCTCAGCGGCGTCACGCCCGGGCAGCACCCCACCCAGGTGATCGTCGGCCACGCCGCCGTATCGGGCCGGATCGACGTCCCCCCCGCCGGTCAGCACGAGCGCGGCAGCTGCGCCGACTACCCCCGCCGCCCATCCGGGCATGTCGACGCCGTCCCCAGAGGTGCCCTCCGGCGGAGCGACCACCAGCGGGAGCCCACCCGCCGCGTGCACGGCATCGACGTAGGTGGTGGCCAGCACCACCGCCTCGCGGTCCCACGCGCCCCACGTCGCCCGCAGGCGAGGCGCAGTCAGGGCAACGACGGGGCGACCCGGCACCGGGTCAGTATCGCACCGGCCACGATGGGTACAGCCAGCCCGGCGCAGCCAGCCCGGTACAGCCAGCTGGCAACCTGCAGCCGGGCTCGCCCAACCGGTAGGGTCGGCGGCCGTCGACACGGCGCCGGGCCCACCCGGCACCTGACCGGGGAACGGAGGGCACCATGGGCCGGCTCGATGGCAAGGTGGCGATCGTCACCGGGGGTGGCAGCGGGATCGGGCGGGTCTCGTCGGAGCTGTTCGCGGCCGAAGGCGCCCGGGTGGTGGTGGCCGATGTGTCCGGTGCCGCCGCCGGCGAGGCCGCCGCGGCCATCGCCGCGGCCGGCGGCGACGCTCGTGCCGTCGAGGTCGACGTGGCCGACGAGGCCGGCGCCGCCCACATGGTCCGGTCGGCGATCGACGCCTACGGTCGACTCGACGTCCTCTTCGCCAACGCCGGCATCTTCCCGGCCGACGACGGCGGTGTGCTCGACACGCCCCCTGACACGTGGCAGCGGGTGATGGACGTCAACCTGAAGGGCGTGTGGTTGAGCTGCCGGGCGGCCATACCCGCCATGCTCGACTCGGGGGGCGGCTCGATCGTGAACGTCGCGTCCTTCGTCGCCATCGTGGGGGCGGCCACCGCACAGGTCGCCTACACCGCCTCGAAGGGCGGCGTCCTGGCCTTCACCCGCGAGCTGGCCGTCGAGTACGCCCGCAAGAACATCCGGGCCAACTCCCTGTGCCCCGGGCCTATCGAGACGCCCCTGCTGGCCGAGCTGCTGGCCGACCCCGCCCGCCGGGAGCGGCGGCTCGTCCACATCCCCATCGGTCGCTTCGGCCGGCCCGAGGAGATCGCCCGTGCCGCGCTCTTCCTCGCCTCCGACGAGGCGTCGTTCGTCACCGGCTCGTCCTTGGTGGTCGACGGCGGCATCACCGCCGCGTACGTCACTCCGGAGTAGCCCCCCCGGCCGTCGGAGCGTCGCTGCCAGCACGGGGTGCGCCCCCGCCGGCAGCAGACCCGCCGGCAGCAGACCCGCCGGCAGCAGACCCGTCGGCAGCAGACTCGTCGGCAGCAGACCAGCCGGCAGCAGACCCGCCGGCAGCAGACCCGCCGGTGCCGGCATCAGGGGCACCTGCGTCACGGGCACCTGCCCGGCCGGCAAGTTCAGAGCCGTCCCTGGCGGGCAGTAGGACCAGCACCAGCAGGGCGCCGGCTGCGGCAGCCACTGCGCCCACCACCATGGCCAGGTCCATCCCGGCCAGGAACGCCTTCCTCGCTGCGTCGGCAAGGGCGGCACCGAGTGCACCGCCCACGTGCTCAGCGACCGCCAGCGCACCGCCGAGCGAGCCGAGGATGAGGTGCTGCACGTTCGCTGGGATCCCATGCCCGGCGATCGTCGTGCCGAGGTCGCCGTGGAACCGCATGTTGAGGAGGCTGCCGAGGACGGCCACGCCCAGCGCCCCACCGACCTGGAGGGCGGAGCCGTTGGTGGCCGAACCGACACCCGCCTGGTCGGCCGGGAGCGATCCCATGATCGACTCGGTCGACGGAGCGAACGACAGCCCGGTCCCGAGGCCGAGCAGGAGCAGGGCCACCAACGCGTCCCCGTAGGTCCCGGCCGTGGTCGTACGCGACAGGAGCACCATGCCCGCCGCGATGAGCCCGAGCCCGACGAAGACGACGATCTTCGTCCCCACCATCCGCACGAGCACGGTCGAGAGCGGTGCCACCACCAGGATCAGCGCCGCCACCGGCATGACCCTGACGCCCGTCTCGAGTGGCGAGTAGCCCAGCGAGAACTGGAGGTACTGGGTCAGGAGGAACAGGGTGCCCATGAGGGCGAAGATCACCAGTGCCATGGCCGACATGGCCACCGAGAACCTGCGGCTGGAGAAGAACTCGAGGGGGAGCATGGGATGGTCGATCCGCCGCTCCCACCAGACGAACCCGGCCATCACCAGGCAACCGACGACGAGCGTCCCCCATACCAGCGGTGATCCCCATCCGCGTTGGGGTGCCTCGATGATCCCTCCCACCACGAGCGCCAGCCCCACGATCGAGCAGACGGCGCCGACCGGGTCGATGCGCTTGGGCGTCGGGCTCTTGGAATTGGGAACCAGCCACCAGGCGGCCAACGCCCCGGCCGCGGCGATCGGCACGTTCACGAGGAAGACCGATCCCCACCAGAAGTGGGCGAGCAGCCACCCCCCCACGATGGGACCGATCCCGATCCCGATCCCGGTGGTGCCCGACCAGATCCCGATGGCCCGGGCCCGGTCGTGAGGCTCGGTGAAGATGTTCGTGATGATCGACAGGGTGGTCGGCATGATGGCGGCGCCGCCGATGCCCATGAACCCGCGAGCGACCACGAGCAGCGTCGGCGTCCCCGAGAACGCGGATGCGGCCGAGCCCGCGGCGAACAGCACCAGGCCGGCCATGAACACGACCTTCCGACCGATCCGGTCGCCCAGGCTCCCGAAGGCGAGCAACAGGCCGGCGAAGACCACCGCGTAGGAGTCGACGATCCACTGGAGCTGCGAGTCCGACGCGTGGAGGTCACGCACCAGGGTGGGCAGGGCGACGTTGAGGATGGTGTTGTCGAGGCTGACGACGAGCAGGCTGACGCACAGGACGATGAGGGCGACCCACCGCCGGGCGTCGGAATGACGGGCATCCGCCCGCACCCGGTGACGTGGTGAGCCCGTCGTTGCCGATCCCCGGCTCGCCGGTCGGTCGGTGCCATCCCCGGTCGGCAGATCGCCCCCGTCCGGTGCCGCCATCCCATCACCTCCCGGCATCACTGCCTGCGGTCCGACCGGCCTGTGTGGCCGGACGCGGATCCCTACCGGCTACCAGGGCGAACCTTAGGGTCGCCACCCGCGCCGGGGCGAACCCGGGGGGAGCCGGTACTTGCATGGCGGCACACATGGCCGCCCCGGTGGCGAATGCGTGCGAGCCGCCGCGCACGGGTCGCGGTGCGCGATCGCCTTCCGAGGCGGGCGCACCGGCGGGAGCACGGGTTCGGTGCGGGCGCCTCAGGTTCGGGACGGCAACGGACGCATGGCACGCGGCCGGCGTGTGCGCACGGCCAGCGCGAGCAGGCCGGTGCCACCGATGGCGATCGCCAGGAGCAGGCCACCGGCCGCCCCCGTCGGCAGCTCGGTGCCGGAGATGGCGGCAACGTCGGCGACCACGCCGTCACCCGCAGCGACACAGTCCGGGGTGGTCGTTGCCTGGACCGATGTGCCACCCGGACCGCCGACGCCCGGACCGCCCGGACCGTGCGGACCGTGCGGACCGTGCGGACCGTGCGGACCGTGCGGACCGTGCGGACCGCCCGGAGATCCCTTCGCCCCTCTGGCGTCGCACCAGAGCGCGTCCAGGCCCCCCGCCGGACCGGTACCCGGGCCGACGACCGGCACCTGCACCCACCCGGACGGGGTCTGCTCGGCAGCCAGTCCGCTGGTGGAACCGGCGGAACCTGCGGAGCCGACCGCTTGGCACGCTTCACCCCTCGGGCAGGACAACGCAAAGGGGCCGAACGGTCCCGACGCCGATGAGGACGGGAACGGCGGACCGCCGGCACCAGTGCCTGGGGGACGGTGACCCGACGGCCCACCGTGCACGCCCGGGTCGACTGAGAGGAACGACACCTGCGCGACCGCCCCACCGGGGAAGGCGCCCGTCCCGGTGACGGCGACCACACACCGGCTCACCGTGCTGCATGCCGTGCCGGTGAGCGTCCAGGACGTGTTGCGAGGCACCGACACGATCTCCTGTGTGGTGGACCACTCCGGCCCCACGAGCTGTGCGAACGACAGCGACTCCGCTCCCACCCCGTAGGGCAGGGCCCCGACGCCCACGTCGCACCGATCCGGGCCCACGCAGTCGACCGAGCCCGCACCGGCCAGGCCCGGCGGCGCGGCCATCGGATGCCACGAGCCAGGTACACCGGAGCGGGCGACCGATCCATCGGGCGTGCGAGCGATGACCAGGCACCAGGTGGGCGACGGGCAGGAGACAGCCGGTCCGGCGCTGTCCGACATGGATGTCGCCATCCCCGGGACCAACTCCGGCGGTCCGACAGCATCGCTCGACACCAGGATGGTGAAGACGGACGTACCGCCCTCAGGAGCAGTCGCCCACCCGGCCACCACGCAGTTCCCCCGGGGGACGCAGCTGACCGAGGTCAGCCGTCCACCTGTCGCACCTGCCGGGAGCAGGCCCGTCGTGACGAGCTCCAGCCTGCCCCCGTCATCGATCACGACCACCGGTGCAGGCGGGTCACCCGGGAGGCTGCCCGCAGCGACGCACCACCCGGATGTGGCACACGAGATCGACGTCAGATCGGGGAGGCGACCGTCCACCCGGGGCACCGCCACCTCGTTCCACTGCCCGGCCACGGGAGCGCCGGCTGCCGCCGCCGGTGCAGCCAGCGCCAGTTGTACGGTCACCCACCCGACGAGGACCAGGATCGACGCGACTGCGCGGACGGCACGGCCTTGCCGTCGGTCCGCCTCAGGCCGCGCACCGCCGACCGCCCGCTCCGCGCCCCCATCCGAGCTCACCAGCGCATCCCCTCCGAGACCGACCACTACTCCGCCACCCATCCCCACATCACACATCTCCCCGTCACCCACCGCCGCCACTACCCACCGCCGCCACTACCCACCGCCACCTGCCACCGACCGCCACCTGCCGCTAACCGCAGCCGCCCGGCGGCCGGCCACCGAACTGACGATGGCAGCGGCTCCCACGACGTCCATACCTGCTCGCGCACCGGACCGGACCGAGGCCAGCGGACTCGCTGCTCCGTGGGCAGGTCGATCCTCACCGCCGCAGCCCGCCCGGACAAGGTCTCATGGCGGAGCTTTCTCCTCACAACTGCGGATCGTGCCGTAGCAGCCACGGAACGACCTCGTTCCCGCCACGCAGCGGGGTTGGTCCCGGACGATCCGCCACCACTGGACGTGGCCGCCTCCAGCGGCGACCATGCGGGGATGCTCAGCGAGGACGCCCTCGGGCGGATGATCGATACCGGCGAGATCGACACGGTCGTCGTCGCCTTCCCCGACCTGCACGGCCGACCAGTGGGGAAGCGCGTCACCGCGTCCCACTACCTCGACCAGGTGGCTGATCACGGCATCGACGCCTGCGACTACCTGCTGGCCGTCGATCTGGACATGACCCCGCTCCCCGGCTATCGCTTCGCCGGTTGGGACCAGGGCTACGGGGACTTGGTCGCCATCCCCGACGCCTCCACCCTGCGCCTGCTGCCGTGGGTGGAGGGCACCGCGTTCGTCCTGTGCGACCTGGTCGACCGGGAGGGCGCGCCCATCGCCGTCTCGCCCCGGCAGATCCTGCGGGACCAGATCGCCCGTGCCGCCGAGCACGGCCTCGAGGTGCGGGGCGCCACCGAGGTCGAGTTCTTCCTCTTCAACACGTCGCCGGCCGAGGCGGCGGCACGCGGCTGGCAGGCGCTGGAGCCGGCCAGCCGGACGATCCAGGACTACCAGTTGCTCGAGACGTCTGACCACGAAGACGTCCTCCGCCAGGTGCGCAACGACCTCCTCCAAGCCGGGGTGCCGGTGGAGTGCTCCAAGGGCGAGGCGGGCCGGGGGCAGGTCGAGGTCAACGTCACCTATGGCGGCGCCCTCGAAGCTGCCGATCGCCACCTGATCCTCAAGCAGGCGGTGAAGGAGATCGCCGCCCAGCACGGTCGGGCCGTCACCTTCATGGCCAAATGGTCGATGGACGAGGTCGGATCGTCGTGCCACCTCCACACCAGCCTGTGGGAGACGGCATCGGGCCGCCCCCTCATGGCGCCGGCGGCACCGGACGAGGCGGGGGCGGCCGACGGGCTGTCCACACTCGGACGGCGGTGGCTGGCCGGCCAGCTGGCTGCGGCGCGCGACCTGGCGTGGTGCTTCGCCCCCACGCTCAACTCCTACAAGCGCTACGTGCCCGGATCGTGGGCACCCACCGCGGTGGTGTGGGGCGAGGACAACCGGACATGCGGGTTCCGCGCCGTGGGCAGCGGGCCGGGGCGTCGCATCGAGAGCCGGGTGCCCGGCGCCGACGTCAACCCGTACCTGGTCCTGGCCGGCGCCATCGCCGGCGGCCTGTGGGGCATCGATCACGAGCTCGATCCGGGCCCGCCGTTCCGGGGGAACGGGTACGAAGCCGACGTGCTCCGGTTGCCGACCACCCTGGTCGAAGCGACCGAGGCATTCGAGGCGAGCGAGATCGCCCGGGCCGCCTTCGGCGAGGACGTCCACCACCATCTGGCCAACACCGCCCGCCAGGAGTGGCTGGCCGCCAACCGCGCCGTCACCGATTGGGAACTGGCCCGGTACTTCGAACGGATCTGACCGGATAGCACCGACCCGGCGGCTCCCCCGCCCTGCCCCGGGGTAGGCCCCTGCTGTTCCGTGGACACGACGCGGGTTCGACGTGGGTGCGGCGCCGATGCGGTGTTCCGTGCCACCCGAGCCGCGAGGGCGATGCCCGGGTGGGAACGGCGATGCCCGGGTGGGAACGCAGGTCGTCGGGCCCCGCCGCGGAATGGGTGTCCGGCACCGGGCGGAGGTGCCGCCTGCCACCGGTCGGCCGGGAGCACCTGCGGCAGGCACCGCCACCCCATCGGCGACCTGACCGTCACGGCGGGAGCGAGTCCGTCGCCGTCGTGCACCTGCCCAACCGCGCGCCGGTGCACCCGCAGATGCGTCACCACCGCCAGCGGGCGGACGGAGCATTACGCTCACGGGTATGGCCGATGCGACAACGTCGGATTCGACCCGCACCGCTATCACGCTCGTGCACCTCTCCTGCCTCCTGGGCGGGCAGGTGACGACGTCAGGTGACCGGCGCGTCGGGAAGTTGAGCGACGTGATCGTCCGGTTGGGCGACGGGGGGTACCCGCCGCTGACCGGACTGGTGGTGACGGCCGGCGGGCGCCAACGGTTCGCCCACATGCACGACGTGGCGCGCCTCGATCGGGACGGGGTCCAGCTGTCGTCGGATCCCGACCAGCTCGGCCCCTTCGAGCGCCGCCAGGGGGAGGTGCTTCTGGCGAAGGACGTGGCGGGCCGGCACCTGATCCACCTCAGCGGCGCCCGGCTCGTCCGCGCCAACGAGATCGAACTGGCGCACATCGACGGCCGGTGGTCGGTGATCGGCGTCGACCCGACGTCCAAACCGGTGCTGCGCCGCCTCCTGCCTCGTGGGGCACGGGACCGGATCAGAGCAGGGGGCACCGTGGACTGGGCGGAGATCGAGCCGTTCGTCTCCCACGTCCCCACCGCCCGGTTGCGGATCCCCCTGCGCAAACTGGCACGCCTCCACCCGGCCCAGCTGGCAGACCTCGTCGAAGCGGCGTCGCATGAGGAAGGTGAGGAGATCATCGCCGCCGTGGGAGGGGACCGCGAGCTCGAGGCGGACGTGTTCGAGGAGCTCGACATGGAGCACCAGGTCGAATTCCTCCGGTCGCGATCGGACGACGAGGCGGCTCGGGTCCTGGCTGCGATGGCACCGGATGACGCCGTGGACCTGTTGGAGGAGCTCGACCAGGAGCGCCGCCTTCCGATCCTGCAACGCCTGCCGGCCCCACACCAGCGCAAGCTCCGCTCGCTGCTCAGCTACAACCCCGAGACAGCCGGGGGCCTGATGAACCCGGACTTCGTCGCCGTGTCCGCGGAGCGCACAGTCGGCGAAGCCCTGGCCGAGGTGAAGAGATCGCCGGTCGCTCCCGAGGCATCGGGGGTGGTGCTCGTGACCGACCCGGCCGGCCACCTGGCCGGGACCGTGCTGGTCGTCGAGCTCCTTCGAGGCGACCCCACCGCGGAGGTGGGCACAGTCGCCCATCCCGATCCCGTCGCGTTGACGCCGGACGCCGACGTGCACGAGGTGTCGCGGGCCATGAGCGACTACAACTTGGCGGTCCTGCCCGTGGTGGACGACGACCGGGCCGTCCTCGGGCTCATCAGCGTGGACGACGTGCTGGAGCTGCTCCTCCCCGAAGGGTGGCGCCGCCAGTACGGCATGACGTCCACCAACGGGTAGGCGACCCGGGGATGCGGCCAGATCCCTGACCGCCAGCCCCGACCAGGCCCCGATCAGCCCCCGACCCACACCCGACGGGCCCACGTCGGCCCCCCGACCGGTCTTCAATTACCGGTATATTGATGGCGCAGTCGCACCTCGTTCGGTGAGGCGTCTGTTCGGACATAGGCCGCTGGCCCCACCTGTCGAGAGACACTCCGGGCCAGAACAGTCCTCCCCGACCCAAGGGGTGGACCGAAGCGGCTGACCTCTCGAGGTCTACGCCGGGCAGTGCCAAAGCTCTTACGGGAGGGTGCAACCTGGACACCTGGTCCCCTGCGGACCACAACGCCCGGCGCGCATTCGTCGCGCGGCTGCCTGCCTCCGCGGCCGACGTGCCGAGGGCAGGAACTGTTGGAACGACCAAGGAGCTTCGCTGAGCGCCGACAGAGGGTCACCTCACCAACCTTCGGCGCCTCCTGCCGACCCGGGCCCGGCCGGCTGAGCCGACCGCCCCGGGAACGGGGGGCGCCTGAGCTTCACTCAGTCCGTCCACCACGTCCCCGGGAGGCCACCGGCATGTCTGACGACACGATCGACACGTCGACCGGCCCCAGCGCGGTCCTCGACGAGGCCCACCTCGGTGACATCCGGGGAGCGCTGGGCACCATCAAGCAGCACGACCTCGGGGCGCGGCGCACCTGGCGGGCCCGGCTCCTGACCCTGGCGGCCATCGTCGGCCCGGGGATCATCGTCATGGTCGGCGACAACGACGCCGGTGGGGTGGCGACCTACTCGCAAGCCGGGCAGAACTACGGAACCAGCCTGCTCTGGACGCTGATCCTCCTCATCCCCGTGCTGGTGGTGAACCAGGAGATGGTCGTCCGGCTCGGAGCCGTGACCGGCGTGGGACACGCCCGCCTGATCAAGGAACGGTTCGGCAAGTTCTGGGGATGGTTCTCCGTCGGCGATCTGTTCCTGCTCGACTTCCTCACCATCGTGACGGAGTTCATCGGCGTCGACCTGGCCCTGTCCTACTTCGGCGTCAGCAAGTACGTGTCCGTGCCGATCGCCGCCTTCGGGCTCGTGGTCATGACGGCCAGCGGCAGCTTCCGGCGATGGGAACGGTTCATGCTCCTCTTCGTCGCAGCGAACTTCCTGGTCATCCCGCTCGCAGTGTTCGCCCATCCCCACGCCGGGCCGATCCTGCACGACCTCGTCGTCCCGGGCATCCGGGGAGGGGTGAGCTCGACGTCGGTGCTGTTGATCATCGCCATCGTCGGCACCACGGTCGCCCCGTGGCAGCTCTTCTTCCAGCAGTCGAACATCATCGACAAGCGGATCACGCCCCGGTGGATCAATTACGAGCGCGCCGACACCGTCATCGGTTCGGTCGTCACGGTGGTCGGCGCCGGCGCCATGATCGTCACCTGCGCGTTCGCACTCGATCACAGCCACTATTTCGGCGCGTTCACCGACGCCGGCGGTGTCGCCCGGGCCCTCTCCCACCAGGTCAGCTACACGGCGGGCGCCCTGTACGCGATCGTCCTGGTGAACGCGTCGATCATCGGTGCCGCCGCCGTGACGCTCGGCACCTCGTACGCCTTCGGGGACATGTTCGGTGCCCGCCACTCGTTGCACCGGAACTTCTTCGAGGCCCCGGGCTTCTACTCGAGCTTCGCCGGCCTCGTCGCCCTCGCCGCCGGGATCGTGCTGATCCCCGGAGCGCCCCTGGGGCTCATCACCACCTCGGTGCAGGCCCTGGCCGGCGTGCTGCTGCCGTCGGCGTCCGTCTTCCTCCTCCTGCTCTGCAACGACAAGGAGGTCCTCGGTCCGTGGGTCAACCGGCCGTGGCTGAACGCCGTCGCCGCCTTCATCATCGGTGTGCTGCTGATCCTGTCGCTCGTCCTGGTGGTGACCACCATCTTCCCGGCCATCAACGTCACCGTCCTGACCCTCGTCCTGTTCGGCGTCCTGATCGTGTCCCTCGGTGCAGGTGGCTTCGTCTATGCCGCCACCCTCGGCAAGCGGCAGGCCACAGCGCCGATCGGGCACCGCGACACCTGGCGGATGCCGCCGCTCACCCTGCTCGGCCGGCCGGAGTGGTCCCGGGGCAGGACCGCTGCCATGTGGTCCCTGCGGGGCTACCTCGTGGTGGCGGTGGTCCTGCTCGTCGTCAAGGCGGTCCAGCTCGGAACCGGGCACTGACGTAGCCGCCGCGGGAGCGGGTGACGACGAACCCACCGCCACTGGGTGACGGGAACCACCAGGTGGAGCCCGGCCCACACGGTCCCGTCACCCGGCCGGACGGCCGTGGGGCCGACCCGGAGGGACTGGACCTCCCGGACGGGCCGCGGCGGCATTCGACCCCACGGCCAGCTGGACCGCCGAGAACGCGGCCACTGGCACGAGGATGGCCAGCATCATCCCGCGGTAGCCCACCGCCGGGACGATGGCGCCCAGGACCAGCGGGACGATGACGGACACCAGGTTCGTGCTGCCGAGCAACGTCGCATTGGCGCGGGGCAGATCGGCCACCGGGGTGGCGTCGGCCACCAGGGCGAGGGCGAGCGGGAAGGTGAGCCCGTGGGGCACGCCGAGGACCCCCATCGCCACCATCAGGACGATGAGACCGTGACCGGTGCCGAGGAGGACCAGTCCGGCGGCGGTGAGCCCGGCCGACACCCACAGCAGCGCGCGCTTGGCGACGATGGGTGCCCGCCATGCCACCGCGGCCCGGGCGGCGAGCGAGCACACGAAGAACACGGTGAAGCCCAACTGGGCCTGCGCCGGCGTGGCTCCGAAGCCCCGCCTGGCGACCAGGGCGCCGAAGACGGTCACCCCCGAGAAGGGAACGGCGTAGAGGAGCTGGGAGACGAGCGCCGTCCGGCCGTCCGGCGTGGCGAGCAGCCCCGCCCGCCACCCGCGGCGCCGGCGGTCCCGGGGCCCGGCGCGACCGGCAGGCTCGTCGGCCACGTCTCCGGCCGCGTCAGCGACCAGCGCGGTGGCAGCGTCCCGGTCGCCGTCGTCACCGGCCGACGGCTGATCCGGGTCAGACGGCTGATCCGGCCCGGGCCCGCCCGACTCCGCCCCGCCTCCGTCGGTTGGGCTCGTGGCCGCCCCCCGCCCTCGCCGGGCGGCAACCAGCAGTGCGGCTCCCACCACCGGGAAGCCGGCGAAGACGACGTAGGGGACCCGGACGTTCTGGTGGGCAGCGCTGAGCACCACCGTCTCGAGGAGCGGGCCGATGGCCAGGCTGACGCTCAGCGTCACCGTGTAGACGGCGATGACGCGCTCACGCTCCCGCCCCGCCGAGGAGACGATGGCGTTCAGGAGGCCCGGCATCGCCACCCCGCCGGCAGCCCCGAGGAGCACCACCCCGCCGGCGAGCACGCCGAACGACGGCGCTGCCGCCAGGACGAGCAGCGATCCCGCCAGGCCGGTCATGCCCCACACCGCGGAGGTGGCGGCCCGGTGGTGGGGCACCCGGCGGGACAGGAGCAGGGTCACCAGCGCCACCATCAGGCCGAGGACGGCACCGAGGGCGCCGACGGCGGTCGCTCCGAGGTGGACCGCCTCGCCCGCCAGCAACGACACCGTGGTCGTGGCCATGTTCTGGGTCATCCGGAACAGGGCGGTGGCCACCAGGAGGGCGATGACCACCCGCCGGCCGGGCACCGGACCGGACCAGCGCCGGCGTCGCCCGGTCTGCTCGGGGGTCCTCGGCACCGCCTGGACCCTAGCGACAGCGGCCACCGCCCGGCCACGCAGGCATCCATGGCCACCGCCCGGCCACGCAGGCATCCGTGTCCGGCGGTCCGGGCGCGACCCGCTCTTGACGGGCCGCGACGATCCTGCGACCATGAATGGATCATGTACCAGGCGACGGCAGGCACCACGACGATCGAGCTGCTCCTTACCTGACGGCAGGCGCCACATCGCGTCTGCCGACAGCCTCCTGCGCCGAACTGGCCAGGAGGTTTTTTGTTTGCCGAAGCGATGGGTGCCGGCCTCCCGGCTCAGCACCACCGCCGGACCACGACAGGCACAAGACCGACATGCAGGACCACGGAGAGAAGACGACGGGAACGAGGGAGTGACGATGCAGAGCACACCGACGGGACCAGCAGACCAGGGGGCACGGGACGAGGCACCTCGCCTCGCCATGCCCTGTGACCCCTCCCCCATGCCCTTCCACCTCTACCGCCCCTACGTCCCCCTGCGCCTTGAGGACCGCACCTGGCCCGACAAGCGGATCGAGACCGCTCCCACCTGGGCCAGCGTCGACCTGCGTGACGGCAACCAGGCGCTGGTCGATCCGATGGACCCCGAGCGCAAGCTGGCCCTGTTCAAGGAGCTGGTGGCGGTGGGCTTCAAGGAGATCGAGATCGGGTTCCCCTCCGCCTCCCAGCCCGACTTCGACTTCCAGCGGCAGATCATCGAGGGCGGGCTGATCCCCGACGACGTCACCATTCAGGTGCTCGTCCAGTGCCGCGAGGAGCTGATCGAGCGGACCTTCGAGTCGCTCGTGGGCGCCCGGCGTGCCGTCGTCCATTTCTACAACTCGACCTCCGAGCTCCAGCGCCGGGTGGTCTTCGGGCTCGACAAGGCCGGCATCGTCGACATCGCCGTCAACGCCGCCCGCCTGTGCCGCAAGTTCGAGACCTCAATTCCGGACACGGAGGTCTGCTACGAGTACTCGCCCGAGAGCTTCACCGGCACCGAGCCCGAGTTCGCCGTGGAGATCTGCGAGGCGGTCATGGACGTCATCGAGCCGACCCCCGAGCGGCCGATGATCATCAACCTGCCGGCCACCGTGGAGATGTACACGCCGAACGTCTATGCCGACGTGATCGAGTGGTTCGGGCGGACCATCTCGCGCCGGGACAGCATCGTGCTGAGCCTCCACCCCCACAACGACCGGGGGACGGCGGTGGCCGCCGCCGAGCTGGCCGTCATGGCCGGTGCCGATCGGATCGAGGGGACGCTGTTCGGGAACGGCGAGCGCACCGGGAACGTCGACATCGTCACCCTGGCCATGAACCTCTTCTCCCAGGGTGTGGACCCGACGCTCGACTTCGGCGACATCGACCGGGTGCGCCGGGTGGCCGAGTACGCCACCCGCATGCCCGTCCACCCCCGCCACCCCTACGCCGGCGACCTCGTCTACACCGCCTTCTCCGGCTCCCACCAGGACGCCATCAAGAAGGGCGTGGCCGCCATCGGCGACGGCTACGACCACTGGGAGGTCCCCTACCTGCCCATCGACCCGGCCCACACCGGCCGCACCTACGAGGCGATCATCCAGGTGAACAGCCAGTCCGGGAAGGGCGGGGTCGCCTACGTCATGGACACCGAGCACGGCCTCGACCTGCCACGGCGGCTCCAGGTCGAGTTCCAGCGCGAGGTTCAGGCGGTGACCGAGGCCAGCGGCACGGTGATCCGCCCCGGCGAGATGTGGGACGTGTTCGCCCGCACCTACCTCCCGGACGACGCCGGGATCCGCCTGGTCGGCTCGGAGACCACCACCGGCGGCAAGCAGACCACGGTCACGGCCCAGCTCCTGGTGGACGGCACCCCCACCACCGTGATGGGCACGGGCAACGGTCCCATCGATGCGCTGGTCGGTGCGCTCCGCGACGAGCTGGGGATCGTCTTCGAGGTGAAGGACTACAGCGAGCACGCACTCACGGCCGGCAGCGGGGCGTCGGCGGTGGCCTACGTGGAGGCCGAGGGTCCCGACGGATCGACCTGGTGGGGCGTGGGGATGGACTCCTCCATCCTCGACGCCTCGCTCGGGGCTGTCGTCTCAGCCGCCAACCGGGCCCGTGCGGTGGCAGCCCGGCCCAGCCCGGAGGGTTAGCGGACGGTTCCCTGCCACACCGGTGCGTGGAGTGCACCGCCTCCTATCGGAGCGCTACCGGAGCGTGCCCTGCGGGGTCGACAGTCCAGCCGGCGGTGCCGACGGACCTAACCGACTCGCCGAAGATCGACCCGGGCCGGCTCGGACCGCTCGCGGAGCATCCGTTGGCGGTCTCCGGCGCCGAGGTGGGCGGGTTCCGTCGTATCGATGAAGCCGACGAGCGCGTCGACGAACAGCTCCGGACTCTCGATCTGAGGGAAGTGACCCACGCCTTCGATGACCTCCAAGCGGCTCCCGGGTAGGACCTCGTGGGCGGCGTACGCGTGGCTCACGGGAATGATCACATCCCGGTCCCCCCAGATGATCAGGGTCGGCATCGAAGATGCCAGATAGAGGCGGTCCATCGCACTCACCGTCTGACCGCCCGGATCGATGACGGACTTGATGGTGCGTGCGAACGCACGGCGGTTGTCCGACTCGACCAGCGATGCATAGGCGCTCCACATCTCGTCGATGCGACCCAACCGGATACCGCGATCGTTGATCATCCGGAACAAGCCGTCGCCCCAGTCGCGAACGAACGACGGAAAGAGCACCGGCATCACGTACTCGCTCGCCGGCAGCGCTACGAGCCGGAGAACCCAGTTGACTTCCCGTCCGAGACCGCCGCTGTCCACCAGCACCAGGCGTTCACAATGTTCTGGGTATTGGTAGACGAATTGCATGGCGACGCCACCGCCGAAGGACTGACCCACGACGGTCGCCCGGTCGACGCCGAGGACTTCGAGGAGATCGCGGATCCCGGTCGCGAAGGCGCCAAGCGAGTAGTCCCCGACCGGCTTTTCGGACTGACCGTGGCCCGTGAGATCCGGTGCGAGCACCGTGAAGCGATCGGTCAGCCGAGGGATCACGTCCCGCCAGGTCCGGGAGCTGCCGGCGATCCCGTGGAGGAGCAGAAGCACGGGACCGCTGCCTTCCATCCGGTACGCCATGTCGTGACCGTGGATCGAGACGTGCCGGACGTGCGCTTCCATGCGCACATCATCCCTCAACGGAGGACGTTTGCCTGCATGGACCCCTTCCGCATCCGCCCGACGCGCCTGTCCACCTGGCCCGTCCGCCAGACCCTCGCCACACACGCGGGCCGGCGGCCCGTCACCCCGCTCGACCTCGGAGCCCGCTCCCCCGACGCCGTCCGGCGGCGGGCTCGTCGACACCTCCACCGCCAGCACATCTCGGGCGATGTCGCCGACCAGCCCGTCCCCCAGGTCGTCGAGCCCCGTGACGTAGAGGTTGACAGTGCCGGCTCCCACCGGGCCACTGCAGGTTCCAGCGGCGCCGACTGGTAGCCGGGGGGAGCGGGATGGGCGTAGGTGTAGAAGGCGGCCTTCGGGTAGCGGGGGTCGCCGGGCCACCAGCCCATCGCAACCTCCTCGGCGTCCATGGCATTGCGCCGGACGAACTCCGACGACCCGGGATCGGCTGGCCGGCCGGAGCGCAGGCTCACCGCCAGGTCGAACGACCCTCACCACGCGTTGACCGGCGTCGCCCGCCCCCGATAGGGGGCACGCAGCTCCGACGCCGGCCGTCGCTGTGCTCGATGATCGCCTGGTGGGCGTGCAGGTCCAGCGCGACCACCACGGAACCGGATCGGTCTGGCACCGGAAGCGGCTGGGTCTCCCAGCCTCGGGCCGTCAGGCGCAGCGCGGCGTGCTGGAGCTGCAGCTCAGGCGGGGCCAAGCTGGCAGCCAGCTACCCGAGCACCTGGGTATGGGCGTGCACCGTGTCGCAGGTCGCGCTCCAGCCGTGGAGCACGAGGGCAAGCGCGCACAGCCGCCGGGCGATCGACGTGCCCGGAACCCCGGGTCTGCCGGCGCGCACCAGCCCGTGGCCTCCTCGGTCATGGAAGCTCTCTGATGATCTGGATGACGTCGTCCCGCTGAAAGCCCTGCGTACGGCAGAACTCGACCAGTTCCCGGATCCGCTTCGTCACCACTCCCCGTTGTGGGCTCCCGGCAACGGTGATGCCACGACCTCTCTGGAACTCGAGCAGGCCTTCCTCACGGAGGATGTGCAAGGCGCGCAGCACGGTGTTCTTGTTGACACCGAGGACTGCGGCCATGTCCTTCGCAAGTGGCAGCCGCTCGCCAAGCGTGGCCTCACCCTCGGCGATGGCCCGACGGATCTCCGCTGCTACCTGCTCGTGCAGTGCCAGCGGGTCCTGTCGGTCGACCTTGACAGCGAACATGGTACTAGCAATAGTAGGTCCATGATTTCCCGATGGCCAGGTGCGGCATGACCATCAGCGAGTTGTCGCCGACGAGATCCCACGCTTACGACCCGGCGGGACTCGACACGATCAGCACGCAGCTTCTCTTCAAGGAAGCCAGGCAGCGCAGAAGGCGGAGGTGGCTGATCTCGAGCATCGTGACGGTGATCGGGCTCCTCGTCCTCGGCGCGCTCGCCGGCGTCGCGTTCGGGCCGGCCACGGTCGGCCCCGTGGCGTCTCCGGCAACTCCCCGACCGCCAGGGAGCGCGGCCACGCTCACGGCGAGCGAGTTCAGCGTCCGGCCGGTGCTCTGCCTCGCACCTCCCGCATCGACAGACGCTCCGCTGAACCTGAGCGCTCCCCTGCCGGCATGCACTGCCGCATCCGCCCTGACTGCAGGCAACGTGGGAGCCCGCTTCGGCCCGTCCAGCTTGGGCCGGAGCTCCCAGAACATCGCGTCCTTCCCGCCCGACCCCCAATTCGCCTCCATTCCGTCCACGCCGTCCACTCGTGACAGGTCCACTACCACGGTGATCCTGCCCGGACCGGCCGGGGCGAACACCTCGGTCCGCTACGTGCTGGGTCCTGCCGGAGTGACGGCGACCGACGTCCGGGCTGCGACGGCGCAACTCGTCCTTGGAACGTGGCAGGTAGACCTGTCACTGACCACGTCAGGATCGGCTCGGTGGGACACATTGGCCCATCAACAATTCCATGCATACCTCGGTATCGTCGTCGACAACCGGGTGATTTCCGCGCCCATCGACGAGCCGACGGATTCGACCTTCACCTCGCTCTCGGGTCGGTTGGAGATCGTCGCTGGTCTGACCGAACGACAGGCGAAGGCCCTGGCGGCCACGCTATGAACGTGCGAGCCGTCGTCGGATCGATGCGCCGATACCCTTCCTGCCAACGGCTGACCTTGGTTGCCAGATGTGGTTCGGCAACCGGTAACCGGGCGCCTGCGAACATCCGGATCGCCGTGCATCCTGCCGGTTGGGCCGCCATCGCAGGGATCCTGCTGGCGGCCTGCAGCTCGGCACCGACAGCTGCGACGCACGTGGCGCCAGGTTCCCCGCGGACGGTGTGCTCACTGGTGAACACCGCCGAGGTGAGCGCCGCCCTCGGCGAGCCCGCGTACGGTCCGAGTGGCTGCACAGTGCAGCGGGGCAGTCAGAGCATCGCTGACTACGTCGTGCAGGGGAAGATCGCAGGGACGCTGCTCGAGGTGAGCCTCGCTTGGAGCACCACCGCTGTCACCACGTTCACGACGAGCCACAGCGGCCACGCCCGATACACCACCCAGCAGGGAGCGCCCGTTGCCCCGCCCACGTTCGCCAAGGTCACCGTGGCCGGGGTGCCTGCCTATTGGCAGGTCACCCCCCTTCCAGAGCCGGGCGATCCGAAGGCCATGCGGATCAGCGCCCTCAAGAACGGCTACGTGGTCAGCGTCTATTCCTCGGAGTTGAGCCAGCTCCAGGACGAGAAGGTGTTAGGCGCAGTCCTCACCAACCTGTAGGCACAGCTTCGCCGATCCCCGCCCATCCGAGCGGAACCGGACGGACGATCGTCTCGGATCCGGGCGTCTCCCGTCGGGCTGACATCCAGGGCACGGAGAACATGTCGGGACGGATCGGCCATCACGTGCCCCTGACCGGGCACCGACCAAATTCACCAGGCCGCCAGTCACCAGGCCACCAGCCTCGATGCCCCGCCGCCGCCCGCCGGCAGCCGCCCCGTGGCAGCTCCCGAGCCGATGCCCGCTCGACGCCTAAGCTCTGCCCCTTGGGGACGCGTCCGGGGGCTCGGACGCCGTCGGAAGGGGGTGCTGCCGGCATGGTGCGCGTTTCGGAACGGGTCCGGCGGCGAGCCGGCCGCGCCGCGGTGGTCATGGTGCTGGCACTGCCGTCGACCGGCGTGATCTCGGCGATCACCGCAACCGGCGCCGGAGCAGCGACCACCCTGACCGTCACCAATTGCAGCGACTCGGGTGCGGGATCGCTGCGCGACGCCGTCTCGGCCGCCGATGCGACCGCCGGCGCCACCATCTCGTTCTCCCCGTCACTGGGATGCTCACTGATCACGCTCACCAGCGGACCGCTCGACCTGACCAGCACGGTGACGATCACCGGCCCCGGCGCGTCCGCGCTTGCCATCTCGGCCAACCACGCCAGCCAGGTCGTCACCATCACCGGCCCTTCCACGTCCGTCACCCTGGCCGGCCTGACCATCGAGGACGGGCAGGCCGGCCCCGGTGCCTCCGGCGGCGGCATCGACGACCAGTCGGCCTCCGGCGACCTCGCGCTCGACGGTGTCACCGTCACCGGCAATGCGGCCGGTGCCGGCAGTCCCGGCCTCCCTGGCAGCTCCAGCTCGACCGCACCCGGCGGGAGCGGTAGCGCCGGGGGGAACGGCGGGGGGGGCGGGGGGATCATGTTCGCCGGGTCCGGCACGCTCGCCATCACGGGCAGCACCATCGCCTCCAACTCCGCGGGTTCAGGGGGGAACGGTGGTGACGGAGGTGCCGGCTCCACCGGTGGGGCCGGGGGTGCCGGTGGCTCCGGGGGTGCCGGGGGCGGCATCCTCGTTGCCACCTCCGGGACACTCGCCGTGGACAACAGCACCATCACCTCCGACTCGGCAGGTCCCGGCGGCGCCGGCGGCGCCGGCGGCGCGGGCCTCAGCGGCAGCGCCGGTGGCGGTAACGGTGGGGTCGGGGGCAGCGGTGGCGCAGGCGGTGGGATGTCCCTGTCCGCATCGTCGAGCCTGCGGATCTCCGGCAGCTCCGTGACGGCGAACCGCGGCGGCGCGGGTGGCGCCGGTGGTTCGGGGGGTGCCAACGAGGGCGGTGGCGGCAGCGGCGGGGGGGTCGGGGGTAGCGGCGGCACGGGTGGCGTCGGCGGTGGCGTGTCGACGTCCTCGTCGGGGACCATCGCCCTGACCGGCATCTCCCTCTCCTCGAACAGCGCCGGAGCCGGCGGGAACGGTGGCGCGGGCGGCGTCAACATCGGCACCGCACCGGCCGGGACCGGCGGTGACGGCGGTGCCGGCGGTGCCGGTGGGGGGATGAGCGCGACCGGTCCGGCCGCCCTGGATGTCATCGGGGGTACGGTCGCCTCGAACACGGGCGGCGCGGGCGGGAGCGGCGGTGCCGGTGGCGAGCAGCAGGGCTCCGGCGGTCCGGCCGGCGTGGGCGGGCTCGGTGGACCGGGCGGGGGCGGCGGCGGGGTCGCCGTTGGGTGTCCGGGGAGCTGTGCGGGCCCGTCGACCATCTCCGGGACCACTGTCACCTCGAACATGGGTGGCCCGGGCGGCGCGGGCGGGCCAGGCGGCGGCGTGAGCGGGAGCACGGCCGCCGCCGGGAGCGGAGGCGCCGGTGGGACGGGCGGTACCGGCGGCGGCGTCCTGGCCGCCGGCTCGGGCTCGTTGGGCCTCTCGGATAGCACGGTCTCCCTCAACGGCGCCGGTGCGGGGGGTGCCGGCGGCATCGGCGGGAGCAACCTCACCAAGGCGAACGCACCCAGCACCTCGTTCCAGGCGGGTGCCGGCGGGCAGGGTGGCTCCGGTGGGAGCGGGGGTGGTGCGGCCGCCGCGTCGTCGGTCTCGCTGAGCGCCACGGACGCGACGTTCTCCTCCAACACGGCGGGCGCCGGTGGTGCCGGCGCCACCGGTGGCAACACCGCCGGTGGCCTGAGTGGCGGCAACGGCGGCGGCGGCGGGTCAGGGGGAGACGGCGGTGGGATCTCGTCGAGCTCGTCCCAGGCGACCGCCGTCACCAGCAGCACGGTGGTCTCCGACGTCGGAGGCACCGGAGGCGGCGGTGGTGCGGGTGGCAGCAGTGCCGGGACGGCCGGAACTGCCGGCGTGACCGGTCCGGACGGCACCGTCGCCGGTATCTCCCTTTCGGGACCCGCGACGGGCGACCTCACAGCGTCGCTGCTGGACGACACGGCGGGCGGGGGGACCGAGTGCGGCGCGGCGATGGGAACCGGCGGCGGCTACAACGTGGCCACGGACGGGTCGTGCTTCGCCGCTCCAGCGCCGGCCACCGACGACACGACGTGGAACGGCAGCGACCTCGGACCGCTGGCGAGCAACGGGGGTCCCACCCAGACCCGTGCCGTGCTGGCCGGCAACCCGGCCATCGGGTCCGTCACCAGCGCCGCCGAGTGCGCAGCGGCCGACCAGCGGGGGGCGACGCGCCCGTCGACCCACTGCACGGCGGGCGCCTACGAGTACTACGCCGTGCTGCTGAACATCGATGGCTCCCAGAGCTTCGGGAGCTCCCCCACCTTCGAGGCGACGGGGACGCTGCCGGCCGGGATCACCTTCACCGGCACCCCCTCGTGCGCCACGGTCGGCGGCGGCACCCCGATCTCCCTCACCCTGGGGGCGCCCGGCGCGTACACCAGCTTCACCATCGACGCCGACTCGTGTTCCGGGCTCGCACTCGCCGGCCCCGGCGCCGGGAGCTACGTCATCACCTACGTGGGCGGGGGCTTCATCGTCTCCCCTGCCGACTTCACCGGCTACGACCTCGCTGGCGCGGACGGCGGGGTGTTCGCTTTCGGGGACGCCCGCTACCACGGCTCGGTCCCCGGGCTGGGTGTGCACGTCTCCGACATCGTGGCCATGGCGGCCCCGCCCGGTGGCGGCGGCTACTGGCTCGTCGGCCGCGACGGCGGGGTGTTCGCCTTCGGGGACGCCCGCTACCACGGCTCGGTCCCCGGGCTGGGTGTGCACGTCTCCGACATCGTGGCCATCGTCCCCACGCCCGACGGCGGGGGGTACCTGCTGGTCGGCCGCGACGGCGGGGTGTTCGCCTTCGGGGACGCCCGCTACCGGGGCTCGGTCCCCGGGCTGGGCGTGCACGTCACCGACATCGTGGCCGCGGCTCCCTCGCCCGGCGGCGGGGGGTACCTGCTGGTCGGGTCGGACGGCGGGGTGTTCGCCTTCGGGTACGCCCGCTACCGGGGCTCGGTCCCCGGGCTGGGCGTGCATGTCTCCGACATCGTGGACGTGGCCACCACCCTCGACGGCGGCGGCTACTGGGTCGTGGGCCGGGACGGCGGGGTGTTCGCCTTCGGGGACGCCCGCTACCGCGGCTCGGTCCCCGGGCTCGGCATCCACGTCTCCGACATCGTGGCCGTCACGCCGAGTGCCGACAGCGGTGGGTACCTGCTGGTGGGGGCGGACGGTGGGGTGTTCGCCTTCGGGGACGCCCCCTACCGCGGGTCACTCCCCGGACTCGGTGTGCACGTCACCGACATCGTGGGGGGCGTGACCACGGGGAACTGAGTCTGGTGCGGCCGGCGGCGTGTCGGGCCGGTGCCGCCCGGCACGAGCCCGCGCCCCCTGGTCCCCGTCAACCGGAGGCAGCTGCCGCCGCACCGGGCAGGATCAGCGCGTGCGTCCCTGGTGGGCGATGCCAGGTCATCGCCACGACCCCGTCGGCGTCCACCACGGTCCGGGCTCCGAGTCGCCGGAGGTAGCCGATGGTCGCCGCAGCATCGGCGGGAGTGCCGATCTCGATGCCCGCATTGGGAACGATGACGAAGTACACCTCCCCGCCGTGGACCGGCACGGACACGCCAGCCGGGAAGAGCATGTCGAAGGGGTAGATCCATCGCCGTCCCCCGAACCGCCCCATGACTCCCTGGGACACCACGACTTCGGCGTCGGGAGGCACCTTGGCAGCCACGGTGGCGAGGGTCGAAGCGGTAGCGGGTCCGACCCGGGCGAAGGTGGTCCGTGCCTGGGGGGTCGTCCTCACGCTCACCACCAGGGCCTGGACGAGGCCGGCGACGGCAAGCAGGCCGCACGCCCACCACACCAACCGGGACCGGCGTCTCGCCGCCCATACGAGGACGGGAACGGCCCCGGCGCACACGGCCATGACCGCGGCGAAGTTCTGGAACGCGGCGATGTGGCTGATGAAGATCCCGTTCGAGTACAGCGTGTTGGGCACCAGGACGACCAGGGTGAGCGCGGCGCCGATCGGGCTCAACACGCCGATCGTCCCCGCTCCGGCCAGGTACTGGCCGGCGTCCCACCACCGGGAGCGCAACGTGTCCCACGGGTGGGACGGGTGCAGGAGCATGCCGACGACGATCGCCACCATCCCGCCGATCCCGTCGCTCACCGGATGGCCTGCCAGGTAACCGTAGCCGGCGTTGAGGCTCGAGCCCTTGCCCGCGCCGGCGAGGCTCACCACACCCAGCCAGACGACGCCGGCGGCGATCATCGCCACACCCCACCGGCGCGTGGCACGCCCCGCGATCAGCGCGGCCAGCCCCAACGCCAGCACGTAGGTGGCGGCGACGTCGCCGCACAGGAGGACGAGGACGACCCAGATCCACGCCCGTCGCCCTCCGGCCCACACGTCCCTGGCCGCGGCGACGACGAAGAACGTGGCGATCGGTTGGAAGTGCCAGTCGAAGGAGGCGACCCAGTACGTCCACGGGTTGGCGACGATGACGGCGAGCACACCGGCGCCCACCATCACGCGTCCCCTGCGCTCCGCCGGCCACTGCCGGTCCAGGATCTCGCACGCCCACCGGAACACGAGGGCGCCGGAGCCGGCCAGGGCCAGGTCCTGCACGATGAGCAGGGTGAACGTCGTGCGGGTAACCGTGTAGAGGAGCGCCAGCGGCCACATCAGCAACTCGAAGTGGCTCTGGTAGAACGAGTAGCCCCAGTGGGGATAGCCGAAGACGAACGTCGTCTCGTAGGGATCCAGGTGCCCGGTCCCGATCTGCTGGAACGCCTGGGAGAAGGTCGCCATGTCGGCCGTGAGGTCGAAGCGGGTCCACAGGTGCCAGCTCCATGCGACCAGCCCGGCGAACTGCAGAGCGATCAGCGCGGCACCCGACACCCACAGCCTCCGCATGGCGACCGACGCCAGTGGGCGCTGCCGCCGGGTGGCGCGCTCGTCCCCGGGCGGAGGCGGAACGCGCTCGACCCCCTCCCGGTGGGGCTCGTCCCCGGGCGGACCGGCCGGTTCGTCGCCGGGGGCAGCCTGGTCGGGGGCGTCCACGTCGCGATCCCCGCCCGTCCCGGCGCCACGATCGGTCACTGCCCCGGTCGCTGCCCCGGTCGCTGCCCCGGCGGGCGCGGCAGCCTGTCCGGAGCCCTGGGGACCGGGGGCCGGTCCGGACCGCTCCCCGCCGGAGCCGCCGGTCACGCCTTCGCCACCCACACCATGGCCGGCGGCCCCTCGCCCCGCTCCACCTCGGCGCCGTCACCACCGGTGCCGTCCGGAGGCGGGCCGACGGCCACGTCCACCGCCAGCACGTCGTGGGCGATGTCGTCCACCAGGTCGCCGCCCAGGTCGTCGAGCCCCTTGGCGAAGAGGTGGATGCGGTCGGAGACGTCGAAGCCGGACGCCTTGCGCAGGTCCTGGACGATGCGGACCACCTCACGGGCCACCCCCCGCCGCACCAGGTCGTCGTCGAGGGTGAGGTCGAGGGCCACGACCTCGGCCCCGTCACGCGAGACGCTGAAGCCCTGCTGGGCCCGGACCCGGAGCTCGACCTCCTCACCGGTCAGCTCGACGGTGCCGTCCTCCAGCTGGACCACCACCGGCCGGCCGGCGCCCAGCTCCTCGGCGGCCGCCGGGCCGTCGACACCGCCAAGCGCGGCCCGCAGGGCCTGGACCTTCGGTCCGAGGCGCGGCCCCAGCAGCCGGAAGTTGGGGACCAGCTCGTAGTCGAGGACCTGGCCCAGTTCCGCGGCCAGCTCCAGCGCATCCACGTTGAGCTCGTCACGGACGACCGCCTCGAGCTCGCCGGTGAGCTCCGCGTGCCCGGCCGGCAGGTGCACCAGAGCCCGGGCCAACGGCTGACGCACCTTGAGGCCGGCCTCGCCCCGCGCCGCCCGGCCCAGCGAGGTGAGCCGGCGGGCGAGCGCCATCGATGCCTCGAGGGCGACGTCGATGGCACCGGTGTCCGCCTCGGGCCAGTCGGCCAGGTGGACGGACGCCCCGCCGTCGGGGTCGGCCCCCGTCAGGTCGCACCACATGCGGTCGGCCACGAACGGGCACAGGGGGGCGAGGAGCAGGGCCACGGTGACCAGGGCCTCGTGCAGTGTGGCCTGGGCGGCCAGGCCATCCGCCGGATCCGTTCCCGGGTCCGTCCGCCAGAACCGTCGCCGGCTCCTCCGCACGTACCAGTTGGACAGGTCGTCCACCAGCTCGGCGATGGCGGCGGCCGCTGGTGTGGGCTCGTAGCCGTCGAGGGTGGCCGTCGTCGCCGCGACGGTGGAGTGGAGGCGGGAGCGCAACCACCGGTCGAGCACCCCCCGTTCCGGCGCCGGCGGGATGCCCGGGTCGGCCGGGTCGAACCCGTTCAGCGACGCGTAGGTGGAGAAGAACGACCAGGTGTTCCACAGGGTGAGGAGGGTGTCACGCAGCGACGCGTCGATGGCGTCGAAGCTGACCCTGGTGGGGGTCCACGGCGATCCCTGGGAGAACATCCACCACCGCAGGGGGTCGGCGCCGCGGGTGTCGACGATGTCCCACGGGTCGATGACGTTGCCGACGCTCTTGGACATCTTCCGGCCCTCGGCGTCGACGATGTGGCCGAGGCACAGGACGTTCCGGTAGGGGGTCTGGCCCCGCACCAGCGTGTTGACGGCCAGCAGCGAGTAGAACCACCCCCGGGTCTGGTCGATGGCCTCGCAGATGAAGTCGGCCGGGAACGTGAAGCGCTCCCCGGCACCGGGGGCCTGGGGGTAGCCCCACTGGGCGGTGGGCATCGACCCCGAGTCGAACCAGGCGTCGATCACCGGGGCGACCCGGTGCATGTCGGCCGGGGCGCCGGCCGCCGCGCACTCGGCGCACGGCACCGTCACCTCGTCGATGGCCGGCCGGTGGGGGTCGACCCCGGTGACGTCCCGGCCGGCCAGCTCCGAGAGCTCGGCCAGGGACCCGGCACAGACGGCGTGGCCCGCCTCGCACCGCCACACCGGCAGCGGCGTCCCCCAGAACCGGTCCCGCGACAGGGCCCAGTCGACGTTGTTGGCCAGCCACTCCCCCATCCGCCCGTCCCGGATGTGCTCGGGGTGCCAGCTCACCGTCTGGTTCTGGGCGACCAGGTCGTCCTTGCGGGTGGACGTCCGGATGTACCAGCTCGGCTTGCCCCAGTAGACGAGGGCGGTGCCGCACCGCCAGCAGTGCGGGTAGGGGTGCGTGTAGGGGTGGCGGCGCACCAGCAGGCCGGCCGCCTCCAGGCGGTCGTTGACCCGGCCGTTGGTGGACCGCACTGGCTCCCCCTCCAGCCACGCCACTGCACCGGTGAAGCAGCCGTCCGGCCCCACCGGGTTGAGGGCGGGCAGGCCGTGCTCCTGGCCCACCTGACGGTCCACCTCGCCGAAGGCGGGGGCGAGGTGGACGATGCCCGTCCCCTCGTCCGCCTCGACGAACGTCCCGGGGACCACCCGCCACGCCGCGCCCCGCTGGGCGGGCAACGGTTCGACGTCGTCGAAGGGGCGGGTGTAACGCAGGCCGACCAGATCGGCGCCGGACACGGTGGCCGTCGGGGTGACGCCCTCGCCGAAAGTGGACTCGGCCAGCGGGGCGGCCACGATGTCGTCGCCGACCAGCACGTAGTCGAGCTCCGGATTGACGGCCAGGCCGGTGTTGGAGAGGAGGGTCCACGGCGTGGTCGTCCACGCCACCAGGGCCACGCCGTCGAGCGACGGCCGGCCCAGGGCGGCGGCCAGGCGGGCGGCGGCGGCTGCGCCTCCGCCAGCGTCTTCGCCTTCACTGCCGTCTCCACCGGCGCCTGCCTCCCCCGCCCCTGCGATGAGGGGGAAACGCACGTAGGCGGACTCGTCGACCACCTCGCGGTAGACGTCAGGCTGTCCCAGCTCGTGGCTGGAGAGAGCGGTGCCGCACCGGGGGCAGTAGGGCACGACCTTCAGGTCCTCGTAGAGGAGCCCCTGGTCCCAGATGGCCTTCAGGTTGGCCCACACCGCCTCGACGTAGTCGGAGTCGAAGGTCCAGTAGGCGTCGTCGAGGTCGACCCAGTAGCCGATGCGCTCGGTGAGGCGCTTCCAGTCGTCGACGTAGTTGCGCACCGACTCCTTGCACAGCCGGGTGAACTCGGCGATGCCGACCTCTTCCTCGATCTGGCGCTTGGCGCTGATACCCAGCTGCTTCTCCACCTCCACCTCGACGGGCAGGCCGTGGGTGTCCCACCCGGCCCGGCGGGGAACGGCGTAGCCCCGCATCGTCCGGTAGCGGCAGAAGAGGTCCTTGTAGACGCGGGCCCATACGTGGTGGAGGCCCGGCCGGCCGTTCGCCGTCGGCGGGCCTTCGTAGAAGACCCAGGGGGTGGCCCCCGCACGCAGCTCGACCGAGCGTTCGAACACCCGGTGGCGGGACCATCGGTCGAGCTCGGCTCGCTCGAGGGCGACGAAGTCGGCTTCGGTGGGGACAGGGCGGAACAACGGGGAGGTCCTCTCGGGTCGCCACCGACCCGGCGGCCGGGGCAGCAGAGATACTACGGGGACGGCAGCGCAGTCGGGGGCGACGCGGCACCGGCCGCCAGGTCGGGGCGTGCGGTGGGGTCCGGGCAGGAGCAGTGCGGCGAGGTCCGGGGCGGGTGCACGGCCGGGCGACTCCCCTCCCTAGAGTGGCGCCATGACTGACGCCCCGTCACCATCCGGCGCGCCCGCCCATCGCCACTCGCTGTGGGTGGTGCTCCTCGTGGTCTGCATCGGCCAGTTCATGGTGGTCCTCGACGTCTCCGTCGTGAACGTGGCATTGCCCGCCATCCAGCGGAGCCTGCACTTCACCGAGGCCAACCTCCAGTGGGTGGTCACCGCCTACGCCCTGACCTTCGGCGGGCTCCTCCTCCTCGGTGGGCGCCTGGCCGACCTGTTCGGCAGGCGCCGGATCTTCCTCATCGGCCTCGGCCTCTTCACCGTGGCCAGCATCGCCGGCGGCTTCGCCCCGAACCAGGGGACCCTGGTGGCCGCCCGGGCCCTCCAGGGCATCGGCGGCGCCGTCCTGTCGCCGGCCACCCTCACCATCATCACCGTCACCTTCACCGAGAACCACGCCCGGGCCCGGGCCCTCGGCGTGTGGAGCGCGGTGGCCGCCGGGGGCGGCGCGGCCGGCGCCCTCTTCGGCGGGGTCCTCACCGACCTGCTGTCGTGGCGGTGGATCCTCTTCATCAACGTCCCCATCGGGATCGTCGCCATCGTGGTCGCCCGCATCGTGATCGCGGAGTCGCGCGCCACCGGCGAACGCCAGCCCCTCGACGTGGCCGGTGCCGTCACCGTGACCGCCGGAATGATCGCCCTCGTCTACGCCATCGTGCGTACCGACCAGGTGCCGTGGGGCTCGGCCCAGACCATCGGGATCCTGGCCGTGGCCGCCGTGCTTCTCGGCGCCTTCGTGCTGATCGAGGCCCGGCTCGCCTCCCACCCCCTGGTGCCCCTGCGGATGTTCGCCTCCCGCGCCCTCACCGGCGCCAACGCGGCCATGTTCTGCTTCGGCGCCTCCATGTTCGGCATGTGGTTCTTCCTCACCCTCTACCTCCAGCAGGTCCTCGGCTTCAGCCCCCTCACCACCGGGTACGCCTTCCTCCCTCAGACGGCGGCCATCGCCATCGCCGCCACCATCGCCGGGCGATTGGCCCCGAGGATCGGCCCCCGGCCGGTCATCGTGGTGGGAGCCCTCATGGCCGCCGGCGGCCTCTTCTGGCTGTCCTTCATCGGTGTGGGCCAGAGCTACTGGGCGAACGCCTTCGGCGGCGGTGTGCTCGCCACCTTCGGCATGGGGCTGGCCTTCACCCCGATCGCCCTGGCCGCCACGGCCGGCGTGCGTGCCCACGAGGCCGGGCTGGCGTCCGGGCTCGTCAACACCAGCCGCCAGATCGGCGCCGCCCTCGGGCTGGCCGTCCTCTCCACGGTGGTGGCCGACCACATGCGCTCCTACCTGGACCAGACGTTCCACGGTCCCGCCTTCACCACCCCTGCCCAGGCCCAGGCCGCCCATCAGCACCTGGTGGCCACGGCATCGGCGTCCGGCTACGCCCAGGGGTTCGGGATCGCCGCGGCCATCGCACTGGCCGGCGCCGTGCTGGCCCTCGTCATCCCGGCCCACCCCCGCCGCCCCGACCCGTCGCCGGCCGGAGCGGGAGCGGGCGCCGTCATCGAGGGTCCGCTCCCTGCTCCCGAGCCCGCCTGAGCGGTCGGGGCCACAGGCGCAGCGACACCACCGCGTCGACCTCCGCCGCGTACACCGACACCATGGCCCCCAGGGCCAACCACCACGTGAGGCCGAGCACCACCGCGAACGTGCCGTAGAGGTTCGAGAGGTGCCGGACCTGGTGGTTCACCAGCAGGGCGCCCGCGTTCAGGAGCACCGTCCACGCCACGCCGCCGACCAGCGCGCCCACCCAGTGGCCCCGGCGGGTGCCCGGGAGCGCGATGAGGACGGTGAAGGCCACCCGGTACATGCAGACGTTGACCACCAGCGAACCGGCCAGCCCGATCCACGTCGAGTAGCTCCCGAACCCGCCGAACGACCCGATGCCGGCCAGCGCGCCCCCCGCGATGAACCCCACGCCGAGGGTGGCGAGGAACCCCACGGCGCGGGGCAGCCACCGGGGCAGGTCGGGCAGGTCGTCCCGGTCGATCCCCCACACGCGGGCCAGCATCGCCTGGGAGCTCCTGCTGAGCCGGGTGGCGCCGTAGAGGAGCCAGACGACGCCGACGATGAGGCCCAGGGCGTTGCCGGTGCTCAGCTGCTGGACGTTCTTGTAGATGTCTGAGCCGATGACGGGGAACTGGCGGAGCGCCGAGTCGACCAGGTCGACCTGGAGTTGCTTGTGGCCGGCGAGCACGATCCCGACCGACGTCACGAACACGAGGAAGAGCGGGAACACCGACTGGAACCCGGCGTAGGCGATCTGCGACGCCAGCCGCCCGCCCCGGTCGTCGGAGTACTTACGGACCACCGCGGCGGGGAAGGCCAGGGGGGCGTGACGCTGCTGGAAGGCGTCGGCCGCGTCGACCCTCCGGGTCACGGCCGCCCACCGGCGGGAGAACCACCCCGCGGGCGGGTGCCCCTCCTCGGTCATCCCGGCGGCTCCACCAGCAGGTCCTGGATGGCCCGGCCGATGCGGCCCTGCTCGTCCCACAGGGCCGATTCGGCCGTGCCGATGCCCGGTGCCCCGAACCGGGTCCGCGCATCGAGACAGACCCACTCGCCCACCGGAGGCCGGTGGACGGAGACGGTCAGGTCCGGGTTGATGAAGATGGTGCCCGGCCGGAACTCGAGCTCGGCGGCGATGCCGTTGCCGAAGTCCGAAGCCGCCGCCGCCCGCTCGAAGGGGATCGGCTCCTCGCCGGCGATGACCGGACCGCGCAGCCGGAACCACACCGTGGCCGGTCCCGGCCGGTCGAAGCGGCCCCGCACGAACCGGATCTCGATCCCACCGTTGTGGAAGGCCGGGTACGCGTCGCTCATCGGCGGGCGGGTCACACCGGCGCCCGGACCGGGCGGCGCCTCATCCTCGGGCACCGTCGGCTCCACCGCCAGGTCGGGATGGGCTTCGCGGATGCCGAGCACCCGCCCGAGGGCCACCTCTGTGCCGGTGGCCGCCACCGTCACCGTCACGTCCAGGAGGCGCACCCGCTTGCCCGGACGGACCTCCCGAACGGCAAGGGCCAGGGGAGCCACCGGCACCGGCCGCACCAGTTCGGCGGTCAGGCGGACCGGAAGCATGCCGTCGATGGACAGCCGGCGGCCGGCGACACCACCGATCAGGGCGGCCACCGGGCCGCCGTGGAGCGCGTCGGGCGACCAGGGTCCGCGAGCCAGGTCGGTAGGGACGACGACGTCGCCGTCCCGGGTGAAGAGGGCGTGCTCGTCCTGGTCCGGACGCGTCCGCTCGGCAGGTTCAGCGGTTGCCATGCACAGCGACGTTAGAGGGGAGGCGTTGCCGGTCGCCACGTCGGGGCGGTGCCGACCCGGGCGACGGCACCGGGATAGCCCACCTGGCTTCGTGCGTGCCGCCGGCGGCTGGTCACGGTTAGCATGCCGGCGGTGCCCGAGCATGCCGGCGGTGCCCGGCAGGGCGCTCCGGCATCGTGCCGGCCCGACACACCCGACCACGCCATGGCGGGTAGACCGACGACCAGGGGGATCCGTGGCCCACGAACAGGCATCCATCGACATCGACCGCTCGCCCGACGACGTCTGGGCCCTGGTGGGACAGTTCGGGGGGCTCGACGAGTGGATGCCCGGCATCGACTCGTGCCGGGTCGAGGGCGACGACCGCTTCCTGGAGATGCTCGGGATGAACATCACCGAGCATCTGGTGGCACGGGACGACGCCGCCCGCACCATCACCTACTCGATCACGGCCGGCCTGCCCGTGGAGCACCACGAGGCGACCATCGCGGTCACCGCGTCGGGCGACGGCTCCCACGTGACGTGGGACGTGGACGCCACGCCCGACGAGATGGCAGGCGTCATGGTGGGCGCCTACCAGACGGCCCTCGAGACGGTGAAGAAGCACCTGACCGCATGAGCTCGCCGGCGGGCCCGGATCCTGGCGGCGCCGTTCCCGGCTCGCGCTCGGTCTCCGTCACCGCCCGGCTCGACGCGCCCCCGCAACGGGTGTGGCCGTTGCTGGCGGAGGTGGCCCGCTGGCCCGAGTGGTCGTTCGTGACCAAGGGCACCCTCATCCGCCAGGGATCCCCCGATCCCGACGGGGTGGGCGCGCTCCGCCACCTCACCGTCCTCGGCGTCGGCTCGCGCGAGGAGGTCCTTGCCGTCAACGCCCCCACCCACCTCGCCTACGCCATCCGGTCGGGGTTCCCGGTCCGCAACCACCGTGCGGACGTGACCCTCGCCCCCGACGGGCCCGGCACCGTGCTGACGTGGGCGGCGCGCTTCGACCCCGTGGTGCCCGGAGCCGGTCCGGCCACCGACTGGCTCATGCGAGCGGTGCTCGGGCGTTTCGCCACCATGCTCGCCCGGCACGTCGCCGGCGGCTGACCCGCCGATCAGTCGGTGCGCCGTTCAGTCCGTGCGCCGATCAGTCGGCGACGAGCCGGGCCGCTCGACGCGTCACCTGGGTGCGGGCCTCGTCGACGTCGACGGTGAGGCACCTCCCGCCGGCGACCACCTTGCGGCCCCCCACCCACACGTCGGTCACCAGGCGGCTCTGGGCCGACCACACGAGGTGACCGACGACGTCGGTCGGCTCGCTCATCGGGGAGAACACCGCGTCGTCCAGGTCGACGAGGATGAAGTCGGCGGCAGCGCCGTTGTAGAGGGAGCCCAGGTCGGGACGTCCCAGAGCGTGACCGGCTGCCCGGGTGGCCATGTCGAGCGCAGCCACGGCCGAGACGACGCCGGCGTCCCGTTCCCGCAGCCGTGCCAGCGAGGCGGCCAGCCGCATCTCCTTCCACAGGTCGAGATCGTTGTTCGAGGCGGGACCGTCGGTGCCCAGCCCGACCCGCACCCCGGCCGTGAGCATCCCTGTCAGCGGCGCGATCCCCGATGCCAGCTTGGCGTTGCTCTGGGGGCAGTGGGCGACCGCCGCCCCGGCCTCGGCCAACAGCGAGATCTCCTCGTCGTCGATCCACACCGCATGCGCGGCCAGCAGGCGCCCCTCGAGGAGCCCGACGTCGGCCAGGGCGTGGACGATGCGGCGACCGTGGGTCCCGACGAACTGGTCGACCTCCGCCTTCGTCTCGGCCACGTGGAGGTGGACCAGCGACCCGAGCTCGGCAGCCAGGGCGCCGATCACGGTGAGGACCTCGGGAGGGACGCTGTAGGGGGCGTGGGGGCCGAAGCCCACCTCGATGCGTCCCCCGTCGCCGTTGCGCCTCCGGTGGAACTCGGCGACCTCTTCGAGCCGGCCCGCCCACGACGGGTTGCCGTCGTCGTCGGGGAACTGCAGGATCGCCGGCGTGATGACGGCCCGCCCCCCGGTCGCCAGCACCGCGTCGGCGATGGCGTCCTCCTCGAAGTACATCTCACACGTGGTGGTGACCCCGAAGCGGAGGGACTCGGCTGCGCCGAGCACCATCCCCCAGTAGACGTCCTCGGCCGTGAGCTTGGCCTCCCGGGGCCAGAGGACCTCCGTCAGCCACCGGTCGAGAGGCAGTCCCTCGCCCGATCCCCGGAACAGCACCATCGGCGAGTGGGCGTGCACGTTGACCAGGCCGGGCAGGACGGCGCCCTCGAGACGGACCTCGGTGGCCACCCGGTTGGTCGGCGTCCGACCCACGTGCACCAGGCGATCGCCCTCGACCTCGAGTACGCCGGGCGCCAGCACCATGCCGGTGCCATCACAGGGGACGACGATGTCGGCCGTGTAGCGGACCAGGGTCGCGGGTACGGGGAAGTCGTCCGCGCCCAGGTCGAGCGGCTCGCCGGAGCCGAAGCGGGCCAGGTCCTGCACCCCGGGCGCGGACGGTTCGGAGCTCCCGTGGTCCTCCGCCACCACGGCCGGGCCACGCATACCGCGGCGGATGGGGGTCATGCTCCCCATGCCACGTCCCCTTGGACATGTTCCTGTGCCATACCCGCCATCTCGTGCCCCCACGTCATCTTGGCCAGGCGCTCCGGCCGCACGTAGCCGTGGTCGGCGAACCACCGAGCCGCCCTGGCCAGGGCATCTGCCGCCGGACGCGACCGGTGGCCCAGCTCGTCACGGGCACGCCGGTCATCGAAGGCCATGTGGGTCGTCGACATCCGTGCACCTTCCAGGGGCACCGACGGCGGCCTGCCGAGCAGGCGATCCTCGATCAACCCGGAGAGATGGGCGGCGGCCAGGGCGACCTGGCGGGGGACCTGCCGGGTGGGGACGGGCAGCCCGGTGGCGGCGCCCAGGGCAGCCAGCACGTCGCGCAGCGGTAGGTTCTCGCCACCGACGATGTAGCTGCGGCCCTGGCGGCCCCGCTCGGCAGCGGCCAGGTGGGCGGCGGCCACGTCGTCGACGTCGACGATGTTGAGCGTGGTGTCCACGTAGGCGGGGATCCTCCCGTTGAGGAAGTCGACCACCGTCCTGCCTGTCGGCGTGGGCCCGCGATCCCCGGGCCCGACGGGCGTGGTCGGCAGCACGAGGACGACAGGCAGGCCCTCGGCAGCGGCGCGGAGGACCTCGTGCTCGGCCACGTACTTGGACTGCTTGTAGAGCCCGAAGAGATGGTCGACTTCGGCGTAGGAGGTCTCGTCGGCCGGTCGCTCCAGGACCGTTCCCCGCAGGCCGATGGTCCCGACAGTCGAGGTGTAGACGACGCGGTGCACCCCGGCCGCACCCGCAGCGGCGAGGACGTTACGCGTCCCGTCGACGTTGACCGAGTAGAAGTCGCCCGGGTCCGGCGCCCAGAACCGGTAGAGGGCGGCCACGTGGAAGACGCCCGAGCAGCCCGCGGCGGCCCGCTCCACCGAGGCGCCGTCCCGCACGTCCGCCTCGACCCGCTCGACATCGAGGCCGTCCAGGTTCGGCGACGGCGACCCCGGCTCGACGAGGGCGACGACGTCGGTGCCACGGGCCACCAGCTGGCGGGTGATGGCGGACCCGATGAACCCGGCTGCACCCGTGACGAGCACGCGGTCAGCCGGCCCCGGCGACCAGCCGCCAGGCACCTGGTCCCCGCCTGCGGGCGCCCTCACCGGACGCGGTCCCCCGGGGCACGCGCTCCTCGCCGGTGGGTCCGGGCGGCGAGTGACCCCCTGGCCATCGTCCGACCCACCTCGACGAGCAGGGCGCTGCTGCGCCCGGCGTCGGTGAGGACGTCGTCCAGTGCCGCCACGAAGCGGTCGATCTCCTCGTCGCCGATGATGAGGGGAGGGAGCAGCTTGACGATGTTGACGTTGTCGGCGGCGACCTGGGTGAGGATCCGGTGGCGGTGGTAGAGGGGGACCACGACGAGCTGGGAGAACATCCCCTTCCTGGCCAGCTCCATGAGCCGGAACCGGGCACGCCCGTGGGTGCTCGGCGCGGCGAACTCGAGCCCGATCATGAGGCCCCTGCCCCGGACCTCGGCCAGGAGCTCGTGGCGTTCCACCAGGGGAGCCAGCGCGGCCACCAGGCGGTCCCCCATCACCCGTGCCCGCTCGACGATGTTTTCGTCCTCGAAGGCGGCCAGGGTCGCCAGCCCGGCCACCATGGCCAGCTGGTTGCGGGCGAAGGTCGACGAGTGCACGACGGCCCGGTCCATGGAGCTGTAGACGGCGTCGAAGATGCGCGCCGAGGTGAGGACGGCCCCAACCGGGATGTAGCCCCCGGAGAGCGCCTTGGACAGGGTGATCATGTCGGGCCGCACGCCGAAGTGGTCGTGGCAGAAGAACCGGCCGGTGCGGCCCATCCCCGTCTGGACCTCGTCCGCCACGAACAGCGTTCCGTGCGCCCTGCAGAGCGCCTCGACCTCGTGCCAGTACTCGACGGGCGCCTCGTAGACGCCCTTGCCCTGGATCGGCTCGACCACCACCGCGGCCACGTCGCGCCCGGCCAGGGCCCGGGCCAGTGCACCGGCGTCGCCGAACGGTACCCGGTCGCAACCGGGGAGCAGCGGGCCGAACCCGCTGCGGAACTCGGCCCCGCCGTTCAGGGCGAGCGCGCCGGTCGTCAGCCCGTGGAAGGCGTGGTCGCAGTAGACGATGCGGTCCCGCCCGGTGGCGCACCGGGCGAACTTGATGGCGGTCTCGACCGACTCCGCCCCCGAATTGGTGAAGAAGACCCGCTCGATGCCCGGGTGGGCCCGGTCCACCAGCGCTTCGGCCAACACCCCGGGCAGCAGGGCTGCATCGAGCTGGACGAGGTTGGGAAGGTCGAGGTCGAGCGCCTGGTGGAGGGCCGCCTTCACGCCGGGGTGGGCCCGCCCCAGGGCGAACACACCGAACCCGGAGAGGAAGTCCAGGGTGCGCTCGCCCGTGTCGTCGATCAGGTACGCACCCTCGCCCCGGACGTAGGTCCGGTCGAACCCGAGCGTCTGCAGGACGCGCACCAGCTGGGGGTTGAGGAAGGCGCGATGGAGGTCGAGTCGCTCGGCGCGCCGGGATCCGAGGATGTCCTCAAGGTCCAACGGCACAGATCACCTCCACCCCCGGCACCACGTCCGAGAACATTCCGCCACGTGACCGCCACGGCCACGACGCCCGAGACCGCGCCGCCAGGTTACCGGGCGGTTGGAAAAGCCGCCCGGAACTGGTCCGGCGCGGGTCCGTCGGGTCCGTCGCACACCCGGCCGGGTGAAGAGTGGCCCCGAACGCGCCACCGCCCCCGCTGCGCCATCGGGGGCAACGAGGGCGGTGGGCACCGCAACGGGTCTGTGCCCGCCCGTGGCCGGCCGAAGCCGGTCAGGGACGCCGATCAGTCGAAGGTGACGATGCCCCGGACGTTCACCCCGGCGTTCAGGTCGTCGTAGCCCTTCTGGACCTCATCGAGGGTGTACTCGTTGGTGATGAGGCTGTCGAGCTCGAGGATCCCGGCCCGGTAGAGGTTCAGGAGGTTCGGGATCTGCACCCGCGGGCTGCGAGAGCCGAACACCGTCCCGAGCAGCGACTGGTTGAACATCGACAGGTTGAACACGTTGAGCTGCACGTCGAGCTGGGTGATGGGGGCGATGGCCGTGGCCACGATCCGGCCGTCCTTGGAGGCGATGGACTGCGCCGGGGCGAGCAGGTCCCCGGTCAGGACACCCGGGGTGAGGACGACCACGTCGGCCATCCGGCCCTCGGTCATCTCGGCCACCATGAACGTGGCCTCCTCCACCGAGGCGGCGCCGTGGGTGGCACCGATCGTCTTGGCCCGCTCCACCTTGAAGGGGAGGGGGTCGACGGCCACGATGTTGCTGGCGCCGGCGATGCGGGCCCCCTGGATGGCGCCCGATCCCACGCCACCGCAGCCGACGACGACGACCGTCTCGCCCGGCCGCACCTCGGCCCGGTCCACGCACGAGCCGAAACCGGTGGAGATGCCGCAGCTGATCAGGGCGGCCGCCTTGAGCGACGCGCCCTGGTCGATCTTCACCACCGACGCCTCGTTCACCAACATCTGCTCGGCGAACGTGCCGAGCTGCGTCATGCGGTTGAGGGGGGTGCCGTCGAGGTGGTGGCGCCACTGACCGTCGCTCATCATGGGGCCGGCCAGCGTGGTCATGCCCAGGTCGCACAGGTACTGACGCCCGGTCGAGCACCAGAAGCAGCGGCCGCACGACGGGATGAAGGACATGGCGACGTGGTCGCCCACCGCCACGCTCTCGACCCCCGGGCCGACCTCGGTCACGATGCCGGCGCCCTCGTGCCCGCCCACGATCGGGTACATCGACTCCACGCCCAGCATCTGGAGGACCTCGGTCGGGGCGGACATGTCACCGGTGCGCAGGTGCTCGTCGGAGTGGCACATCCCGGCGTATGCCATCTTCACGACGACCTCGTGCGGACCGGGAGGATCGATGTCGATCTCCTCGATCTTCCAGGGCTCGTTTACTCCGAAACAGATTGCGGCACGGACCTTCATCGATCGAGTCCTCCCCTTCACCTCGTCGTCCGGTGGCCTCCGGTCGGCCCGGATCGTACGGCGGTCCCAGCATGGCACCGCACGGGCTCAGCTTCCCACCGCCGTGTCGCCTCCGTCGAACCCACCGGCGACGAGGCCGAGCGCCCGGTCGAGCTCCGGTGCGGGATCCTCGCCCCCGCCGGCGGCCCAGTGCTCGTACGCGGCCGTGGCCGCCCCCAGGGCCACGTGGGCCACGGTCCGGGCCCGCAGGTCGTCGGGCCCGACGCCCATCCGGCCCGCGGCGAAACGGGCCACCACGTCGAGCCAGTCGGCGTAGCGGAGGGTCGAGTGCGCCACCAGGGCCGGCACCGTCGTGATCAGGGTGATCCGGATGCGAAGCTCGTCGAGGGCGCCGGCCCCGAAGTGGTTGGTGGCCACCACCGCCCGCCGCACCGCCTCGAAGATGGGCTCATCGGCCGGGCCGGCGGCCAGCTGCTCGGCCAAGCGTTCCAACTCGTCGTCGAACTCGCCCCACACCAGGTCGGCCTTGGTGGGGAAGTACCGGAACAGGGTCCGCCTCGAGATCCCGGCGGAGGCGGCGACCTCCTCGACGGTGGTCTCGTCGTAGCCGTTGGTCGCGAACAGCTCGAGTGCGACCCGGGCCGCGTGCCGGCGGGTCGTCGACGGGCGGCGCCCCCGGAGCGGGCGGTCGGGGGCGGGCGGTGCCGCGGGCGGTACTGCGGGCATCGCCCCGCCATCGCTCGTCGGTCGTTCCACCCCGGGATCCTCCCATCCGCCCGCCGCGCGTCTTCGATCGCCCATCTTCCATTTTGACATCGAGTGTCATAAATTGACACCATCGTCCCGGCTCCCGCCCGGGCAGCGACACGGCGACGGTCGCCGACACCGACGATCGAGCACCGACGACTGACCATCGAACACCGACCGGAGGCACCGATGACCGATCCCACCACCGACGAGATGACCGCCGACACCACCGCCCCCGACGCGGGAGCGGACGCCGCCGTCGACACCACCGGCCCGATCGAGTCCGAGCTCCTCGTCGAGGACGTGTCCATCGACGGGATGTGCGGCGTCTACTGAGGACGTCGTGACCCCCGACACCGCCTCGGCGGCACGCACCGGCCGGGCAGCCGGCGGGCACACGGACGACCCGGCTGCACCGTCGGCGTTCGACCCCGACATGCCCTGGGCGCTCGACCCCCGGGTCTCGCTCCGCCCCGAGCCCTTCGGCGCCCTCGCCTACCACTTCGGCAACCGCCGCCTGGCCTTCGTGAAGAGCCCCACGCTGCTGTCGGTCGTGCGCGGTCTCGACGACCATCCCTCGGCCCGTGCCGCCTGCAGGGCGGCCGGCGTCGGCGACGACGAGCTGGCCCGTCACGAGCAGGCGCTGGCCGCGCTGGCCGCCCGGGGCATGCTCGTCCCGAGGGGTGACCGATGACGGCCGTCATGCCGGGCGGCGTGCGCCTGATCGACCAGTTCGAGCGCGGCCTCGACGCCCCCATCTGCCTGACGTGGGAGCTCACCTACGCCTGCAACCTGGCCTGTGCCCACTGCCTGTCCTCCTCGGGGCGCCGTGACCCGGGTGAGCTCACCACGGCCGAGTGCGAGGCGGTCATCGACGAGCTCGAGGCCATGCAGGTCTTCTACGTCAACATCGGCGGCGGCGAGCCCACCGTGCGGCGCGACTTCTGGCACCTGGTCGACTACGCCACCGCCCACCACGTCGGGGTCAAGTTCTCGACCAACGGCTCGCGCATCACCCCGGCGGTGGCCGCCCGCCTGGCCGCCTCGGACTACGTGGACGTCCAGATCTCGCTGGACGGGGCCACCGCCGAGGTGAACGACGCCCTGCGTGGCGAGGGAACGTACGCCACCGCCCTCGCGGCCATGGACCACCTGGCAGCGGCCGGCTTCGAGGGCTTCAAGCTGTCGGTGGTCGTCACCCGGGAGAACGCCGCTCAGCTCGACGACTTCCTCGCCCTGGCCGACCGCTACCGGGCCCAGCTCCGCCTGACCCGCCTGCGGCCCTCCGGGCGCGGCGCCGACGTGTGGGACCGGCTCCACCCGACGGCCGACCAGCAGCGGGCGCTCCACGCCTGGCTCCTCCGCCACGGCGAGCGGGTCCTGACCGGCGACTCGTTCTTCCACCTGGGCGCCTATGGCGAGTCGCTCCCCGGCCTCAACCTGTGCGGCGCCGGGCGGGTCGTGTGCCTGATCGACCCGGTCGGCGACGTCTACGCCTGCCCGTTCGCCATCCACGACCGCTTCCGGGCCGGCAACGTCCGCGCCGAAGGCGGCTTCACGTCGGTGTGGCGGGAGTCGTCCCTCTTCGCCGAGCTCCGGCGCCCCGACGGCGGCGGCGCATGCAGTTCGTGCGGCCACTTCGACGCCTGCCGGGGCGGGTGCATGGCGGCCAAGTTCTTCACGGGCCTGCCCCTCGACGGGCCCGATCCCGAGTGCGTGCTCGGGCACGGCGCGGCGTCGCTCGCCGATCGTGACCCGGAACGCGCCACGCCCCGCCCGTCGGGCGACCACTCCGTCCCGGGCCGGGTCCCCGTACGCCTCGCCCCCCGCTCCCGACCCGTGACCGACCGGGCCTGCGCCGACCACCCGCTGGCCGGCGCCGACCTGGCCACGGCCTGAGCACCCCGGCGGGTGCCGTGCTGCTGACCGAGCCCGTCGTGATCGCCGGCCGCAGCGCGCCGTCCCGGACCGTCTTCGGTCCCCACGAGACCAACCTGGCCAGAGGGAGGTCGATCGGCGACCGCCACGTGGCCTACTACGCGGCCCGTGCCGCCGGCGGGTGCGGCGTGGTGGTGACCGAGACCGCCTCCGTCCACCCGTCCGACTGGCCCTACGAGCGGGCACCGCTGGCCGAGGCGTGCGGCGAGGGTTGGGCGGCCGTCGCCGATGCGTGCCACGCCGGGGGCGCCCTCGTGCTCGCCGGGCTGGGACATGCCGGCGGCCAGGGGTCCTCCGCCTACTCCCAGCGCGCCATGTGGGCCCCCTCGGCGGTGGCCGACGCCGTCAGCCGGGAGCTCCCCATGGTCATGGGCCAGGACGAGATCGACGCCGTCGTCGCCGGGTTCGCCGCCGGGGCACGGCTGGCCGCCGCATCGGGCCTGGACGGGGTCGAGATCGATGCCGGCCCCGTGTCGCTCCTGCGCCAGTTCCACTCCGGGCTGACCAACCAGCGCGCCGATGCCTACGGGGAGGACCGGCTGGCCCTGACGGTGGCGGTCATCGAGTCGGTTCGGGAGGCGATGGGGACCGACCGGATCGTCGCCCTGCGGCTGTCGTGCGACGAGCTCGCTCCGTGGGCCGGGGTGACCCCCGAGCAGGCAGCCGCCCACGTCGACGCTCTCGCCGCCCGGCTCGACCTGCTCACGGTGGTCCGCGGTGGGCCGTTCTCGGTGACCGCCTACCGGCCAGATGCCCACACACCGCCGGGCTTCAACCTCGAGCTGTGCCGGTCCATGCGGGAGGCGGCGGCCGGCCGGGTGCCAGTCGTCCTCCAGGGGAGCGTCGTCGATCCGGTCATGGCCGAGGAGGCGCTGGCCGGCGGGGTGGCCGACCTGGTGGAGATGACCCGGGCCCAGATCGCCGATGCCGGGATGGTCACCGCCGTGCGCGCCGGCCACCCCTCGGGGCCACGGCCCTGCCTGCTCTGCAACCAGGCGTGCCGGGTGCGCGACAACCGCAACCCGCTCGTCAGCTGCGTCGTCGACCCGGCCGCCGGGCACGAGACGACCGAGCCGGCACCGGCCAGCGCCAGCGGCGGCGGCAGCGGCGGCGGCAGCAACGACGGAGACGGCGCCCGGGACACCGCGGGAACGACCCCGCCCGTGCTGGTGGTGGGTGGCGGTCCCGCCGGCCTGGAGTGCGCCCGGGTCCTGGCCGCCGCCGGCCGGCCCGTGCGCGTGGTGGAGCGCTCCGACCGCCTGGGCGGAATGGTGCGGGCCACCGCGGCCGGACCGGGGCGGGAACGCCTGGTCGCCGCGGTCGACTGGCTGGAGGCCGAATGCCGGAGGCTCGGCGTCTCCTTCCAGACGGGCACCACCGTCACCGGGGCCGAGATCGCCCGGGCGGGCGCCGAGGGCGCTCCCGTCGTGGTGGCCGTCGGCTCCGTACCGGCGCCGCTCGGGTTCGCCGTGGCGGGGCCGACCGTGGTGGTCGACGGTGCTGAGCTGCTCGCCGCCGGATCGCCCGCAGGGCTGGCCGACGGACCGGTGGTCGTCCACGACCCGGTCGGCGGGCCCGTCGGCGTGGCCGTCGCCGAATGGCTGGCCACGGCCGGTCGCTCGGTGGCGCTCGTCACCCCTGACCCGGTGGCGGGGACGCTCCTGGCCCGCACCGGCGACCTGGCCGACGCCAACGTCCGCCTCCAGCGTGCCGGGGTCGAACGGGTGCTGCGCTCGCGGCTGCGTCGGGTGGACGGGGGCGAGGCACACGTGGAGGACGTCTGGACATCCGCGACCCGGTCGCTTCCCTGTGCCGTCGTGGTCGACTGCAGCCACCGCCTGCCCTGCCCGTTGCCCGGGAACACACCTGAGGGCGCCGCGGGCAGCGAAGCTCCGCCTGCCGGGACCCGGGTGCTGACCGCAGGCGACTGCGTCGCCCCCCGGACCATCCTCGAGGCCGTCCTCGAAGGGCGGCGGCGGGCACTCGCGCTGGTGGCGGCGCCGTGACGGCAGCCACCCCCGCTACCCCTTCCGCCCCCACGGGCGGCCGCCTGGCCGGCAAGGTCGCGCTGGTGACCGGCGCGGCCCGGGGCATGGGTCGGGCACACGCCCTGCGCCTGGCCGGCGAGGGAGCTGACGTGGTGGCCATCGACTCGTGCGCCGACGACCCGGCCATCCCCTACCCCCTGGCGACACGTGACGATCTCGAGACCACGGTCGGCGCGGTGCGCGCCCTCGGTCGCCGGGCGGTGGGAGCGGTGACCGACGTGCGCGACGCCGCCGCGCTTGCCGGTGCGGTCGACGCCGCCGTCGCCGATCTCGGCCGGCTCGACGTGGTGGTGGCCAATGCCGGCGTCTGCACCGTCCAGCGGTGGGACGAGGTCACGCCCGAGGTGTGGGACGCGGTGGTCGGGGTGAACCTCACCGGCGTGTGGAACACGTGCACCGCCGGCGCCCGGCACTTGGTGGCGGCGGGCGGTGGCTCGATGGTGCTCGTCAGCTCGGCGGCCGGGCTGAAAGGCCACCCCTTCTTCGCCCCCTACGTGGCCGCCAAGCACGGGGTGGTGGGGATCATGCGGGTGCTGGCCATGGAGCTCGCCGCCCACCACGTCCGGGTGAACACCGTCCATCCCACCGGCGTCGACACCCCCATGCTGGCCGGCCTGGGCGGGCTTGGGGAGCGGCTGGAGGCGGCGCCCGAGCTCGGCCCCATCTTCATGAACGCCCTCCCCCTCGACCTGGTGAGCGCCGAGGACGTCGCCGGCGCGGTGGCCTTCCTGGCCTCCGACGAGGCTCGGGCCGTCACCGGTCTCACCATGACCGTCGACGCCGGGACCACGGCCCGATGACCGCGTCCACCACGTACCCGCGCCTCTTCTCCCCGCTGCGGATCGGGCCGGTGACGGTGCCCAACCGCATCGTCTTCTCCGCCCACCTGACCAACTACGCCGAGGACGGCTTGCCCACCGAGCAGCACGCCGCCTACTACGCGGCCCGGGCGGCCGGCGGTGCCGGCCTGATCATCACCGAGGAGCACTCCACCCACCCCACCGACTGGCCCTACGAGAAGCTGATCCACGGCTTCGACCCCCGGGTCGTCCCCGGGTACCGCCGCATCACCGCCGCCGTGCACGCCCACGGCGTGCCGATCCTGGCCCAGATCAACCACAACGGCGGCCAGGCGTCGTCGATGTACAGCCGCCTGCCCGTGTGGGCACCGAGCCCGGTGCCCGATCCCCTCTTCCGCGAGGTGCCGAAGGCCGTCGACCGCCACGAGATCGACGAGATCATCGCCGGGTACGCCACGGTGGCGGCCCACTGCGCGGCGGGCGGGTTCGACGGGATCGAGCTCCAGTGCTCGCACTCGTCCATCGTCCGGGGGTTCCTCTCCCCGGCGACGAACCACCGGGAGGACGAGTACGGCGGGAGCCTGGCCAACCGGGCCCGGCTGCTCCTCGAGCTGGTGGCGGCGGTCCGGGACGCCATCGGCCCCGACCGGGCCCTCGGGGTCCGGCTGTGCGGCGACGAGCTCATCGAGGGCGGGACGACCATCGACGACGCGGTGTCCGTGGCCCGCATGGTCGAGGCCTCCGGGCACGTCGACTACATCAACACGTCGATCGGGGTGGCGACCGCCACCCTGTTCATGATCGAGGCGAGCATGCAGGTGCCGCCCGGCTACGCCAGCTTCATCCCGAGCGCCATCCGCGACGCCGTCGACCTCCCGGTCGTCGGCGTCGGACGCTTCAAGGACCCCGTACAGGCCGAGCGGGCCCTCGACGAGGGGATCTGCGACCTGATCGGCGTGGTGCGCGGCCAGATCGCCGACCCCGAATTCGCGGCGAAGGCACGGGCCGGGGAGACGTCCTCCATCCGCACCTGCCTGTCGTGCAACCAGGAGTGCGTGGGCCGGATGGGCCTCAACCGGTGGCTGGGCTGCATCGAGAACCCCACGGCCGGCCGGGAGTCGGTGCCCGTGCCCCCGCCCCAGCGGCCCCGGCGGGTGGTCGTGGTCGGTGGCGGGCCCGGCGGGCTCCAGGCCGCGGTCACCGCCGCCGAGCGCGGGCACCGCGTGACCCTCTTCGAGCGGGGGACGCGCCTCGGCGGCCAGGTGGCCCTGGCCGCCTCGGTCCCCTCCCGAGCCGAGTTCCTCGACCTCACCCGCAACCTCATCGCCCGGGCCCAGTCGCTGGGCGTCGACATCCGCCTGTCCACCGAGGTCGACGCCTCGGCCATCCTCGGACTGGGGCCCGACGCGGTCGTGGTCGCCACCGGGGCGAGGCCGAAGCGGCCGTGGTGGGCGGGCGACGAACCCCGCGTGGTCGACGTGCGCGACGTGCTCGAGGGGAGGGCATCGCCCACCGGACGGATCGTGGTCGTCGACGAGCTCGGGTTCCACCAGGCGACCTCCGTCGCCGAGCTGCTCGCCGACCGCGGTGGGCGGGTGACGGTGGTGACCCCGGGGATGGTGGTCGGGCAGGATCTGGGGGTGACCCTCGACCTCGAGACGTGGAACGTGCGGGCCCACGCCCGGGGGATCGTCCAGGTCACCGACGTCGTCCCCATGGGGGTCACGCCCGCCGGGGAGGGCAGATCCGGGGAGGGCAGCTCCGGGGAGGGCAGCTCCGGGGAGGGCAGCTCCGGGGAGGGCAGATCCGGGGAGGGCAGATCCGGGGACGGCAGCTCCGGGGACGGCAGCTCCGGGGACGGCAGCTCCGGGGACGGCAGCTCCGGGGAGGGCAGCTCCGGGGAGGGCAGATCCGCGATCGTGCTCGAGCTCCAGCACCACCCCACGGGCGAGACGCGGCTCGTCGACTGCGACTGGGTCGTCTGCGCCGTCCAGCAGGAGGCGGACGACGCGCTGTGGTCAGCATTGGCGGGTGCCCCGTTCCCGGTCCACCGGGTCGGTGACTGCGTGGCGCCCCGACGTGCCCACGCCGCGGTGATCGAGGGACAGCGGGTGGGGGTGGAGCTGTGAGCGCGACCGCCGCAGGCAGGCTGCATACCAGCCGGCCGCTCGCCGTCGCCCTGTCGCGCGACGGGAGACTCCCACCCGGCGCCGACGAGGCCGCGTGTGAAGTGGGCGAGTCCGGCGGCACGGCCCTCGTCGTCGGGACCGGCGCCGGCGAGGCCGGACGCGCGCTCGCCGACCTGTTGGGCGGATCGGTGCCCGTCGCCACCGCCGAGACGGGTCCCGGCCTCCAGGCCGGCACCCTGGCGGCGTCCCTCGCACCCCTGTGCGCCACCTCGCCCCTGGTGGTGCTGCCGGCGTCGGCCGACGGACGCGACCTGGCCCCCCGGCTCGCCGCGCTGCTCGACCGGCCCCTGCTTTCCAGGGCCGTGCGCATCGCCGTCGAGGTGCCCGAGGCCCGAGCTGCCGATCCGGACGGGGCTGGCCGGTCCGGGCGGTCTGGCCGGTCCGGGCGGCCCGGCGACCCCGGCGAGCTCGGCACGACCGTTCGGATCCGGGCCGAGTTGACCCGGCTGGATGACCGGATCCTGGTGCCGGTGACCGTCGAGGGACCGGCGGTGGCCACCTTCGTACCCGGCTCCCGCGCCGTGACACCGATCTCCGGAGCGCACACCATTCCCGGAGCCGCCGACCGGGTGGCGAGCGCCGAGGGTGGGGCCACGACCTCGGCCACCGTCGTCGACCTCCCCGACGTGGCGGCCGTCCCCGACGTGGCGGGTATCCCCGACGTCGAGATCGAGGCGCTGCTCCCTCCCGACCCGGCGACCATGGACCTGGCCGACGCCGGCCGGGTCCTCGGTGGCGGAGCCGGCCTGGTGCCTCCGGGGACCGACGACGCCACCGCAGTCCGGATCTTCGAGCTGTTGGCCGAGGTGGCCACGGCGCTGGGGGCGTCCGCAGGCGCGACCCGGGTGGCGACCGACGCCGGTTGGATCGACCATGACCGCCAGATCGGGACCACCGGCGTGGCGGTCGACCCCGAACTGTACGTTGCATTCGGCATATCGGGCGCCTCCCAGCACGTCGGCGGTCTCGGCCATCCGCAGCACGTCGTCAGCGTCAACACCGACCCGTCGTGCCCGATGACCTCGATGGCCCGGCTCGGCGTGGTTGCCGACGCCCTCGGCACGCTGGTGGCCCTCGCCGGCCAGGTGGGCGTCGCCGTCCCACCCGCCATCGACCGGATCACAACCCCGGGTGGGAACGGGGGCGACCACGGGGACGGGGGCGACCGTGCCTGAACCGGTGCTCGACGCCGTGGTGGTGGGGGCCGGTCCGGCAGGCGCCGCCGCCGCCCTGGCACTGGCGCGCGCCGGACGGTCCGTCGTCATGGTGGAGCGGGGCCCCTTCCCCGGATCGAAGAACGTCTACGGCGGCGTCATCTACGCCAGGATCCTCGACGAGGTGGTCCCGTCGTGGTGGGAGGAGGTCCCGGCCGAACGATGGGTCGTGCGCCGATCGACCATGGTGGTCGACGGGGATCGGTCGCTCGCCATCGACTACCGGACCCCCACCTGGGGTGAGGCCCCCTACAACGGCATGACGGCGATCCGGGCCGAGTTCGACCGGTGGCTGGCGTCCAAGGCCACCGACGCCGGCGCCCGGCTGGTGACCTCGACGGTGGCGACCGGTCTCCTGCGCGACGAGCGGGGCGCCATCTGCGGCGTACGGACCGATCGCCCCGACGGCGACCTGCGCGCCCGGGTGGTCGTCGCCTGTGACGGTGTGAACTCGTTCCTTGCGAAGGAGGCCGGGATCCACCCCAAGGCCGACGCCGCCCACCACACGTTGGGGGTGAAGGAGGTGCGGTCCCTCGATCCCGACCGGATCGACGAGCGGTTCGGCGTCCCACGCGACCACGGCGTCGACATCGAGATCCTGGGGTGCACCCGGGGGATCCCGGGCGGGGGCTTCCTCTACACGAACCGGGACACGGTCAGCATCGGCGTGGTCGTCTCCCTCACCGGGCTGGCTGCAGCAGGCGTCCGCCCCGAGGAACTGGTGGCCGACGTCCGGGAGCACCCGTCGGTCGCTCCCCTGCTGGCCGGGTCCGAGCTGGTGGAGTACGCAGCCCACCTGATCCCCGAGGGCGGTTACGACACCATGCCGGAGCTGGTCACCGACGGCATGGTGGTGGCCGGCGATGCGGCGGCGATGACCCTGGCCGCCGGCATCTGGCTCGAGGGCGTGAACTTCGCCATCGGGTCCGGCCTGGCGGCTGGGCGGGCGGTGGACGCCGCCCTGCGGGCCGACGACACGTCCGCCGCCGGGCTGGCCCGCTACCGCCGGGAGCTCGAGTCCTCATTCGTCCTGGCCGACCACAAGCGGTTCCGCAAGGCACCGTCCCTGGTCCTTTCCGACCGGGTCCAGCAGCGCTACCCGGGGCTGGTCTGCGATCTCGTCGAGGGCCTCTTCACGGTGAACAACCCCGAGCCGAAGCCGGGAGGCGCGTCCTTCGCCCTGTCCGTCGCCCGCCGCAACGGCGTCCGCCTCCGCGAGCTGGCCGCTGACGCGTGGCGGGCGGCGAGGATCTTCGGATGAGCGCGGCCCCGGCCTCCGAGCAGCCCGGCGACGGCCATCGGCGACCCGAGGTCTCCTTCGAGACCCGCATGGCCACCGTGGAGTTCCGGGTGGGCTCCCGGCCCCACATCACCGTCGACGGGGACACGTGCCGGGGGTGCACCACCAAGGCGTGCGTCCATGCCTGCCCGGCCAACCTGTTCGCCCCCACGGCCGACGGGGGCATCCTCTTCAACTACGAACAGTGCTTCGAGTGCGGCACCTGCTACATGATCTGCAACCACGAGGGCGCCATCACGTGGACGTACCCCGACGGAGGGCACGGCGTCGTGTTCCGGCGAGGATGACGCCCGTGCACGCCGAGCACGGACGGGAGGGGCGGGGAGTGGTCGCCTGTGTCCGACCCGTCGACCTGCGGCCGACCGTCGACCCCCTCGATGGGACGGTGACCCGCGACGACCGGTCACCCGCCCTCGCTCCCCAAGAGGCGGCTGCCGTCGAGCATGCGCTCCGCATCGCCAAAGGGTGGGGCGTGAGCGTCCGGGTCATCGTGGGTGGGCCACAACCCGACCCCGCCTTCGTGGACGAGCTCGCTGCGCTCGGCGCCGGTGTCGAGGTCGTGTCGGGCCCCGATGGCGACCCGGAGGAGCTGGTGCCCGACGAACGCCTGGCGGCCGCACGCGTGGCCCGCGTCATCGAAGCAGGCGGGGGAGCCGACCTCGTCCTGTGCGGCGACCGTTCCGCCGATCGGGGCACCGGTGCGTTCGGCGCCTTCCTCGCCCACGAGCTCGGCGTGGCCCAGGCACTCGGCCTCGTCTCGCTCGGGATCGACGGCGACCACCTCACCGGCGAGCGGCGCCTCGAGGGCGGGTGGCGCGAGCGAGTCGTGGTGCGAGGGCCGGCCGTGTGCTCGGTCGAGGGAGGGCTGCGCCTGCGCCGCGCTCCCCTCGGCGCGCTGCTGGCCGCATCGGCTGCCACGCATCGACGGGTACCCGATGACGGTGACGCAGCCAGGGGTGCCGAGGCCGGCCGCGCAGCGCCGGGGCCGGGGCCGGGGACCGGATCGGCGGCGCTGGCCGTCCACGCCACCGAGCGGTCGCGGGAGAACGTCGCCGTGGGACCACCTCGTCCCCACCGAGCACGGGTCCATGTGGTGCCACCACCGGTGGGTGGCGCCCACGAACGCCTCCTCGCCCTGACCGGTGCCCTCACCGCCCACGATCCCCCGGCCCTGGTCGGGCCGGTCGGCGCCGGCGAGGCGGCTGCTGCCATCCTCGAGTACCTGGCACACCACGGCCACGCGCCGGAGGGGGACGGTCGTGCCCCCGAGCACCACGGCCATGACCCCGTCGCGGAGGCCGCCCCATGATCGCCGTCGCCGACACCGTCTGGACCGAGATGGACCATGTGGGGCCCGACGCGCTCCTGGCCGTGCCGATCGGCTCGACCGAGCAACACGGCCCCCACCTCCCCCTCGGCACCGACACCCTGCTGGCCGTCGAGCTGTGCAATCGCCTGGCCGCTCGCGTTCCCGAAGTCCTCGTCGCACCGGCGATCACGTTCGGGGCCAGCGGAGAGCACGAGGGGTTCCCCGGGACCCTCTCGATCGGGACCATGGTCCTCGAATCGCTCGCCGTCGAACTGGCTCGCTCGGCGAGCAGGTGGGTCCAGCGGATCATCTTCGTGAACGGCCACGGCGGGAACGTCGATGCGCTGGCGCGGGCCGAGAGCCGACTCCGCTCCGAGGGGCGCGACGTGCTGGCGTGGACGGCCCGTTGGCGGACGCCGCGGGCGCACCGGGGCGTGGTCCCCGACGCGCACGCCGGTCGCACCGAGACCTCGCTGGTCCTCGCGCTCCGTCCCGATCTCGTGCGCTCCCACGTCGCCACTGCGGGCGTGACCACCCCGCTCAGAGAACTGTGGCCCCAGCTCCGCGGCACCGGGGTCCGGGCGGTCAGCCCGAACGGCGTCCTCGGCGATCCCTCGGGTGCCTCGGCCGAGCTGGGGGCGGCCCTGGTGGACGAGGCCACCGCCCACCTCATCGCAACTGTCGCCGAATGGCCACGGGACCGCACGGTGGCGGCCGGCTCTCCCGCCCAGCCGAACGCCGGTGCGAGGAGGACGGAGGTCGGGACGTGACGGCGGCCGGCTCCGGGACGCCCGTCGCGGTGGTGACAGGTGCCGCCCGCGGCATCGGCGCCGCCGTCGTCACCGCGTTGGCCGGCGCCGGGTGGTCGGTGATCGCCGCCGACATCGCCACCGACGATCCCCGCCTCCCCTACCACCTGGGGACGCTCGACCAGCTCGACCACGTCGCCTCGAGCGCGTCAGCCGGGGGCGCCTCCGTCGTCCCGCTGGTCGCCGACACGTGCGACCCGGCAGCGCTCGGGCGGGCGGTCGACGAGGCGGAGCGCCGTTTCGGCGGCCTCGACGCGATGGTGGCGGTGGCTGGCGTGGTCGGCGGCGGCGCACCGTTGTGGGAGATGGACGAGGGCGCGCTGCGGGCGGTGGTCGAGATCGACCTCGTCGGGCCGATCGTCGCCGCCCGGGTCGCGGTGCCCGCCCTCCTGCGCCGGCCGGTCCCCCGACAGGGACGGTTCATCGCCATCGCCTCGACGGCGGCGACCAGGGGCATGCCCGGGCTCGCCGCCTACGGCGCGGCCAAGGCGGGGGTGACCGGGCTGGTCCGGGGCCTGGCCGCCGACCTGCGCGGCACGGGGGTGACAGCCAATGCCGTCAGTCCCGGCTCCACCGACACGGCGGGACTGGCCGAGAGCGCCCGCCTCTACGGGCTCACCTCACCGCAGGCGTTCGCCGCCCAGCAGCCCATCGAACGGTTGCTCGCGCCGGAGGAGATCGCGGCCGCCGTCCTGTGGCTCGCCGGCCCCGACGCGGGCGGGGTCACCGGGGCCACGTTCGCCGTCGACGGCGGCCTGGCTCTGTGACGCCCCGGCCGGATCCTCCCCGGCTGGTGCTCGACCCGACACTCCGTGCCTTCGAGGCGCCCGATGGCGGGATCGTCCTGGCCGGTGGCCGGCCGGGGCGGCTGCTGCGCCTGAGCCGGACTGGAACCGCCGCCTTCCGCCGCCTGGTGAGCGCCTCGACGGAACGGGGACAGCGGCCCGGCGGCAGCGGAACCGGCAGCGGAACCGGCAGGGCCGACGACCAGCTGGGGCGCACCCGTGTCGACGACCAGCTGGCAGCACGGCTGGTCGGGGCGGGCATGGCCCACCCCAGACCACCCCGGGCGGTCGCCACCGACGGTCGGGTCACCGTGGTCGTCCCGGCACGGGACCGGCCGGGCGACCTGGACCGGTGCCTGGGGGCCCTCGGGGCGGGTATCCCGGTGATCGTGGTCGACGACGGTTCGGACGACCCCATGGCGATCGCGGACGTGTGCCGGAGACACGGCGCCCGGGTCGTGCGCAGGGAGCAGGCGGGCGGGCCGGCGGCGGCCCGGAACGCCGGCTGGGACGCGGCGGGCAGCGAGCTGGTCGCGTTCGTCGACAGCGACTGCATGGTGACCGAGGGCTGGTTGGGCGATCTGGCCGGATGGTTCGACGACGATGCCGTGGCCGCGGTCGCCCCGCGGGTACGCCCCCTGCCACCCGCCGGCCGGCGCACCGTGCTGGCTCGATTCGGCGAGCGGCACGGTCCACTCGATCTGGGCGACCGGCCCAGCCCGGTCGGGCCCGGCCGCGCCGTCGCCTACGTTCCCACCACCACGCTCGTCGTCCGGCGCGACCTGCACTGGTTCCGCTTCGACCCGTCCCTCCGCTTCGGCGAGGACGTCGACCTGGTGTGGCGGTTGGTCGAGGCCGGCCACGTCGTCCGCTACGACCCCTCCGTCGTCGTCCATCATCGGGAGCCGGACACCTGGGGATCCACCTTGGCCCGCCGCTTCCGCTACGGGACGAGCGCGGCCGCCCTGGCCCGCCGGCACGAGGGACGGCCAGCGGCGGCCGAGGTCCAACCGGTCCCGGCCGTCATCGCCGGGCTGGTGCTGACCGGTGCGCCGGCAGGGGCGCTGGCGGTCGCGACACTGGCGACCATCCGGCTGGCCGGGCGCGTCCGTCCGTTCGGCATCCCGGCGACGGTGGCGGGAGGATGGGTGGCCGCCGGTGCCTGGTGGACCCTGGTCGGCCTGGGACGGGCCGCCACCATGCTGGCGTCCCCCCTGCTGGTGGCGGCCGCCGGCGGGCGGTGGGCCGGCCGGCGGGGACGGCGTGCCGCCTGGGTGCTGCTGCTCGCCGCCCCGCTCGCCGACTGGTGGCGCCTCCGGCCCGATCTGGACCCGGCACGCTGGACGCTCGCGTCCATCGCCGATGACGCCGCCTACGGCCTCGGCGTCTGGGCGGGATGCCTCAGGCACCGGACGCTGTCGCCGCTCCGGGTGCGGCGGGACCGCAGCGGGCAGGAACGGGTTGACCGCGGATCCCCGCCACCTGACACGGTGGCCGGCCGCAAAGATGGTCCCTGACCTGGGGTGTTTGCAAAAGTTCACTACACTGCCACTGCAACGACTATCCTTGTGAACGCGCACACGACCTGACCGCCCTCCGTGCCGACGTGCACGGGCGAGCGTGCGGAGGGTCGGGACCGGCCACGACCGGGATGTGCCATCCACCGGCGCCACGCCGCCTGTCGCAGCGCAGCGCCCTGCCTCTACTCCCGAACTCTGGAGAGACCGCACAGGACCACACCCTGGGCACCACCAACCGGCCGCACACCCTTTGGCGATACGCCAGGACGGACGACGCCTTCCCGCTCGCCGTCCGGGGACCGCATGCAAGGGCCGGAGCCCGCCAACACCGAGCAGAGGAAGGCGCATCAGCGCCCTACGAAGGGAGGTGCCATGCGGACCCGCATCGCACTTGCGTCGGCAGCCGCCGCCGCATCCATCATCGCCGGGAACACCGCCAACGCGGTGCCCCGTTCGCCGGCGCGCACCAGTGCGCCGGCCGCCCGCCTCGTGCGGGCAACCGCCCCGTTCCCACGTCCACGCGCCGGGCACGCCCGGGTGGTGACGCCACACCCGTTGACCGCAGCCAACGCGCTCGATGCCGGGCTGTCGATCGGGCCCGTCGCCAGCGCCCTGGGCCTCGAACTGTTCGCGCCCCTCGGCACGCGGACCACATCAGCCACGTCGCCCGCGCCAGCTCCGCTGCCTCGCCCGGTGCCGGCGGTGGCGCCACCACCGGTTCCCGTCACCGACTCGACCAGCACCAACACGGCCGATTGGGCGTGCATCCGCGTCCACGAGTCGGGCGACCGGTACAACAGCGCCTCGGCGCCGTCCGGTGCCTACGGGATCATCGAGATCACGTGGGAGTCCTTCGGCCACTACGGCTGGCCCTACGAGGCGCCCGCAGCCGAGCAGGACGCGCTCGCCCTCGAGCTCTACCACCTGTACGGCTGGGCACCGTGGAGCAGCCGGTGGGCATGCGGCCTGTGAGCGTGACGACCGCCAGCGGCACGGCAGCGCCGTAGGCGCGTCAGGTGACGGTGCGCCGGGCCACCGGCGCCAGTCACGTTGCCGGACACGTCCATCTGCGACCGGCGGTGTTTAGAGTGCAGTCATGCCCCCGCTCCGTGTCGCCGTCCAGCCCGTCGAAGCCGACTTCGCCGTCGATGCCGTGCACCGGGCGGGCGGTGAGGTCGTGGGGATCGACGATGGGCCCGACGCGCTGGTCTGGCTCGATCCGGCCGACGTCGACGGGCTGGCCAGGGCCGCCACGGTGCCCACGCTCCGGTGGATCCAGCTTCCGTTCGCCGGGGTCGAGCGGGTGGCTGCCGCAGGGCTCCTCGATGAGGCACGAACGTGGACCTGCGCCAAGGGCGCCTACGCCGAGCCGGTAGCCGAGCATGCCCTCGCCCTCGCGCTAGCAGGGCTGCGGGTCCTGCCGGTGCGTGTGGCGGCACGCTCATGGGGGAAGCAGGCAGGCACCAGCCTGTTCGGTGAGCGCGTCACCATCGTGGGCGGCGGGGGGATCGCCAGGGTGCTCGCCCGGCTCCTCGAACCGTTCGGAACAGAGCTCACGGTGGTGCGCCGTGACCCATCCCCGTTCCCGGGGGCGGCGCGGACGCTGGCCGCGTCCCGGCTCGACGAGGCTCTTCCCGGTGCGCTCGTCGTGTTCCTCGCGCTGGCCCTCACACCGGAGACGACCGGGCTGTTCGGCTCCGGGCAATTCGCGCACATGGACGAGCGCGCCTGGCTGGTCAACGTCGCCCGCGGCAGGCACGTGGACACCGACGCACTGGTCGCCGCGCTCGACAGCGGGTCGATCGCCGGTGCGGCACTCGACGTGACCGACCCGGAGCCACTCCCCGACGGGCACCCGTTATGGGGCCGGGACAACGTGATCATCACCCCACACACGGCTGACACCCTCGAGATGGTGATGCCGCTCCTCGGCGAGCGGATCGCGACCAACGTCGAGCGCTTCATGGCCGGGCAGGAGCTCGTCGGCCTCGTGGACCCAGTGGCCGGGTACTGATCCGTCAGCCGGGTACTGATCGAGCCGGGTACCCATCCGTGAGCCGGACACGATCCCCCGCGTCGATGCGTGCCCCGTCGACCTCGGACGCCTAGGGTCGGCGACACAACGGGCGGGACGCGTGCCGGCGGTGCGGCGTGCCGGTGGATGACCCCCTGCTCGGATGGGAAGACGGCGACCGGAGGAGCACATGCTCGAGGAGCACCGGGCGAAGCAGGCAGAGAAGCACTATGAGACTGCGCTGGCCGCCTGGCAGGCCGAACGCGACGGGTTGGCGCACCTGATCGACGTGGCCGGCAACGATCAGTGGGATGTCCCCGAAGGCGTCATCCTCCACCAGGGGGAGGACGTCGTCTTCACCGTTACCGGCGCCGGGCTGATCGAGGACCGGCGCGGTGCAGGCCACTGGGTCGGCGGGAGCCAGGGCGTCTCCATCCCCATCGGATCACTCGGGGGACGATCGGTCCGCTACCGGGTCGGGGCCACTCGTGGGCACTACGTCCAGGCCCCACCGACGCCGACGGCGATCGACACCGGCAACCTCTACATCACGACGCGCCGCGTCCTCTTCATCGGCGGCAAGCAGACCCGTGAGTGCGCCTTCGACAAGCTCGTCGGCTTCACCCATGACGACACGGCCGGCGAGAGCACCTTCGCCGTATCGAACCGCCAGAAGGCCACCGTGATCCACTACGGACCCAAGTTGGCCGATGCGGTGGACTTCCGGCTCGACCTCGCGTTGGCCCGCTTCCACGGCACCACGGACCAGCTGATCGCCGAGTTGCAGAAGCAGATCGAGGAGCTCGACTCCCACCGGCCGCAGCCGCCACAACCGGAACCGACCCCGAGCGCGACACCGCCACAACCCGCACCGCCACAACCCGCACCGCCACAACCCGCACCGCCACAACCCGCACCGCCACAACCCGCACCGCCACAACCCGCACCGCCACAACCCGCACCGCCACAACCCGCACCGCCACAACCCGCACCGCCAGCAGCCGCCGGCGTTCCACCCACGACGCCGCCGGGATACGTGATCATGTCCCCAGACGGATTCGCCTGGTGGGACGGATACGCGTGGATCCCCGTCACCCGAGCGACGCCCGGTTGGGCCATCCGCTCGGAGGACGGTCGTTGGTGGTGGGACGGACGCGCCTGGCGACAGGTGGTCTGAGCCCGGACGGCACCCAACCGGACGACGTTCAGCGACGCTGGAGTGCCGCCGCCTTCAGGGAGAACGCCAGCTCGACCGCCCCTTCCCACGACCCCACCACCTCGATCTGGGCCGGCGTGCCACGGACGTCGGTCGGGCCGAGCTCCCACCGGGTGACCCGGTAACCGGCATCACCGGCAGGGGCGACGTTGACACGACCAGACGGGGTCCTGAGTCCGAGCGACCGGTTGTGGACCGACCCGTACGTGGCCGACAGGCGACAGAACGGTTCGGTGTGCCGGGGGGCCAACGCACCGGATACCTGGCGATAGCGCAACGTGCCCACCGACCAGCACTGCGAGACCGAGAGCACCACGGTGCCGTCGACATCGGTGACCTCCACGGCCGACCCTGGCCCATGGGCGATACCGCCGTCATCGGGAACAGCGTCAGCATCGAAGTAGGGGTCGCTGATCACCCGGCCCGAGGGCGTCTCCACCACAGCCGACCCGTGGAAGTCGACCGCCGGTGCCGTCGGGTCGACCCGCGACAGGACCATCACGCCCGCCCGCTCCACCCCGTCCAGCTGTGAGGCGAGTGCGGCGACCAACCCGGACTGCACCCAACAGGACACCCCCACCGTCGGGTGCTCGAGGTGGAGGCGGGCCGAGACTTCGGGGTCACTCCCCGGCGGCGGTTCTCCCCGCTCGATCGCCGCCAGCTTGGCCTCCGAACCCCGGGGTAGGCGCATGGACAACTCGGTCGACAGCCCGGCCACGGTCGGCGGGCGGCCGATCTCCTCCCACAGCTCGCGCACCGCCCCGCCTCCCCTACCGGCCATCTTCCGCGTGCCTCCAGTCCTGCCAGCTCGACCGTCGCCCTACACCGGGCGCCATTCCACCACGGGTGCCGGCGGGTGGCCACGGGTGCCGGCAGGTCGGCCCGGGCGAGTCCACCCGCGGACCGTGCGTCGGAGTTGCGTTGCGGGGCCCCGTGGCCTACAAGAGGCAGGTGCCGGATCGCTGGACCACCGCCGACGTGCCCCGTGGGAGCGAGTACGACGCCCGCTTCGAGCAGTTGGCGGCCAGCGGCGTTCACGTCCACGGCGAGGCCGACCTGGTCGAAGGGCTCGCCCGCGACCACGGGATCCCGGCCGGGCGCGTCCTCGACGCCGGCTGCGGCACCGGGCGGGTGGCGATCGAGCTGGCCCGGCGGGGGTGGTCGGTGGTGGGTGCCGACATCGACCCGGCCATGCTCGAGGCGGCACGGGCCAAAGCCCCGGAACTGTCGTGGGTCCTGGGGGATCTCGCCGATCCGGCCCTCGAGGTCGGTGACGGGTTCGACGTGGTGGTCATGGCCGGCAACGTCATGATCTTCGTCGCACCGGGAACGGAGGCAGACGTGGTCGCCAACATGACCCATCGCCTGCGGCCGGGGGGCCTGCTGGTCACCGGGTTCGCCATCCGGGACGGCGGGCTCGACGCCGCCACGTTCGCCCGGCTGGCGTCGGCGGCCGGCCTGGTGCCCGCCGGCGCGTGGTCGACGTGGGACCGGGCACCGGCTGCGCCGGGCGACGGCTACACGGTGCAGGCCTACCGCCGACCCTGATCCGCAGCGGAGGGCCCCCGCCGGCTCGCCTGCCCATTGGACCGACCGTCCGCCGGGCGTGGCGCGTGCCGGGGCCGGCCGGGGCGGTCAGGTGAAGATGATCTGGCCGCCGGCCGACATGGCGAAGAACTCGCCGACGGTGATGATGTCCTTCACCTGGTCGACCAGGTCGTCCTTCGTCAACTCGAACAGGTCGCACGACGCCTTGCACCCGTAGAGGCCGGCACCGGTGTCGGCGATCATCTCGATGAACTCGGGGATGGGAGGGATGTCGAGCTTCGCCATCTTGCGGTCGAGGTAGTGGGTCATCACGCTGGAGACCCCGGGAAGGCCACCGACCAGGGTGGCCAGGTGGAGCCCCGGGTTCCCGACGGTGGCCACCTTGACGTGCTCCGCCCGCCCCTTGTGGACGGCGTCCAGGCCGAAGAAGGTGAAGAAGAGGTTGGCCTCCATCCCCTCCGCACGGGCACCGTTGGCCATGATGAGCGCGGGGTAGATCCCCTCGAGGGACCCCTTGGAGACGACGATCGACACCTTGGTGATCTCGTCGGTCACTTCGCCAACCTCCTTCCCGGGTGTTCCGTGCGGGTGGTGGGCGCCTGCTCGTGCAGGCGTTCCGGGTCGACGGGCCCTGGCGGCATGCGGCGGCGCCGCGACCTCCACTGGCCCACCATCGACCAGCGCCGCATCTCCTTGCGTTGATGACGTGGTCTCCTCGTCATGATCAGATGCACCCCCTCGGCTTGGGGATCCCGGCGATCCGTGCCGCCAACTTGGCGGGTCCCTTGGGGAAGAGCTGGTAGAGCTCCTTCACCGAGACGCCCGACGCCTTCCCGAGCACGCGAACCGTCGGCCCGGCACCGTGCTCGTCGTACTCGTGGCGCATGAACCGGATGACGTCCCAGTGGCGGTCGGTCAGCTCGTCGACCCCGGCGTCCTTGGCGATGTCGGGAGCCATCTCCTCCGACCACGCTGACGGGTCGAGGAAGAAGCCCTCGTCGTTCACGTCCACGTCGTGGCCTGCATAGGTGGCCGTCGGCATGGCTCCTCCTTTGCTCGATTCCCGCGCCGGTTGCTCGTTCCCCGCGCCGGTTGCTCGCTTTGCGCGCTCGTTACTCGTTCTCGGCGCCCGCTCAGGCGCTCACCCGTTCCTTCCCTCGCTGCGGCATGTCCGAACCGAGACCGGGTACGTCCCGTCCGGGGAGCAGGACGTGCCAGTAGAACCACTGGAACATGAGCTTCCCGAGGTGGTTGAGGCGGGACTCCTTGAGCAGCGGCAGTCCAGCGATGCCGGGGAAGTGGCCGGGCAGCGGCTCGGTGTCGTAGTTGAAGTCGATGAGCAGGGCCTTGTGGAAGCCCGTCTCGATGAAGCAGTTGGTGTGGCCGTCGAACGAGGCGTCGAGCGGCTGGCCATCCAGGTGGCGCAGCAGGTTCTCGACCAGCACCTCGCCTTCGAAGTGGGTGACCGACCCCGCCTTCGACGTGGGGACGCCCGCCGCGTCGCCGATGGCGAAGATGTTGGGCTTGACCTTGGCCTGGAGGGTGGCCTGGTCGGTCTCGACGAAGCCGACCGCGTCGCCGAGACCGGGGCTCCGGGTGATGAACGGCGCCCCGCCGTGCAGTGGGATCACCGCCGCCAGGTCGAAGGCGACCTCGCGGCCGTCGTAGGAGACGAGGCGACCCCCGGCGTCGTCGACCTCGCCGGTGTTGAACTCGGTGACCAGCTCGATCCCCTTCTCGGAGAGCAGGCCACCGATGCGCTCGGACGCGACCGGCTTGGTGAACGCCGAGTCGAGAGGGGTGACACATGCGAGCTCGACCCGGTCCCTGATGCCCCGCTCCTGGAAGTACCAGTCGGCCAGGAACCCGAACTCGAGCGGGGCCACCGGGCACTTGATCGGCATGTCGATCATGTTCACGACCAGGCGCCCACCCTCGAACGCGGACAGGGCGGCGCCCAGGGCGGCTGCCCCGTTGGGCTCGTAGAAGGTGTGGACGCGCCGGAGATGTCCGAGATCGGCCAGGCCCTCCGTCTCACCCGGCTGGAGGACGGCACCCGTCGCCACCACCAGGGTGTCGTACTCGAGAACGGTCCCGTCGGCCAGGATGACCCGGTCGCCGTCCACCTCGATGTGGTCGACCTCGGCCTCGATGAACCGGATCCCGGAATGCAGCTGGGCACGACGCGAGCGCACGATCTCGTCCACCGTCGCCAAGCCGAAGGGGACGAAGAGCAGGCCGGGTTGGTACACGTGGCGGTCGTCACGGTCGACCACCACGATCTCGGTCGCCTCACCGGCGAGCGACTTGCGGAGCCGGTTCGCCACCAGCGTCCCGCCGGTGCCGCCGCCGAGGATGACGATGCGCTGTGCCATACGGCCATCGTGCGGCGTCAGGGTGGCCCCAGATAGGGGCCATGGTCCCCTCGTCGTCAGGACCGGCCGGGACCGGCCGGGACCGGCCGGGACCCGTGACCCGGACCGTGGCCCGGGCGGCCGGTGGCTGCTGGAGGCCGGCTAGCCGCCGCCGGAGGCCGGAACAGCCCCCTCAGCCGGCTGGCTCGTTCTGGATCTCCTCGGCGAACTCGTTGAACGCGGCCCAGGCACGGGGGGCGTACACCGTGGCCGGACCGCCGTTCATGAGCACGGCCACCCCCAGCGCCTCGGCCACCTCCTCGGCCGTGGCACCCTTGCGAGCCGCGGCCCGGGCATGCGAGGCGATGCATCCGTCACACTCCCGGGTGACCGCGATGACGATGGCCATCAGCTCCTTGACGTGCCCGGGGAGCATGCCGTCCGCCATCGCTCCCTTGTGCATGGCGGCGAACCCCGACCACGTCTCGGGGATCGCCTGCCGGAGCGACCGGGTAGGTGCCCGGAGCTCGTCGAGCACGTCACGTGCCTGTCCCATCTGCTCGCCTCCTAGGTTGTCTCGATCGTCGCCGCCACGAGCCCGTCGCCCGTGCTGCCGGCAGCTCCCCCGTGGCCCTGGCGGGGCTGGCTGCCCTCGGGGTTCCGTGCTGCCCGTGCTGTCCGTCCTGTGTCCGATACCCCCGATGCAGTGGGTGGAGCGGGGGGATGGACCGCTGCCGTGCGCCGGAGCCATCGGGTCGACTCGACGCCGCCCTGCAGCTCCAACCTGCGCCGCAGCACCGGGTTGTCCTCGGACTGGCTCCCATGGCACGCGATGGCGGCCAGTTGGGCCGCCCGGTCCACGTGCAGCTCCAGATCGACCAGGGCGGGCTCGACCCCGACGAAGCCGGTGGACAGCTCCTGGTTCAACGCCTCGGCGACGTCGGCCGGCAGGGTCCACGCCAGCACCGGCCGGTCCATACGGCCAGCGGCGACCAGTGCTGCCTCGGTGGCACGGCGGTGGTCCGGGTGACCGGTCACCCCTCCGGGATCGAACACGAGCAACAGGTCGGCGGCGACCTCGTCCGCAGCGGCGACCACCTCCCCCGCCAGCTCGACCATCGGCACCGTCTCCAGCGAGCCGTCAGGGTGATCGTGAAGGCCGGCGACCTGTGCCCCCAGTGCGGCCGCTGCCGCAGCCAGCTCCCGGGAGCGTTCCGCCGCGAGATCCTCCACGTCTGCGCCCAGGGTCGACGCCTCTCCCCTGGTCAGCGACAGCACCGCCGTCCGCATGCCCCCGTCCGCCAGCGCGGCCAGCAGGGCGCCGAGGCCGAACGTCTCGTCGTCGGGATGGGCGCAGACAGCCAGAACGGACGTCGCGCCGAGCACCCGGCGGGCGACGTCGGGCCACGACGGACCAAACGCCTGCACCGCCCTGCCGGATGGGTCGTCGGCAGATGGGTCGTCGGCAGATGGGTCGTCGCCAGGCACAGCCCTCACCCCGGGCACATCTCGTTCCACACCCCCGACCTTATACCCCGGGGGGTATCTCTCGGACAACGCCGCCGGCACCCGGCTCGCCGGCCGCCGTCGATGCGACGGCTCCGGGTGCGGCCCGACGGGTCACGTAGGGTGTGTGCATGACCGACAACAGGGCAGATACTCGGTTCGGGCGCGACGGCGACCGGCACGAGTCTCAGGGTTCCCGCGTGCGGCGGCACCAGGGAGGTCCACCGTGCGCCTGGTGATCATCGGCGGTGGGCCCGCGGGCAACCAGGCGGCAACCGACGCGGCCCGCCTGGGCGTGGACGTCACCCTGATCGAGCGGGACATCGTCGGTGGTGCGGCCAACCTGCGCGACTGCGTCCCATCCAAGGCCATGATCGCGACCGGTGGCGCCATGGCGGACCTTCAGCGGATCGCCGGCATGGGCATCACCGGTGCAACCGGCACCCTCGACCTCGACGCCCTCCGGGCCCGGATCGCCGGCATCACCTCGCACCTGGAGGCGGCCAACCGTCGCATCCTGGAGAGCCAGCAGGTCGAGCTGCTCACCGGGGAAGGCCGGCTCAGCGGTCCCCACACCGTCGTGGCCACCACGACCGAGGGCGAACGCACCATCCATGCGGACGCCGTGCTGCTCAGCACCGGCAGCCGCCCCCGCCTACCGGCCTGGGCGAACCCCGACGGCGAGCGGATCCTCACCACCCGCGACGCCTACCCGCCGGCCGAACTGCCCGAGCACCTGGTCGTCATCGGATCGGGTGTGACCGGCGTCGAGTTCGTCCACATGTTCTCCTCGCTCGGATGCCAGGTCAGCCTGGTGGTGAGCCGGGAGCAGGTCCTGCCCCGCAAGGACCCCGAGGTGGCGGCCGTGCTCGAGGAGGACTTCCTCCGGCGCGGTGTCCGGCTCCTGAAGGGCGCCAGAGCCGTCGCCGCCGAGCGGAACGGTGACACGGTCACCGTCACCTGCGACGACGGGCGCGCCGTGACGGGATCCCACGCGCTGCTGGCCATCGGTTCCATCCCCAACTCCGAGGGGCTGGGGCTCGACCGGGCCGGCGTCGAGGTCGATGCCGGCGGCTACGTCCCCATCAACCACCACGGGCAGACCAACGTGCCCCACATCTACGCAGCCGGCGACCTGTCAGGGAAGCTCCCCCTCTCGTCGGTGGCCGCCATGCAGGGGCGCAAGATCGCCGAGCACGTGGTCGGCGGCCACTCGGTCGCCCACCGCCACCTCAACTACGACAAGGCGGCGTCCGCCATCTTCACCGAGCCCGAGATCGCCGACGTGGGGCTGGCCGAGGCTGACGCCTTCGCCGAGGGTCGGAAGATCCGGGTCACGAAGGTGCCATTCGCGGCCAACGCCCGGGCGGTGATCGACAACGACCCGCGCGGGTTCGTGAAGATCATCTCCGATCCGGCCACCGGGGTCATCCTGGGCGGCTCAATCGTGGGGCGCCATGCGGCCGAGCTGATCTCGGTCATCGCCGTGGCCGTCACCGCCGGTCTGCGGGTGTCCGACATCGTCGAGTCGATGCTGGTGCACCCGGCGCTGGCCGAGGCGTTGGCCGACGCCGCGGAGTAACCCAGGTGCGGGCCGGGCCGACGCAGGTTGGTGGCGGGGTCGCCGGCCGGGATGACCGGGCGGCCGACCGGGGCGGCTGACCGGGGCGGCCGGCGTCACCAGCGTGCCGCCTAAGCTGCGCCGATGGACGCACAGCAGTTCCTCGGCATCGAGGCCACCGACGACCCGGCCCGCTGGCGGCAGCCCGTCACACCCGCCGTATCCACCCCCGGACGGTTCCTCTTCGGCGGGTGCGGTCTCGGTTCGGGCATCGCCGCCCTCGAGTCCGTCTCTGGCCGGCCGGTCGTGTGGGCCACGGCCCAGTACCTGTCGTTCGCGCCGACCGGCAGCGTCCTCTACTGGACGGTGGAGCCCGCCGTGTCGGGGCGCCACATCACCCAGGCCCGGGCCGTCGGGCACGTCGACGACACGGAGATCCTGACCGTCAACGCCGCACTGGCTGAGCACATCGACAGCGGCGTGGCCGGCGGCACGTGGATGGAGGCACCCGACGTCCCCGACCCGGACCAGTGCCCCGTGCGCGAACGTCCCGAGCTGTTCGAGGAGACGATCTTCTCGCGCGTCGAGCAGCGGCTGGCCGCCGGGGAGGACCCGATGTCCATGGACGCGACGCCGGGCAACCCCCGGGCGGTGTGGTGGTTCCACATCCCCGGCCACCTGGAGCCCTCCGCGGCGACGCTGGCCATCGTGGGTGACTACGTGAGCGGCGGCGTCTCCCAGCCGGTGGGAAGGCCCACCATGAGCAGGAGCCTCGACAACACGCTCCGGGTGGCCGCACTGGTCCCGACCGAGTGGCTGCTGTGCGACGTCCAGATCCACTCGGTCACCGGCGGGTTCGCCCATGGGCTCGCCCATCTCTACGCCGAGGACCGGACGTACCTGGGGACGGCCAGCCAGTCGATGAGCGTGCGCCCGTGGAACAACGAACGGATCGAGCAGATGCGGGCGCGGTCGCGCTGACCTGCATCGGGGGGGACCGGCCGATCCCGACTCTGCCTGTGTCAGCTCACGGAACAGCGACCATGCACGACCGCGCCCGGAGATCGACGGAAGCCGGGCCGCCGGGCCTGCGCCGGTGGCAGAGGACCCTCTCGGCCGGGCTCGGGCTTCTCCTCGTCGTGGTGCTCGCCGCCGCGTGCCAGTCGGCGCGGCCGGTACCCCGGCTGGTGCTCGAGCACGACGCCCTCCTGTTCCACGACGCGTTCGACCGGCCCGCGCCCGCTTCGTCGCTGACGCCGGCCTTCAGGCTCGGCGGCACCGCCCCTCCTGGTCGGGCGTCGGTCGGGCTGTCGGCGGACGGGCTGCATGTCGGCGTCGGACCGCACGGGCCGGGCACGTGGCTGGGCTACTTCGCGGCCACGTCGGCCACCTTCCCGGCCGAGGCGGTGATCCACGTGCGGATGTCCCGGCCATCGAACGACATCTCACAGTCGTCCCGGAGCGGCATCTCACTGCTCGCGGTGCAGACGGGGGCGTCCCGGCTGCTCGACTACGTCCTCGTTTCCAGCGTGACGAGCGACGGGCAGGACACGTGGTTCGCCGGCCACGCCACCGGGGGAACCGCCTATGCCACCACCAAGATGCTCGCGAGCATCGCGAGCGGGGCGACCACGGAGGACGTCACGCTGCAGACCGACGGTCGCTCCCGCTACGCCGTCTACCTGGGCGACCGGCTCGTCTACTCCTCGGCCACTCTCGATCTGGGCGTCCAGCCGCCGTTCCGCGTGTACCTCGAGGTACAGGCACGAGGGACCGCGTACCAGGCGCGCTTCCAGGACTTCTGGGTGGCCGGGGGGACCTCGGTCCGGGTGGAGGGCCTACGCACCGGGGACCACGTCGCCCTTGCCCCCGACGGCCACCCCGCCGTCAGCGCCATCGTCGGCGCCGACGGGACGGCCCGGTTGGAGCTGCCACCGTACGAGGCGGTCGGGCGGGGGACGCTCACCGTCGACGGTCCGGGCACGCGGCTCCGCTTCCCCGGCTTCGCCTTCGCCGGTGGCGACCTGTTCGCCGTCCGGGACTGAGCACCTCCCAGCGACCCGCGCCGGTGCCCCCTACGGCCCGGTCGCCAGCCGAGGGGGCGATCACCCGCCCGCGGCCCGGCGTCCCACCAGGCGGAGCTCGTCCTCCCAGTAGGCGGGGAGCGTCCCCCATGGGTTCGGCATGCTGGCGTCGGTCACGAAGACCACGCCGGCGCGGTGCCGGACGGCGTCGGTCAGCACGGTGCGCAGGGACGGGACGTCCCCGACACCGTGGACCAGATGCCACAACCGCTCGGGCGGCAGGTCCGCGGTCCATACGGGGAAGCGGGCGCGCCGGTACGCAGCCAGCGGGCCCTCGAAGTTCACGACGTGGTCCGCCACCTGGGCGTCCTCGGGGTCGATGTCAGGCTGACCGGGGTTGATGGCGAGCCGCAACCGCTTCGCTCGCACATGCTCGATCGCGGCCACGATCGCCCGGTCGGCCGTCGCCGCCGGCGGCGTCTGGTCCAGGAAGATACCGGCCGGCCCGTACCACCGCTCGTGGCGTTCCACCTCGCCGATCATCTCCTCGGTGCTGCGCTTTCCGTAGCCGGCCGTCACGTAGCCGAAGACCTCGATGCCGGCGCTCCGGAGCCCTGCCACCGCGGTCACATAGGTCGGATCGAGGGCGTCGCCTGGGCCGTCCGCCGGGTCGAACACCACGATCGACCCTGGCGGGAGTGCCGGCACCGCGTCCCAAAACGGCCCCCCGGGGTACTCGTAGGCGGGCACCCCGATCCTGAGCGGCGTGTTCCCCCTACGTAGCAATCGCTTCACGGCGCCGGGTTCACCGGAGGCTGTCGACCACGTCCCCGACGATCCGGTCGAGGTCGTTCACCGGGACCCACCCCGTGTACGAGGCCAGCTTCGACGCGTCGGGGACCCGGCGCTCGAAGTCGTCGAACCGGTCGCCGAAGACCTCGCTGTAGGGGACGAACCGCATCCGGTCGGCGGCGTCCCGCTCCGGGTCCGCACCGGCGGCGCGGAGGACGCGCCCGGCGAGGTCGGCGATCGTGACCTCGTTCGGCGCGCCGACGTTGAAGACCTCGCCGACAGCCGCCTCGCACCCGGCCAGGAGGGTGACGGCGCGCACCGCGTCCTCGACGTGGGTGAAGCTCCTGGTCTGGCTGCCGTCGCCGTGGATCTCGAGCTCCCGGCCCGAGAGCGCGGCGGCGGCGAACCGGGGGAGGACGTACCGGTCGGTCTGCCGCGGGCCGGTGACGTTGAAGAAGCGTGCGATGACGACAGGGACGCCGAACTGGACGAAGCTGCCCATCGCCATCAGCTCGTCCGTGATCTTCGAGGCCGCGTACGACCAGCGGAGGTGCGACGGGGGCCCGAGCACCACGTCGTCGTCCTCCGCGAACGGGACGTTCGTCGACTTGCCGTACACCTCCGACGTCGAGGCCACCAGGACCTTGGTCCTCTGCCGCCGGGCCGCCTGCAGCACAGCGGTGGTCGTCGCCACGTTGGTGTCGATCGTCTCCACCGGGTTCTCCATCGTCTGGCGGACCCCGACCGCGGCCGCCATGTGCACGATGAGGTCGGCGTCGTGCTCCATCACCTTGCGGCTCATCGGGTCACGAACGTCCGCCTCGATCCCCCGGTAACGGGGATGGTCGCGCAGGTGGGCCACGTTCTCAGTCCGTCCGGTCGACAGGTCGTCGATCACCGTGACGTTCCATCCCTCGAGGAGGAAGGCGTCGACCAGATGGCTGCCGATGAAACCCATGCCCCCCGTGACCACGACGTCGCCGGCCGTCACATCGACCTCACCAGGTGGTACGGGAGCTCGCCGGCGAAACGCCTTCCGGCCACGGCGGCTGCCACGGCGAAGGTGGCCGTGCCGGCGACCATCGCCACCAGGCCGACCTCCGGGTAGCCCACGGGGAAGGTGGAAGCGGCCACCACCGCGGCGACGAGGACGCCGGCCGCCAGCGCCCGGACGACGGAGCGCGACCAGGAGAGCGTCAGCATCGTCACCGAGTCGACCAGCGCGCTCCCCAGCAGCAGGTAGGCGACCAGGCTCGTGACGAAGGCGGTGACGAAGTAGCTGCGGGAACTGACGCCCAGGTCGCCGAAGGCACGGGTGCCGGCCAGGAACCATGCGGCAGGGACGCACAGCGCGCTGATCGCCGCCACCTGCCCGAGGATCCGGAACCGGCGGGCCGCCTGCAACCGGCGCTGGTCGGCGCCGAACGACGCCAAGCTGTCCGGGTCCGTCGCCGACAGCGCCCGGCACATCGCCCCCCAGAATCGCTGCACGGCATCGTCGACCGCGAAGAGGGAGACCATGAGGGGTAGTAGCGCGAGCGTCATCCCCACCTGCACGGAGCTGAGGTCGCCCGCCGAGACGGTCGACGACCTCCCCACGAAAGCGGTCAGCAGGTTCGGCCCGAGGACCAGTGCGATCAGCAGTCCCCCGTAGGTGGCGTAGGGCAGAGCTTCCTCCACCACGTAGGTCGCCCGCGGCGGTCGGTAGCCGTCCGGTCCCCCCCGTTCGCGGCCGAGCAGGGCGCGCGCCCGAGCACCAACGAACGCGAGCGCTGCCAGGTAGCCGACCAGCAGGGCGATCTCGAGGTGGCGTGAGCTGCCAGTGCGGAGCACCCGGTCCACCAGGACCCCGACTCCAAGGCCGACGAGCACCGCCACCCCAGGCTCGAAGCTGCGGTGGAGAACGGCGAACCCGCTGCTGGCGATCCAGAACAGGCTCAGCCCCGAGAACGACAGCGCGAACGTGACCAGCTCCGGCCCCGGAACCCCCCAGGCCAGCGCGGCGACGGAGATCCCGATCGTTTCGCCGGCGAGCAGGACGATCGCCGATACCCAGGTGGCCCGCCAGAGGAACCGGCGCGCCCCGGTCCAGCGCCCGCATCCGATCAGGAGCGAGCTGCGCCGGACGACCCCGAACACCGCGGCGTTGGAGACCACCATGCTGATCGTCACTCCCACCATGAGGGCCCGGCCGGTGCCCGGCGTCCATCCGGGGAGCGCCGACAGGACGTGCGCGATCAGGACGACCGCCGCCGCCGGGAGGAGCAGCAGCAGGCCGCGACCGATCTCCGGCACCCGTTGCGGCGATGGCGACGGCGGCTCCACGTCGTGAGGACGGAGCGTGACCGGTGCCCGCTCGGCGCGGAGCCGGGTGAGCAGCTCCTCGCCCAGGGCGAACACGTCGTGAGCCCCGTAACGGACCCTGGCAACGGCATCGCTGACGCCGTTCGCCTCGATGACCGTCGCCACCTCGAGGGCGTCGACCGGGTGGGGGACGGTCGCGGCGACGGTCCGCACGAGGTCCGCGACTGCGGCCTCACCTGCGGCCTCACCTGCGGCCTCACCTGCGGCCTCACCTGCGGCCTCACCTGCGGCCTCACCTGCGGGGTCCACGACGGCCTCGACGACCGGGTCGTCAGCCGAAGGAGCATCGGGATCGAGTGCCATGACACGAGGCGCCGAACCGGCGGGCTGCTCGTGGGCGACACCACCGTCGGCGTAGAGCTCGAGGATGCGGTCGTTCTGGGCGCCGAGGTCGAAAAGCGTCCTGACCCGCCTGCGGGCGGCCTCCCCCATCTCCTCGGCTCGCGCCGGGTCGGCAAACAGGTCCAGCAACGAAGCGGCGAGCCCGGCGTGGTCTCGGGGCTCGACGAGGATCCCGGTGTTGCCGAGTTGCTCGCCGATGCCGCCGACCGACGTGGCGACCACCGGCCTTCCGCACGCCATCGCCTCGAGCGTGGAGAACGGGAAGCCCTCCGAGACACTGGTGAGCACCACGACGTCGGCGTCCGCGTAGGCCGACATCGGATCGGACGCGTACCCGGCGAAGTCGACGATCCCATCGAGGCCGAGGCTGTCGCGCAATTCGATCATCTGGTCGAGGTACGCCTCGCCGCCCACCGGCGGCGTCCCATACAGGCGGAAGCGGATGTCGGGGCGGGCGTCCCGCACGACAGCTGCCGCCCGGAGGAGGGTCCCGAGGTCCTTGATGGGGTCGATCCGTCCCATCCACACCACGACCGGCGAGTCCATCCTGGCGCCGGGTGACCGGGCGGAGGTACCGGGGTCGAGGCCGTAGGTGACGGCGTCGAGGCCGTAGTGGACGGTGGCCACCCGGGCACGCGGGGCGCCCGTCCTCGCCTGCCAGCGCGTGTTGTAGTCGCAGCAGGTGGAGACGGCATCGGCCAATGCGTATGCCAGCTCCGTCGTGCGCCGGGCGAACCCCAGCGTGAGTAGCTTCAGGAACAGGCTCCCCCGGCCCGACGCCTCCCGGAGGTACGCCTCGCGCAGGTAGACGCCGTGTTCGGAGAACACGAAGCGGGAGCCGTGGTGCATCTTGAGGGCGACGGCCGGCAACGTGCACGATCCGGCCATGGTGGCATGGGCCACGTCCACCGCCGGGAGGGGCCGCGCCAGGGGCAGGAGCCAGTGGGTGATCCAGTGCATCCCGGTCACGAGGTCCGAGAACTGCAACGGGGCGTCGGGGTAGCCGGCCCGCGCTGCCGCGGGCGGGAAGGCCGCCCGCGCCGAGGTGACGAACGCGTCCCAGGCGGCGCGGTGGCGCATGGCCGAGTCGAAATCCGTATAGAGGAAGGCCGCGTAGAGCGCGGTCACCGTGTCGGCCAGCCCGACAGGATCGGCGGTCTCGGCCAGGAGCGCATCGACGAACGAACCGAAGGCGGGCACCAGGAGGTCGGCAACGGCGGTCCCGTCCACCGTTCGCCTGGCCCGGCGAAGGTCGCTCAGGCCGAGGTCACGCCGCGACTCGAGCGACTCCCTGGCACCCCAGAGCGGTACCCTCGTCACGTCGAGCACGTTGGGGGGCAGGTCGAACATCGGCTCGCCGTCGGGATCGCCGGTGATGGCGAGAACCTTGTAATCGACGTCGCGGAGGCCGTCGACGAGCAATCGGCACCACGTGCTCACGCCGCTGAACTGATAGGGGTACCCGCCCTCGGTGATGAGCAGGACCTGCAGAGCGCCGTCGCCGTCCGGCTCCCCACCGGTCCGGGCCTCGACGCCGAGTTCGGGCGCGACCAGCTCCGTCACCGCGCCGGGCCCCCGTCGTGGAGCGGCACGACCGGTGCCATGGCGGCGTGCCGGCAGTCGCTCACCCGAACACGGCCCCCTCCCATTCCCGTGTTCACGGCGACAACCTATCCGGACCGTGCCAGCTGTCGTGCGCTGCGGCGGAGGGCAGATCGTCGCCGCCCTGCCGGCTGCCTCGGGGCAGGGCTACCCAGTGCCTCAGGGCACGGGGCGCCGGGGCCCGGGCTCCTGGGTGGGCATGGTCTGGTGGGCGGCCTGGGGGTAGGGCGGCTGGCTGTTGCCCAGCTCCAGCAGGTCGAGCTGGGTGCACCCCATGGCGAGCACCTTGTTCTTGCTGTAGGAGGCCGTGGAGGGCAGCGACGGCTTCGCCGTGTTCGGGCGCTTCATCTGGAGGGTCGCCGTCAGGTCGCCGACCGTCTTGCGTCGCCAGGCCGAGATGTTGGGCGCGGCGACACCGAAACGGGTCTCGAGGAACCGGAGCTGCGAGGTGTGGTCGAACATGTCCGAGGACACGTACCCGCCGGTGGAGAACGGCGAGGCGACGATCATGGGCACCCGCATCCCCAGTCCGATGGGTCCGTTGAATCCCGACGCGTCGGAGGGCAGCGGCGACACCGTCAGGTACTCGCCGGGGGTGCCGGGCGGCGGGGTCGGTGGGGGCACGTGGTCGAAGAACCCGTCGTTCTCGTCCCAGGAGATGAACAGGACCGTCTTCGCCCACGTCTCGGGGGACGACAGTAGGGCCTGGAGGACCTGGTCGATGAAGAGGGCGCCGAGCATCGGCGGTGCGGGAGGGTGCTCGTCGGAGCCGAGTGGCGGGATGATCCACGACACCTTGGGAAGCGTCCCCGCCTGGATGTCGGCTGTGAAGGTGTCGGGGAAGACCGGCTTGAAGGCCTTCTGGTAGAGCGCGCTGGTCGGGTTCTTGTACTGCGAGAAGTACGGGAGGATGGCGTCGGAGACGAGGAGCACCTCAGGGCTGTCGACCTGGTAGGAGGCACCGGCCGGCGAGTAGACCTTCCAGCTGATGCCCGCGTCCTCCAGCACTTCGGGCATGGTCGGCCAGTCCACGCTGAAGCGGGCCTCGGGCGACGGGTTGGTGATCACCACCGGGCCGCCATGGGCACCGGTCGGGTCGATCGTGCCGGAGATCGACATGAGGCGGTTGGGATGGGTCGGGCCGATCACCGAGGCGTGGTAGCTGTCGCAGATGGTGAAGGCGTCAGCCAGGGCGTAGTGGTAGGGAAGATCGGCCCTCGTGTAATAACCCATGGTGTTGATCCCGTGCTCCGGGCCCTCGTTCACCGCCGCCGTGTGGGTCGTCACGAACGCGTCCATCTTCCCGTTGTCCCAGCACTGGTGCTGCGGCCCCCAGTTGTGGGTCAGGTCGTGGGTGCACTCGCCCATGCCGGTGGTGGTGTCGAAGCGGAAGGGCAGCTGCCGGCCGATCGGCGTCCGGGTGGTGTTGGCCGGGAACGCCTGCGAGAAGGCCCCCAGGTTGCCGGCGGGGTGGTCGTCGAAGCCCCGCACCCCCCGGTAAGTGCCGAAGTAGTGGTCGAAGGACCGGTTCTCCATCATGAGGTAGACGACGTGCTCGATGGCGCCGAGGTCGGAACCGGCCGGCAGGGTCGTGCTGGCCTTGGCGATGGTTCCGGAGCTCCCGCACGCGGCGGCCAGCATGCCGGCACCGGCGGCCAGCGCACCGCCGAGGAAGGTCCGGCGGTCCAGGGGAAGGCCCATCGAGGACGATGCGCCCAACCGCGCTCGGGCCAACGCCCGGGCCCGCTCCCCGTCGTGCTCGGCTGCTCGGTCTCTCACCATGGTGCCCCCTGTCGTTGGAATCGGCTAGGACGCCGGGCGCGCTGTTCGCTGCACGGCCGATCCCGGATCGGAACGTTCTCGTCGAGGTGAACCATAGGCAAACGGAGCGTGACGCGGAGGGTTATCCGGCTCGGCGCCGCCCCGGGCCCGTTCCGGCTGCTACCGGGGCGCCGGACAGGCCCACCACCGGGGACGCCGGGCCCAGGGGACATGCATGCCCGCCGGGCTCGGGCCCGGTGCCGGGCCGTCACCGGCCGTAGTAGGTTCAGCGCCACGTTCCAACCGACCCAGGGGGACCCCATGGCACTCGACGACACGGTCCGGCAGCACAAGTTCGTGCTCGAAGAGAGCGAGATGCCGACCACCTGGTACAACGTGATTCCTGACCTGCCGGCGCCGCCCCCGCCGCCGCTGCACCCGGGGACCCGGGAGCCGGCTGGGCCCGACGACCTGGCACCGCTGTTCCCGATGGACCTCATCCTCCAGGAGGTGTCCACGGACTCCTACATCGACATCCCCGGTGGGGTGCTCGACGCCTACCGCCACTGGCGACCCTCCCCCCTGTACCGGGCCCACCGCCTGGAGCAGGCCCTCGGCACCCCGGCCCGCATCTACTACAAGTACGAGGGCGTCTCGCCCGCCGGGTCACACAAGCCCAACACGGCCGTGCCGCAGGCGTACTACAACGCCAAGGCCGGGGTCACCAAGCTGACGACCGAGACGGGGGCGGGGCAGTGGGGTACGGCGCTGGCCTACGCATGCGCCCTCTACGGGCTCGAGTGCGAGATCTGGCAGGTGGGTGCCTCCTACGACCAGAAGCCCTACCGCCGGATCATGATGGAGGTGTTCGGCGGTACCGTGCACCGCTCCCCCAGCCCCGACACCGCCTCGGGCCGGGCCGCCCTGGCACAGAACGCCGACCACCCCGGTTCGCTCGGCATCGCCATCTCGGAGGCGGTCGAGGTGGCCGCCGCCCATCCCGACTACCGCTACGCGCTGGGCAGCGTGCTCAACCACGTGCTCCTCCACCAGACGGTCATCGGCGAAGAGGCCATCCTCCAGCTGCGCAAGGCGGGCGAGGACGGTCCGGACGTCATCGTCGGCTGCACCGGCGGGGGGTCGAACTTCGGCGGCCTGTCGTTCCCCTTCCTGCGGGAGAAGCTCGCCGGCCGGATGGACCCGGTGATCCGCGCGGTGGAGCCGGCATCGTGCCCGTCGCTGACCCGTGGCGTCTACGCCTACGACTTCGGCGACACCGCCGGGCTCACGCCCCTGGTGAAGATGCACACCCTGGGGCACGACTTCATCCCCGATCCCATCCACGCCGGCGGCCTCCGCTACCACGGCATGTCGCCACTCATATCGCACATCTACGAGCTCGGGCTGATGGAGGCCATCGCCGTCCCGCAGACGGAGTGCTTCACGGCGGCCGTCCAGTTCGCCCGGACCGAGGGGATCGTCCCGGCCCCCGAACCGACCCACGCCATCGCCGCCGCCGTGCGCGAGGCCCTCGCCTGCAAGGAGACGGGCGAGGAGAAGGTCATCCTCACCGCCCTGTGCGGCCACGGCCACCTGGACCTCGCCGCCTACGAGTCGTTCCTCTCGGGTGCGATGCGCGACGAGGAGGTCACCGACGAGCGGTTCGCCGCCGCCCTGGCGACCATCCCGTCCATGGCCTGACCCACAGGAGCCCAGCAGCTGCCCAGCGGCTGCCCAGCGGCAGCTCCCGGCCGGCTCGGTGCTGCTCGAGCACCGAGTGCATCGGCCAGCTGACGGCCGGCCGTCAGCTGGTGCGTAGCCAGCCCGTGCGTCGTCAGCCCGGGTCGCGTACGCCGTTGTGGGCGGATCCCCGGTTGGCCGGGCCCGGCCCGCCGGCCTCGGTGCCGCCTCCGGCACCGGCGGCGCCGGCGAACGACATCAGCGCGTCCAGCTGGCTGGCCGTCCCCACACCGATCAGCACGTCGCCCGCCTCCACCTCCACCTCGGGCGAAGGGTTGGTGGTGAAGGAACCATCAGGTCGGCGGATGGCCAGCACCAGTGCGCCGGTCCGGTCGTGGACCTGCGCCGACCGCAGCGAGGCACCGTTCAGCGGAGAGGTCTCCCCGACGGTCAGCTCCTCCAGGCGGAACTCGAGGGAACCGTCGTGCATGACCACGTCCACGAAGTCGACGACATGGGGTTGGGTGACGAACGCCGCCATCCGGTCGCCGCCCAGGCGCTGCGGGTTGACGACCCGGTCCGCTCCGACCCGGACGAGCTTGGCCTCCGAGCTCTCGTTCCGGGCCCGGGCGATCACGTAGATGGAGGCGTTGAACGACCGGCTGGCCACGGTCACGAACAGGTTGTCGGCGTCGGTGTCGAGCGCGGCGACGAGAGTGCGCGCCCGCTCGACACCCGCTCGCAGCAGCGTCTCGTCGTCGGTGACGTCGCCCGCCACCGACGGATAGGGGACGCCGGCGATCCGCTTGGGGTCCCGGTCCACCACCACGAGGCGCTCACCCGAATTGTCCAGGTAGCGGGCGACCTCGCGCCCCACGCGCCCCCAGCCGCAGATGATCACGTGGCCCTCCATGGCCTCGATGGTCCGTTCCATCCGGCGCCTCCCGACCAGTTCGCGAAAGTGGCCCTCGATCAGCAGCTCGAGGGTGACGGTGAAGGTGTAGAGGGCCGTGCCCACACCCACCAGGATGAGGAAGACGGTGAAGACCTTCCCTCCCGGCCCGATCCGGTGCGAGTACGCGTAGCCCACCGTCGACACGGTGACCACCGTCTGGTACACGGCGTCGAGCACGCTGAACCCGAGGGCCACGTAGCCCACCGTCCCCACCACCAGTACCAGCGCCAGCGCGGCGAGGCCCAGCTGAACCCGTCGGAACGGCTCCTTCATCACCACCACTATCCCAGGCCACGGGGCTGCGGGCCGCGTACACCGGTCGCCGCCCGAGGACCGGGCGGCAGCGCTCCGATCAGGACGTCGCCGCGATGAAGTCGGCCACCACCCGGGCCAGCTCCGGCCCCCGGTCCTCCTGGAGGAAGTGACCACCGCCGGCGATGGTCACGTGCTCCACCCCGGCCGCGCCCGGGACGCTGGACCGGAAGACGGCATCCCCGCCCGAGGTGATCGGGTCACTGTCGGAGAAGGCGCACAGGAACGGGCGGTCGAAGCGGGACAGAACCTCCCACGCAGCGACGTTGTCGTCGTGGGCCGGATCGTCCGGTGAGGTGGGCACGAGGGACGGCATGGCCCGCGCCCCCGCCTTGTAGGAGTCGTCAGGGAACGGGGCGTCGTAGCCGGCCACCACCTCGGGTGCCAGATCGGTCGTGCACCCGCCGTTCACGATCCAGCCGATGTCGAGCGAGGGGGTCTCACGGGCGAAGGTCTGCCACGCCAGGAACGCCTTTCCCATGTACTGATCGCCGGTCGGCAGGCCCGTGTTGGCCACGACCACCCGGGCGAAGCGCTCGGGAGCCTCGGCCAGAACCCGCAGGCCGATCAGCCCACCCCAGTCCTGGCAGACCAGCGTGATCCGGTCGAGGTCGAGGCGCGAGCACACCAGCTCGGTCGTCCACGCCACCTGGCGGGCGAAGGTGTAGTCGCTCACCTCGGTCGGCTTGTCGCTCCGCCCGAACCCGACCAGGTCGGGAGCGACGCACCGGTGGCCGGCGGCGGTGAGGACGGGGATCATGTGGCGGTAGAGGAAGGACCACGACGGCTCGCCGTGCAGCAGCAGGACCGGTGGCGCGTCGGGTGCCGCCGTGCCGGCCGGCCCCTCGTCGAGGTAGTGCATCCGCAGGGTGCCGCCCTCGCCGTCGGCCACCTCCGCGTAGTGGGGGGTGAACGGGTAGCCCGTCAGGCCCTCGAACCGTTCGTCCGGTGTGCGCACCACTCGCATGTGATCTCCTCCTCGCTCGCTTGTTCGCCTCTGGCGCTGATCAGGCCGGCGCCGGTGCCGTGCCGCCCTCGTTGGCGAGACCCAGCTCTGCCATGGCCTTCGTCACCAGGGCCTCGCGCTCGGCCACGTCGCGCAGCGCCGACGACCGGCGCCACCTGCCCTTCAACAGGAAGATCGTGGGCAGGAACGCCAGCTGGCCGGCGACGCACACCCACCACCACGTCCGCCACTGGCCCGGGGACTGCTGGCGGGCGTCGATCACGGACTGGCCGTGCGCCTTCAGGTACGCGAGGTCCGACGGATGTTCCTCGTTCAGCTTCTTCACCGCCAGCAACTGGTCGAGGGCCTGCGCCCGGCTCACGTGGTCGGCGGTCTGGATCTTCGACAGCGCGGTGGCCAGGGCGGTGGCGTCCGGTGGGGTCGTCTGGATCTTGGCCAGGGTCTCGCGGCCCACCACCTGGATGGTGTGGACCTGCTTCGGGTATGCGGCCTGGACCTTCTGGAGGGTCGGGCCGTAGTTGGCGATAGGCGACACGGCCGTGACGATGAGGGGGGCGATGAGGAACGACAAGGCGGCGATGCCACGGAGGATCCAGCCCCATACGGCCAGGCCGGTGGCCACCAGGGCCGGGTTGCGCTGTTCCAACGTCTCGGAGAAGGCGGTCATCCACGGCGAGTACGCCGTTCCCCGCGCGAACGACAGGATCGAGACGATGAGGATGAACGACG
>JAJZDI010000020.1 GCA_021806045.1 Actinomycetes bacterium
CGAGCCCATCGTGGGCATGACTTCCACTCCCGACGGCGGCGGCTACTGGCTGGTGGCCTCCGACGGCGGCATCTTCGCCTTCGGCGACGCCGTCTTCAAGGGCTCCACCGGGGCGCTCACCCTGAACGAGCCCATCGTGGGCATGACTTCCACTCCCGACGGCGGCGGCTACTGGCTGGTGGCCTCCGACGGCGGCATCTTCGCCTTCGGCGACGCCGTCTTCAAGGGCTCCACCGGGGCGCTCACCCTGAACAGGCCCATCGTGGGCATGACTCCCACACCGGACGGCGGTGGCTACTGGCTGGTGGCCTCCGACGGCGGCATCTTCGCCTTCGGCGACGCCGTCTTCAAGGGCTCCACCGGGGCGCTCGCCCTGAACAGGCCCATCGTGGGTATGACCGCGTGAACCCGGTCACGGGCAGACCGTTCCCGGACGAGGCACGGCAACCGTGTCGAGGTAGGCGGTGACGATGCTGTCCATGCACGTGTCGCCCGGTCCGTTCAGCAGCCACGTGTGCCCCCAGCCGTCCCACTCGACCAGGTGGCCGGATGACAACTGGTGGGCGAGCTGCACGGCACCCGAGAATGGCGTGTTGGGGTCGCCCTTGTTGCCGACGACCAGGATGGGGGGAGCGCCGGCGGCACGGCCGGCCCGGACCGGGTGGGACGGTCCCGACCACCCGATGCACCCGCCCAGGTTGTAGGTGACGGCCTCGGCCCCCAGCCGCGGGTAGCGCTGTTGGAGCTGGAGGGCCAGCCGGGTGGCGGCCGCCGCTCCGGTCGGGGCCACGGCGTCCTCGCACGTGTAGGACCACAGGGGACCGAGCAGTGACGAGCCGTCGAGGTCGGTGAAGAACCCGAGTGCCATGGACGCCAGCGGGCCGCCGTTCTCGTGGATGGCGGACTCGAGGGCGGCCGGATAGCCGCCGGCGAACCTGGGGACGCTCAGGTAGTAGAGGGTGGCCGTGTCGAGGGTACCCACCGTCACCGGCGGGTTGCCGGTGCTGCCGGGGAGCGGGTGGGCGGCCAACGAACGGGCCAGGGCGTCCCACGTCGCCGCCGGGTCCGGGCCGAGCGCGCACGAGGGCTGGGCGGCGCAGGTGGCGAAGAAGTGCGCCAGCGAGGCCTCGAGGGCCGGCGCCTCGGCGGTGGCGTCGGCGGCGAGCGACATGCCGGGGACCACGGCGCCGTCGAGGACCATGGCCCGCACATGGGTCGGGTACAGCTGGGCGTAGGCGGCGCCGAGGAGGGTCCCGTAGGAGAGGCCGAGGAAGGTCAGCTTCGCCTGCCCGAGCGCCTGGCGGATGCGGTCGAGGTCGCGCGCCGCGTCCAGGGTGTCGACGTGGCCGGCCAGCCCGGGGTCGGCGGCAGCACACGAAGCGGCCATCCCCCGGTAGAGAGCGGCGGCCGGAAGGGTGGCGCCCGCCCTGGCCGGCAGGGGGTCGACGGCGGCCGCAGCGGCAGGCGACGGACCGCACGACAGGCGGCTGCTGGCGCCGGTTCCCCGCTCGTCGAAGCCGACGATGGCGAAGCGGTCCGTCACCGCCTTCGGGAGCGACCCGGCGATGACCGGCAGCAGTCCGACGCCGCTCTCCCCGGGCCCACCCGGGTTGAAGACGAGGTCCCCGAGGGGCGCGCCCGGACCCGACGCGGGGATCTCTGCCACGGCCAGCGACAGCGACGGCCCGCCGGGGTGGGCGTAGTCGACGGGCACGGGGACGGTGCCGCACTGCTCGGTGGTGCTCGCCGGGCACGGGGCCCAGCGGATGGGCGGGGGAGCGGGGACGGGCGGAAGCGAGGTGGAGGTGGAGGCGACCGTGGCGGTACTCCCGCCGCAGGCCGCGGCCAGGACGGCGGTCACGCCCAACGCGATGAGGACCGGTGCGGACATCCGGCGTCGGCCGGTGGACGGTGTCGCCATCGGGCGAGCGTACCGTCGGCGGCGGGCCGGGAGCCGACCGGGGTGCGACGGACGTGACCGAGGCCGGAGGCGCCAGCAGGCCCGTGCGTCCGCACGGGCCTGCTGGACCACCTCGGGCGGGGAAGGGGTGCGCCCACCCTGCCCCCGCCTGACGCCGCAACTCCCTCAGCTGCGGCGGCCTCGCTCGCCCATCTGGTCGGGGCGCAGGACCGCACCCGTCGAAGGGTTCACGAACAGGGTCCGCACCGGCTGTTGGGTGAAGCGGAACATGGCGTCGATGGAACCGGCGGTGGCGTCGGCGCTGCCGTTGCCGAGCCGGGTCCCACCCAACCAGTTGTCCTCGATGAACTGGATGATCGAGGACTGGGTGGTGAACGTGTGGTCGACGAAGTTCCGCTTGGCGTAGGGGGAGATGACCATGAGCGGGATCCGGGGGCCGACGCCGCAGCGAGCCTGCTCGGGTGTCCCGTTCGACGTCGTCGGCACCGACGCCAGCGACGTGCCGCAGCTACCCGTTCCCGACAGCGAGTCGAGGGTGGTCTGGGACTGCGACGTGATCGGGCCCAGCTGGTGGTCGTACCAGCCGTCGGAGTCGTCGTAGTTGATGATGACCGCCGTGGACCGCCAGGAGGGGAGCTGCTCGAGCCGGTTGATGGTCGAGGCCACGAAGCGCTGCTCGTCCAGCGGGTCGGAGTAGCCAGCGTGGGCGTCCTGGTAGGCGGGCGCCTTCAGGTAGGACACGGCAGGCAGATTGCCCGAGGTGGCCGCAGCCCAGAAGTCGGCCATCCCGTACTGGTGGTTGGCCTGGTCGGTGCGGCCGATGGCCGCCACCGATGTGGGCGGCAGGTGCTGCGGGTTCGCCGTCGACGCGTAGTACTGGAACGGATCGTGGTGGGGGATGTAGTCGGTGACGGTGGCGCCCCCGATGTTCGTGTGCGACTCGGCGCACAGCTGCGCCGGCGAGGGCGGCGTGCCCCGGCCGGGCACGTAGCCGTCCTCGAAGCCCCCCTGGAACCAGCCCCAGGTGACGCCGGCATTCGTGAGCAGGTCACCGATGTTGGTGCCGCCCATGGCCATGGTGGTCGCCGGCGAGTTGCCGTCCCCTCCCTGGGCCTTGGCCGCGTAGGAGCACGCGTCGTAGTACGGGTCGGTGTCGCTGATGTCGGTTGCCGGCCCGACCCCGGGCGCACCTGCTGCCGGCGCCGACGCCGCCGTGAGCGTGGTCGCGGTCGTCCCGGCCGGGAAGGAGCAGTTCACCGGGGTGCCCGACGGCCAGTAGGTGGCCCACGACGGCCCGCACTCGACGCCGTAGGTGTTGCCGCTGGTCACGTTGAGCGCCCCCGGGGTGGAGGGCCCGACGTTCGTGCCGAAGGAGTTGTCGTCCATGGCGAAGTGCTGGGCGTAGTTCCACAGTGCCGTCACCGTGTTGCCGTCGAAGTAGTCGAGCACGGCCTTGTTGGCGGCGGGGTCCTGGGAGGCGGTCACCGGCGCCGTGTTGCCCACCTTGGCCAGGCACTGGGCCAGGCTGGCCCCGCCACCGGTGGCGGTGACGAAGTTGTCCATGAGCCCGTGGTCGAACGCCTGCTGCTCCGCCGCGTAGCCGTGGTTCTGATCGCAGGTGAGCGCCTGGGCGGGATCGAGCCGCTGCGGGTTGGCACCGTTCGGATTGGCAGTGAGCAGCGAACCGGTGAGCCCGTTCACCGTGGGAGTCCCCGGTGCCGGCTGGAACGGGGTACCGCCGGTGTTGGCGGCATACGGGTAGGTGGCGAAGTAGTGGTCGAAGGAGACGTTCTCCCCGAAGATCACCACCAGGTGCTTGATCGGTGTGGCCGTGGTGAGGGCGCCGGCCGGATCGCCCGGGGCGCCGGTGGGGAAGGAGTCGGAGTGGGCGATGCCGGGCACGATGGCCGTGACACCGGCGGTAGCCAGTGCTGCGATCGCCAGCGCCGCTCCACTGCGCCGGAGGCGCCGGGAGTGCCGAGGAAGCATGGGCAGGTTCCTTTCGTCTGAGCCCCTCGCGGTCGCCGTCACCGTCGCGCCGCCAGGTGACACGGCTCCCACCGGTTCGGCGCGACGGGATGAACTCTCGGGGAACGTTCGCTTCGCATCGAGGATCGGATGTTCGCCGCGGGCGGCCCGCCATACGTGCCCTCCCCGCCGGTCACGGTTCGCCATTTGCGGCCGGCGGCAGGGTCGGGGCTACCGTGCGTGCATGGAGGAGCGACGCCTTGGCCGGACCGGGCACCGGTCGTCCGTGGTCATCCTCGGAGGCGCCGCGTTCTGGGACGCCACGCCTGACGCCACGGCCGAGGCGGTCGACGCGGCCCTGGCCGCCGGGGTGAACCACCTCGATGTCGCCCCCCAGTACGGCCGGGCGGAAGCGCTCCTCGGACCGGCGATCGGGCCGGTGCGCGACCGGCTGTTCGTGGCGTGCAAGACGTTGCGCCATAACCCGGACGGCGTGCGGGCGCAGCTCGAGGAGTCGCTGCGCCGGCTGCACTGCGACTCGTTCGACCTCTACCAGATGCACGCGGTGACCGACGTCGAGGAGCTGGACCGCAGGGGCGGTGCCATCGAGGCCATCCTGGCCGCCCGCGACGAGGGGCTGTGCACGTGGGTGGGCATCACCGGGCACGAGCTCACCGCGCCGGCCGCCCACCTCGAAGCCCTGCGGCGCTACGACCTCGACACCGTCATGTTCCCGGTGAACCCCCGCCTGTGGTCGGAGCCCGGCTACCGGGCCGACGCCGAGGCGCTCCTCGACGAGGCGGCCCGGCGTGACGTCGGCGTCATGGCCATCAAGGCGGGAGCGGCCCGGCCCTGGGGCTCACGGACCCCGACCGCGTCCACCTGGTACGAGCCCTACACCGGCCCGGGGGACCTGGCCCGGGGGCTGCGCTTCGCCCTGTCGACCCCCGGGGTGGCGGCGTGCTGCTCCCCCGGTGACCTGGGTGTGTTGCGGACGGTCCTCGACCTGGCCGGGTCGCTTTCGCCCATGAGCCCCGCCGAGCGCGACGCAGCCGTGGCCGAGGTGGCGGGGGAGACGTTGATCTTCCCCATGCCGGGAGCCGAGCAGTGAGCGGACCGCCCGGACCTGACCCCACCGGGGGGCCACGTCCCGTCGCCGCCACCGCGCCCTTCGCCGGCATGGTCGTGGCGCTCACCGTCGAGCTGGGTGCCACCGTGGCCGAAGGGGTGCCGGTGGCCGTGCTCGAGTCGATGAAGATGGAGCACCCGGTGACCTCGCCCGCCGCCGGCGAGGTGACCGAGATTCGTGTCGCCCCCGGCGAGGCGGTGGACGAGGGTGCCGTACTCGTCGTGGTGCGCCCGGTACCGGCCGGATCGATCGGCGGTGCCCCGGCGGCGCCCGCAGACGTAGCCGCCGGAGGCGCCGGGACCAGCGCCACCGAGCCGCGCGCCGCCGAGCCGCGCGCCGCCGGAATGGCGGGCGAGGCCGTCGCCGGCGAGGGGACCCGGGAGCCGGGCGCTATCCGCCCCGACCTGGCCGAGGTGCTCGACCGCCAGGCACGGATCCTCGACCCCGCCCGGCCCGAGGCGGTGGCCCGCAGGCACGGGGCCGGGCGCCGGACGGCCCGGGAGAACGTGGACGACCTCGTCGATGCGGGCACCTACGTCGAGTACGGCGGGCTGGTGATCGCCGCCCAGCGGGCACGGCGCAGCGAGGAGGAGCTCATCGCCCGCACGCCGGCGGACGGGCTGGTGGCGGGGATCGGCACGGTGAACGGTGAGGCGTTCGGCGACCGGGGGGCGTGCGCCGTCCTCTCCTACGACTACACGGTGCTGGCCGGTACCCAGGGCCAGCTCAACCACCGCAAGAAGGACCGGCTCTTCGAGCTGATCGAGCGGATGCGCCTGCCCACCGTCCTGTTCGCCGAGGGAGGCGGGGGCCGGCCGGGGGACACGGACTTCCGGGTCCTCACCGGCCTCGACTGCCTGGCCTTCGCGCTGTTCGGCGGCCTCTCCGGCACGGTCCCCCTGGTGGGGATCGCGTCGGGCTTCTGCTTCGCCGGCAACGCCGCGCTGCTCGGGTGCTGCGACGTCGTCATCGCCACCGAGGGGAGCTCGATCGGCATGGGCGGGCCGGCCATGATCGAGGGGGGCGGGCTCGGCGTCCACCGTCCCGAGGACGTGGGTCCCGTCGACGTGCAGGCGGCAAACGGCGTGGTGGACGTGGTGGTGGCGGACGACGCCGCTGCGGTGGCCGCCGCACGGCAGTACCTGTCGTACTTCCAGGGGCCGGTGGGGGAGTGGGAATGCGCCGACCAGGAGGCGCTGCGTGACTGCGTGCCGGAGAACCGCCGGCGGGTCTACGACGTGCGCCGCGTCGTCGACCTGATGGCCGACACCGGATCGGTCTTCGAGCTGCGCCGGGGGTTCGCCCCGGCGATGGTCACCGCGTTGGCCCGCCTGGAGGGGATGCCGGTCGGTGTGGTGGCCAACGACCCGGGCCACCTGGGGGGCGCCATCGACGCCGACGCGTCGGACAAGGCGGCCCGGTTCCTCCAGCTGTGCGAGGCCCACGGCCTGCCCGTCGTGTTCCTGTGCGACACCCCCGGGTTCATGGTGGGACCGGACTCCGAGCGGGCCGGTGCCGTCCGCCACTGCAGCCGCCTGTTCGTCACGGGCGCCAGCCTCACCGTCCCGTTCGCCACCGTCATCCTCCGCAAGGGTTACGGGCTCGGGGCCCAGGCGATGGCCGGGGGGAGCTTCCGCTCCCCGCTCTTCACGGTGGCCTGGCCCACCGGCGAGCTGGGCGGCATGGGGCTCGAAGGGGCCGTGCGGCTCGGGTTCCGCCGGGAGCTCGAGGCGATCGCCGATCCGGCCGAGCGGGATGCCGTGTTCGAGCAGATGGTTGAGGCCGCCTACCAGCACGGCAAGGCGCTGGAGGTGGCGACCGCCTTCGAGATCGACGACGTGATCGACCCGGCCACGACCCGTGGCCGGCTGGTCGCCACCTTCCGTGCCGCGATGGCCCGGGCGGGCGGCCCCCGCACTGGGCGCCCCTTCGTCGACACCTGGTAGCAGCGCGGATCAGCCGGCGCCGGCGTCGGTGTCGCCGGGAGGGCGACCACCTCCGCCCCGTCGCTGGCAGCCCCGGCAGGTGGTCCGGTCAGGCCACCCCGGTAGCTGCCGCCCCACCGCCGTGGTGCTCGGGCTCGAGCAGGGCGGCCAGTGGTTCGGCGGTGGCGAGGGCCCGCTTCGAGGTGGACGCGATGCCGAGGATGATGACCCCTGCACTGCAGGCGGCCACGATCCACCAGCCGGCGTGGCTGGCCTGGGCCAGGCCGGTGGCGATGGGCCCGTGCAGGTTGGAGGTGGCGGCGGCGCCGACGACGGCCACCCCCAGGGACTGGCCGACCTGGCGGCTGGTGGAGGCGACGCCGGCGGCCACACCGGCCTGCGAGGGGGGCATGCCGGACACGGCGGTGTTGGTGATGGGCGGGTTGACCAGCCCGAACCCGAGGCCGAAGACGAGGTAGGCCACGATCAGGAGGGTGACGGACGTGGTGGTGGCCAGCCCGGTGAGCACCAGGCTCGAGACGGTGAGCGCCGCCCCGGCGACCACCAGGGGCAGGCGGGTGCCCCGCCGCCCGACCATCCACCCCGAAAGGGGGGCCATGACGATCGTCATCCCGGCGATGGGCAGGGTGAGGAGGCCGGCGGCGAGTGCGGAGCGGCCCTGCACCTGTTGGAGGTAGAGGGTGTTGAGGAACAGGAACCCGGAGAAGCCGGCGAAGGCCAGGAGCGCGGTGAGGGTGGCACCGGTGAATGGAACGGAACGGAAGAACCGGAGCTCGATGAGGGGCTCCTCCCGGCGTGGCTCGTAGAGGAGGAGGGCGACCAGCGCCACCGCGGCGGTCACGAACAGCGCCACGATCTCCGGTGAGCTCCACCCCCGCCCGGGCCCCTCGATGATGGCGAAGGTCACCGAGGCGAGGACGACGATGACGAGGAACTGACCGACGGGGTCCACCCGCCTGGCGTGGTCGGCCCGCGACTCGGGCACGAACCGCGCGGCCAGCACGATGGCGGCGATGCCGATAGGCACGTTCACCCAGAAGATCGACCGCCAGCCGACGCTCTGGACCAGCGCCCCGCCCACCACCGGCCCGAGCCCCAGGCTGATCCCCACCACCGCGCCCCAGATCCCGATGGCCTGGGCACGCTCGCGGGGGTCGGTGAAGACGTTGCGGATGATCGACATGGCCACCGGGTTCAGCATCGAGCCGCCCACGGCCTGGAGCATGCGGAACGCCACCAGCCATCCGAGGCCGGGGGCGAGCCCGCAGGCGGCGGAGCCGACCGAGAAGATCACCAGCCCGGTCTGGAAGGTGCGCCGCCGTCCCAACCGGTCGCCCATCGACCCCGACAGCATCAGCAGGCTGGCCAGCACCATCACGTAGGCGTCGACCGTCCACTGCAGGCCGGAGATGGAGGCGTGGAGGTCGTGGCCGATCGACGGGAGAGCCACGTTCACGATGGTGTTGTCCATGCCCACGATGAGCAGGCTCATGCAGCAGACGGCCAGGATCACGATCCGTCGGCGCCGGTCGAGCGCGGGCGCCGCGCCGGCCGGTGTGGCGGCGGGAACGTGCGGGCGGGAGGGGGTCAGGCGGCCGATGGGGTGAGCTTAGGGGTGGGACCGGAGGGCACTGCCACGGGCCGAGGCGGCCGTGGTCAGCTCCCCGTGCCCGGCGCTGTGTCGCCCGGCGCTGTGTCGCCCGGCGCTGTGTCGCCCGGCGCTGTGTCGCCCGGCGCTGGCTCCTCGTCGACCCCCGGCTCGCCGGGGACCGGCTCGTCCGGCACCACGTGGCGCCGGGCGATCACGTGGACGTCGATCCCCACCGCCCCCGCCTCGCGGATCACCCGCCGGACGATGGACCCGCCGCCGGTCAGCTCCTGCCACCGGCTGCGCTGGCTGGAGCCGATGACGATCTGGGTGATGTGGTGGTCGCTGGCGAACACGGCCAGGGCGTGGGCCGGGTCGGGGTCGTGCAGCTCGTGCCACCGGGCGCCGAGGTCGCCGGCCAGCGCCTGCAGGGCGCTGATGGCGTCGCGGTCGCGCCGGCCCCGGTCCTCGCCCGACGCGACGTGGACCACGTCGAGCTCGCCCTTGGTGCGTGCCGTCATGCGGGCCGCCCGCCGCAGGAGGGCGTCCGTCCCCGGTGCGGCGGTGATGGCCACCATGATGCGCTCGGTCGTCTCCCAGACGCCCGCGCCCTGGCGGCGCTTCAGGTTCTCGAGCAGCTCCTCCTCGGTCTCGTCTGCGAGGAACCGGAGGGCCAGCTCCCGCAGGGCGATCAGGTTGTCGGAGCGGAAGAAATGGGTGAGGGCACGGGCCACCTTGTCGGGCGGGTAGACGTTGCCGTGGAGCATGCGGCGGCGGAGCTGCTCGGGCGAGGAGTCGACCAGCTCGATCTGGTCGGCCGTGCGCACCACCCAGTCGGGCACCCGCTCGCGGACGCGGGTCTCGGTCATCTCCTCCACCGCGTCGGCGATGCTCTCGAGGTGCTGGATGTTGACGGTGGTGATGACGTCGATGCCGGCGTCGAGCAGCTCGCGGACGTCCTCCCATCGCTTCGCGTGCCGGCCCGATCCGGGCACGTTGGTGTGGGCCAGCTCGTCGACCAGGGCCACCTGGGGGTGGCGGGCGAGGACGGCGTCGAGGTCCATCTCCTCGAAGCTGCCACCCCGGTAGGTGACCCGGGTGCGGGGCACCATCTCCAGCCCGTCGATCAGCTCCTCGGTCCGGGGCCGCCCGTGGCACTCGACGAAGCCGATGACCACGTCGGTGCCCCGCTCCGCCCGGCGTCGGCCTTCGTTCAGCATGGCGAACGTCTTGCCGACCCCGGCGGCCGCGCCCAGGTAGATGCGGAAGTGGCCGGCGCGCTCCACCACGTCGGTGGGATCGGGCTCGCTCCCGGCCGCGCCGCTCACCCCTTCGTCGGTGGCCAGCGACGGCGGCCGCCCCGGGGAGGGCGAGCCCGGACCCGGATCAGTGGGATCGGGGCGCTCGGGGCCGGGTGGCGGGTCAGGTCGGGCCATCGGGGGCCTCGATCCGGTAGAGGGGGTTCCATACGGTCGGGACAGGGTGACCGGCCTGCACCGTTCCCTCGATGGTGCAGTGGGCCCCCACCTCGAACCCGGCCACCCGGCTGCGGCCGAGGAAGACGACGACGAGCGTGCCCGAGCCGTCGTCCATCGTGCAGGCGAGGGAGGGCGCGCCGTGGATGTCGGTGACCTCCGTGCCGGTGACGGTGGCGGTGACCACCACCCTCGCCCGTGGTGCCGCATCCGCGCAACGGCGGGCCACCTGCCTCCCTCCCCACCAGGGGTCCGGGGTGAAGTCGACCGTGCTCACCGCAGGCTGGCCAGCGCCTCGTTCAGCGACAGGACGTTCACGACCGGCTCCCCGAGGAACCCGAGCTGGGCGGGGCTGATGTGGGAGGTGACCAGGCGGCGGACGGCGGCGACCGGCAGGTGGCGGGCCCGTGCCACGGCGCCGACCTGTGCGTAGGCGGCGGCCGGCGAGATGTCGGGGTCGAGCCCGCTGCCCGACGACGTCACCAGGCCCGCGGTGGGCGTGATGCCCTCCTTCCGGAGGGCGGCCGCCCGTGCCGCCACGTGCGATGCCAGCACCTTGGAGCGCGGTCCCAGGTTCGAGGCTCCCGACGCCATGGCGTCATAGGGGCTGGGTGATCCCGTCGGGCCGACGGTGGCCGACGGCCGCCCCTGGAACCACCGGGGCCCGGTCCACTGCTGGCCGATGAGGCTCGAGCCGTTGGCACCGATCGACCCGTTCGCCTGGTGGTGGAAGGCCACCTGGGCCAGCCCGGTGCCGGCCAGCGGGTAGGCCAGACCGCACAGCACGAGGAAGAACAGCGCCGCCACCAGGGATCGCCGCAGGTGCAACAGCATCAGTACCACCTCGTGGCCGTGAGGAACAGGTCGATCAGCTTGATGAAGACGAAGGGGACGATCACCCCGCCCACGCCGTAGAGGAGCACGTTGCGCCGCAGGATGGCCGACGCCCCCGCCGGCCGGAAGCGCACGCCACGGAGGGCCAGGGGGATGAGGGCGACGATGACCAGCGCGTTGAAGATCACCGCGGAGAGGACGGCGCTCTGGGCCGAGTGGAGGCGCATGATGTCGAGGGCGTGGAGCTGGGGGTAGGTCGACACGAACAGCGCGGGGATGATGGCGAAGTACTTGGCCACGTCGTTGGCGATGGAGAAGGTGGTGAGGGCGCCCCGGGTGATGAGGAGCTGCTTGCCGACCTCGACGATGTCGATGAGCTTGGTCGGGTTGGAGTCGAGGTCGACCATGTTCCCCGCCTCCTTGGCCGCGGTCGTCCCGCTGTTCATGGCCACACCCACGTCCGCCTGGGCCAGGGCGGGCGCGTCGTTGGTGCCGTCACCCGTCATGGCCACGAGCTTGCCGCCGGCCTGCTCGGCCTTGATGAGCTCCATCTTCGCCTCGGGGGTGGCCTCGGCCAGGAAGTCGTCCACCCCCGCCTCCTGGGCGATGGCCGCGGCGGTGAGCGGGTTGTCGCCGGTGATCATCACCGTCCGGATGCCGACGGCCCGCAGCTGGTCGAAGCGCTCGCGGATCCCCTCCTTCACCACGTCCTTCAGCTCGATGGTGCCGAGCACCTCCGGTCCCTCTGCCACCACCAGCGGGGTCGACCCGGCGCGTGCGTAGCCCTCGACGATCCCATCCAGGTCGTCCGGCACCGTCCCGCCCTGGTCGGTGACCCACCGGCGGATGGCCTCGGCCGCTCCCTTGCGCACCTGGACGCCGTCCATGTCCAGACCCGACATGCGGGTGGTGGCGGAGAACGGCACGAAGACGTGGTCGGCACCGAGGTCCCGCTCGCGCACGTCGAAGCGCTCCTTCGCCAGCACCACGATGGAGCGGCCCTCAGGCGTCTCGTCGGCCAGGGAGGCGAGCTGGGCCGCCTCGGCCAGCCGGCGCTCGTCCACCCCTGCCACCGGCGTGAACGTGGCGGCCATCCGGTTGCCGAGGGTGATGGTGCCCGTCTTGTCCAGCAGGAGGGTCTGGACGTCACCGGCGGCCTCGACGGCCCGTCCGGAGAGGGCCAGCACGTTCCGCTGGACCAGGCGGTCCATGCCGGCGATGCCGATGGCGGACAGGAGGGCGCCGATGGTGGTGGGGATGAGGCACACCAGCAGTGCCACGAGCACCACCACCGACACGGTGGCGCCGGAGAAGCGGCCGAAGGGCTCCAGGGCGACCACCACCGGCAGGAACACCAGGGTGAGGGCGGCGAGGAGGATGGTGAGGGCGATCTCGTTGGGCGTCTTGCGGCGGTCGGCCCCCTCGACCAGCCCGATCATCCGGTCGAGGAACGTCTTGCCCCGCTCCGCGGTGATGCGCACCACGATGCGGTCGGAGAGCACCCGGGTGCCCCCCGTCACCGCCGAGCGGTCGCCGCCCGACTCCCGGATGACCGGTGCCGACTCGCCGGTGATGGCCGACTCGTCCACCGACGCGATGCCCTCGATGATCTCCCCGTCGGAGGGGATGAGGTCGCCCGCCTCACAGACGACCACGTCCCCCCGGGCCAACTCGGAGGCGGCCACCCGTGTCTCGGTGCCGTCCGCTGCAACCAGGCGGGCCTCGGTCTCCGAGCGCATGCGCCGCAGGGTGTCGGCCTGGGCCTTCCCCCGCCCTTCGGCCACCGCCTCGGCGAAGTTGGCGAACAGCACGGTGAGCACCAGCCACACGGTGATGGAGATGGTGAAGGTCGACGGGTGGGCGATCGTCTCGGCCAGGGTGACGACCGATCCGACCAGGACCACGAACATGACCGGGTTGCGGACCTGGACGCGGGGATCGAGCTTGACGACGGCGGCGATGGCCGCCTGGCCGAGGATCTCCCGGTCGAAGAGGCCCCTCGCCTGGGCCACGCCGTGGGGCTGGTCGGGCTGGCGGGAGGGTCGGTCGCTGCGTCCGGTGGGCGGGGCCATCTAGAAGAGCCTCCCGTGGCTGAACTGCTCGACCAGCGGCCCGAGGGCGGCGGCAGGGAAGAAGGTGAGGCCGCCGACGATCAGGATCACGCCGATCAGGAGCCCCACGAAGAGCGGCTTGTCGGTGCGGAAGGTCCCGAGCCCGGCCGGCACCACCTGCTTGGCGGCCAGCGCTCCGGCCAGGGCCAGGGTGGGGACGATGATGGCGAACCGGCCGAGGAGCATGGCGATGCCGCCGGCCACGTTGTAGAAGGCCGAGTTGCCCGAGAGGCCGGCGAAGGCGGAGCCGTTGTTGTTGGCCTGGGAGGTGAACGCATAGAGGATCTCGGTGAAGCCGTGGGGACCCGAGTTGAGCGGACCGCCCCGCCCCGCGTGCACCGACACCGCCACCGCGGTGAAGGCGACGACCACGATGGGCATGACCAGCACGGCCAGGGCGGCCAGCTTCACCTCGCGGGACTGGATCTTCTTGCCCAGGTACTCCGGGGTGCGGCCGATCATCAGGCCGCCGATGAAGACGGTGATGATGGCGAACAACAGGATGGTGTAGAGGCCGCTGCCCACACCGCCGGGGCTCACCTCCCCGAGCATCATGCCGGTCAGCATGCCGAAGCCCCCCATGGGGGTGAACGAGTCGGCCGAGGCGTCGACCGAACCCGTGGAGGTCTGGGTGGAGGCCACGTTGTAGAGGGAGGAGCTCTGCGGGCCGAAGCGGGACTCCTTGCCCTCCATGTTCCCGTGGTGCTGGGCCACGGCGTGGGAAGCGGTGACGGCCGGGTTGGGCTGGGACTCGGCGACAGTGGTGAAAGCCAGCCATGCGCAGAAGATCACGCCCATGGCGGCGAGCAGCGCCGCCCCCTGCCGGACGCTGCCCACCATCTTCCCGAAGGCGTAGGTGAGGGCGACGGGGATGCAGAGGATCAGGATGACCGACAGCAGGTTGGTCACCCCGGTGGGGTTCTCGAAGGGGTGGGCGCCGTTGGCGTTGAAGAAGCCACCCCCGTTGGTGCCGAGCTCCTTGATCGCCTCCATGAAGCCGACGGGTCCCCGGGCGATGGTCTGGGTGAAGCCGGTCAGGTGGTTGTGGACGACGGCCGGTCCGGCCAGGGTCTGGACGGCCCCCTGGCCGACGAAGACGATGCCGGCGAGGAAGGCGATGGGCACCAGCACGTAGAGGACGCCCCGCACCAGGTCCACCCAGAAGTTGCCGATGGTGGGGCTGCCCCGTCTGGCGAAGCCCCGCACCAGAGCCACGGCCACGGCGATCCCCACCGCCGCGCTGACGAACTGCTGGACGGTGAGCGCCGCCATCTGCGAGAGGTACGACATGGTCGACTCGCCCGCGTAGTTCTGCCAGTTGGTGTTGGTGACGAACGACACGGCCGTGTTCCACGACAGCGCGGGAGGGACGGCACCGAGGTGCTGCGGGTTGAGGGGGAGGGAGCCCTGGACGCGGATGAGCAGGTAGGTGAGGAGGACGGCCACGCCGGAGAACACGATGAGGGCGCCGGCGTAGCGCTGCCACGACTGCTCGGCGTCGGGCTCGACCCCGAGGAGGCGGTAGACGGGGCGCTCGACCCAGCCGAGGAAGGTCAGCCGGCCCTGGTAGACGGCGGCCAGGTAGGAGCCGAGGAACCGCCACGCCAGGGCCAGCACGACGGCGAGCGCGACCAGCGTCCAGGCGAACCCCACGTCAGAACCACTCGGGCTTGATGAGGGCGGCGACGAGGAAGCCGAACATGGCGACCGACAGCGCGAGGAGCAGGCCCTGGGTGACGGTCACAGCCGCTCGAGCCCCTTGACGAAGGCGAGCATGACGACCACGAACACCACGGTCCCGATGACGGCGATCAGATCACCCATGGGTCGAGTGTGCGCCCCGTCCCGTGAACGGCGGGTGGACGGCGGGGCCGGGGGCGTGAACAATCCGTGAACGGGCTCCCGGTGGTGCCCTGCCCGCCTGGGCCCCGTGGCACCGGTGGCCCCCGTGGTGCCCTGCTCGGGTGGTGCCCTGCTCGGGTGGCGCCCGGCTCGGGTGGCGCGGTGGTGCTCAGCCGGGGACGAGCGTGTAGCCGATCCCCGGCGAGGTGCGCAGGCGCCGGCCCTCTGCATCGCCGAGCTTGCGGCGCAGCCGGTAGACGTAGACGCGCAGGTAGTCGGACTCGCTGCCGTACTCGGCGCCCCAGACGTGGCCGAGGATCATCTGGTGGGTGCACGTCTTGCCCGCATGGCGGGCCAGGTAGGCGAGGAGGTCGAACTCGCGGGCGGTGAGGGCGACGGGGTCGCCGGCCACGGAGGCCTGGTGGTGGACGAGATCGAGTTCCAGGTCACCCACCTCGATCACGCTCCCGTCGGCGGCTCCCGGTAGGACGGCGGCCTCGTGGCGCTGCAGGTGGCGCCGGATGCGCGCTTCGAGCTCGAGCATCGAGAACGGCTTGGTCACGTAGTCGTCAGCTCCGCCGTCGAGAGCGGCCACCTTGCGGGCGTCGAGGCCCTGGGCGGAGAGGACGATGATGGGCACGTCACTCCACTGCCGGATGCGGCGGCACACGTCCAGGCCGTCGAGGTCGGGGAGGCCCAGGTCGAGCACGACGAGATCCGGTTGCGAGAGGGCGGCCCGCGACAGCCCCTCCTCCCCGGAGGCGGCCAGCACCACCTGGTGGCCCCGAGCCACCAGCCCGACCTGGAGGGCGCGCAGCAGGGCCCGGTCGTCGTCGATGACCAGGATCGAGGACATGCCTCAGCCCGCCCGCCGGGAGGTGGCCACCGGCAGGGTGAACGCGAACCGGGCCCCCAGCCCCCCGGCACCCCGCTCGACCCAGATGCGTTGACCGTGCGCCTCGACGAAGGCACGGGCGATGGCCAGGCCCAGCCCGCCCCGCCCGCCCGCCTCGCTCTTGTTGACCATGCGGAAGAGGTCGGCGGCTCCGTCGAGGTCCACGCCGGGACCGGCGTCGGTCACGGCCAGCTCCACCAGGCCGCCACCGGCGAGGGTGGCGTCGACGACCACGGGCGTCCCCTCGGGCGCGTAGCGGGTGGCGTTGTCGACCAGGTTGGCCACCACCTGGCAGGCGAGCACCGGGTCGACGTCCACCTCGGGCAGGCCGGCCGGCGCCCGCCACTCGACCCGGTCCAGCTCGGCCGATCCGCCGAGGACGGCCCGCGCCTCAGCCAGGAGCTGGTGGACGGGCGTGGCCTCGCGGCGCAGCTCGAGGGTGCCGGACTCGATGCGGGTCACGTCGAGGACGTTCGACACCAGGCGGTCGAGCCGGTCCGCCTGTGCGTCGATCAGACCCAGCAGCTCGGTCGTCTCGGCCGTGGTCACGGGAGCAGCGGGATCGAGGAGGGTGGTCGTCGACACCTTGATGGTGGCGAGGGGGGAGCGCAGGTCGTGGGAGACGGCGCCGACCAGCGAGCGCCGCAGGCGGTCCACCTCCTCGAGGACCTGTGCCCGCAACGCCTGCTCCCGCAGGTCGGCCCGCTCCAAGGCGAGGGCGAGATGGTTGGCGAACGCCCGCACCGGCTCGTGGTCCTGGGCCCGGCCCCGCAGGCCGCGCAGCACGAGGAGACCGATGGCCTGGCCCGACACGGAGAGGGGCAGCGCCCGGATGCCACCGGCCACCTCGGGCCCCGATTCGAGCGGCACGGGGGTGGTCCCCCCCGGAGCGAGCGCGCCCAGCTCCTGGTCGGTGAGGGGCGTGCCGGCCGATGCCGCCAGCGCCAGGCGGTCGCCGTCGGGGAGGAGGAGGGCGGCGCCCCCGAGATCGAACGCGGACCGCATGGCCTCGACGATGTGCCCCAGGAGCTGGGGCACATCGGTGTCGCGGACGAGGAGCTCGGACAGGTCGAAGAGGCGCCGGACCTCGATGGCGCGTTGCTGGGCGTCGGAGCGGGCCCGCTCGACGGAGACGACGACACGGGTCACCACCGCCGTCACCACGACGTAGACCCCGAGCGCCACCCAGTTCTGACCGGCCCCCACGGAGAGCGTGTAGTAGGGCGGGATGAAGACGAAGTCGTAGACGATGAACCCGAGGATCGTCCCCACCGCCCCAGCGGCCGCGCCTCCCGTCGCCGCGCCGACCACCACTGGGATGACCAGGACCAGTGCCGTGGTGGCCACGCTCAGGTGGTCACGGAGGGGGACCATCGCCGCGGCCACTGCGGCCACCAGCACCGCTGCCACGACGGCGCCGGCGACGGGGCGCCGGCGCCCGCCCTGCCGGAAGACCTCGAGCGCGGGTACCACGACTCGAGCGTACCCACCGGGTCGGTGGGGAGAGCCCCGGGAACCCCGGGGTCCCCGGCGAACGTCAGCGGCGGTCAGCGAGCCCCAGGCCCCCGGCGAACGTCAGTCGCTCGAGGCGGGCTCGAGCTGGCGGCGATCGCCGGCGCCGGGCGCCTCCGCCTGGGCTTCACCCTCCGCCGGTGCCCGCCCGTCCACGCCCTCGCCTGCCGGTGCGCCCTCGAGGGCACGTTCCGGACGGCTGGCCGGGCCGCCGACGTGGCGGGGGAGCAGCACGAGGGCGGCCACCGCGGTGATGATCGCCACCGCCGCGGCGACCACGGAGCCGGCGTGGAACCCGGACATGAACGACCCGGCGGCGATGGAGCGGACGGTCTCTGCCGCTGCCGGAGTCGGAGCGTGGGCGGCCACGACGTCGGCTGCGCCGATCGACTGGCGGGCGATGGAGATGGCCCGCGCCGGGGCGTGCAGCGCTCCCAGCCCGTGGACGATCCCGGCCCCGTAGCGAGAGGCGAAGACGCTGCCGACCACGGCCACCCCCAGGGTGCCGCCCAGCTCGCGGGTGGTGTCGTTGACGGCCGAACCGACCCCGGCCCGCTCGGGGGGCAGTGACCCCATGATGGAGTCGGTGGCGGGCGCCATCACCAGTCCGAGCCCGGTGCCCATGAAGAACATGGCGAGGACCATGATCCCGTACGAGCTGTTCGCCGAGGTGACGGCGGCCACCACGAATCCGGCGGCCATGGACGCCAGCCCGGTGGCGACCACCCGGTTGGTGCCGAGGCGCCGGACGAGGACGGGGGAGAGCGGAGCGCTCACCGCGGTGAACAGGGCGAAGGGCACGGTGTGGGCACCGGCCGACAGGGTCGAGTAGCCACGCACGAACTGGAAGTACTGGGTGACGGTGAAGACGAAGCCGAACAGGGCGAAGAACGCCCCGGTGATGGCCAGGCTGGCCGCGCTGAAACGCCGGTCACCGAACACGGAGACGTCGAGCATGGGGTGGGGGGCACGCCGCTCCCACCCGACGAAGGCGGCCAGCAGCGCGGCGGCGCCGGCGAATCCGGCGATGGTGAGGGGCGCCTCCCATCCCCAGTCGGGCGCCTCGATGATGGTGGCCACCAGCAGCCCGACGGAACCGACGGCCAGGACGAGCCCCTTCGCGTCGAGCGGGGGAGCGTCGAGGTCGCGGGAGGTGGGCACGAGGATGCCGACCAGGACCAGTGCGACCAGCGCCACCGGGACGTTCACGAGGAAGACGGAGCCCCAGGCGAAGTGCTCGAGGAGGGCACCGCCGGTCACGGGTCCGAGGGCGACCGACACTCCGCCGGTGGCGGCCCACAGGGCGATGGCCCGGGCCCGTTCCCGTGGCTCGGTGAAGACGTTGACGAGGATGGCCAGGGTGGCCGGGAAGATCAGGGCCGCCCCCACCCCCATGAGGGCGCGGGTGGCGATCAGCTCCGAGGCCGACGTCGTCCGCGACGCGGCGAACGACATGAAGGCGAACCAGGCCAGGCCGCCCATGAGCACGCCCTTGCGTCCCAGGCGGTCGCCCATCGTCCCCGCGGCCAACAGCAGTCCGGCGAAGACGAGGGTGTAGGCGTCGACGATCCACTGGAGCTGGCTGGTGGTGGCGCCGAGATCACGCACCAGGGTGGGGAGGGCGACGTTGACGATGGTGTTGTCGACGACGATGAGGAAGACGGACAGGCACAGGGTGACGAGGATGGCAGCGCGGCGCCGGGCAGAGCGGTAGGGCATCAGGACCTCCAATAACGGTGCAATAACGCTGTTATGCATAACAGTGTTATCGGAACGGGGGTACGATGTCAACATGACGAGGTCAGCGCGCTGGGGGGGCAGGGGATGACGGGGGGCGGCGGCTCGACCAGGAGCGGTGGTTCCTCCGGGCGCCGGCGCGCTCCTGACGGTTCGCGCAGCCGGGTCGGCCGTGCCGGGACGGGTGCGGGGGAGGGCCCCGACAGGGATCGGCCTGGGGATCCGGCTGGGGATCGCACCGGTGGCGGGGCCCGTGATCGGACCGGTGATCGGGCCGGGGGCGGGGCTCGGTCCGGAGGACGGGCGGGTGATCGGTCCGGAGGCCGGACGGGTACGTCGTCCAGGGGAACTCACCGGGGGGCCGGGGCAGGCCCCACCCGGCGAGATGCAGGTCGGGAACCGACGGTCGGCGACGTGATCGAAGAACCGGACGCTGCCGAGGGAGCGTCCGGCCCAGCCGAACTGGAGGACGCAGGTGGGGCTCTCCATGGGGTCGAGCACGAGGCCGAGCACGGCGTCGAGCACGGGACCGAGTATGGGGCAACCAGCCCCCCGCCCCGAGGCCGGGGACGCCCGCGGGGCCCGGCACGCCGGCCGGCCAAGCGCACACCCGTCGCCGCCGGCGCGGCACGCGAAGCGCACGGTGACTCCCGCCACGACGCCCGGCGCTCCCGCCGAGCCGCGGTTGGGGACCTCAAGGCTTCGTTGCTGCGGGCCGCGGGCGTGCTCCTGACCGAGGGTGGCCCGAAGGCGCTCACCGTCCGGGGGCTGGCCGCCGCCGCCGGTTGTTCGACGATGATCGTCTACTCGGGGTTCGGCGGGAAGGAGGGCGTGCTCGACGCCCTGTACGCCGAGGGCTTCAGCCACCTCAGTGCCGCCCTCGACGCCGTCCCGGTGACCGACGATCCCGTTGCCGACCTCTACCAGTGCGCCGAGGTCTACCGGACGTTCGCCCGCGACCACCGCACGTACTACGCGGTGATGTTCGACCGGGCCGTGCCCGACTTCGAGCCGTCAGACCCGTCGCGTGCCGTGGCCCTCGGGGCGCTCGACGCGCTCACCGTGCGGGTGAAGCGGGCCATCGACCTCGGCGCCGCCCGGCCCGTCGACGCTCGGATGCTGGCGGCGTGCCTGTGGGCGGCCATGCACGGCATGGTGAGCCTGGAGCTGGCGGAGGTGAGCCCGACGGATCTCGAGTGGTCGGAGCTGCAGCTCTTCATGGCGGACACCCTCCTCCACGGGCTCGCCCCCGGGGATCGCCCCGCCTGACCGGCACGCGACGTCGCCCGCCGGGTGGCCGCTCAGCCCAGCGTCTCAGCCCAGCGTCTCAGCCCAGCGTCTCAGCTCAGCGTGGTCCAGAACGCTTCGAGCACGGCAGCCCCGGCGGCAGGGTCCTGGAGCATCCACCAGTGGCCCAGGTCGGGCAGCTCGGCGATGCGGGCACCGGCCTGGCCGGCAGCCCACCGGGCGCGGTCGGGCCCACCCGTGTACGGGTCGGCCGTCGGGATGATGACCAGACCGGCCCGGGCCGCGGCGTGGGGCAGCAGCTCGCCCCACCGGGCCATGGCCGGCTGCGCCGCCGAGCGGTAGAGGGAGAGCACGCACCGGGCGTTCGCCTCGTCGATGTTGGCGGCCACGTCGGCCGCCACCTCGGGCGTCATGCCCGCACCCTCGAGCACGGCGGCCCGCTCGGCCGGGGGCAGGGTGACCATGGCGGCCACCGCCTCCTCGCCGGCGCCGTCCGCCTGCCACACCTGGGCCAGGTCGTGCCAGACGTAGTCCGGGGCGAAGCAACCGCCGATGTCGCTGGCCCACGACCGGATCAGGTCGGGGCGGGTGCAGGCCAGGCGGATGACGTGACCGCCCCCCCAGTCGTGGCCGACGAGGTCGACGGGCACGCCGGGCGCGCCCAGTGCGGCGAGCGCCCCGGCGAGCCACTCGAGGTAGTCGTCGCTGGTGGCGCCGAACCCGTCGGGCACGGGGGCACCGAACCCGGGCGGCGACAGTGTGACGGTGTCGTGCCGCCCCATCTCGGCGAGGCGGGCGAGGAGCGGACCCCACACCGCGGCCGTCTCCGGGTTGCCGTGGACGAAGGCGACGGTCATGGGCGTCCTCTCGTTGGGGTGCTGGGGGTTCGGGCGGTGCGGCCGGTGCCGGTGGTGTGGCCGGTGCTGGGGGTTCGGGCGGTGCCGGAGATGGTCATCGCCGGGGGTACCGGGTCATCCTCGGGATGGGCGGTCAACAGTGTGTGGCGTGGTCATCGTTGATGGCAGAGCTTGGCCTTCCGGCCGCTGCCGCACGGGCACGGGTCGTTACGGCCGGCAGCGGCGATCACGGCGGCCACGTCGGTGGCCGGGCGGCCGGCGGCGAGCAGGCGGGCCATGAGGCGCATGGGGCCGTCGACGTGCTTCCAGAAGGCCAGGTACCCGGCGCACAGGTAGTTGAGCCCGGCCTCGCCGTCGGGGGTGGTGATGATCCGGTTCTTCGGGCACTCGCCGTGGCAGGCGAAGCGGAAGTCGCACGACCGGCACATCTGGGGGAGCGAGTCCGCCTTGGCCTGGCCGAAGGCCCGCTGGGCCGGGGAGCTGACCAGGTCGGCCAGGTGCGTGGTGCGGATGTTGCCCAGCAGGTGCTCGGGCTCGACGAAGTGGTCGCAGCTGTAGACGTCGCCGTTGTGCTCGAGGGCGAGCCCCCGGCCGCACGTCTCGGAGAAGATGCACATGGGTGAGGGGATGGCGCACCAGGCGGCCAGCGAGGCGTCGAAGAGCTGGACGAAGACGTCCCCCATGTCGTTGCGGAACCACTCGTCGAAGACGGTGGTGAGGAACCTCCCCCAGGCCTCGGGGTCGACGGACCGGTCGGTGACGGGGGCGCCTGACCCCGGGCCGTCCGGGCCGTGCATCCCGTTCGTACCCGCGCTGGTCGCCGCCTGCTCGGCCGCTTCACGGGCGACCGCCTGCTCGGCCGCGTCGCGGGCAGACTCGATCCGCTCCACGATGGGGATGAACTGGATGAAGCCGACACCCAGGTCGTCGCGGAAGTACCGGTAGACCTCCAAGGGGTGGTCCTGGTTGCCGGCGTGGACGGTGCAGAGGATGTTCACGTCGACGCCGTGGCGCTGGAGGAGCTCCAGGCCCCGCAGGACCCGCTCCGAGCTGGGGCGGCCGTGCTTGTCGACCCGGTAGCGGTCGTGGAGGTCGGGCGGCCCGTCGATGCTGACGCCGACCAGGAACCGGTGCTCGGCCAGCAGCGTCGCCCATTCGTCGGTGAGCAGGGTCCCGTTCGTCTGGATGGTGTGGTGGAGGTGCTGCGTGGGCCGCCGCAGGCGCTCGGCCGTCTCCACCACCCGCCGGAAGAACTCCACCCCCATCAGCGTCGGCTCGCCGCCCTGCCAGGCCACGGTGACGTCCCCGTCCGGCTCGGACTCGAGGAGCTGCGTCAGGTACAGCTCCAACAGGTCGTCCGGCATGCGGAAGCGGTCGCCCGGGTAGAGCTCCTCCTTGGACAGGAAGAAGCAGTAGGTGCAGTCGAGGTTGCAGATGGCGCCCGTGGGCTTGGCCAGCACGTGGAAGGGCATCTTCTGGGGGGCGGAGCCGGGCGCGGGGGCCGGTGCCGCGACGCCGGGCGTCAACCGGATGGGGGGGGCCACCGGCACCGCCTGCGGAGGGGTGGTCACGGACGTCGCCCCCCCGTCCGCCGTGCCACCCGCCGGGAAGCAGGTTCGCATGCGTGGCACGAGTCCATGGTGGGGTGGGGCCTCCTCGGTGGTCTGGACCACCACGCTAGCGGCGGCTGGGAGCGAACCCCGACGGTGGTGGATCGACGATCATTGGCCTCCAGGGTTCCGGTGGGTGTCCGGCTGCGAGCGTTGCCGGCCGGTTAGGTTTGCGGGCGGCGTGATCGGGTCGATGGGGCGGTCCGATCGGGGTGAGGGAGGCGGCTTCGATGTCTGTGGCGACCAGTGGTGGGAACGAGCGCGGCGGGGCGTTCCTCGGCGGGGCGTCCGCCACGAGCCTTGTCGGCGCAGGGCGAGACCGGGTTCCGGCACGCCGGAGGGGCACCATGGCGGCCATGGCGGCCGTCGTGGTGCTGGCGGTCGGGGTGGCCGCGTGCGGGAGCTCGGGCAATGCCACCCGCTCGTCGACGTCGACCACCGGCACCCGGACCTCGTCGGTCCCGCCAACGTCGGCTCCTGCCAGCACGACCACAGCGCCCCCCGGGTCGACGACGGTGGTCCATCTCTCTGTCGAGCCGTGCGCAACGTCCTTCGGGATCCCCACGTCGACGACCGCGCCGCTTCCGCTCACCGTGCAGGCGACGGTGCCGGCGAACGTCACCGGCCAGGTCTCCACCTTCGCCGCCTTCTCCGACACCCAGGCGGTCATGATGGTGATCGCTCCCCGGACGTGGACCTGTCGTGCCCTGATCGGCGCGGACGGGTCGGGCTGGGTGATGGTTGCACCCACGGGGACGACCATCCCCACCAGCGGACAGCAGCTCCCGGCTCAGGGGATCGTGGCCAGCCAGACATCGGCCTGTGTGGGCTGCACGTTGAGCCAGGCATGCCCGCTGTTCCCGGCCGCGCTCACCGCCCTCCATGCATACGACCCGAAGGTCCCGTGCGCCACATTGTCGCCTCAGGTCAAGGTCACCCGCACGTCGGCGACCGAGGTGTGGTTCGCCGTCCCCGCCGGCGTGACCGGGCTGCCTTCCGGCACCGGGGCCACCAGCGGTGGTGGGCCGTACCCCGTGCAGGGGGTGATGACGTGGTCGTCCGCAAGGGCCCGGGGCGCGTGGACATCCACCTGCACCCTGCCGGCGTCGGCGAGCTCGGTGTGCAAGGCCAGCCTGACAGCGTTCGCGGCGGCGTACCCCGCCAGTTGAACGGGCGCCCGCCGGGGTCCGGGGAGAGACGGGGGTGGCGCCGTCAACCGGTCGGGCCATGAGATCATGGTGAGCAGCACGGTGGCGGCTGCCACCGGAAAGCTGCCCCCGCCCGGGTGCCACTCCGCGCCGCAGCCCGTGCCCTCGCCCCGATGACGCCACCCCGTACGCCGAACCGCTTCCCCGAAGACCCTCACGGGCCACCCCGCCGGCGCGCCGGCGGGGGTGCGGGTCGGTCGGGTGGTGGCGACTCGCACCACGGCCCGGCCGGTCAGGAGTTCTCCGGTCCGATCCTGGGCGGCGACGTCCCGATCCCCTCGAGCCGCCAGGCGCGCCGGCGGGCCCGGCGGGCAGCGAAGCGGCGGCGGTCGCTTCCCGAGCGCCTGCTCCGGGGGGTGATCATCCTCCTCGCCCTCCTCCTCGTCGTCGTGGGGATCGGCTACGGCTACTTCCGCTACGAGTGGGCCCAGGTCCACACCCAGCCCTGCCCCGAGTGCGCAGCGGTGGTGGGCGGCCAGCCCTACAACGTCCTCGTCATCGGTTCCGACACCCGCCAGGGGGAGACCGCGGCCCAGGCCCAGCAGTTCGGTAGCGCATCGAACGCGGCCGGCCAGCGGAGCGACACCATCAAGATCGTCCACGTCGACCCGGCCGCCGGCACCGCCTCGACGTTGTCGATCCCCCGGGACACGTTCGTCACCCTGTCGGGCATGCCGAAGGGGACGCAGGTGTCGACGGTCAACAAGATCAACGCCGCCTTCAACGGGGGAGCGGACAGCCTGGTGACCACCATCCAGAACACCTTCGGCATCCCCATCAGCCACTGGATCTCCATCAACTTCTTCGGGCTGATGGACGCGGTCAACGCCCTCGGGGGGATCTCCATGGACGTCCCCCAGCCGGTGCGCGACTACGGGGACTGCAACGGGAACGGCGTCTACAGCAGCTGTTCGGGCCTGAACCTTCCGACCACCGGCTGCCAGACGCTGAACGGCGCCCAGGCACTGTCGCTGTCACGGTCCCGCCATTTCGAGTACCTGGTGAACGGGTCGTGGCAGAGCGACGGGAGCGGTGACCTGGGCCGGATCCAGCGGCAGAACCTGGTGATCGAGGCGGTCGTCGACAAGGCGAAGTCGACCTACAACCCGATCCGGGCGGCGTCGTTCATCGCCTCGATGACCCACGACGTGGAGATGGACTCCGGCATGTCGGCGAGTGCACTCCTCGCTCTGGCCACCCGCTACCACGCCTTCAGCGGATCGGCCCTGACCAACTACCTGCTCCCCACGAGTGGCGGCTACTACGCCCCCTACGGCGAGGACATCGAGGTGGTCGACCAGCCACAGGCGGCCCAGACGATCGCGTCTTTCCTCGGGACAGCGCCACAGCAGGCGTCGACGCCGCCGCTCGACGCAACCGGCCAGCCCATCCCGGCGCCGGCGGCGTCCGTGCCGGGCTCGGCGGTGTCGGGCTCGACGACCGCGTCAGTGGCGGGCGCGGCGGCAGCGTCGGGCTCGACGACTGCGCCGGTGGCGGGCGCGTCGGCAGGCGTGCTGGAGCCAATGCGTGGCCCCGCAGCCGCAAACGTCGCCGCCGCATCGGGCTCGGGTCAGGTGGGCGTGCCTACCGTCCCGGCGTTCGACCCCAAGCCCTGCTGAACGGGCGGCCCTGACGGGCCATCCGATGTGCCCGGCCATCGCCCGGCTCTCGCTTCGGATGCCGGGGCCCAGGTCGGAAAGGATGCGGCACGCCTTCGACGGGCAGGTGTGAGCGACTGTCGCACCTCCGTGATGACATGGTCGCGAGCAGGAGCGGTGGCCGGATCGCTGCCTGCCGTCGACGAGCGATCCCGTCCGAGGAGGTGGTCCGGTGAAGCTTCCCGACGAATGGGTGCCGATCTGGGAGGAGTCGGTACGCGAGCAGGGAGCGGAATGGGCTGCGCGCTACGGCGAGGAGTCGATGAAGGCGGCGATGTTCGTCATGGGCGACCTGCTCGACGAGGACCCGGACGAACCGTTGGAGCTGCCGCCCGTCCCGGGCTACTGGCCGCCTCCGTCCGACGCCGATGCGCCGCCTGACCCTGTCGATCACGCCTGACCCTGTCGACCCCGCCTGACCCTGTCGACCCCGCCTGACCCGGAACGGTCGTAGCCGTCATTCGAGCGGCCGGCGTCGCCCGTTCCTGAGTGCTGCTCCTTGGTTCCGTTCCGGCACGAGGGCGACGATCTCCCTGGTCCGCCGTATATGCGCGGTCAGTTCCGGCTTCATGCCGGGGACCCCTCACCGATGACCGTCACACCCGTCCTCCATGCTGCCGGCACAACAACATTCGGCCAACAAGGCAGAAAGGCGGAGGACAATGAGTGACACATCGCAGGGCCCCGGATGGTGGCAGGCAACTGATGGGAAGTGGTACGCGCCGGAGGCTGCACCGGGAGGGTACCCGGCACGATTGGGTCCGCACGGAGGCGTCGGTCAAGTCGTTCCGGGGAACGGACCCGGGGTGCCCAAGCGGCGCCACGTCCTCAGGTGGGTGATCGTGGGCATCGTGGCGTTGATCGTCATCGCTGCAGTGTCCTCCGCCTCGGGGACGCACTCGTCGACCACGAGCGGCACCGCGTCCTCATCGACCGCAGGTCCGAAGCCGACCTCGGCAGCGGCGGCGACATCGCCGTCACCGTCACCTGCCGGCGGCCATGCGGGGACGACCACCGCACCACCCACCACGCAGGCCTCCCAGATCGGCCGCACGGTGAAGGACGGTGACTTCGCCTTCGTGGTGAACGGCATGTCGTGTGGAGCGAACGCGGCCGCAGCGGTGAACCCGGACGGAGTGGGTGAGACGGTCCCCGCAGGGGCGCAGGAGTGCCTGGTGACCATGTCGGTCACGGACGACAAGGGAAGTGCCCAGACCTTCTTCGCCGAGAACCAGTACGCGTTCGATGCCGCAGGCCACAAGTTCAGCGCGGACTCGAACGGCGCGATCTACGTGAGTGGTGCCAATGACGACACGCAGGTCAACCCTGGCATCACCATCAGTGCCATCGTTCCGTTCCAGATCCCTGCTGGCGATCAGATCGTGAGCCTCGAGCTCCACGACTCGGCGTTCTCGGGTGGTGTGACCGTGCACCTGTAGCCGCCCGACGGGTGCGGGTCCCCGTTGGATCCGCACCGGCAAGAACGTCGAGTGGGCAGGAGCGCTCGCTGGCGACCGTTGGTGGCGGTTGCCAGCGGCGCTCCGCGCCCGCCGTACACCGCGCCCGCCGTACACCGCGCCCCCCGTGCTCCGCGTCGCCGTGGGCCATGCCGGGCGCAGTAGGAGGTGCCGGACGGGCTGTTGCGGTCCGTCCGCCCGCGGGACCGGCGAGTTAGTCGAGGATCCGGCGCCCGAAGAGCCGGGTGCTGATGCCCACCCCCGAACCCGAGCCCGGACGCGGGAACCCAGTGGGTGCAGCCATGTCGAAGCGGAACGCCGGCTCGACGGCGGGTGGCGCATACGGAGCTGCCGCAGCGGGCAGCTCGATCTCGATCGCGGGCGCGTCGACGGCGGTACCTGCGAGCGTGTCGATGGGGGCGCCTGCGAGCGTGTCGAATCCGGGGAGCTCCACTTGTGGCTCGACCGAGGCGTCGGCAGACGGGACCTTCCAGAGGCCTGCGGTCCAGACGACCATGCCGATCATGAGGACACCGGCGATGACCCAGAGGAGTACGTGGACGACGTGGGCTGCCTCTCCTGTCGTCGGCAGCAATGGCTGGAGGACGAAGAGGAGGACGGCGAGTGCCATCCCGAAGCCGGGCTGGCACGCGCGGTTGACGACCCCCCGACCCCATTGACGTGCAGCCGTGAGCCTCCGCCGAGTCACCATCTGAGCGTAGGCGTGAGGCGACGGGTGTGCCAGGGGTGTCCTGTCGTGGGCCACCTGTGGCGTGCCCACCGCACTCGGTGTTGAGCACGCCACTTGTTCGCCGTGGGACCGGCCAAGCGGGCGGAGTGCCGTTCTCTCTCCTGGTCGGGAACGGCCCTGGCAGGGGAGTCGTTCAGCCCGCTACGAAGGTGGACAGTTCCTCGACGAAGCGGCGCCGCTCCCGGGTGATGAGCGAGAGGTGCCCACCCGGGGCCTCCACCAAGGCCGAATCGGCGATCGCCGCATGCATCGCGGCCGCCTGGGCGAGAGGCGTCATGTGGTCGGACCGGCCATGAAGGATGAGAGTGGGAACGGTGATCTCGCCCAATCGAGCGGTGGCGTCGTAGGAGGCCGACGCACGGCGCTGGAACTCCCACGCCCACCGGGGCTGTCTCGCCCCGGGCGTGGGGATCCGGCTCTGGACCTCGAGCGCCAGCCAGCGGCGGCTGAGAAGGCGTGTGGGTTGCGTGCTGGCGCCGGTGGCGGCCAGTACGAGCCGGCGGACGCGTGCAGCATGGTCCAGCGCGAGGCTCAAGGCGATCCGCCCGCCCATGGAGTAGCCGACCACGACGGCCCGGTCGATCCCGAGTGCGTCGAGGAGCCCTGCAGCGTCGTCGGCCATCTGCTCGATGGTGTACGGGCCAGGTGGCTTCTCACTCCGTCCGGCGCCGCGGGGATCGAACGAGACCACCTGACAGGTCCTCGCCAGCGGTGGGACGATCCCGGCGAAGAGGCGAGTGTCGGCTCCGAGCCCGGGAATGAGCAACAGGACCGGACCGGTGCCGTGGACCTCGTAGTACAGCTCGACGCCGTTGACACTCGCTCGGGCCATCGACGACAAGTGTGTCCCGCCGATGCTGAGCCGACGGGAAGGCCTGGATCCTGCGAGTGGCGGTGGACAGCCCTGGCAGGATCCGAGCCGGGCGACGATCCGCGTCCAGGCCGTGTGACCTGCGACTTCGAGTGGAGGCGATGGGACTCGAACCCACGAACCTCTTGACTGCCAGTCAAGCGCTCTACCAGCTGAGCTACGCCCCCGAAGGCGACCGACACGTTAGCAGTGACGCGAGCCCCCGCCGGACGGGGAGGCTTCCTCGCCGGACGGGGTGCTTCCTCGCCGGACGGGGTGCTTCCTCGCCGGACGGGCGCCCCTCGGCCAGACGGGCGTCCCGTCGCCGGGTCGGCTGGGTGCCGTCTCCGACCGGTCGGACCAGCGACCCACCAGGCCGTGACCGTTCACGCGCGGCCCAGATGGGGATCGCCGCCGTGGCTACGCTTGCCGGAGGCGGACGTTCGGGTCCGCCGGGGTGCCCGGGATGTCGCGGGTACGACGAGGGGGCGAGCTGTGAGACGAGACCGAGGGGACCGGCGAGGCCGAGGGCCAGGCCACGGCGTCGAAGGCATGGCCAGGGTCCCTGCCGCCGGTCTGGTGGGCGCCGGCCTGGTTGTCGCCATGGTGGCGAGCGCGTGCAGCGGCCCGCCGACCACCTCGGCACTGAAGGCTCCGGCCACAGGCGCGTCCGCCTTGGCGGGGGAGCTCGCCACCGCGTCGAGGACGACGGCGAGTGTGCACACGTTCCACGCATCGGTCTCCGTGGCGGGCGAGACCGGCGGGGCGTCGACCACGTACCTGACCGGCCAGGCCAGTGTCGACGTGCAGGCGCGCACGGGAACGGCGTCGTTGCAGGTGACGGGGATCGGTGGCTCGTCCGGCCCGTCCGGCTCGTCCGGGCCTGCGACGGTGACCGTCGTGGCCGACGGCACAACCGTGTACCTCGACATCCCTGCCATGTCCGCCGTGACCGGGGGAAAGGCGTGGCTCTCCCTCCCGGAGCGGTCGGGGACTGCGGCGTCCGGGTTGTCGCTGACCGACACCGCGCTTGGCAACCCGTCCGACCTGCTGCGCCTGCTGGCCTCCCACGCCTCGACCGTCACGAAGGTGGGCACACCCTCGCTCGGCGGTGTGGCGACGACCGAGTACAGGGCAGTGATCAGCATGGCCGAGATCGAGGCTCAGGCCGCATCCAGCCATCGGCCCAGGTTGGCCACAGCGGCCCGGAAGTTTGTCTCCGCACTCGGTGTCACCTCGATCCCGGTCACTGTGTGGGTCGGCACTGATGGTTACCTGCGCCAGGTCCAGTTCACGGTCGACCTGTCCCACGCTCAGCTGGGATCGGTACTCGGATCGCTGGCCCCTTCGGGACCGCTCCCGGTGTTCACCGAGACGGTGGCCTTCAGCGCCTACGGCGCTCCGGTGATGGTGACCCCCCCGCCGGCCAGCCAGACAGTCAGCGGCTCGTCGGTCCTGCACACGCTCCTGGGGGGAATCGGAGGCGGCTCGGGGATCGGAGGAGGCTCGGGAGCCGGAGGCGCCGTGGGGACCACGTCGGCCTGATCCGGCCCGGACGACCGGGCCCAGGCAGGCCCACTCCTGGGACCACTGCTGGGCCCGCGCCAACGATCACGGGTGGCCCTCGCCGAGGCCCACCCGGAGCCCCTGCCGCCCGCCGGTACGATCTGCCCCCATGGCCCGTGCGTACGACGTCGTCTCCATCGAGCGGAAGTGGCAGGAGTACTGGGCGTCACACGGCACCTACGAGGTGGACGCCGGCGACCCCCGCCCCCCGTGGTACGTGCTCACCATGTACCCCTACCCGTCGGGGCCGGCCCACATGGGCCACGTGCGCAACTACACCTTCGGCGACCTGCTCGTCCGCCACCGCACCATGCTCGGCCACGCCGTGCTCTCGCCGTTCGGGTTCGACTCGTTCGGGCTGCCCGCCGAGAACGCGGCCATCCGCACCGGCACCCATCCCCGCGAGTTCACCGACGCCCGCATCGCCGAGCTGAAGGCGTCGATCACCTCGCTCGGCGCCGTCTACGACTGGCGCCGGGAGATCCGCAGCCACGACCCGGAGTACATCCGCTGGAACCAGGTCATCTTCCAGCGTTTCCTCGCCGCCGGCCTCGCCTACCGGGCCAACGCCCCGGTCAACTGGTGCCCCGGGTGCCAGACGGTCCTGGCCAACGAGCAGGTGCTGGCCGACGGCACCTGCGAGCGCTCGGGCGACCTGGTGGAGAAGCGGGACCTCGAGCAGTGGTTCCTCCGCATCACCGACTACGCGGACGAGCTGCTGGCCGGCCTGGGCGAGCTGGACTGGCCCGAACGCGTCAAGACCATGCAGCGCAACTGGATCGGCCGCTCCGAGGGGGCTGAGTTCGACCTGCCCGTCGAGGGCAGGGACGGCTCCGACGGACGTCCGGCGTTGGCGCTGCGAGTCTTCACCACCCGCCCCGACACCGCCTTCGGCATGACCTACGCGGTGGTGGCACCGGAGCACCCCCTCGTCGACGAGCTGACCACCCCCGACCACCGGGCCGAGGTGGACGAACTGCGGGAGCGGGCCGCCCGCTCCAGTGAGATCGAGCGGACGTCCGAGGGCGGCGGCCTGGCCAAGCGGGGGGCGGCTACGGGCAGCCGCGTCGTCAACCCATTCACCGGCGCGGCCATCCCCGTCTACGTGGCCGACTACGTGCTCATGGGCTACGGCACCGGCGCCATCATGGCCGTGCCGGCCGAGGACACCCGTGACTGGGACTTCGCCCAGGCCCACGGCCTGCCGGTGGTCCGCACCGTCCAGCCTCCCGAGGGATGGGACGAGCACGGCGGCCCCGACGGCGGACCCGGCGGTGCGTGGACCGGGGACGGGACCAAGATCAACAGCGCCTGGCTCGACGGCCTCGACATCCCGACTGCCAAGGCCCGGGCCACCGACTGGCTGGAGGAACAGGGCGTCGGGACCCGCATGGTCAACTACCGCCTGCGTGACTGGCTGATCTCCCGGCAGCGGTACTGGGGCTGTCCCATCCCCGTCGTGACGTGCCCCGACCACGGGATCGTCCCCGTGCCCGAGGACCAGCTGCCCGTGCTCGCCCCCGACGACGTCGAGTTCCTCCCCACGGGGGAGTCACCCCTCGCCGCCCACCCCACCTTCCGCCACGCCACGTGCCCGGTGTGCGGCGGGCCGGCCGAGCGCGAGACGGACACGATGGACACCTTCGTCGACTCGTCGTGGTACTTCCTCCGCTTCTGCGACCCGTGGACGCCGGACGCGCCCTTCGACCCCGACACCGTCCGTCACTGGATGCCGGTCGACCAGTACATCGGCGGGATCGAGCACGCCATCCTCCACCTCCTCTACGCCCGCTTCTTTACCAAGGCGCTGGCCGACGTCGGCCTCGCCCCGGCCGACCTCCGTGAGCCGTTCGCCCGCCTGTTCACCCAGGGGATGATTCGGATGGACGGCACGAAGATGTCGAAGTCGAAGGGGAACCTGGTCGCCCCGTCGCGCTACCTCGACACGGTGGGCGCCGACGCCCTGCGGCTCTTCCACCTGTTCGTCGGTCCGCCGGCCGACGACGTGGACTGGACCGACCAGACCGACCAGGTCATCGAGGGGTGCGGGCGCTTCCTCGACCGGGTGTGGCGCCTGGCCGTCGGTGACGCCGACGACCGGCGTGGAGCGGGCCAGGCGGGACGGGCGGACGGGTCAGCGGCGCCCGACGCCGAGGCCGCCCGTGCCGTACGCCGGGCCATCCACCGGCTGATCGACCGGGTGAGCGGCGACTACGAGCGGTGGTCCTACAACACGGCCGTCGCCGCGTGCATGGAATTCGTCAACCTCCTCCAGCCCTTCGCGCGCGACGGGGGCGACCCCGAGGTGGTGGCCGAAGCGGTGGACACTCTCCTGCTCCTGCTGGCGCCGATGACTCCCCACCTTGCCGCCGAGGCGTGGGAGCGTCGCCACGGCGACCACGTCCACGAGCGCCGTTGGCCGGTGGCCGACCCGGCGCTGGTCGTGCAGGAGCAGGTGACGATGGTCGTCCAGGTGGCGGGCAAGGTCCGTGACCGCCTCGAGGTGGCCGTCGACATCAGCGAGGACGAGGCGATCGCCGCCGCGCTGGCGTCCGACAAGGTGCAGGCCGCACTGGCCGGGGCGACGCCGGCGCGGGTGATCAGCCGGCCGCCCCGACTGGTGAACCTCGTCCCCTGAGTCAGACTCAGCCGGCTGACGCGAACCCGGCCAGCAGTGCCCGGAGCCGCTCGGGGTCCAGCTCGTAGGGGGTGTAGAAGCTGAAGCGGTCGACCAGCCCGCCGAAACGGTCGAGGATGCGGCGGGGCAATTCGTCCAGGTCCGCCACCACGGCGAAGGCGTTGAGCACGTCGTCGTCGATGAGCTCGCCCATGGCCGACCATTCGCCCCGCTTGGACAGGGTGTTGAGGTCGGTCTGCAGGTCGCCCCAGCCGTGGAGCTCGAGGACGGGGCGGTAGGCGGGGGTCGATCCGTAGAAGGCGAGCTGCGCCTTGACGCCCTGGCGGGCCTTCTCCCATTCCTCATCGTTCGTCCCCGTCACCACCATCCCCGGGTAGGAGAGCTGGAGGTCGCCACGGTCCTTGCCGCCGGCCAGCATGCCCCGCTCCAGCGCGGGCACAGTGACCTCCCGCAGGTAGCGCTCGGTGGTGAAGCCGTGGACGAGCAGACCGTCGGCCACCTCGCCGGCCACCTCGGTCATCAGCTCGCCCACGGCGGCGAGGAAGATCTTGGGGTTGCCGTAGGGGTTGGGGCCCGGATCGAACATGGGGGTCATGAGCGTGTGGCGGTAGAACTCGCCCCGGAAGGCCAGGCGCTCCCCGCCGGCCCACGCCGCCCAGATGGCCCGGATGGCCAGGATCAGCTCACGCATCCGGGGCGCCGGGTGCGACCACGGCATGGAGAAGCGCTTCTCGATGTGGGGCTTGATCTGGGAGCCGAGCCCGAGCATGAAGCGCCCGCCCGACAGCGTCTGGAGGTCGTTGGCCAGCATGGCCAGGTTCATCGGGTTGCGGGCGAAGGCCACGGCGATGCCCGTCCCCAGCTCGAGCGTCGACGTGTGCGCCGCGGCCAGTGCCAGCGGCAGGAACGGGTCGTGGGACGTCTCCGCCGACCACGCGCCTGCGTACCCTGCCGCCTCGAGCTCGCGGGCCGTGTCGACCACGCCGCTCGGATCGAATCCGATACCTCCGTCGATCTTCATCGCCGTACGCTAACCCGGCTACCCGCCGGTGGCATTCCGGCACTGCCTGCGTCGATTTGCGGTTGCGCCGCCACGATCCGTGGCGCAGAATTCACCCGTGCACAAGGGGGCGTCCGATGTCTGACCTGGGTGGACCGGCCCCCGTGCCCGAAGCGCTCCCGAACGTACAGGTCGGGTCGACCCCCGGGCCGGGAGCCATCTCCGACGACGAGCGGGTCCGCTACCTGACCCTTCTCGACAAGGCGCTCGAGCGGCAGTTGCTCGACCCCTACGACTACCAGCTGCGGGTACAGGAACTGTCCGCGGCCACGTCCCTCGACGAGATGCAGCGGATCGTCACCGAGCTCCCCGCCTTCATCCACCCGAACGCCCGGGCCGGCTCGCCGGTGGGTGGGCGTGGCGCCGGGGCACGGAGCCGGTCGCTCACCGGTGCCTCGTCGGGGATGGGCAGGAGCGGCCCGGGCGTGGGCGGGCTCGGGGTTGCCGGGGAGCTCGGCGGGCTCGGGCTCGGCGGGCTCGGGCTCGGGATTGCCGGGGGGAAGGCGGCCCGCTCCAAACGTTCCCGGCCGTGGGCCCTCCTCGTAGCCGTGGTGATGGTGATCCTCGTCGCGTTCGCCGTGCTGGCCGTCTTCGTCGAGCACGAGGTCCACAGCCGTCAGCCGGTGACCGGTCCCGGCGTGGTCACCTCCGTGGCGCAGGCACCGCCGCTCGGCTGAGCCCGTCACCGGCCCGGAGCCACCACGGGTGCCGAGCCGTCAGCCGTCCTCGTTGCGCAGGAACTGCTCGAGTTCCGCGGCGATCTCGTCGCCGCTCGGCACCTCGTCGCTGAACGAGAAGGGGGCGCCCTCCTCCGAGTCGACCGCCTGTTCCAGCCGCCGGACCATGTCCCGGTGCTCGTCGTTCCCGGCCACCAGTTCGTCCACCTGCCGGCGGGAGGAGCGCGCCGCTTCGTGGAGCGCGGCGGAGTCGAAGGCCAGACCGGTGAGCGCGCACAGCCCGTCGACCAGGGCGGCCGACGCCTCGGGATACGGCATGGCCGCCACATAGTGGGGGACCCGAGCCCACAGCCCGACCGCGGGTACGCCGGCGTCGGCCAGCGCGAGCTCGAGCACGGACTGGATCCCGGCCGGCACCTCGATGGTGCCCTGGACGAACCCGACACGCCGAGCCAGCTCGGCCGAGGCCTCGGGCGCCGTCGACGCCAACCGGACGGGGCGGGTGTGGGGGGCCGGTGCAGGGAAGGCACCCAGCCCCACCACCATGCGGGCGCCGATGGTGCGGGCGATGTCGACCACCGCGGTGGTGAACGTCCGCCACCGGAAGTCCGGCTCGGGTCCGGTCAGGTAGTAGACGTCCGAGCCCAATTGGTCGGTCGAGTAGACGAGCCTGATGGCCGGCCACGTGAGCTCCGTCGTCACCCCGTTCGCCAGGCGGGCGATCGGGCGCCTGGCCCGCTGGTCGATGAGCTCCTCACCGTCGAATTCGGCCGCCACCTCGGTCGGATTGGTGCCCAACAGGTCGTTCAACGCCGCCGAGGCACCGAGCCCGGCGTCGACCCACCCCTCGAGGGCGACGACGAGGACGGGGCCGCGCTCGAGCGATGCGGCAGCCGGCCAGCCGGGCTCCCACTGGTACAGCTCGGAGGGCGCCGGGCGGCTCACGGCCCCTCCAGCTCGGACAGGGCGCGCTCGCCGAGCCAGCGCACCTGGTCGGCGAACTGACCGGTCCCGCTCCGGTCGCCGGCAGCCGCGCCGGCCGCGTACCGGGCGGTGACGCCCTGGAGGATGCAGGCGAGCTTCCAGAAGCCGAACGCCTTGTAGTAGGGGATGGTGGACAGATCGCGCTCCGACGCCGCCGCGTACCGCTCGATGATCTCGGCCCGGGTCGGGAAACCGGGCAGGCTGGTGGGGGTGACGCCGAGCAGCGCCCCCTCGTTCTCGCCCGCCTCGGCCCAGTAGACGAGCAGCAGCCCGAGGTCGGCGAGCGGGTCGCCCAGCGTGCAGATCTCCCAGTCCAGGACGGCGATGACGCGGCCGTGGTCGTCGAGCACCGTGTTGTCCAGGCGGTAGTCGCCGTGGACGATCCCCACGCCCTGCTGGTCGGGGATCGACCGGGAGAGCAGGTCGTGGACGCGGTCGACGACGGCAGGTCCGGGCTCGTCCCCCACCGGCGACTGGGTGAACTGCGTGTGCCACCGGTTGAGCTGGCGGGAGATGTAGCCCTCGTGGCGCCCGAAGTCCGACAGCCCGACGGCGTCCACGTCTACCCCGTGGAGGGCCACGAGGGTGTCGACCAGCGAGTCGCCGGCCGCTCGCCGGGTCGGCTCGTCGAGGGTACCGGCAGCGGCCTCGTCGCGCAGGATCAGCCCGTCGACGAACGACATCACCGAGAACGGGGCTCCGTTGACCTCCTCGTCGGTGCACAGGCCCAGCGCCTCGGGGACGGGGACGTCGGTGGGGCCGAGGGCGGAGATCACCCGGTGCTCGCGGCGCATGTCGTGCGCGGTGGGCAGCACGTTGGAGACGGGCGGGCGGCGGAGCGCCACCTTGCGGCCGGCTGCGTCGGTGACCCGGAAGGTCAGGTTCGACCGCCCGCCGGCGATGAGGTCGAAGGTGAACGGGGGGACGAGCCCCTCGATCGAGGACGCGAGCCAGTTGCTGACGCGGGGGACGTCGATGCCTTCCACGTGGGGAACGGTCGAGCTGGACATACCCAGACGCTACCGTGCGTAGGCGACCCCGTGACCGTGTCCACCCGGGCGGGGTCCGGCGGTCGCCTGCCTGTCCCGGCCCGGTATCGTCGGTGCATGGTCGACGTCACCGATGCCACCTTCGAGGCCGAGGTCCTGGACCGTTCCACCGAAGTCCCGGTGGTGGTGGACCTGTGGGCGTCGTGGTGCGGCCCGTGCCGGACCCTCGGACCGATCATCGAGCGGGTGGTCGACGCCACCGGCGGACGGGTGGCGCTGGCCAAGGTGGACGTGGACGCCAACCCGGCCATCGCCGGCAGCTTCCAGGTACAGTCCATTCCGGCCGTCTACGCGGTGGTGGACCGCAAGGTCGTCGACGGGTTCATCGGTGCCCAGCCCGAGCAGGTGGTGTCGGAGTTCGTCGGCCGCCTGGCCGCCGAGCCGAGCGAAGCCGACCGACTGGTGGCGGCGGCGGCCGCGGCCGGGTCCGGCGGCGGCGATGGCGGCGCCTCCGACGATGGCGACGGGGGCGAAGCGCTGCTGCGGGCCGCCCTGGAGATCGACCGGGACCATGCCGGGGCGATCACCGCACTGGCCCAGTTGCTCATCTCCCGCGGGGAGGCGGACGAGGCACTGGCCCTGCTCGGCCGCCTGCCCGAAACGGCCGAGGTGCGCCGCCTCCAGGCCGAGGCCCGCCTTGCCGGTCAGCACGTCGTGGTGACCGACGACGGCCTGGACGAGCTCCTGGCCGGGCTCCTCGAGCGGGTCCGCTCCGACGATGACGCCCGCCAGGAGTACATCGACGTCCTGGAACGCCTCGGCCCGGACGATCCCCGGACTGCCGGGTACCGCAAGGCACTCACCGCCCGCCTGTTCTGACGGCCGCCTGTTCTGACGTCCGCCGATCTGGAGGCCGCCTGTTCTGACGTCCGCCGATCTGGCAGCCGACGACGGGCACGGTCGGCGGTAGCGTGCGGGCCGTGCCCACACCCACCGAGGACGCTCCCGCCACCGGACCTGCCACCTCCCTGTCCCTGGGGGACCGTACGTACGACGTTACCGACCGGGCCCTGGTCATGGGCATCCTCAACCGGACGCCCGACTCGTTCTACGACAAGGGGCTCACCTTCGGGCTCGGCGATCTGGTGGACCGGGCAGCCGTGCTGGTGGCCGACGGCGCCGACCTGCTGGATGTGGGCGGGGTCAAGGCCGGACCGGGGCCCGAGGTCGGCGAGGCGGAGGAGCTCGACCGGGTGATCCCCGCCATCGACGCCCTGGCCACCCGTTTCGATCTCCCCCTGTCGGTCGACACGTGGCGGGCGTCGGTGGCCGCCGCCGCTTACGCGGCCGGTGCGGTGGTCGGGAACGACATCAGCGGCTTCGCTGACCCCGGCTACCTGGCGGCAGCGGCGGCAGCGGGTGCGTCCGTGGTGGCCACCCACATCCGCCTGGCACCCCGGGTGCCCGACCCCGAGCCGGTCTACGAGGGGGGGGTGGTCGGTGCCGTCCGGTCGTTCCTCGCCGACCGGGCGGCGAGGGCGCTGTCGGCCGGCATCCCGGCCGAGCGCATCGTGCTCGATGCCGGCCTCGACCTGGGGAAGACGGCCGACCAGTCCCTCGAGCTCCTGCGGGCGTCGGCGGAGCTGGCCGGTCTCGGCCACACCCTGCTGCTGTCAGCGTCGAACAAGACGTTCCTCGGTGTGGTTCTCGACCTCCCCATCGACCAGCGGGGGCCGGCGTCGCTTGGGGCCGCCGCCCTCGGGGTGTCGCTCGGCTGCCGCATCGTGCGGGTCCACGACGTGGCCGGACATCGGCGGGTGTGCGACGCGCTGGCCGCCATCTCCCGGGTACGCCGGGGACTGCCGTGGGCGCCGTGAGGCGGTGGGCCCCGTGACCGCCGATCCGACTGCCGGTCCGCTCAGCGCCTACCTGGTGCGTGGCGACGACGCGTCCCTCGTGGCCCAGGAGGCGCACGCCCTCGTCACCCGGTTGGTGGGGGACGCCGATCCGGGCCTGGTGGTCGAGGAGCACGGCGCGCCCGGTGCCGACGGCATCGACGTGGGCGCGGTGATCGACGCCTGCACGACGCCGCCGTTCCTGGTGGAGCGGCGGGTGGTGGTCGTCCGCGACGCCGGGCGCCTGACCGCCGCCGACGCCACCCGGCTCGTCGCCTACCTGGGCGACCCGTTGCCGTCGACGTCCCTCGTCCTGGTGGGCGGGGGTGGCACCGTTCCCCAGGGTCTGGTGAAGGCCGTCGGGGCCGCCGGCGGCCTGGTCGACGCGTCGGCCGGTACGGGCAAGGCCAGATCCCAGTGGCTGACCGACCACGTGCGGCGCGGCCCGGTGCGCCTGGACGGGCCGGCGACGGCTCTGCTCGCCGACCACCTGGGCGAGGACCTGGGTCGCTTGGCCGGCCTGCTCGACGCCCTGGCCGCCGCTTACGGTCCCGGAGCGTCGATCAGTACCGAAGAGCTGGCCCCGTTCCTCGGTGAGGCCGGTGCGGTGGCCCCGTGGGACCTGACCGATGCGGTGGCGGCCGGCGACACGGCCCGGGCCCTCGGCGTCCTGCGCCGGCTGGTGGATGGTGGCTTCCACCCCCTGGCCGTCCTGACGGTGCTCCACCGCCGTTACGAGCAGCTCCTGCGGCTCGACGGCGCCGACGCGACCACGCCAGACGCGGCCGCCTCGATTCTCGGCCTGCGGAGCTCGTTCCCCGCCCGCAAGGCCCTGGAGCACGGCCGCCGCATCGGCTCCGACGGCCTGGCCAGGTCGATGGCGCTGCTGGCGGCGGCCGACCTCGACCTGCGGGGCGCGACCGGGCTGCCCGGTCCGTTGGTGCTCGAGGTGCTGGTCGCCCGCCTGTCCCGCCTGGCCCGGGTGTCGCGCCGGGGGCGCTGAGCGGGCACTGCGGGGCATTGGGGGGCTGCGGCGGGCTGCGGGAGCGGTGGTCAGCTGACGGAACGCTCCGGCGCCGGAAGGCGTTGGGCGACCGCACGCTCCGGCGGCGGAAGGCGTTGGGCGGCGGGGAACATCGGTCGCCCGTGTCAACCGGATAGGCCCGTGCGGTGTCATGGTGACCGGTGAGCACCGATGTGGCGAACGGGGTGGCTGGAGTGGATGAGGTGCCTGTCGGCACGGACGACGGTGAGGGACTACTCGTCGAGTTCGTGCGCGGCGAGTACCCGGTGCTCGTCGCTGCCCTGGGACTGGTGTGCGGGAGCCGGACGGCGGCCGAGGACGCCGTGCAGGAGGCCCTGGCCCGTGCGGTGGTCGCCGAGCGACGGGGGAGGCACATCGAATCGCTGCCCGCATGGGTGCGGGTGGTGGCACTCAACCTCCTCCGCAACCGCTGGCGATCGCTCGCCCGGGAACGGGGCGCCTTGCGCCGGTTGGGCCGGTCGGCGGAAGCGGACGGAGACGCTGAAGCGGCTCGGGAGGACCTCCTCGACCTGAGACACGCCATCGCCGCCCTGTCCCGGCGCCAGCGAGAGGCGGTGGCGCTGCACTACCGCCTCGGGCTGAACGTCGCGGAGACGGCGGTGGCCATGGGGGTGACGGACGGCACGGTGAAGACCCTCCTCAGCCGGGCCCGTCAGGCGCTCGCCACCACCGTCGGCGACCAGGAGGATGCCCGTGACTGACGACCCCGTCTTCGACGCAGATCTCGACCGGCGGTTGCGGCATGCCGTCGGTGCCCTGGCGGCGCCGGCTGACCCCGGCGGCGTGACGGCGTCGGTCGCCCGGCGGGTGGCCCGTCACCGCAGGCGGAACCGGCTGGCTGCCGTCGCCGCCAGTGTGGTCGTGGTGGCCGGCGCGACGGCTGGGACGGTCGCCGTGGTCGGCGGCTACCGGTCACCTGGCCAGGCCACTGCAGGCCCCGCCGCGGGCGTGGCGCCCCGACCGTCCCACCACGGCCCGCTTGGGCTGTTCGGGCCGGCCTCTTCGTCGCCTGCGAACGGGGCATTTGGCCCGGCATCGGGCCCTGCGCAAGGCCAGGTCTCCTGTCCATCACACCCGACTGCGCCCACGTTCGTGGGCGGTAGCTTCTGTGGCCCGCCGCCGCCCGCCGGGAACGGTTTCGGACCAGGGGGCGTGTGCACCGGTCGTGAGACGGCCGCGCCGTGTGGGCCTGGGGTGGTGCCCGGCCGGTACTACGCCTACACGGTGCCCGCTTCGTGCACAGGCCTGATCATCTTCGACGGGCGACGGTGGGTGTCGGAGCTGCTGCCGCCGTCACCGGTCGCTCCGTTCCACATGTGGCTGCGTCTCGGTCCGAACGGGCAGTCGTTGGGTTCCATCAGCCCGGACGGCGCGGTCGGCTACGTCCCCTACACGGGTCAGCCCCTCCGTGCCTGCCAGACCCCGCCGACCACGGTGGCCCCCCGGTGACACGGCCATCGGACCGGCGTTCGGGGCGGTCGAGCCCTGAGCGGACGCGCTCGGTCCGGTCGCGCTCGGTCGGGGTCGGGGCGGGACTGGCCTTCGGGCTCGTGCTGGCCGCCTGCAGCGGCCCGTCCGTCCCGTCACCGCCCCCGCCCGCCCGGAAGCTCGCTCCCGAGGCGGTGTCCACCCCGGCCGAGCTGGCCGCAGCCGTCGCCGGCGGCACGTTCGTGCGCCCGGTCGCGCTCGGTGGGCTGGTCATCGAGCCCCCCGTCGGTAAGCCCCCGGCGGCACCGCTCGGGCTCGACCTGACGACGGCCCGGGAGTACGTGGCGCTGGCCGGGGGCATCGGCACGGAGGCCATGGGTGCCGGGGACCAGGCCGTCGGCTACGGGGACGTGACCCTCACCGGCGTGACCCTCCCGGCGGGCACGCCGACGCTGCATGTGTGGCCAGCGTGGGTGGGGATCTCGCTCGGGGGTGCCTCCCCGGTGGCGTACTCGTGCCCGGCGGAGATCGCGCCGCCTCGGACCACACTGCCACCGGCGGGTGGGACGAGGGCTGACCGCCCCATCGACAGTGCCGTGATCTTCTATGGGCCCCAGGGTCGCGGTGCCGTGCTCTACCGCACGGCCGGAGCCAAGCCCTGTGGCGAGGGCACGGCCGCGCCGAGCGTGGCCCCAGCCCAGGCGGTGGTGCCGGTGCCGTGGCAGCTGGCCGGGCCCGTCGGGCTGGCGACCAAGGTGTCCTACGTTGCGCCTGCCTGCGCATCACTGTCCGGGGTCGGGGCCTCCGGCAACGTGCGAACCGGGGTGTTCACCGCCAGCGTGACGGTGGCGTTCCCCTTCGACCGGACCCGGTGCGACGCGGTCAGCCGGTTCGAGACCACCGTCCGGATCGGCCCGATCGAGCCTCCCCCGCCCCGCAGCCCGGCCCCGGCCCCACCCGGCCACGTCGTGCTCGAGCACGCCCCGATCCCGGTGGTGGTCCCGCCGGGCCTCGTCGGTCCGATCACCTGAAGGCCGGTGGCCGCCCGGGCCGCGCGCTGGTGGAGTCGGCGTGGTCCTGGGCATCTCGGGTGCAGCTCCCCGGTCAGCGGAAGTCCCGTGAGGACGGCACGGGCCCCAGGTCGAGCCGGTCGATCCGCTCGGCCACCAGGCTGAGCGCCCCTTCGGACCGCTCCACCCGTCCCCGTACCAGGAGGGCGGACGCGCCCCTGGCCACCGGCCACCACCGGATCCACGCCCCCCGGGAGCAGACGACGTTCACCATGCCCGTCTCGTCCTCCAGGTTCACGAAGACGGCGCCCCGGGCGCTCTCGGGCCGCTGGCGGTGGGTGACCACCCCGCCGACGGTCACCCTGCTCCCTGCCGGGGCGCCGTGGAGTGCCGCGGCGGGAACCACCCCCCGGCGTGCCAGCACGGGCCGTGCCAGGTGCATGGCCGTCACCCCCGGGGTCGCCCCGAGGGCCCACAGGTCGTCGGCCACGTCCTCCCACGGTCCCGGGGCCGGCAGGTCGGGTGCATCGGCGCCGGTGACGATGCCGGGTAGCCGGTCGGAGGTGGCCTGGGCGGCGGCGCCCGCTCCCCAGATGGCGGTGCGCCGGTCCCGGGTGGCGGCCGTACCCGATCCGGCGCGTGGGCCCCGGTCGGGCTCGTCCGCCAGTGCGCCAGCGGCAGCCAGTGCCTCGAGCTGGGGGCGGGTGAGCCCTGCACGGCGCACCAGGTCCTCCATGCCCGCCCACGGCCGGCCGGCGGCGATCCGCTCGGCTGCCGACCGGCCGATGCCCCGGACCGACGACAGCCCCAGCCGGATGGCCGGGACCCGGTCCTCCCGGCGGTCCTCCCGGCAGTCCTCCCGGCGGTCTCCCCGGCCGGTGGCGGTGATGCCTGACCACTCCAGGGTGGCGTCGGCGCCGCCCGCGTCCACGTGGGGCCGGTACACCGCCACCCCGTGCCGCTTGGCGTCGGCGATCAGGCTCTGGGGCGACCAGAACCCCATCGGCTGGGCGTTCAGCAGGCCGGCGGTGAAGGCGGCGGGGTAGTGGAGCTTGCACCAGGCGGTGGCGTAGACGAGGTGGGCGAAGGCCACCGAGTGGCTCTCGGGGAAGCCGAAGTTGGCGAAGGCGGCCAGGGCGTCGTAGACCTTGGCCGCCACCTCGTCGCTCACCCCCCGGGCCGCCATGCCGGCGAAGAGGCGGTCGCGCAGGCGGGCCATGCGCTCGCCCGAGCGCTTGGCGCTCATGGCCTGCCGGAGGGCGTCGGCCTCGGTGGGGGAGAAGCCGGCCACGTCGATGGCGATCTGCATGAGCTGCTCCTGGAAGAGCGGCACCCCGAGCGTCCGCTCGAGCGCCGGCTCCAGCAGCGGGTGCAGGTAGGTGACCGGCTCGGTCCCGTTGCGCCGGCGGATGTAGGGGTGGACGGCGTTCCCCTGGATGGGGCCGGGGCGGATGAGGGCCACCTCGATGGCCAGGTCGTAGAAGCAGCGGGGCCGCACCCGGGGCAGCGTGCCCATCTGGGCCCGTGACTCCACCTGGAACACCCCCACGGTGTCGGCCCGGCACAGCAGGTCGTAGACGGCGTCCTCCTGGGGGATGCGGGCCAGGTCGATCCGCTCGCCGTGGAACGAGGCGACCAGGTCGACCATGGCGTGGAGGGCGGTGAGCATCCCCAGGCCGAGGAGGTCGAACTTGACCAGGCCCACCGCCGCGCAGTCGTCCTTGTCCCACTGGAGCACGCTGCGCCCGGGCATGCGGCCCCACTCCACCGGGCACACCTCGACCACCGGCCGGTCGCAGATCACCATCCCCCCCGAGTGGATGCCGAGGTGGCGGGGGAAGCCGAGCGCCTCGGTGGCCAGCTCGGCCACCAGCGGTGGCAGGTCCTCGACCTCGCCGGGCCCGGACCCCCGGTCGGACGCCTTGGCCCAGGCGTCGACCTCCTCGGCCGTGTGGCCGAGGGCCTTGCCCACGTCGCGGACGGCCGAGCGGGTCCGGTAGGTGATGACGTTGGCCACCTGGGCGGCGTGCCGGCGGCCGTAGCGCTGGTAGACGTACTGGATGACCTCCTCCCGGCGGCCCGACTCGATGTCGACGTCGATGTCCGGGGGGCCGTCCCGGGCCGGGGAGAGGAACCGCTCGAACAGCAGCCCCAGGCCGACAGCGTCGACGTTGGTGATCCCGAGGGCGTAGCAGACGGCCGAGGTGGCGGCCGACCCCCGGCCCTGGCAGAGGATGTCGCTGCGCCGGCAGAACTGGACGATGTCCCAGACGGTGAGGAAGTACCCGGCGAACCCGAGGGCCGAGATCACCCCGAGCTCATGGTCGATCCGTGCCCACGCCCCCGGCACCCGCTCCGCGTGACGGGGTCCGTAGCGCCCGGCGGCGCCCCGTGAGGTCAGTTCGGCGAGCCAGCTCTGCTCGGTGTGGCCGGCCGGCACCGGGAAGTCGGGCAGCCGGGGGGCGACCAGCCGCAGGTCGAAGGCGAACGCTCCGGCCAGCTCGACCGATCGGGCCACCGCCCCCGGCCACCGTGCGAACCTGCGGTGCTGCTCGGCCGGGGTGCGCAGGCAGGCGGTGGGCGCCGGGGGGAGCCATCCCTCGAGATCGGCCAGTGGCCGGCGGGCCCGCACCGCGGCCAGGGTGGTGGCCAGCCGGAAGCGCTCGGGGGTTGCGTAGTGGACGTTGTTGGTGGCCACCGGGTCGATGCCCCGCTCCACCGCCACCACGGCCAGGGCGTCGTTGCGTGCCGTGTCCACCGGGTCACCGTGGTCCCACAGCTCCACGCTCACCCGGTCCCGGCCGAAGGCCTCGACCAGCCGGTCGAGCGCCCGCCCGGCCGCCGACGGCCCGCCGCCCTCGAGGGCGGCGGCCACGGGTCCCTTGCGGCACCCGGTCAGCACGTGCCAGTGGCCGCCGTGCCGGCCGGCCAGGTCCTCGAGGGTGAAGCGGGGCGCACCCTTCTCGCCGCCGGCCAGGTGGGCCTCGGCGATGGCCGAGCTCAAGCGGGCGTAGCCGGCGGGGTCACGGGCGAGGACGACGAGGTGGGTGCCGGGCGGGTCGGGCATGCCCGTCCGGGCGCCTGCCGGTGCGCCTGCCGGGGCAAGGGTGAGCTCGGCACCGAACACGGTGGGCAGCTCGACCAGCCGGGCCGTCTCCGCGAAGCGCACCACCCCGTAGAGCCCGTCGTGGTCGGTGAGCGCCATGGCCGACAGCCCCAGGCGCGCCGCCTCGCCTGCCAGCTCCTCGGGATGGGAGGCGCCGTCGAGGAAGGAGAAGTTCGAGTGGGCGTGCAGCTCGGCGTAGGCCGGCCGGCCGGACGTCTCAGCCATAGGTGGCCTCCACCTGCCAGCTGCCCCGCTCGACGACGAGCAGCCGCGCCGTCCCGGCCGTCACGACCTGGAGCCGGGCCGTCCGGCGATGCCCTCGCGTCCACCACCGCTCCTCGGTCGGCCACGGCCCGGCCCAGGCGGCGATCCGCTCCCAGGGGCCGCCGGCCACCGACAGGCGGGCCGGCTCTCCGGAGAGCACGCCCCGCCCCGACACGGCCACCGCTGTCCCGTCCAGCCCGACCAGTTCGGCTGCCGGGCGGTCCCGGTGGACGAGGAGGGGGGCGGGGGGTGGGATGGCACCCGGCCACGGTGGCTGGGATCCTGTCCCACCGGACCGTCCCGCCCGGCTCCGGGCGCTCCATGGGACGTCGCGGGCCCGCTCGGCCGGGCTGCGTCCCCCCTGGAGCCGAGCGGTCAGCACGCCGTCCGGCCCCAGTAGCCCCTGGACCCGAGTGAGCACCTGCGCGGCGCGGGCGTCCGCCTCGCTGGCGCCGCCCCAGAACCCCGGTTGGCGGTCGGGAGGCGGGGGCGGGTGGCGCAACGCGTGCAGGCGCCGCCCAGCTCCGGGATCGGCCAGGCCGGGCAGGTTGCCGCTGCGCCCGGTGGCCACTGCGTGGCAGGCGACCCCCGTAGCGCCGAACCGGCCGAGGACGTGGCGCTCGGGCAGGGCGGCGAACGCCCCGAGCGTGGTGATCCCCAGTCGGGCCAGCACGTCGGCCAGGTCTCGCTCACCCAGCACGGCCAGAGGAAAGGGGGCGAGGAACGCAGTGGTCCCACCGGGCTCGACGATCGTGCCGGTCCGGGCAGCCAGTACAGCGGCGAAGGTGCCCTCGGCGATGCCCACCTCGACAGCCTCGACGGAGCTGCCGCCCTCGACGGCCTCCGCGGCAGCTTCGACGGCCTCGACGGCGGCCGCGGTGACCAGGTCGACCACGGCATGCTCGCCACCGAAGTAGCGGGCCGGCCCCCTGATGGGCAGGGTGCAGATCCCGGTCCGCACCACGGTCACCCAGGGGCACGAGGCCTCGACGGCGGCCACCACCCGGTCGAACGCACGCAGGACGCCCCCGCTCTCGTCCTCCTCGATCAGGCCGGGACACCGAACGGCCAGCAGGCGTTCCATCAGGCTGGCTCCGACGCCCCGGAAGTTCCGGCAACCCCGGCAACCCCGGCAACCCCGGCAACCCCGGCAACCCCGGCAACCCCGGCAACCCCGGGGCCGGCGTCCTCACCGGGAAGCCACAGCTCACACCGTCGCATCCGTCCCGCCGCCCGCCGTCCGCCCCCGGTGACGAGTAGGCGCCGCCGGCGTAGATGGCCGGCACCCCGCTCGATCCCCTCCCAGTGGGAGGACTCCACCGTCAGGCGGACGTCAGGGGGCTCTGGCCATCCGGCCCGGCCGGGGACGATCACCAGCACGCTCTGGCGCTCGCGGGCTCGCGCCACCAGCCGCCGCGCCGCTGCCGGCCGGGGGGCGAAGGGAGGGTGGACGACGACGACATCGACCCCGTCGACCAGCTCGGCCACGGCCTCGGCCCAGTGGGGACCGGGCCGGGGGACGATGGCCAGACGTTCGAGGTCGACCCCGATCCCGTCGACGGCCACTGCCCCCAGATCAGCTATGCCGACCACCGCGCACCATGACCCACCGGTCGAGGCAGTGGCCACCAGCGCCATGGCGACGGCCAGCGTGCCTTCGAGGCCCGGGGCCGCGGTGACGGTGATCGCCGACCCCCGCCGCAGCCCCGGTTCGGGGAGGAGCGGGGCGAGGGCGGGATGGACGGGGAGGAGGCGGGTGCCACTGGCCGCTGTCGGACGGATCCTCCTGGCCAGGTCGTCCAGGGCCGCCAGCGCACTCGGGTCGCGCCGGCCCCCCGGGGTGGTGGACGCTGGTGCTGCCGTCCGGCCCGGCACCCGGCCCGGCACCCGGCCGGGTGCGACGGAATCGAACATATGTTCGTATCATACGCACGGACCGAATCGGTGGCATCTGGCCTGGCCCCGGGGTGGCAGCCGCCCCTGGCCCCGGGGTGGCAGCCGCCCGAGCATCCCCGTCCCGCCCTTTCTAGGCTGCGGAGATGGACGGGATGGAGTCGTCGCCCGGTCGCCTGTCGCCCGGCCAACTGCCAACCGGACCCGATCACTGGGTCCGCTGGCACCAGCAGTACGACGAGGCAGGTTCTTCGCTCCGGCGGCGCCTCGAGATCGTGTCCCACCGCCTCCGCCAGGCACTCGACGCCGCGCCTCCCGGCCCCCTGAAGCTCGTCAGCATGTGTGCGGGCGAGGGACGTGACGTCCTCGGTGTCCTGCCCGACCACCCCCGCCGTGACGACGTTGCCGCCCGTCTGGTCGAGCTCGACCCCCACCTGGCTGCGGCAGCCAGGGAGCAGGCCGACGCCGCCGGCCTCAGCTCGGTCGAGGTCGCCGAGGGAGATGCATCGTCCACCTCCGCCTACGCCGGCATGGTGCCCGCAGACATCGTCCTCGTGTGCGGCGTCTTCGGCAACGTTCCCGATGAGGACGTGTGCGCCACCGTGTCCGAGCTGCCTCATCTGTGCGCTCCTGGCGCCACCGTCATCTGGACCCGTCACCGCATGGCGCCTGACCTGACGCCGACGATCCGCGGTTGGTTCGCCGACGCCGGCTTCGAGGAGATCGCCTTCGACGCCGAGCAGCCGTACCTGTTCGGTGTGGGGACGGCTCACTTCATGGGCACACCGGCCCCGTTCCGTCCCGGTCGCACGATGTTCACGTTCCGGGGCGACGGCGCGGCCGCCACTCGCTGAGGGGCCAGAGGGGTCGGACAGCCGCCTGCTGCCCGACCGCCGACACCGCCTTCGGGGGCCGTGCACCAATTCCGCGCGTCGGGTGGATACCATGGCGGCACCAGAGAAAGGAGGTGGTCCAACTGAGTAGTCAACGTTTCGGGACCCTGGAGGTGGCTGGCCGCTAGGCGGCTCGCTGTACCACCTGGCGAATCCCAGCCAGTTGCCCACTGGGCGCTTCAGCCGGACCAAGGTCCCATCCGGCGCACCACGAAGCCACCAGTGCCTTTTTCAGCACGTAGGACACGCCGGAGGGCGTCCCCACGGGGGCGCCCTCCGGTCGTTCCCCGGCCCGCTTTGCCGGTCGTTCAGTGACCCCAGCTGACGCCAGGCCGGTCAGGCCGCGCCCAGATGCCGGGTGAGGAAGGCGACCTGGTCAGCCACGGCCCGCTCGAACGCTTCGCCGAGGTAGATGTCGAAGTGGCCGACGGGGTAGTGCTCGACCTGGGCGTTCGGGCATCGGTCGGCGGCGCGCAGGGTCGCGGCCGCCGGTGCCACCGAGTCCTCATCGCACACGCAGAACAGCACGGGGCAGGTGAGCCGGCCGGCGTCCCGCCCCGGCCGGTAGCGACCGATGTGGAGGGCGATGCGGGCCGCCACCCCGAGCGGGACGTCGCTGCCGGCGGGGATGAGGGCCCGGTAGCCGGCATCCGCGTCCGGCGCGGTCATGAGCGCAACCGACCCCGGCGGTCCCGTCAGCGCCACGGTGCGAGGCGGGCGCCCCATCCACGCCCCGATCTGGTCGGCCAGGGCCCGGCCCATCAGCGGGATGGCCACCCTGGGCTTCACGGCGCCGATCGATGCCGGTCCGTCGGTGAACGGGCACTGGGCGACCACGGCAGCGACGGCGCCGTCGGCAGCGGCGACGTGGAGGACGTGGCCACCCGAGAACGACGTGCCCCACAGCGCCACCCGCCGCGGATCGATCCCCGGGAGGCCACGGACGTGGGCGAGGGCGGCAGCCCAGTCCTCGTGCTGGCGGCGGATGTCGAGGAGCTGGCGGGGCTCGCCGCCGCTCGCCCCGAAGTGCCGGTAGTCGAAGACGAGCGCGTTGAGGCCCGCCGTCGCGAACCGCTCGGCGTACGCGTCGAGGCGCATCTCCCGGACCGCACCGAGGCCGTGGGCCATGACGACGGCCGGAGCGCCGTGACCCCGTCCGCCTTCGCCCGGCCCGTGGCCCGCCCCGTGGCTCGCCCCGCCGCCCGCCCCGCTTCCGGGACGGTAGAGCCAGGCGGCGACGGTCGTCCCACCCGAGCTGAACTCGATGTCGCTCCGCTCGACCCCGGTGGCCATCTTCCGACGTTAGGTCGGCCCCGCCGACCCCGCCTGCTGATACCCACGGCACCCACCCACCCGCTGTGCGGACGTCGACCGGCACAACCAGCGACGTCCGGCCCCCGCTACCGTGGTTCGTGTGCCGGAACGCTCCGGCACGACCTGGGGCGCTCGGATGCGCCCGCCAACGGTGCCGGTCGTGGGTCCAGGGAGCGACATGTTCGACGTGCCAGAAGCGCGCTTCGAGGAACTGGTGGCGGAGGCCCTGGACCGGATCCCCGACGAGCTCGGTGCCCACATGGAGAACGTGGCCGTGGTCGTGGAGGACGAGGCGGAGGGCGGGGGCCTGTTCGGCCTCTACGAGGGCGTCCCCCTCACGCAACGGGGACCGGAGAGCTACGCCTGGGTGATGCCCGACCGGATCACCATCTACCGTCGCACCATCTGCTCGGTGTGCTCGTCGGAGGCCGAGGTCGTCGACCAGGTGACGACGACCGTCGTGCACGAGGTGGCGCACCACTTCGGCATCGACGACCGACGGCTGGAGGAGCTGGGGTGGGGGTGAGCATCGAGCCGGCGCCGTGGCCGGTCAGGCCTCCCGCGGGCTGGCGCAGCCCTCCCGGAAGGACCGGGTCTCCCGGAAGGACCGGGTCTCCCGGAAGGAGTCAGCCCTCCCACAGGCTGACGGGAGCCGTGCCCCGCCGGTAGTGGCCCGGGAGCCGCTCCCCGCCCATGGCCCGTTCGATGCGCTGCTGCATGCCGGCGCCCAGTGCCCCGGCGCCCATCATCTCCAGGTACACGGCGGCGGCGTTTCCCACGTCGAAGAAGTCGCGTTGCCACGACCACCGGAAACCACCGCCGTAGCGGAACCAGCTCCCTCCGAGCCCTGCCACCTCGTAGTGGCTCCCGTCGGGTCGGGTGGCATCCGCGATCTGCCTCCACAGACCGAGTACCTCGCCTTGGACCTCGTCGATGAGCACCCGCTGGTAGGGGTAGGTCCACCCGCCCAGGCCCTCCATCTCGGTGCCCAGCGCGTACGTGCGGATCTCGTCCCGTCCGACGGCCATGAACTCGTCGTTGGGGCCGGCGTTCCAGCCGTAGGTGGCGTCCTCGGTGTAGAGGTCGGCCATGGGGGCCCAGTCGAGCTCGGCCTCGCACCGGCGGTTCGCCTCCAGCCACCTCTCGACCATCTCCTCGAGCTCATGGCGCGGGTAGGGCGGCACGGGTTCAGTCCTCCTCGATGATGGTCAGCGCGTGGGTGGGGCAGTAGCGGACGGCCGCCTCGACCTCGGCCCGCCGGTCCTCCGGCGGCGACCGGTCGAGGACGGTGACGGTGGTCGCCTTCTTCTCCAGGACGAAGATCCCCTCGGCCTCCGACTCGCACACGGCGTGGCCCTGGCAGAGGTCGCGATCGACGGCGATCCTCATGCCCGACCCCCGGGGTGCTCGCGACGGCGGTAGCGGACGCGCACCGGCTGGCGCAGCTGGATCACCATCTTCGACAGGTCGGCCTGGTAGCTGTCCGCTGGCTGGGCCAGCTCGAGCTCCCAGTCGCGCAGCAGCACGGAAAAGATGGCCTTCAGCTGCATGAGGGCGAAGGCGGCGCCGATGCAGCGGTGCCGACCGGCCCCGAAGGGGATCCACGTCCACGGGTTCTCCCGGTCCTCCTCGCGGGGAGCCACGTAGCGGTCGGGCACGAACGCCCTAGGCTCGGGGAAGTCCTCGGGGATGCGGTTGGAGACCCAGGGAGACGCCCCCACCATGGAACCGGACGAGATGAGGACGTCGCGGAACGCGACATCCTCCTTCGCCACCCGGAGCAGCAGGATCAGCGGCGGATGGAGGCGGAGGGTCTCTTTCAGGGCGGCTTCGAGACGGGGCATCTCCCGCAGGGCCTGGTAGGAGACCTCGGCACCCGACGCGGCAAGGTCGTCGAGCTCGGCGACCACCCGGTCGAGCTCGCCCGGGTTGCGCAGCAGCTCGATTACCGTCCACGACGCCGTCGTCGAGGTGGTGTGGTGGCCGGCGAACATCATCGAGATGAACATGCCGGTGACCTCGTCGGCCGAGAACCGGTCTGACCCGTCCTCGTCCTTGATCGACATGAGGACGTCGAGCAGGTCTCGCCCGTCGGACGCCGGTGGCTCCGCCGCTCGCCGGTCCATGATCCCCTGGACGAGCTCGACGAGCTGTGCCCGGGCGGCGTCGCGGCGCCGGAAGCTGTCGATGGGCGCGTAGGGGTCCACGTAGGCGAGCGCGTCGGTTCCTCGTTCGAGGTCGTGGTAGAGGGAGGCGAAGCGACCGTCGAGCTCGTCGCGGAAGCGGGCGCCGATCAGGCAGGCTGAGGACGTGTAGATGGTGAGCTCGGCGAACCAGTCGAGCAGGTCGATCTCGCCCTCGTCTCCCCATGCGGCCACCATGCGTGCCACCTCGGCGGCGATGGTGGCAGCGTGACCGCGCATGTGCTTGTCCCGCAGGGCCTGGTTGTGGAGCATCTCGCGCCGACGTTCGGGCGAGGCGTCGAAGACGACACCCTCGCCGAAGACGGGCGTCATGAACGGGTAGGCCTCGGCCTGGTCGAGGAGCTCCTCGGGGGCCCGGAAGAACAGCTCGTTCGCCTCGGCTCCGCTGAGGAGCACCACGTCACGCTGGCCCAGTCGGAACGAGCCGATGTCGCCGCATTCGGCACGGACCCGCTCCAGCAACGCGATCGGATCGGTGCGCAGCTCCTCGAGGTGGCCGTGCTCGTCACCGCCCCCCGACACGCGGGGCGGTCCATGCAGTTCGACCGCTGTCGTCATCGACTCTCCTCCTCGACCTGCGGTTCGGCCGGTCCAATCGGTTCGATCGCTCCATCAATCGGTTCGATGGGCGCTTCGGGCTGGAGCTCGAGCGTGGTGGCGTGGATGCCGCGTGGCAGCGAGACGACGGCCAGGACCGCCTCGGCCACGGCGGCCGGCCGCATGAAGCTCGAATGACGGGCGAAGCCCCATCGTGCCCATGTGTCGATCACGGTCGCCGTGACGCCCGGGTCCCAGTCCATGCCCATGCCGGTCAGGGTCGGGCCCGGACGCACGATCGACGCCCGCACCCCTGAGCCTTCGAGCTCCATCTGCAGCGACCGTACGTAGCCCTCCAGACCCCACTTCGAGGTGACGTACGCCGCCATCGTGGGCCGCGGGCGCTCGGCGACGTCGGACGTGACGAAGACGATGTCACCCCGACGACGCCCGACCATGGCCGGGACCAGGGACCTCACCAGCCGGTGGGTCCCCTCTACGTTGACGTCGAGGGTGGCGTGAAGCTCGTCCGGCGACGTGTCGAGGACCGAGCCAGCCGTGCTCCGTCCGGCATTCGACACGACGATCTCGATCTCACCGAGCGCCTCCGTCGCCGCGCTGGCGAAGGCGTCGACCGACGACTGGTCGGCCAGGTCGAGGGGATGGGCGAGGGCCTGGCCGCCGCCGTCCCGGATCGAGGCGGCGAGATCCTCGCACTGATCGGACCGCCGGGCGCCGACCACCACCGGGTGGCCCGCACCCGCCAATGCGACGGCCACGGCTCTACCGATCCCGGACGACGCACCGGTGACGACGGCTGGCCGGCGTTCGGGGTTGGGGGGGAAACGGGGCACGTCAGCGGGGCACGACGCTGGTCGGGAGGGTGGCGAACCCCCGGACGTTGATCGAGTGGACCCGTGCGGCGGCCGCTTCGTCGATGTCGTAGCTGGCGACCCGCGCCACCAGCTCCTGCAGTCCCACCCTGGCCTCGAGCCGGGCGAGCGGTGCCCCCATGCAGAAGTGCCGACCCGACCCGAAGCTGACCAGCTTCGTCGTGTCGCGGTCGAGGTCGTAGCGATCGGGTTCGGGGAAGGCATCGGGGTCGCGGTTGGCCGAGCCGATCAGGAGCAGCACCCGTTCTCCGGCGGGGATCTCGACACCACGGACCTCGACCGGTTGGCGGGTCGTACGCACCACCATCTGGCTGGAGCCGTCGTAGCGGACCGTCTCCTCGACCCAGTCCGGGATCCGATCGGGGTCGGCGAACGGCTTGACCAGTTCGTCGGGATTCCGCCACCCCCAGTACCAGGCGTTGGCCAGGAGCTTGGTCGTGGTCTCGTTGCCGGCGACGACCATGAGGAACAGGAATGCGACGAGCTCCTCGTCGGTCAGCCGATCGCCGTCGAGGTCGGTCGCCATCAGCGCAGAGGTGAGGTCGTCGCGAGGTGTCCGGCGCCGCTCGTCCACCATGCCCTGGTAGTAGGTGACCAGGTCGAGGGCGGCCAGCATGCCCGCCTCGGGGACGTCGAAGTGGCCCTCGTCCCGGTGCACGACCAGGTCGGCCAGACGCCGGAGCTCGGCCCGGTCGGGCCGTGGGACGCCGACGAGCTCGGAGATCACGTCCATCGGCAGCTTTCCGGCGACGTCGGCGACGAAGTCGAACTCGCCCCGCTCGAGCGCCGGTTCGATGTGCTCGACGGCCAGTGCCCGGATGTCGTCCTCCATGGTCGCCACCCGGCGGACGGTGAACGCCTTGCCGATGAGGGTGCGCAGGCGGGTGTGCCTCGGGGGGTCCATGGCGAGGAACGACATGACCCGGTGGGCGTCGGGCCCGTAGGCGGCGGGATCGAGCGAGACGCCGTTGGCGTTGGAGAAGGCGTCGACGTTCCGGAACGCACCGAGCACGTCGTCGTGGCGTGACAGGGCCCAGAAGTCGAACTCGTCGCTCCGGTAGACGGGCGCATGCTCCCGCAGGGCGGCGTAGTGGGGGTAGGGATCCTCGTGGACGTCGTACGCGTAGGGGTTGAAGGAGACGGGCCCGGTCGTCACGGCAGCGCCCCGGGTCGGCCGTCGATGTCGGGCTGGCCGTCGATGTCGGGCTGGCTGACGGTGCCGGGCTGGCTGACGGTGCCGGGCTGGCCGCCGAGCCGCAGCGCGGCGTCGACCACCAGCTCGGGGACCTCCGCGTAGCTCATGTGGCCCATGCCCGCCGTGAGCAGGGCACCGAAGTACACGGTGACGAGGATCCTGACGAGGCCGGCATCGTGCGGTTCGCCCAGGGCCTCGCTCAGGCGCCGGGCCACCTCGGTGCCGATGCGGACCCGGAGCTCCTTCACATCGGGACTGGTGCCGAGGAGCGCGGGCGTGCAGGCGGCGGCGACTGCCGGGCTCTCAGTGGTGACGGTGCCGAGCGAACGGACGGCCTCCCCGATGCGCTGCCCGGCGCTGTCCGGCCCCGAGGTCCCGCCGTCCGGGGTGCTGGCCGTACCCGGTGCCCCGGCGCCCGCACTGGCTACGATGCGGCGCCACAGGAGCTCGGCCAGGAGGTGGTCCTTGGAGCTGAAGTAGGTGTATGCGGTGGCCGGTGCGACGCCGGCCCGGCGGGCGACGTTCCTGACGGTGAGGCCGGCATACCCCGTCTGCTCCACCTCGTCGGCCGCCGCCTCGATGAGGGCGTCGACCACCTCGGCCTGGCGCTCGGTGAGGCGGCGGCGGGTCGGCTCCACCGCCAGCGAGGCGATGCGCCCGTCCCCATCATTCCGGGATGGTTGGGGAGTGCGCGCGGCGCGCGGTGTCACGAGCCTGCTCCGGCCGGGCCCAGCGGCAGGTGCGGGGTGCCGTCCCGCATGGGCGGATACGCGAAGGTCGCTGCACCGGTGGCCCGCGTGATGCGGGTGATGTCGGGTTCGTCGAGCGTTTCGTTGTCGTCGTCGATCACGACCTCCCAGCGGCAGTGGGGGACCCGGTCGGCGGGGGAGCGAGGCGGCCGGTGGACGTGGCGGACATGCGCCTTCGGGTTCACGGCCTGGGCCGTGTAGTCGAACGTCCCGTCCTCGATGTGGTGGCACATGCTGGTGACGAACCGGTCGCCCCACGGTTCGGCATCCATGAGGGCACCGCAGTAGGCGAGCTCGAAGAACCCGTGGTTGGCGTCGACCACCTCGTAGCGGACGTCGAGGTAGTGGTGGGGGAACCCGGGGTCGAGCTGAAGCACCTTGAAGATGGCTTCCACGCCGTCCCCGTCCACGTTCATGATGCGCCGGAGCCGCTCGCCGTAGACGGGGCTGGCGCCCCGCCACTCCTCGATGGCCAGGCGCTGCATCTCCTCCATCCCGTGGGTCATGCCGATCGCCGCACACATCGACCGGTCGAGGATGTGGACGATCTGGGCGAACTCTCGCACCAGGCGCACCAGGGCCGCGTGCGACAGGTCCTCGTAGCGGAAGTCGGGGCGGAACGGCCCCGCGTAGTCGGGCATGGCCCCGACGGGGCCGCCTCCTCCCGGCAACGCATCGTGCTCGTTGCCCTCGGTCATGTGTCTGGACTATAGTCTGGACAGGTGTCCATGTCGAGACCCGCCCACGTGCGACGGCGCCGCCGGGACCGTGACCCACCAGGGCGTGACCTCCGACCGACGAACAGGAGAGGCGTGACCACACGACGAGGGACACCCGAGCCCGCCGGCTCCGCCGGCGCCGCGTCCATGGACGCAACCGGCACGAGTGCCACGGCGTCCAGCGGCGCGCCGGGGGTGGAGCCGATCGGGTCGGTCGGTGTGATCGGCTTGGGTGCCATCGGAGCGGGCGTGGCATCGAGCCTGGGCGCTGCGGGCTTCGATCTCGTCGTCTGCGACGTCCGGCCCGAAGCGGTCGACCGCCTCTCCGATCGTGCGACGCCGGCCGCCACCCCGGCAGCCGTGGCGGCCCGGTGCGATGCCGCAGTGGTGGCCGTCGTCGACGACGACCAGGTCCGCTCGGTGCTGGCAGGCCCCGACGGGCTCCTCTCCTCACCGGGCCGCCTCAGGACGGTCGTGGTCGTGAGCACCATCTCGCCGGAGACGGTCGCGGCCATGGGCGAGGCGGCGGCGGGCATAGGCGTCACCATGGTCGACTGCGGTGTGACCGGCGGACCGGCGGCGGCCCGGGACGGCGACCTCATCTCCATGGTGGGCGGCTCCGACGAGGCGTTCGCGACCGCCCTGCCGGTGATCGACGCCTTCTCGTCGCTGGTCGTCCACACGGGGGCGTTCGGCACCGGCCTGCTGGCAAAGCTGGCCCGGAACGCCATCCAGTACGGCTCGTGGCTGGCCGCCTACGAGGGCCAGCGGATCGCCGAAGCGGCGGGCATCGATCTCGGCGACCTGGCGAGAGTGGTGCGGGCCAGCGACGCCCGCATCGGTGGTCCGGCCACCCTCATGTTCCGCTCCACGGTGGCGCCGTTCGGGCCCGACGACGACGCCGGGCTCGTCGAAGCCATGCGTGGCGCAGCCGCCCTCGCCCACAAGGATCTCGAGGCGGCGGTGCGGGCTGGTGTCGGGCTCGGTCTTGACCTCCCGCTGGTGGCGATGGCGGAGCGCCGGTGCGACGCCATCTTCGGGGTGGGGAGCGACCCGGACACGTCAGGCGGAACAGGAGGCCAGCGATGAGCGCTCCGGTCGCCATCGTGGGCGAGGAACGCCTCCTGGTCGGCGGGGAGCTGCGCCACGCCCGGTCAGGAGCGACGTTCACGACGTCGAACCCGGCCACCGAGGAGGTGATCGGCGTGGCGGCCGATGCCGGACCCGAGGATGTCGACGAGGCCATCGGCGCGGCCAGGCGGGCCTTCGACACCGCGGCGTGGTCCACCGACGTGGAGTTGCGCGTCCGGTGCCTCCGCCAGCTCCACGATGCCTTCGTGCGCCACGCGGACGACGTGCGCGCCGTGACGATCGCCGAGACGGGGAGTCCCCTGTCGCTCACCCGCTCGGCCCAGCTCGACGACCCGGTGGCCGGGATCGCCTGGGTGGCCGACCTGGCCGAGGGCTACGAGTGGGAGTCCGACCTCGGCACCGCGTCGCCACTGGGGATCCCGTCGCACCGGTGGGTGCGCCGGGAGGCGACCGGCGTGGTGGCGGCGATCACGCCGTGGAACGTCCCCCACCAGATCAACCTGGCCAAGCTGGCACCGGCGTTGGCGGCCGGCAACACCGTCGTGCTGAAGCCGGCCCCGGACACACCGTGGTGTGCCACCACACTGGCGGCCCTGGTCGCCGAGGAGACGGACATCCCGCCGGGCGTGGTCAACGTGGTGCCGTCGTCCGACCCCGGCATCGGTGCCATCCTCTGCACCGACCCGAGGGTCGACCAGGTCAGCTTCACCGGGTCGACGGCCACCGGCCGCACGGTGATGGCGGCCGCGTCGGAGACGATCAAGAAGGTGTTCCTGGAGCTCGGCGGCAAGTCGGCGTTCGTGGTGCTCGACGACGCGGATCTCCGGGGCGCGTGTGCGGTGGCCGCGTTCACGGTGGCCACCCACGCCGGCCAGGGCTGTGCCATCACCACCCGGCTGGTGGTGCCTCGACGGATGCTCGACGACGCCGTGGCCGCCACCGCCGCCACTCTGGAGAAGTTGCCGGCGTCCGATCCGCTCGATCCTGGAACGGTGTGCGGCCCGGTGATCAACGCCCGGCAACGTGACCGGATCGAGGGCTACCTGGCGCTGGCCGTCGACGACGGCGGCGAGATCGTCACCGGCGGCCGGCGGCCGGAACGGTTCGACCGTGGCTACTGGGTCGATCCGACACTCGTCGTCGGCCTCGACGGGCGCTCGAGGGTCGTGCAGGAGGAGATCTTCGGCCCCGTGCTGGTGGTCCTGCCCCACGACGGCGACGACGATGCCGTGGCCATCGCCAACGACTCCCTCTACGGCCTGTCGGGATCGGTGTGGTCCGGGGACCGCGACCGGGCTGTCGCCGTGGCGAACCGGATGCGCACGGGGACCGTGGGCGTGAACGGCGGCCTGTGGTACTCCCCGGACGTGCCCTTCGGCGGTTACCGCCAGTCGGGCATCGGGCGGGAGATGGGCGTGGCCGGTTTCGAGGAGTACCTCGAGACCAAGTCGATCGCGGAGCCGGCGTGAGTCCCCCGGAGGGCGGCGGGCCGGGCGACCGCCGGGCGGCGGGCCGGGCGGCGGGCCGGGCGAAGATGGAGGAGGTCTACGGCTTCTCGGTCGACCCCGACCAGGTGCCGGGCGACTACGTGTCGATGACCGTCGACCACCTCTTCGGTGAGATCTGGACCCGTCCGGGGCTCTCGATCCGTGATCGGCGCCTCGTCACCATCGGGGTGCTGGCGGCACTCGGGCAGGGGCCGCTGGT
>JAJZDI010000004.1:0-5537 GCA_021806045.1 Actinomycetes bacterium
CTGACCAGGAACTTTGCGAGTGGAGGTGAGCGGACTCGAACCGCCGACTTCTACGTTGCGAACGTAGCGCTCTACCAGCTGAGCTACACCCCCGGGGCGTTGAAGAGGATAGCCGACCCCATCCGACCGGCCGAGAGGTTGCGCACCTGCTATCCCACCGGGCGAGCAGTTCCAACGACCGGGCCCGGCCCCCGGGGCTCAGCCGGAGCTCGATCCCTGGGTCGCTGGGGTCGTCCCGGCCGAAGGAGACAGGCCGGCGTTCGACGTCTTCGCTGGGGTGGTGGTGGTCGTAGTGGTCGGGGGCACCGTGGTGGTCGTCGGCGGCACCGTAGAGGTGGTCGTCGTCGTCGGTGGCTCCGTGGTGGTCGTCGGAGGCACCGTGGTGGTCGTCGTCGTTCCACCACTCGACGACGCCACCGGGAACGTGAACGCGGCAGTCACACACTGGACGGGATTAACGGCCAGGACGAGGTCGACGCCCGGCATCGAGGGGAGCTGCCAGACCTCTGGCGGCGTTCCCGACTGGAGGCACGACAGGCCAGAGCTGCCCGTCTGGAACGCCTGGAGGGGCCCGAGGTCGGTCGCTCCGTTGAACGAACGGAGTGAGGGTGCCGACACCTGGGTGAGTGTGTACCACTGACCGTTCCACTCGGCCGTCGACTTCCCGCCGCCAGGCGTCGAACCGCCCGGCTGCGGTGGAGCGACGGGCGAACCGGAGGCCGGTGCTCCCGTGCCGCCGGCCGGCGCGCCCGAAGCAGAGGCGGAGCTCGACGTGGATGTCGGTCCGGTCGAGTAGTCCTTCACCGGGGGGACCTTGCCCACCAGGGCGGCGAGCATGGCCGGATCGTTGCCGTCCATCCCAAGTGCCCAGATCCCCAACCCGGCGATCCGGTAGGTGCTGGCCAGCTCCGCCTTGAGGGCGAGCGAAACGGGGTTGTCGAAGAACGTCTCGTGCCACTGACCGCCGACCTCGTACGACGTCCAGGCCGTCTGTGTGCTCGGGTCCCAGTACGTGGGATGGCCCGCTGCCGCGATCTCGCCGTAGCTGAGCGGTGTCGGCGGTCCAGTCGACTGTGCGGTCCGGGTGCCGTTCGTCGTCGGCCAGTCGTAGCCGTAGTAGGGCACGCCGAGGATGACCTTCGACGCCGGGACCACCGCCGTGTACTGGGCCAGGGCCTCGGTGTCGTTGAATCCGCCGCCGACGAGGGGCGAGGTCGCGCTCGGCACCACGGGGTCGTTCATGTCGTAGGCCATCACGAAGAAGGCGTCCATGGCTGGTGCCAGCGCTGCGATGTCGTAGAACCCGTTCGGGTCGCCGGCCGCGCTGGCATAGGTGGCCATCGTCACCTGCCAGTGCGGGTTGGCTGCATGGAGTGCATGCGAGACCGACGTGAGCAGCGTGGTCAGTCCGGCCCGATCGGCGCTCCCGATGCCCTCGAAGTCGAAGTTGACGCCGTCGAGCTTCTTCGCGGCCACCAGCAGGATGAGCTGGGAGGAGAGCTGGTTCGCGGCCGTGGGATCCGAGGTGATCTGATCGAGTGCCGTCTGGCTGAAGCAGGTGACCGTGAGCACGACCCGATCGCCCGCCTGGTGGGCCCGGTCGACCAGGTCGACCAGGTCCTGGCTCTGGTAGCCGTTCCACCCCGGACCGGACTGCGCGATCGTGCCGTCGCCATTGGCATCGACGCTGAAGTACGCCAACGTCGTCAGATCGGCGACGTTGAACCCGCTTGACTCCGGCAAGGTCCAGTACGGCGCGTACCCGAAGATCTCGTGCGGCCGCAGCGGCGGCTGGTTCGCCAGCGACGGAGGAGCGGCGATGGGGCGGCTGATCGCCGGGGCGAGCCGGACGGGCACCGACGCAGCCGCAGGTACGAGAGGCACCATGAAGCGGTTCCCCATCTGGAAGGGGGTGCGATGGATCGTCCGCGCCCCGGCCGACACAGCCGTGGTCGCGCCGCCAGCGAAGAGAGCAAGGACCATCGCCACCGCCGCCAGCGGAGCCAGGCGCCGCCTGCCCTGGCCATGGGCCGGTCGGGGTCCCCAGGCACCCCGGGCGATGTCGGCGCCCGCGGCGACCCATCCGACCTGCTCCGCTCGCCGCCAGGCCCGCACGCCGGCGGACGCGGCCTTCACCCGGATCGCCACCGCACCCGCCGCCACGCGGGCACCCAGTTGCGCCAGGGCGCTCGAGCGACCGGTGGCACCGGCCCACCGCCGAGCCCACATCCCCATGGCCGCCACGAAGATCGACATCTGGGGGGCGGTCACGGCGAACCGGCGGAAGGGAACCGGGTCGCCGTTGGCGCCGTGGACGTACACGACCAGTCCATGGGCCTGGCGCCCACCGGGGAGGACGATCTGGCGGTCGGCAGCGAACCCGGCCAGGGCCCACCAGGGGACCAGCTCGGGAACGGGAACGGGTCCGGCCGGCGCCCTCCGGTCCGGGTGGATCTCGAGGCCGGCGGCCGTCAGGGTAAGGCTGGCCGGCGCACGCGTTAGGTCCACCGACCACCCGGGCGAGAGCGCGGGAAGGCCACGCAACACGGGAGCCGTTGCATCCGGTGTCGGGCCGGCGGGCGGCTTGGTGGCGGCTTCGTTCGACATGACTGGTCCCTGTGCACCTGCCCCTGACAGCCAGGACCGGGCGACCCTCCAGTCTTGTCGAGCCCACCCAACGGATCAATAGGGTGTTTTCTATATCACTATCCGTGAGTACTTCCTGGTAGATCGGCATTACTCGACCGGTGGACCATCGCCAGGCCGCGCTCCCCCATCCACCGACGGCCCCGCCCACCGGTTGCCATCAAGCCCGCGCTTCCCGATCCGAAACCGTCGAGCCCGGTCGCTCCGCACCGGGTCCCGGCGCCGGACGCTCTGCCACCGGCGCCAGATGGGCCACGGCTAACCTAAGGGCGAATGTTGTTCGTCGAGGTGCTCCGCTTCATGATCGTGCTCGCCGGCGCGGTCGGTGGGCTGGAGATCGGTCACCACGTCGCTAGTGGCGCGCACGGACCCATCGTCGGCATGTTGCTCGGTGCCGGCATCTTCTATGTGATCGGTGGGCTGGTAGGGCGCCTGCTCGACCGCGGCCTCCAGCGCACCGTCTTCCAGCTACGCAACATGCCCCCTGGCGAGGTGTTCGCCGGCACCATCACGGGAACCAGCGGGCTCCTGCTCGGGCTGGTGATCGGCCTGCCCCTGCTTGTCCTGTTCCACACCGGGTTCGAACTGGTGATCACCGCCGTCGCGGCATGGATCCTCGCCACACTGGGGTGGCGGATCGGCGTGGCCAAGGGTCGTCAGGTCGTCGCCGCTGCAGGCCTGTCCCGGATCCTGGCGCCGCCGAACGATCCCCCGCCCGGCTACGCGCTCCTCGTAGACGCATCGGCCGTCATGGACAGATTCCTCCTGGTACTGGGTCGATCCGGCCTCCTGCCAGGCGGGCTCGTCCTGCCGCAGTTCGTCCTCGACCAGGTGCAGACCCTGGCCAGTGGTCCGGATCCCGTCACCTCCCGGCGGGCGCGGCGCGGCCTCGAGGCGATCGAATTCCTGCGCGAGGCGGGCGTCTCGGTCCATGTCGCTCCGGATGAGATCCCCGAGGCGGACGATCCGACCACCAAGCTCCTGACCCTCGCTCGCCGGCTCGGCCTGCGCATCGGCACGTGCTCCACCGCCATGGCTCAGCAGGCGGGCGACTGGGAGCTCCCGGTCGTCGACCTCCGGCGCCTGACAGCTGACCTCACGCCCGAACACGCGCCTGGCGAGCGCCTGGTCATCGACCTCGTCAAGCAGGGGAACCAGCCTCGCCAGGCGGTGGGCTACCTTCCCGACGGCGACATGGTGGTCGTGAACGATGCGGCCCACCTGGTCGGTACCGACGGCGTGGCCGTGAACGTGCTGTCCACCCGGCCGACGAGCCAGGGTCTCCTCGTGTTCGCCCGTCTGGCCCTCGAGCCCGTGGAAGAGCCTGCCGGCTGACGCAGTCTGAAAACCCCCGGTGTCCCTTCGCAACAGGGCTTCTCAGTTGTGAATCATCGGCAGGGGACCGTAGGCGAGGCGCTCCCGTCAGCTGCCGAAGCCCACGATGGGTGCATTGAGGTGGACGTTGCCGAGTGAACCGTAGAAGGGAGCGCCTCCCGTGAAGATGCCGCCGTCCGCACCGGTCAACCAGTATCCGTCCGTCGTCACGTCAGCGGTGATCCCGACGATGGGCGCCGAGAGCACGAGTCGCGCTGCGGAACCATGGAAGGGGGCGTCACCGAAGGCGAAGACGCCACCATCAGCGGCTACGAGCCAATAACCGCCCCCGTCGGGAGTTGCGGCCATTCCGACAATCGGTGCGTCGAGCCGATGCCCTCCTCCCGAACCATAGAAGTGCGCATCTCCGAAGGTGAAGATGCCGCCATCGGACGCCACGAGCCAGTAACCCTTGCCATCGCGAGCTGTAGCCATGCCGACGATTGGCGCATTGAGGTGGGCATTGCCGAGTGAACCGTAGAAGTGCGCATCACCGAAGGTGAAGATGCCGCCGTCGGAGGCCACGAGCCAGTAGCCGCCCCCGTCGGGTGTCGCAGCCATACCGACAATGGGTGCATTGAGGTGGACGTTGCCGAGTGAACCGTAGAAGTGCGCATCACCGAAGGTGAAGATGCCACCGTCGGAGGCCACGAGCCAGTAACCCTTGCCATCAGGTGTGACCGTCATGCCGTTCACCGGCTGATTGAGGTGGTGGCCTCCCATCGATCCGTAATAGCTTGCCCCACCGAACGAGAACACCCCGCCGTCGGACGCCACGAGGTAATAGCCGTGCACCGCGCCGGCCCCGACGATTCCGTATGCTGCCGAAACCGGCGATGTGTCGGCCGACGTACGAACCGTGCACTCATCCGTCGCCGAAGCAACGAGCGGGTTCCGCAATGAACTGATCACCATCGACACATCGTCCGAACCAGCGATGCTGGCGGTGCCAAGCGTGATAACGGCCGTTGGACCGGAACTGCTGCCAGCGGGTGTGAGCGTGACGCCTGAGACAGTGGCTGTCCCAGCACCTGCACTGATCGCGTAGTCGGAACTCGATGGCGGAAGCACTGTCCCGGGTGCGAAGGTGAGCACGATCTCGGACCCCGCCGTCAATGCACCGCTCGAGGATGTTTCAAAGCGGACTTCGTACGTACTGACCTGATCGGTCCCATCCGAGGTCAGCGTTACCGAGACGCCCAAGACACTTGTCACCGTCGCCGGGGTGACCGTGTTGGAGGCGGACGAGGCCGGGCCGGTCCCCACTGCGTTGGTGGCGGCCACGGTGAAGGTGTAGGCGGTGCCGTTGGTGAGTCCGGTGATGGTGGCACTGTCCGATGCGCCCGGGGTGGGAGCAGTGGCCGAGCCCGTCGCCCCGGCCGTCACGACCACCGGCGTGCCGGCGGTGGTGCCCTCGTAGGGGGTGACGGTGAAGGAGGTGATGGCGCTCCCGTTGTTCGGCCCCACTGTCCAGGTGACGGTGGCCTGGGTGTTGCCCGATGTGGCCGTCCCGATGG
>JAJZDI010000004.1:5547-20314 GCA_021806045.1 Actinomycetes bacterium
ACCGGCGTGCCGGCGGTGGTGCCCTCGTAGGGGGTGACGGTGAAGGAGGTGATGGCGCTCCCGTTGTTCGGCCCCACTGTCCAGGTGACGGTGGCCTGGGTGTTGCCCGATGTGGCCGTCCCGATGGTGGGAGCGCCGGGGACCGTCGCCGGGGTGACCGTGTTGGAGGCAGCCGAGTAGAGGCTCGTGCCAGCGGCATTGACGGCTCTGACGCGGAACGAATACGACGTACCGTCCACAAGACCAGAGAGCACGAACGAATCGCTCGACCCTTGGGTCGGGCTCGTGGACGAGCCGCTCACGGCGGGCACGTTCACCGTCGCCTGGGCGACCCCGTTCGCATAGGGGGTGATGATGAAGTAGGTGATGGCGGAGCCACCATCAGAACCGACCTTCCACGCAACGGTTGCCGAACTGCTTCCTGCCACGGCCGTACCGATCGTGATGGTGGACGGGACCGTGTACGGAGTCACTAGGTTCGACAGGGCTGACGGTTGTCCGGTTCCACCGCTGTTCGTGGCGGCCACGGTGAAAGAGTAAGTGGTGCCGTTCGTGAGGCCCGAGATCGTCGTACTGTCCTGTGCGTTCGGCGTGGGGTCCGTCGACGACCCGACGGCACCGGCGGTGATCGTCAGCGGAGCCTGCGCCGTCACCCCGATGTACGGCGTGATCACGAAGTCGCTGATGACCGCACCATTGTCGGAGCCGACGGTCCACGTGACCGTTGCGCTCCCCTTCCCGGCAGAAGCGACGCCGATCGTGGGTGCGCTGGGCGGCGTGCTGCTGACAGCAGGCGTGACCGCGTTGGACGCGAATGAGGTCTGACTGGCACCAGCGAGGTTCGATTCCGACACGACGAACGTGTATGCCGTTCCGTTGGTCAGGCCGGTGATCACATAGCTGTCGGAATAGCCGGGTGTCGGATCGGTCGACGTTCCGGCGACGGCGTTCACCACGACCGGCGTCTGGGCGGTGGTTCCGATGTAGGGCGTGATGGTGTACGACTCGATCAGTGCGCCGTTGTCGGGACCGACAGTCCACGCGACCGTCGCCTCCGTGTTGCCGGCAACGGCGGTGCCGATCGTCGGCGCGCCCGGTGTCGTGAACGGATCGACCGGTCCGTCCGGCGACGATGCGGGGCCGGTGCCCACGCTGTTGGTGGCTGCGACCGTGAACGTGTACGCGGTTCCGTCGGTGAGGTTTCCGATCGTCGTCGAAGCCAGATTGCCGACGCTCGTACTCCCAGCAACTGAGCCAGCCACGTACCAGGTGATCACGTAGCCGGTGATCGAGTTCCCCCCTGTCGTCGACGGCGGGTTCCAGCCGACCGTGACCTGGGCATTCCCCGGCAGGAGGGAGGTGATGGCCGGTTGGCCGGGCACAGCGGCGATGGTCCCGGTGAACATCGGCGTCGGCATCTGATAGGGGGGTGGGTCAGCCGTCGTCCCGATGGACGTCGGATAGCCGTCGAAGGCGAGCGGCTGCGCCGATACACCGTTCTGGACGGTCACGCCGGCCATCGTCTCGGTCAGTGCGAGATCGGCGACCGATCCGGCAGCGCCCGAAACGGTGAATTGTGCGGTGACGGTCGGAACCGTGTATTGCGAACCGGCAGGCACCGTCGTCGTCGACGGCAGTGCCAGCTCGAAATACGGTGCCGTCGTCTGGTAGTTCCCCACTCCGAGCTGCGCAGTGCACCCCGTTCCAGAAGCCGTGCAGTAGGTGACCGTGAGCTGCCCTGATGTAGTCGAGTCCCCGCCGGTGACGCTGAGCGATCCCTGGACGTAGGAGAGGCCGGACGGCACAGGGATGATGTCGGTCATCCCGGCGAGTGACGTCACCGAGATCGAGCCGGTCCCGTAGGGAACCGTCGAGGGCACCTGCTCAGGGGCAGACGCCACCGACAGGCTCACCGTGCTCCCGATGGGGAGCGAGGCCGGACCGGTGACCGCCATCCCCACGTTCTGCACGACGACCGCGTCGCTTCCTCCTACCGAGAGGGACTCGCCGACCGCCTGTATCGATGCGACCGGCTCGAATGTCAGCGTCGACGTCGTGCACGCGGTCGAGTTGGGATACGTGTAGCCAGGTGAGCAGTAGGCGAACTGCAGGATCTGCGGGCCGGACGTGGTGGAGGAGGGCTGGAACGTGATGATCCCGTTACTTGCCGACGGCGTGGCGGACACACTCCCGCTGGAGGGTGTCGTCACTACGTAGAGCGACGAGGTGTTGACCGATGCGGCACCACCGGAGACGAGCGTCAGTACATCGAACTGGCTGGCCAGCGGTGTGCCTGCCGGCGCACCTGGGGTGGAGCTCGGTGTATATGCGGCAACACCACTCGAGATGGTCGGCGCCGTCGCCGCGAACGCCGGTGGTGGCACTGCCACACCCAAGGCAGCCCCGGCGGTCACCACGCCGAGCACCACGCCAGCGATCCGCCGGAACCGCGGCTCGAACACTCCCAAACCCATCTGCTCTTCCCCTGCTCGTCCGCGCCGAAGGCCTTCGCGCCAGGGGGCCGAACCCGACAAGCACCCAGAGCGTCAACCAGGATAGGTTTCTGCCACGGACGCCATTGGTCGCGCCACGCTCCGTAGTGGCAAACCTCCCATCCAGCTCATCGGCACAATGTGACCGAATCCCAAGCAATTCGCCTGGCGGAAGCGGACGGGCACACCCCGCCGTGCCCCGGTTCTCCGGTCAGCTGTAGGGCACGGCCGTAATGCCCACGGCGGGTACACCACGGTGTGGATCTGCGTCCGACCCCAGGAACGGGGCATCGAACGCATAGACCGTGCCGTCGGCGGCCACGATCCAGTAGCCGCCGGTGGCAACGTCGGTCGCCATGCCCGCGATGGGGCTGGTCAGGTGGAGGTTCCCAGTCGATCCGTGGAACGAGGCGTCGCCAAAGGCGAACACACCGCCGTCTGCGGCCACCAGCCAGTAGCCCTGACCATCGGCCGTGCTGGCCATGCCGTCGATGGGCTGGTTGAGGTGGAGGGCGCCCGCCGAGCCGTAGAAGGGTGCCTGGAACGCGAAGATCCCGCCGTCGGAGGCCACCAGCCAGTAGCCGCCGGTGGCAGCGTCCGCGGCCATGCCGACGATGGGCTGGTTCAGCTGCAGGCCACCGGCAGAGCCGTGGAAGGCGGCGTCGCCGAAGGCGAACACGCCACCGTCGGAGGCCACCAGCCAGTAGCCCTTGCCGTCGGGCGTCCGCGCCATGGCGACGATCGGCCGGTTCAGGTGGAGGTTCCCAGCCGAACCGTAGAAGGCGGCGTCGCCGTAGGGGAACACACCGCCCGTCGACGTGACGAGCCAGTACCCGCCACCGTCCGGCGTCGAGGTGATACCGACCACCGGTGACGTCTGGGGTGCGAACACGGCAAGCGGCGCCGAATGCCCGCCGGCAGACACGGTGCCGTCGCGAGAGGCGACCCAGTAGCCCGGCGCCGTGGACGGAGGAGCGATCGCCGTCGTGGCCAGCGGTGTCGCCACATAGGGCGGCAGCGGGTCGGTGGGATTGCGGGTGGCGGCGGTGAGAGGCGCTGCCGGCCAGGCCCGGATGGCGGAGATGAGGGGGATCGGTGCCAGGACGTCCGCCGTCACGTCGAATTCACTGAGTGCCGGCGTGATCGTCGAACCGGCCGGTCCCGAGGCCTCGAAGGTGACGGTGATGGTCGGGAAGTGGACGGTGGAGCCGGCAGGGAGCGGCGTGCTTCCCGTGTCGATCTCGAGATAGGGAAGCGTCGTGACCGATCGGAACGTGGGCGAGGCGGGAGTCGCCGTGCAGTCTGGTTGGTCGACCGCCCTGCACTCGACCGACGTCACCGCGAAGGCGCCGGTCGCACCGCCGGGGCCGCCCGTGTAGCGGGCGTTGCCGGACAGGAGCTCCGAGACGTAGGTGGCGTTGGCCGGCACCGGGATGATGATGGTGATGCCGTGGATGGATGCGACGCTGGCCGTGATGTCGCCCACCGGGTCCGTCACCGGCACCAAGGTCGGGGCGGGGGTGAAGGTCTCCGAGAACGTCGTCCCCTGGACGACGGTCGCCGGCGCCGACGAGCTGATCGCCACCGGCTGGTCCCCGTAGCCACCGAAGATGGGGACGGTGAAGACGTTGTTGACCGTCGTGGTAGTGGCCACCGCCGTCGGCCCGGCCAGTGCGGTCCGCTGCTGCCCGGCGACGGGGGCGCCGGCCGAGAGCCCTGCCGTGGCCAGCAATGCGGCCAGGGTGAGCCGGATGGTGTGCAGGGCTGCCTGCACCATCGACTGCACCGCGCCCATCGGCGTTCGCCCCCTTCGTCGCCGGCCTGTGCGGGGCGGTCACCTCACACGCGGCCCTCTCCACGAACCTGAGGCGCAACCCTACGGCGCCCCCGGCCCGGGAGCCAGACGGGCGTGCGCCAGGGTGGGAAGTGGCCTCGCTGCGCGACGAGGCCGCCACGCTCCGTCGCCGGCGGTCGGTCCCGCCGTCAGCTGGCGTTGACCGCTGCCACCAGCTTCGTCAGCGTGTCCTTGGCGTCGCCGAAGAGCAATGTCGTCTTCGGGTCGTAGAGGAGCTCGTTGTCGATCCCGGCGAAGCCCGGCCGCATCGAGCGCTTGAGGAAGATCACGTGCTCGGCTTGGTCGGCGTTGACGATCGGCATGCCGTAGATCGGGCTCCCCGGGGAGTTCTTCGCCGCCGGGTTGACGGTGTCGTTGGCCCCGACGACGAGGGCCACGTCGGCCGTCGACATCTCCGGGTTCGCCTCGTCCATCTCCTTCAACTGGTCATAGGGCACGTTCGCCTCGGCCAGCAGCACGTTCATGTGCCCGGGCATGCGCCCCGCCACCGGGTGGATGGCGTAGAAGACCTCGACCCCCCGCTCGCCCAGGGCGTCCGCCAGCTCCCTCGCCGTGTGCTGCGCCTGGGCGACCGCCAGCCCGTAGCCGGGCACGATGACCACCTTGCGGGCGTAGGCGAGGAGCACGCCGATGTCCTCGGGGGCACCCGACCGGACGGGCCGGGCATCGGCACCGGTGCCGTCGGCACCGCCTGCCGCGGTGACCACCGAGCCGAAAGCGCTGAAGAGGATGTTCGGCAGGGACCGGCCCATCGCCTGGCTCATCATCCGGGTGAGCAGGATGCCCGACGCACCGACCAGGGTGCCGGCGATGATCAGCAGGTTCGAGTTCAGGGTGAATCCCGACGCGGCCACGGCCAGGCCGGTGAAGGAGTTCAGCAGCGAGATCAGCACCGGCACGTCGGCGCCACCGATCGGGAGGACAAAGATCACGCCGAGGACCAGCGACAGCACGGCCAGCACGACGAGGAGGGCCGTGTTCCCCGTCACCAGGGTGGCGACGGCGAGCCCGAGGATGGCCAGGCCCACCAGCGCGTTGATCGCCTGCTGTCCGGGGTAGGTGATTGGCCGTCCGGTCATGAGCTCCTGGAGCTTGGCGAAGGCGATCGCGCTCCCGGAGAACGACACGCACCCCACCAGCACGCCGAAGAGCACCTCGGCGATCCGGTAGACGGCCGGCGATCCCGGCGCCTCGATGAGGAAGACGACGATCGACACCAGCGCGGCGGCCCCGCCGCCCACACCGTTGAAGATGGCCACCATCTGGGGCATCGCCGTCATCTTCACCAGACGTGCCGCCGGGACGGCGATCGCCGCGCCGATCACCATCGCCACCAGCATGAGCACGAGGTTGAGGGTGTGCGCCCGCACCGCGTGGTTGGTGAACGTGAAGGCGATGGCCACTGTGGCTGCCGCTGCCCCCACCAGGTTGCCCACACGCGCGCCCTTGGGGTTGCTGAGGCCCTTGAGGGCCAGAATGAACCCGGTGGCGGCCAGCAGGTAGATCAGGTCGGTCCAGGTGCCGAGGGTCACTTGCCACCTCCGGTCGTCGACCCGTCAGTATGGGCCTTCGCCCGGTCGGCCGGCTTCGCCTTGAACATCTCGAGCATCCGGTCCGTCACCACGAACCCGCCCACCACGTTCAGCGTGGCCAGCAGCACGGCCAGGAAGCCGAGGATCAGCTGCCCCGTGCCCTGCGCCGTCCCGAGGACGATCATGGTGCCCACCAGGATGATGCCGTGGACGGCGTTGCTGCCCGACATCAACGGCGTGTGGAGGATGCTCGGAACCTTCGAAATGACCTCGTTCCCGACGAACGCGGCCAGGACGAAGATCGTCAGGAACTCGACGATCCCTGTGACGCTCACGACTCCCCCTTCGGTGTCTCGTCGTCCGGTGAGCCCCCGGACGCAGCTGCAGGTGCTGCCGCTGCCGGTGCCGGCAGGCCGAGTGCCTCGGCGGTCGGTCCGTGGACCACCTCGCCACCCCGCACGACGCACATTCCGGCGACGATCTCGTCGTCGAAGTCGGGGGCCAGCGTCCCCTCCTTGACCACCAGGCCGAGGAAGTTGGCGATGTTGCGGGCGAACAGGAAGCTGGCGTGGGTGGGCATGGTGGCCGGCGGGTTGGTCATCCCCACCACCGTCACCCCGTCCACGACCACGTCCTCTCCGGGCACCGACAGCTCGCAGTTCCCTCCGGAGTCGGCCGCCATGTCGATGACCACAGCGCCGTCGCCCATCCCCCGCACCATCTCCTCAGTGACCAGCACCGGGGCCTTGCGGCCGGGGATCTGCGCGGTGGTGATGACGACGTCGGCCGCCGCCACCTCGGCGGCCAGGAGCTCCCGCTGCTTGGCCAGGTACTCGGCCGACTGCTCTCGCGCGTAGCCGCCGGCACCTTCCTGGGTCTCGAGCTCGAGCTCCACGAAGTGGGCCCCCAGGCTCTCGACCTCCTCCTTTGCCGCGGCACGGACGTCGTAGGCCCGGACGATCGCCCCCAGGCGGCGGGCGGTGGCGATGGCCTGCAGGCCGGCCACACCGGCGCCCATGACAAGGACGCGTGCCGGCGGCACGGTGCCGGCGGCGGTCATGAACATCGGGAAGAACTTGGCCAGGTGTTCGGCCGCCGCCAGCCCCGCCCGGTACCCCGACACGGTGGCCTGAGAGGAGAGGGCGTCCATCGCCTGTGCCCGGCTGATGCGAGGCAGCAGGTCCAGACTGAACACGGTGGCCTTGCGCTCAGCCAGAGCGCGGACAACGTCGGGCGCCCCCACCGGCTGGAAGAAGCTGACGACCGTGGTCCCCACGGGCACCCGTGCCGCCTCGTCGGGGCTCAACGGCTGGACGCGTGCGAGCAGGTCGGCGCCGTCAAGGGCACGGGCCGCATCGGGCACGACCGTGGCGCCGGCGTTCTCGAACGCGGCATCGGGGAACCGGGCGGCGTCCCCCGCACCCGACTCGATGACCAGGTCCACACCGGTGGCGGCGAGCTTCGATGCCACGTCGGGCACCATGGCGACGCGCGTCTCGCCCGGGCGAGTCTCTCTGACTACCGCGAGTTTCACGGTCAGTGGTATAGCTGCAAATGGGTGTCGTCTACCACTTTTCTGCCGCGTCGCCCCGCCGGCGGAGCCCCGCCGTGGGCTGGTCTGCCCCTCTCCCGCCCCGTCTGGGGGCTGGCGTCACGGCCCGTCGCTGCCGGCGGTGGGGTCGTTCCCGCCCTTTCCGTTACCACGCGGCCGCTTGGACGGGGGCGTACGCGAGGGCTTCTTGGCCGACGCCTTGGGCGAGGGCTTGGCCGACGACTTGGCCGACGCCGGGCGCGACGTCGACTGCGTGTGCGCCCCCCGGCCTGCCGCTTCCACGGGCGGGGCCTCGCCGGCCTGGGGCTCCCCTGCCCCGTCGGCCCCGTCGGCCCCGTCGGCCCCGTCGGCGACCGCACCCTCCGGTACGTCCGTCTTATCCGGGGGCGCCACCAGCGAGAAGCGCGGCAGTTCTTCCGCCCCGCCCAGGGCTGCGGCGCCGTCCGCGTCCAGAAGTGGGGAGAAGAACGGTCCTTGGCCGGCCTCCACCCCATGGTGGGCCGCCGCCTCCACCTCGGCCGCCGTCGTCATCCCCTCGACGAGCACGGCCAGGCCCTGTGCGTGCGCCATGTCGATCACGGCCTCGACGACCAGGTGGCTCATCCCACCGGCGACGCTCAACCCCTTGGTCAACTCCCCGTCGATCTTGACCGCGCCGATGCCGAGCGCGACGAGCGGCTCGAAGGACGGGAGGGCGGCGCCGACGTCGTACACGGCGAGCTCGACGTCGAGCCCGGTCAGCGCCACCAGGTCGACGAGCGCGCTCTCGTCGGTGATGGCCGACTCGGGGACCTCCACGGTGACGCGACCGGCGACGAGGCCGCTCTCGTCGAGCGCCCGCCGGATGGCGAGCGAACCGTGACCCCGAGCCAGCTGCGGGAGGGTGACCCGCACCGCCATCTGGACGCTGGGCGTCCACCGGAGCGCTTCCAGGCAGGCGGTGGCGGCCAGCCACGACCCGATGGGGACGATCTCGCCGTTCTTCTGTGCCCACGGCACCAGTCGATGGCTGGGGATGGCACCGTGCTCCGGGTGCTCCCAGCTGACGCCTGCCTCCATGCCCAGGAGCCGCCCGTCCGACAGGTCCACCACCGGGGCGAACTCCGCCACCGGCTTTCCCGGGAGCGCGAACTCGGAGCGGGTCTCCATGGTCGTCATCATTGCGCCCCTGCCCCGTGTCCCGCCCCGACGGTGATCTCGTCCACAGCTCGCGGAACGTCACTCACGATGACAAGATCGACCGCCCACGACCGACCCTTGAGACGATTCGGGCACGACCAGGGGTAATTACCTACCGTTCACACAACAGATGTCCTGGTCAGCCCGGCTGCTGGTCGGCGGCTGCCGCCAGGAACGCCGGTCGCTCACCCCCGCCGTGCGCGACCACGTTGACCCCCGTCACGTACGACGCGGCGGAGGAGCCGAGGAACAGGCACAGCCCGGCGATGTCGGCCGGCGTGGCGAACCTCCCGAGGGGCACGGTGGCAGCGACCCTGGCCATGCCGTCCGCTCCTCCGTAGTGGTCCACGGCCGCGTCGGTCGCCACCAGCCCGGCGCTCACGCAGTTGACCCGGACCTTCGGCGCCCATTCGATGGCCAGGGAGGCGGTCAGGCTCACCAGACCCGCCTTGGACGCACCGTAGGCGGCCGTTCCCGGCGAGGGGCGGAGTCCGCTCACCGATCCGATGTTGACGATGGCGCCGCCCCCGTCCTGCGCCTGCATCACCGCATTGGCGGCCTGGGCGCAGTGCAGGGGTGCCAGCAGGTTGAGTGCGACGACCGCCTCGGAGAAGCGGGGCGACGCGGTGGCCGCGTCGGCCTCTGGCGAGCCGCCGGCGTTGTTCACCAGGACATCGAGCCGGCCGAAGCGGGCGATAGCCTCGTCGACCACCGCTGCCGCATCCTCCGCCCGGCGCACATCGCCCTCGACGAAGTGTGCTCGTCGCTCGGATCCGCCACGACCGGTGACCGCCGGCAGTGCCGGATCGGGGGGGCGGTGCCGGCCACAGACGACCACCTCCGCTCCCGCTTCCAGGAAGGCACTGGCGATCCCGTGGCCGATCCCCCGGCTCCCGCCGGTCACCACGACCACCGAGCCCGAGTAGTCGAACGTCGCGGTCGCCTGCCGGCGCTCGTCGTTGCTGGTCACCTCGACGACCTCCCCTCGCTCTCCATGCTGGTACTGTTCTGACGCACCATCAGATATCAGAGCACGTCGTCGGCGCCGGCGCGCCTGCCCCGTGGACCACCTGGTCAGAGGGCGGACTGGCCCACCTTGACGGCACGTGACCCGGAGCGCCCATGCCCATCGTTGCCCATCAGAAGGAACCCGGCATCGCCGAGGTGGTCATCGACCACCCGCCGGTGAACGCGCTCGACGTCGATGGCTGGTTCGCCCTGGCAGACGCCGTCCTCGCCGCCGGGCGGGAGCCGGAGAACCGGGTGGTGATCCTGCGGGCGGAGGGACGAGGGTTCTGCGCCGGTGTCGACATCAAGGAGATCCAAGCCAAGGGGGACAGCGCGCTCATCGGCGTCAACCGCGGCTGCTTCGCCGCCTTCGCCGCCGTCTACGAGTGCGAGGTCCCGGTGATCGCCGCCGTCCACGGCTTCTGCCTCGGCGGGGGGATCGGCCTCGCCGGCAACGCCGACATGATCGTCGCCGCCGACGACGCCACCTTCGGCCTGCCCGAGGTCGACCGGGGTGCCCTCGGCGCCGCCACCCATCTGGCCAGGCTCGTCCCCCAGCACCGGATGCGGACCATGGTCTACACCGCGACCCCGGCGACGGCGGCCGAGCTCGCCTCCTACGGCTCGGTACACGCGGTGGTCCCCCGTGCCGAGCTGTCCGACGCAGCGCTCGGGCTGGCCCGGGAGATCGCAGCGAAGAGCCCCACCATCATCCGGCGGGCCAAGGAGTCGTTGAACGGGATCGACCCGGTCGACGTGCGCCGCAGCTACCGGTTCGAGCAGGGCTTCACCTACGAGCTCCATGTCGCCGGCGTGGCCGACGAGCAGCGGGCCGCCTTCGTCGAGAAGCGTGGCGCGGACACCTCCCGATGAGCGCCGCCCTCCGCCAGGTCCCTGGAGCCCCGGATGGCCGATAAGCGGGCCACCCTCGACGAGCTGGTGGGCGAGCTGCGCAGCGGCATGACCGTCGGGATCGGCGGTTGGGGCTCGCGGCGCAAGCCCATGGCCGCGGTGCGGGCCATCCTCCGCTCCGACGTGGAGAACCTCACGGTCGTGTCCTACGGGGGCCCTGACGTCGGCCTGCTGTGTGCGGCGGGCAAGGTCGCCCGTGTCGTCTTCGGCTTCGTGACCCTCGACTCGATCCCCACCGATCCCCACTTCCGCGCGGCCAGGCAGGCAGGCAGCATCGAGGCGACCGAGGTGGACGAGGGGATGTTCTACCTGGGGCTCCTGGCAGCGTCGCAACGGATCCCGTTCCTCCCGACCCGGGCCGGGCTCGGCTCCGACGTGCTCCGGGTCAACCCCGAACTGCGCACGGTCCGCTCCCCCTACGACGACGGCGAGGAGCTGGTGGCCATGCCCGCGCTGCGGCTCGATGCGGCGATCGTCCACGTGAACCGGGCCGACCCTGCCGGGTCCGGGCAGATCCTGGGGCCCGACCCGTTCTTCGACGAGTTGTTCCTCGGCGCGGCCGACCGCCGGCTGGTGACGACCGAGGCGGTGGTGTCCACGGACGAGCTGGTCGGAGGTGGCCCCCTCCAGACCCGGTGCATCAGCCGCCTGCTGACCGACGTGGTGGCGGAGACGCCCCACGGGGCCCACTTCACCGCGTGCGTGCCCGACTACGGGCGGGACGAGGCCTTCCAGAAGGCGTACGCCACCTCCGCCGGCGATCCGGAGGCATGGGCGGCGTTCGCTTCCCGCTACCTCGAGGTCGACGAGGACGGTTACCAGGCCGCCGTGTCAGAGGGGGCGCCGTGAACGCCTCCACCACCGACTCCCCCACCCGGGCCGACGTCTGTGTGATCGCCTGCGCCGAGGTCTTCCGTGGCGCCGGCGAGGTGATGGCCAGCGCGTTCGGCACGGCTCCGACGCTCGGCGCCCGCCTGGCCAGGCGCACCTTCGAGCCCGACCTCGTCCTCACCGACGGGGACGCCGCCCTGATGGCGGGAGCACCGCCCCTCGGCACCGACCCCGCGGACCTCGTCCTCGAGTCCCACATGCCCTACCGGCGGGTGTTCGACGTCGTCTGGTCGGGCCGCCGCTCGCTCATCATGATGGCGTCGCAGATCGACCGGTACGGCAACCAGAACATCTCGGCCATCGGCGACTGGAGACGGCCCACCGCCCAGCTGGTCGGCGTGCGGGGCGCGCCGGGTAACACGGTCAACCACCCGACCAGCTACTGGGTGCCGAACCACTCGCCCCGGTCGTTCGTGGCCGCGGTCGACGTCGTCTCCGGCGTCGGCTACGACCGGGCCGCAGCCGCGGGTGCGGCGGCGACCCGCTTCCACCACATCGACTGCGTGATCTCCAACCTCGGCGTCTTCGACTTCGACACGCCAGGTCACGCCATGCGGGTCCGGTCGATCCACCCCGGGGTGACCATCGACGACATCGTGGCGGCCACCGGCTTCGACCTGGTCATCCCTGACGTGATCGAGGAGACGAGGCACCCCACCGACGAGGAGATGGCCGTCATCGCCGAGCTCGACCCCAAGGGAACGCGCCGGCGCGAGGTGCCCGCGTGACGGACGGGCCTGATCCCGCGGAAGGGTCGACGATCCACCCCGCCCTGCACACCCCGTTCTGCGACCTCGTCGGGGTCGACGTGCCCATCGTCCAGACGGGCATGGGGTGGGTGGCCGGACCTCGCCTGGTGGCAGCCACGGCGGAGGCTGGTGCCCTGGGGATCCTGGCATCGGCCACCATGACTTTCGACCAGCTCGAAGAGGCGATCGATGAGGTCCGGGACCGGACCGGCAGGCCGTTCGGGGTCAACCTCCGCACCGACGTCGAGGACGTCGAGCGCCGCGTGGACCTGATGATCGACCGGGGCGTCCGCGTGGCCAGCTTCGCTCAGGCCCCGAACCCTGACCTGGTGGCGCGCTGCAGGGAGGCGGGGCTGGTGGTCATGCCGACGGTGGGGGCCCGCAGGCACGCCGAGAAGGTCGCCGGCTGGGGGGTCGACGCCGTCATCGCCCAGGGAGCCGAAGGAGGCGGCCACACCGGCACCGTGCCGACCACACTCCTGGCCCCGTCGGTCGTCGACGCCATCGGCGACCGGGTCGCCGTCGTCGCAGCCGGCGGGTTCTTCGACGGCCGGGGCCTGGTCGCCGCCCTCTCCTACGGGGCGCAGGGCATCGCCATGGGCACCCGGTTCCTCCTGACCAGGGAGAGCAGGGTGCCCGACGCGGTGAAGGAGCAGTACCTCGCCACCCCGGTCACCGGGACCGTCGTGTCCACCAACATCGACGGCGCCCCCCAACGGGTGATCCGCACCGAGCTCGTCGACCGGTTGGAACGAGCCCCGTGGGTGGCCCGCCTCCCCCGGGCGCTCGCCAACGCCCATGCGTTCCGGCGCGAGACGGGCGCCACCCTGCCGTCACTCCTCAAGGAGGGTCGGGCCATGCGGCGTTCGGCGGACCTGTCGTGGCCCCAGGTGATCATGGCCGCCAATGCCCCGATGATGACCAGAGCGGCGCTGGTCGACGGGCGCGCCGACGCCGGCGTGCTCCCCACCGGTCAGGTGGTGGGCTCGATCGATGAGCTTCCCACCGTCGCCGAGCTCGTCGGTCGGATCGTGGCGGAGGCGACCGCCGTCCTGGAACGGCTGGCCCTGCCGGGCAACCAGCGCGTCGGGTCACCGGGCAGCTCCCGGACCTGACAGGCCGGGGCCGACGGCCCTCCCACTGTCCCCGCTGCGGTTCCCGGCCAGCAGGCGCCGCAGGTACCCAGCCAGCAGGCGCCGCCGCTACGTTCCCTCTGCCGTGGCCCTCCGGGCCAGCAGTGGGGGGAGGAACGGCGCGGGGAACTACGGCGCGACGGTCAGGGCGACGATCGGACCGTTCAGCCTGTTCTCGATCCCTACCGTGTAGGTGTTCCCCATGAAGTGTGACGTTCCGAAGGCGAACACCCCGCCGTCCGCTGCCACCAGCCAGTAGCCCTTGCCGGTCGGGCTGGACGTGATCCCCACCATCGGCTTCACCAGCGTCTTCTCGGCGTTGACGGTGTAGGTGTTGCCGAGGAACGGCGCGTCGCCGAAGGCGAACACCCCGCCGTCACCGGCATCGAGCCAGTAGCCCTTGCCGTCGGGCATGACCGAGATGCCCACGATCGGCTTGTCCAGCTGGTTCTCGATCCCGAGGGTGTAGGTGTTCCCCATGAAGCGCGCATTGCCGAAGGCGAACACGCCGCCGTCCGCAGCCACCAGCCAGTACCCCTTGCCGTCGGGATTGGGGGCCATGCCCACGACGGGCTTGTTCAGATGGTTCTCGGTCCCGAGGGTGTAGGTGTTCCCGAAGAAGCCAGCGTCTCCGAAGGTGAACACCCCGCCGTCGGAGGCCACCAGCCAGTATCCCTTGCCGTCGGGTGTCGTCGCCATGCCAACGATCGGCTTGTTCAGGTTGATGTGCGTGGAGAGAACCGACCCGTAGTTCTGGGCATCACCGAAGGTGTAGATGTTGCCGTCCGATCCGACGAGCCAGTAGCCGAGGCCGTCGGGTGTCGCCGCCATGCCCACGATCGGCGCCGTCGGTGTCTGGTGCCTGCTGATGAGCGACCCGAGGAACTTGTCCTGGCCGAAGGCGAAGACCCCTCCGTCCGCGCCGGCCAGCCGGTAGCCGATGCCTCCGACGGTGATGGTCTGGGTGGCCTGGGGCGCTGCCGAGTACCGGGTGTTCCCCGCCTGGTTGGCGTCGATGATGCAGGTGCCGGTTCCGAAGAACGTGATCTGGCCACCGGTCAGGGAACAGGCCGCCGACGCCGGGTCAAGGCTGAACGTGACAGGGTTCCCGGACCCCCCACCCCGTGCCGAGGGCGTGTACGCGGGGCTCATGACCGAGGCGCCTGTCGGGGCGGTCGAGGTGAACTTCACGCTCTGGGGGGTGAGGGCGACGGGGATCTTCTGGGTCACCTGGGGTGCCGGGTCCCAGTTGGTGTCGCCCGCCTGGTTGAAGTCGAGGATGCAGGTGCCGGCCGCGGTGAAGGTGACCGTGCCCGTGGTCGGCGAGAGGGTGCAGCCCGACGAGCTCGCACCGAGGGTGATGGCGACGGGGAGATTCGAGGTGGCGGTGGCCGAGGGGGTGTAGGTCGGGCTGGTGGTGGTGACACCCGTCGGGGGCGTCGAGGGGGTGATGGTCTGGGGGGC
>JAJZDI010000004.1:20324-26647 GCA_021806045.1 Actinomycetes bacterium
CCGACGAGCTCGCACCGAGGGTGATGGCGACGGGGAGATTCGAGGTGGCGGTGGCCGAGGGGGTGTAGGTCGGGCTGGTGGTGGTGACACCCGTCGGGGGCGTCGAGGGGGTGATGGTCTGGGGGGCGGGGCCGACGGTGATGGTCTGGGTGGCCGTGGTGGCGGCCGAGTAGACGGTGTCGCCCCCCTGGTCGGCGTCGATCACGCAGGTGCCAGCCGCGGTGAAGGTGACCGCACCGGTGGCGGTGACCGAGCAGACGGTGGGGGTGGCGCTGGAGAAGGTGACGGTCAGGCCCGAGGTGGCCGTGGCCGTGGCCGCATAGGTGCCGTCGACCACCGGGCTCGTCGGGGCGGTCGAGGTGAACTTCACGCTCTGGGGGGTGAGGGCGACGGGGATCTTCTGGGTCACCTGGGGTGCCGGGTCCCAGTTGGTGTCGCCCGCCTGGTTGAAGTCGAGGATGCAGGTGCCGGCCGCGGTGAAGGTGACCGTGCCCGTGGTCGGCGAGAGGGTGCAGCCCGACGAGCTCGCACCGAGGGTGATGGCGACGGGGAGATTCGAGGTGGCGGTGGCCGAGGGGGTGTAGGTCGGGCTGGTGGTGGTGACACCCGTCGGGGGCGTCGAGGGGGTGATGGTCTGGGGGGCCTTCACCGCCGTCGTGGTCGCAGTCGTCGACACCGTCGTGGCACCGTCAGCCGTGTCGCTGATGGCCGCGGTCGTCACCAACGTCCCCGTTCCCACCGACACGTCGACGGTTGCCGCGATGTTCCCGAGCGAGGTGCCGGTCGAGATCGGCGTCGCCGCCGTCGATGTACACGTCAGGACCGTGTTGCCGGACGAAAGTACGCAGTTGTAGCCAGTGGGCATGGGGGCGGCGGCAAAGCTTTCGCCGGTCGGGAGTGTGACGGTGGCGACAGGATCATTGGATGCCGGGCCCCCCGACGCGCCGACCGAGGGCGTCACGGTGAGCACGTAGGAGGATCCGTAAGTAGCGTTCGTGGGAGTACCCGACGTGGCGATGGCAAGCACCGGCGCCGTGGTCACGATCACCGTGGCCGAGGTCGCGACCGAGCTCGCGCCGTCAGCCGCATCGGTGACCGTCGCCGTGAGGCCCGGCTGGGTCCCCCCACCCGACGACGGGCCGACATGCGTCGTAGCCGTGATGGGCGGCATGGATGCACCCGCACCGAGAGGCAGGGCTCCGGTGTAGGTGCAGGTCACGACGGTCGCAGACGTGAGGGTGCACGAGTAGCCGGACACCGTCGGTGCCACGAGGAATTGCAGACCACCGTTTGCGGTCAACGTCACCGTCGGGTCCGACAACGCCGGACCCCCGGTGGCAGTCAGCCCCGGAGTCACGTCGAACGTGGCGCTCCCCCCGAGAGGAGCGCTGGTCGGACCGTTCACGCCGACGGTGAAGACCGGAGAGGCGATGACGTTGATCGCCGAGGATGCCGACACCGTCACGGCGCCGTCGGTGGTGTCGCTCATCGTCACCGCCGTCGCCAGCGATCCCAACGCCGTCCCTGGGGCGACTGCCACGGTGGCGGAGATGGCACCGAGCGACGTGCCGGTCGAGATCGGCGTGGCGAGCGTCGACGTACACGTCAGTGTGTCGTTCGTGTTGACCGAGGTGCTCCTGGCGCACGTGTAGCCCGCCGGTGCCGGCGTCGAGGGGAACGACTCGCCGGCGGGCAGGACCGCCTGCACGGTGGGATCGGTGGCAGCCGTCCCGCCGCCACTCGCAACCGATGACGCGATCGACAAGGTGTAGGTGGTACCGGCGTAGGCCTGCGACGGCGAGCTGGCTGACACCGAGAGGACCGGGGGGGGTGGGCTCGCGATAGTGGCGTTGTCGGTGGCGCTCGCGCCGATCCCGTCCGGTGAGCTCACCGACCCGGTGCTCGAGACGTTCATCCCCTTCGAGCCGCTCCCGTTCTTGTTCGCCGTGATGGTGATGGGCGGGAAGGAGCCACCGGGTGCCGGGATGGTGCCCGAGTAGGTGCACTGGACCGTGTTGAGGCCGGTCGTGCCACTCCTGGTGACGGAGCACGTCCAGCCCGTGCCAGTGGCGCCTGAGGCCGTGATCCCGAGGGCCATGACCTGCGTATACGTGGGGTCGAGGCTCTCGGTGCCGCTCGTGGAAAGGAGCGATGGCGTGGCCGTGTAGGTGAAGGAGCCCCGAGTGGGCACGTTCCCCCCGACGTTGTCCGTGAGGGTCAGCCCGTACTGGGGAACGGAGACGACCGCCCCGTGGTCGGTGGCACTGGCCGTGCCGCCGTCGGCCGACGAGGCCGTCACCGTGGTGGCGAACCCGCCCGATGCGGTGGTCGCCACCGTCACCGGTACCGACACGGTGGGCAGGGTCGTCCCCGCCGCCACCGTCCCCGCCGCGTAGGTGCATGACACCGCCTGGCCCGTGGTCGAACACATCCAATTGGTGCCAGTGGCGGCACCGGGGGTGATGCCCGTCGGCAGCGTCGACGCCAGGGTGATCGTCTTCGACTCGGCCGTCCCCGATGACGACACGGTGGCCACCGCGCTGTAGTTGGCCGACCCGCCCTGGGTGAACGAGCCGGAGACGTTGTCCGACAGCGACACGCCGAGGACCGGGCTCGTGGCTGGGGTGGCGACCGTGCCGGTGTCCTTCGCCGTGGCCGTGACCGCCGCGTCGGAGACGAGCTGGCCGGTGTCGGTGATGGTGCCGGTGGCACCGGCTGAGACCGTCGCCGGGATCGTGATGGGCGCGAGAGCGGTGCCCGGGGTCAGCGGCAGCAACGAGGCGGCGTACGTGCACGAGACGGTCTGTCCCGTCGTCGTGCAGCTCCAGTTGGAACCGGTGGCCGTGCCCGGGGTGATCCCCGCCGGGAACGTGTCGGTGAAGGACGCCGTCTGGCTCAGGCTCCCTCCATTCGGCGACACTGACGCGGACGCCGTGTAGGTGACGGGCGACCCGGCGACGAGGTGGCCGGCCGCGCTGTCGGTCAGCTGCAGCGCGATCTGCGCCGGGTTGGAGAAGAGGGGAAGGACGGAGACGTTGCGGATCTCGTGGATGTCGTTGGAACCGCCGGTCGAAGCAGCGAACCCGAGGGCGAGCTGATAGGGGATGCCCGTGGTCGGGTCCAGCCACGAGGCTGGCTCGAAAGCGGAGGCGTTGGGCAGTGCGCCCGTCACGTACTGGGTCGGTCCGGACAGCGGTGAGACGGCGACGACGTACGAGTAGGCGGGCACGTTGGCGATCCCGCTCGTGCTGACCGACGAGGCGGTCGGATTGATGGCGATCTCGACGGGGACGAGGGATCCGGCACGCGTCGTCGCCCCGGCACTGTCGCCATCGAGGTAACCGGTGAGACCGCCGGCGGCCTTCGTGCTCGAGAGCAGGCAGTAGCCGGTCTGGCCCGATCCGGGGCCCCGCACCGACACCTGATTGGCCGAGCGGCCCGTGGCCCACGACGGGTCGGTGCAGCCGCTGCCGTCGAAGGACGGGTTGACGTAGTTGCCGTAGGCGTCGAAGCCGATCCCGAGGTAGCCGCCGGCCAGTCCGTTGCCGGTCGGGGCGGCCGTGCCGCCCGAGTAGCCGAGGTGCCCGCCCGGCGGGCCCAGGGTCGACGGCGGGGCCGGTGCGAGGGGGTTGGTGCCGGCCAGGTAGAAGAGGATGCCGTCCGCGCCGGTTCCACCGTACTGGTAGGTGTCGAAGTGGATGTCGAGCCCCTGGGACGAGGGGACGGCGCCCGCATACGAGACGCCGCCATCCTGATTGTTGGTGGCGGACGTCAGGCGCAGGGTCCCGTTCGGCGCGGTGTCGATGGGCGTCGACGAGCACCCGGGGATCGGCGTCTGGGTGGTGGACCCCGAGGCGGTGAGGCACGCCACGTTGGCACCGGTCACACCGGACGGGAGTGCCGGCAGGGTCCAGTCCGCCGGCACCAGGACCTGCGAACCGGTGAACGGCTCGTTCAGGAGGACCAACGACGACGTGGTCGCACCAGCCGGCGCGACCCCGGCAACCGCTGGGACGACGGCCACGGCCGAGACGACCACCGCCACGACGAGAGCGGAAAGGCGCCCGCGGCGCGCCAGCCCACCAGCCTGATCTCCTGCCTGCACCCTCGCGTCCTCCTGCCCGAGGACCGGGCAATACGGTTGCTCCGGTCCGTTACATCCCTGCCCGACGAGCGCCACGTGTGGGCCCTCGGCACGTCAATGTGATGATGCGACTGCATCGTCCGTTTGGAACTGCTTCTTGATCCCCCTGCAAAGATTTCACACAATTCCTACAGAACGCGTTCATAGTAGCGCTCTGTGCAGCCGTCGGGTGCCACTTCTGGTGGTGTGCCGCACTATTCCTGCAACAGGTGCAGATAGTGGCCTGGACAATTGTCCCGGAGTGGCGGCACCGGTCCGGCCACGGTGACGGCCTCTGCCGGCCAACCACGGCGTCGGACCCGCCCGTGGTCGACGGGCCCGATAGCTCGAACCGTCCGGTCACCCGGGTGCGGCGTCCGACCTCCCCCGTGACCGCTCCCGTGCGTGGAGGCACGGCGGCGGTCGCCCGGCACGGTCGTGCGACCGCGGGGCAGGCCCTCTCCGCCCTGGCGGGGGCGCCGTCAAGCGATCAGCTTGACGATCGAAATCCCCGGGGAATCAGCCCAGGCGTTCGATGATGGTGGCGTTGGCCTGGCCACCGCCCTCGCACATGGTCTGGAGCCCGAAGCGGGCACCGGTCCGCTCCATCTCGCAGAGGAGGGTGGCAAGCAGGCGGGCACCCGACGCACCGGTCGGGTGCCCGATGGCGATGGCGCCGCCGTTCACGTTCACCCGGTCCATGTCCGGATGGAGCTCCTTCTCCCAGGCCAGGACGACCGAGGCGAAGGCCTCGTTGATCTCGACGAGGTCGATGTCGTCCAGCGACAGCTTGGCCTTGGCCAGGACGAGCGCAGTGGCGGGGATCGGAGCGGTGAGCATGATGACCGGGTCGTTGGCCGCCACCGCGAACGTGTGGAAGCGCGCCCGGGGGGTGAGGCCGAGCTGGGCGGCGCGCTCCTCGGCCATGATCAGCACGGCGGCGGCGCCGTCCGAGATCTGGGACGACGTCCCCGCGGTCACCTGACCGCCCTCGGCGAAAGCGGGACGGAGCGATGCCAGCGTCTCGTAGGTGGAGTCGGGGCGCACGCCCTCGTCGAAGGAAAGCAGTCCCTCGCCTGACGGATCGCCGATGTCGGAGCCGGGCACCGCCACCTTGTCCACCACCTCCGCCCGCCGGGTGGCGAGCGGCACGATCTCCCGTTCGAACCGCCCCTCGGCGATGGCCCGGGCGGCACGCCGATGGGACTCGACCGCGAAGCGGTCCATCGCCTCGCGGTCGACCCCCCAGCGCCGGGCGATCTCCTCGGCGCACTCGCCCTGGTGGATGAAGTCGAAGCGCTCCCGGACTGTCGGGCCGTAGGCGTCGCCCGGACCGGGTGTCGTCGTCGAGCCGATGGGAACCCGGCTCATGGCCTCCACCCCGCCACCGATGGCGATCTCCATGGCGCCGGACGCCACCGCCTGGGCAGCGAAATGCACCGCCTGCTGGGCGGAGCCGCACTGGCGGTCGACGGTCGTGCCCGGCACGGTGTCGGGGAACCCGGCGGCCAGGGCAGCGTTGCGACCGATGTTCATGGCCTGCTCGCCGACGGTCATGGTGCAGCCGTAGACGACGTCCTCGATGAGCGCGGGGTCGAGGTCGTTGCGCTCGACGAGCGCCCGCAGCGGTTGGGCGGCGAGGTCGACGGCGTGCCAGCCCGACAGTCGACCGTTGCGCTTTCCCACGGGGGTCCGGACGGCGTCGACGATCACGGCTGAAGGCATGGCCCCGATTGTTGCCGATTTTCCGACGGTGTGTCAGATGCGGGCAGGGCGGGCAGGTTGCACGATCCCGAAAGGCCCATCCCGGCCTCGCTCCTCGTCGCTCGCGCCCGTCCCGCGCCGGTACGTGACTGCCCCCCTGCGGGCCCGCTGCGCCCGCCGTTGGCCCGTCGGTGCTGGTCGTGCCCTGGCCTCAGAGGGGGGAGCCGCTCCGCGACCCGTAGAACCCGGCGACGCCGTAGGTGAAGATCCCTCCGTCAGCTGCGACCAGCCAGTACCCGCCACCGGTCGGCGTCGGTGCCATGCCCACGACGGGCCTGACGAGATCGAGGTTCCCAGCCGATCCGTGGAAGGCGGCGTTACCGAACGTGAAGATGCCGCCGTCCGAGGCGACCAGCCAGTACCCGCCACCGGTCGGCGTCGCCGCCATCCCGACCACTGGCTTGTTGAGCCTCAGGGCTCCCGTCGACCCGTGGAA
>JAJZDI010000004.1:26747-189543 GCA_021806045.1 Actinomycetes bacterium
AGGCGGCGTTACCGAACGTGAAGATGCCGCCGTCCGAGGCGACCAGCCAGTACCCGCCACCGGTCGGCGTCGCCGCCATCCCGACCACTGGCTTGTTGAGCCTCAGGGCTCCCGTCGACCCGTGGAATTTCGCGTCGCCGAAGGAGAAGATGCCGCCGTCCGAGGCGACCAGCCAGTACCCGCCACCGGTCGGCGTCGCCGCCATCCCGACCACTGGCTTGTTGAGCCTCAGGGCTCCCGTCGACCCGTGGAACGATGCCGAGCCGAAGGAGAACACACCGCCGTCCGAGGCGACCAACCAGTACCCGCCACCGCCTGGGACGGCAGCCATGCCGACGATCGGCTTGTTGAGCGTGAGAGCACCCGTGGATCCGTAGAACTTCGCGTCACCGAACGAGAAGATGCCGCCATCGGTGGCGACCAGCCAATAGCCGCCGCCGTCAGGGGTCGCTGCCATGCCGACGATCGGCTTGTTCAACACCTTCCCGCCCATGGACCCGTGGAACGCGGCGTCGCCGTAGGAGAAGACCGATCCGTCCGACGCAACGATCCAGTACCCCTTGCCGTCCGGCGTCCGTGCCATACCGACCGCGGTGCCTGGAACGGGTGGAGCAGGAGGAACCGTGCTGGGGTAGGACGAGTCGCCGGTCAACTGGGGATCGTGGTGGAATTGTGGCCAGGCGCCAGGTTCGTTCGGAAGGACGTTGGCCGGCTCGGGAGTCTCGTAGTGCAGGACGACGCCTTGGTCTGTCGCGTAGCTGTAGCCGGCGATCGTGATGCCGATCGTCCCGTTGGGATCGTGCGTCACCAACGGCGCGCTCTGGAACCCGTTGTTCATTCCCCCACCCTCGCCGAGGGTGGCGATGACGTTCCCCGACTGGCCATCGAACACCTGGACCCCAGCGGTGGTGGGCACCAGCAGATCCTGGTAACCGTTCCCCGTGAGGTCTGCGGTCGAGATCGATCCCTTGACCCCGCCTGCCGTCGGCCGGGACCAGGCGACGGATCCGTTCGGACCGTTCAGCACGTAGACGGAGCCCTGCAGCCCGCTGGTGCCGAACGAGGTCCCCTCCGCCACCTGGAGCTGCCCGTTGCCCAGGATGTTCGCGATCGCCGGTCCGGGTGACGTGTCCCCGTCCAGCTGGGTCGCCCAGGCCTGGTTGCAGTTGCCGCTGGTGGTGGGCGCGATGGCCACGACGGCGTCGGTGTAGGCCGCACCGGAGTAGTAGGCGCTCGTACCCGACACGATCACCTGAGTCGTCCCGCCGAGGATGGGTCCGACCGCCGGCGACGAGCTCACCGCCTGGTCGACCGTGTACTGACAGACGAGGCCCCCGTTCGGGTAGGGCTGGCCCTGGTTGCCCGACTGGAGGATCACCCGGATGTGCCCCCCCTGGGCGTACTGCACCCCGAACAAGTTGCCGGCGGTCGTCCCGATCCCCTCGATCACCTCGTTCTGCCCGTTGCCGTAAAGGTCGGCGATTGCCGGCGTCGACACCTCGGTGTCGCCGGAGAACCACGGGTCCCAACCAGGCAGCGGCGTTCCGGTCAACGCATTCAATGCGTACTGGGTCTGCCCCATGCTCCCCGCGGTCACCGCCTCCTGCCCTTGGAGCGTCCCGACGGCCATCGATGCCTCGACGCCGTTGGACGGCGTGGCATCCGTCGACGTGTTGAGAGCCCGGGCCTGCCAGAGGGGCGTGCCGGTCGAGGTCAGCGCCAGGTAGGAGCCGGCTGTTGGGTTCGCCACGTTGCCGAGACCCACATAGACAATGCTCGACCCGCTCCCGGTCGAGACCGACGGCGACGAGTCGATGGCGATCCCCCCGTCGTTGTAGGGCCAGCCGGGCATGATCGATCCATCGGCCAGGTTGTAGGCGACGACGTTCCCGGCACGGTCACCGACCACGACAGCCTTCTGGCCGCCGAAGTTGGCCACGTTGGGAGAGGACAGCGCGATCGGGGCTCCGGCATCGTTTGGATTGCCACCTGCCCCGTTCAGCGTCTGGCTCCAGACCAGCGTGAAATTCGGGGCGCTGTGGGGCAGCAATTGAGAAGCGCGCGCGGGCGCTCCGGCAGCCGACACTGCCGTGGCGGCCAACGCCACCGAAAGTGCGCTGGCATAGGCCACGATCCGGCGGCGGCGATTGGCATGGGAACGTGTCACTGCGACCTCCTCCGTCAGTGCATCGACGCACCGACCCGTGTCCTTGACCGCCGATTCTCCTCCGCGAGCATGACCGATCCGTCCGGGGCCCGTGAGATACGTGTGGCGCCGGTGGGATCCCGGCATCGACCACCTGTGGGAAGTCGCGGCTACGTTTGTACAGGCGCCGTGAGGACGTGGGGCGATATGCGGCGCCTGCTGGCCTGGCCCATGCTGGGGTCGGTCGCGGCATCGACTGGATGGGATCTCGGACCACATGGTGGGCGACGTAGCGACAGGCGACGACCGGCGGGAGCGTGTGGCGGCCGGACGAGCCGACGCGGCACCTGGCGGCGAGGGTTCGGGCGGCGGCTCCGGGGGCGGCCCGGGAGCACGCCCGTCGCTGCGGGGCTATCTCGCCATGGCCGCCGTGCTGGTCGTCTCGGTGGGGCTCGAAGCGGCCGTCTTCCTCTTCATCAGATCGAAGGGTGTCGCCATCACCGGGGACGAGCCCCACTACCTCATCGCCGCGCGCGCGCTGACCCACTTCAGCCCGCAGGTGACATGGGCCTATGCGCTCGACCTGCACACGCACACCTTCTACAACTGGCCAGCCGGCGCGACTTTGCAGACGCCAGGCCTCATGCACGCCTTCACGGGTCCACACGGCACTGTCAGCGCGCACGGCCTCGGCATCCCCTTGCTCATCATGCCGTTCCTCGCTGCCGCCGGGAAGCACGGCGCGCTGCTCGGTTACTTCGCCATCCAGTCAGCCGGACTGATCTACCTCCATCAACGCGTGTCCCGGCTTACCGGCCTGAAGCGCGGCGGCCAGTTCGTCTTTGCCCTGGCCCTGGCCGGCCCTGCCGTCTGGATCGCAGGAACACAGATCTATCCCGACCTGCCCACCGGGATCTTCACCGCCATCGCATTCGTCGAGGTCGCCACCGTCGAGCGCTCCGGTTCGATCCCGAAGCTGAGCGCATGGGTGTTCGCGCTGTCCATGGGCTTCCTCCCCTGGATGCACGTGAAGAACTTCCTGCCGGGTGCGTTGGCCTGCGTCGCCTTCACCGTCGCCGCACTGCGCGCCTCGCGTTCGTGGCGGACGTGGCGCACGCTCCTCGTGGTCGGGGCGGTTGTCGCCGCCAGCTGGGGGCTGCTGTTCGGCTACGACCTCTACTACTTCGGCCACCTGCTCGGCCTTCCGCAGCCCCCGGTGACGGTGACGAAGACGGGGCTGGCACAGGCGCTGGCACTCGTCTTCGACCGCCAGCAAGGACTGGCGGTCCAGGTGCCCACCACGATCCTCGGTCTTGCAGGCATGTGGATCGCTCGACGGCGCATCCCCGTCGCTGCGATCGGCACCCTCGTGGCCGGTGCCGCAGTGATGACGGTGAACGGCCTGTACATCAGCGATCCCTTCGGCGGCGACAGCCTGAACGGGCGATTCGAGTGGACCGTCGTCCCGATGCTCCTGGCGTTCGCCCCCTTTGCGTTGGCGGGGATCGAGCGGTCCCGAGCCAGGATCGTGGGCGTCGGGACAGCGATCGCCGGAGCATGGGCCTTCCAGGCGGTGCCGATACTCGCCGGCGACCACTCCTACTACAACGGCTTCTTCCCGGCTGCGCCGTGGGACCCCTCGCTGTACACAGGGTGGTGGTGGCACCTCGACCGAATCATCCCGCAGTTCACGGCGAGGAGCATCCGCGCCCAGCCACCGTTCGGCCTACCGCTCGAGATCGTGGCGATCCTTGCCCTCGCCGTCGCCGTGGTCCGGCTGGCCAACCCACGACCGTTGCAGCCACGGCGCGTGACGTCGCTCGCCCTCGGTGCCGTCGCCGCCACCGCGGTGGTCACCACCGTCACGTCCGGGGCGCTGCCTACTCACGCGCTCTCGTGGTCGGGGGCGGCCCTGGGCGGCACCCTCGCGGCGACGTCAACGGCTGCAGACAGCCCGCAGGTGGACCTCCAGGGGGTCGGCACCGGCACCTTCACGAGCACCCTCACCTATTCGATGACCGGATCCCGCCCCACGGGTTCCTACGTGGTGTCGTGCACGAGCCAGCCCGTCCAGGGTGTCAGCCACGTGGAGAAGAGCACGGGCCGGCCGCTGGCCGAGTCACGCACGTCCGTCACCACCACCATCGGGTGCCCGGCCGGCGTGATCGCCGTGCAGTTGGTGGCCGGGCCGGGAACGACGATCACGCCCACCAGTCTCAATCTCCAGAAGATCTCGGACTGACCCGAAGCCCCCCGGACTTGCCCCGGACCGTGGCCGAAGTACAGGCGAGGCCATCACCCGGTCGGGCGACCCGCAATCTGACGGTGCGTTAGAATTGAAGCTTCCTATGGAAGCGAACGACGCCGACGAGCCCATGGACCTTCGCCCGACGGCTCAAGAGGAGTCGTACCGGGCCGAGGCCCGCAGTTGGCTCGAGGTGAATGCCCCGGCCCCCGGCTCGCTTCCTTCCCTCGACACGGCCGAGGGCTTCGAGGCCCACCGGGCCTGGGAACGCCGCATGGCCGCCGACAGGTGGTCGGTGGTCAGTTGGCCAGAGGCGTTCGGTGGGCGTGGCGTCGGCATCGTCGAGTGGCTGATCTTCGAAGAGGAGTACTGGCGCGTCGGGGCGCCGCTGCGGGTCAGCCAGAACGGGATCTTCCTGCTCGCCCCGACCATGTTCGAGTTCGGCACGGAGGAGCAGAAGGCGCGCTTCCTCCCTCCCATGGCCAGAGGCGACGAGATCTGGTGCCAGGGCTGGTCGGAACCCGACGCCGGCAGCGACCTGGCCGGGATCCGCAGCAGGGCCCGGCGGGCCCCTGCAGGGGACGGGTGGCTGCTGTCGGGCCAGAAGACGTGGGCGTCGAGAGGTGCGTTCGCCGAGTGGTGCTTCGGCATCTTCCGCACCGACCCGGAGGCCGAGCGGCACCGCGGCCTCACCTACTTCCTCATCGACCTGTCGACGCCCGGGGTCACGGTCCGCCCGATCCCCCAGATCGACGGCGAGACGGGGTTCGCCGAGCTGTTCTTCGACGACGTCTTCGTTCCCGACGACCGCGTCCTCGGACCGGTCGGCCGCGGGTGGGAGGTGGCCATGGCCACCGCTGGATCGGAACGGGGGCTCAGTCTGCGCAGCCCCGCCCGCTACACGGAGGCTGCGAACCGGCTGGTCGACCTGTACGCCCGTACCCGCGACGTCGACCCGGGCCGGGCCGCCCGTGCCGCAGACGACGTGGCCCGGGCGTGGATCGCCGCCGAGGCCTACCGCTGCAACACCCTGTGGACGGTGACGCGTGTCCTCGAAGGTGGGGCGGTCGGCCCCGAGGCGAGCGCCAACAAGATCCACTGGTCCGAGGCCGACCTGGCCATCCACCGGGCCGCGTTGGCGCTGCTCGGACCCGAGGCCGAGGTGCACGGCGACGGTGCGGCGAACCCGTGGCTCGATGGGTTCCTCTTCGCGCTGGCGGGACCGATCTACGCGGGTACCAACGAGATCCAGCGGAACGTGGTGGCCGAGCGCGTGCTCGGCCTGCCGAGGTCCTGAGGGAGACGGGGCCACCGTGCGGTTCGCCTTCACCAACCAACAGCTCGAGCTGCGCGACGCGGTGCGCCAGGTTCTCGACGGGCGGTGCACGACGGGCGACGTGCGCGCCGCCTTTGACGACCCCGATCCTCACGCGAGTCGGTGGACGACGCTGGCCGAGCTCGGCATCGTGGGGATGACGGTGCCCGCCGAACACGGTGGCCTCGGGATGTCGCTCGTCGACCTGGTCCTGGTCCTCGAGGAAGCCGGGCGGGCCGCACTGCCCGAGCCGCTGGCCGAGGCCACCGCACTGGTTCCCCCGCTGCTGGCAACCGCGGGCGGGCCCCTGGCCGACCGGTGGTTGCCGGCCATCGCCGACGGCTCGGCGATCCCCGCCGTCGGTCTGGCATCGCCGGGTGAGCCGGCGCTGGTGGCGGGCGCCGACGGCGCCGACGTGATCGTGGTCGCGGCCGGCGCCGACGGGCCCGTCCACGTGCTGGAGCGTGGGGAGCTCGAGGTTGTACCCGTGCCCTCCCTCGACCCCACCCGCCGGCTGGCCCGGATCACGTGGGCGCCCATCCCCGGTAGCGAGCTGCCGGCGGTAGGGGACGGACGCAACCTCGTCGGGGAGCTCGAAGCGCGGGCCGCCATGGCGTGCGCCGCCCAGCTGGTGGGACTGGCGGACCGGCTCGTGGCCGACACCGCCGCCTACGCGAAGGAGCGCCACCAGTTCGGCCGGCCCATCGGAAGCTTCCAGGCGGTGAAGCACCTGCTGGCCGGGGCACGGGTCCAGCTGGAGTTCGCCCGCCCGCTCACCTACGCGGCGGCGTGGTCCCTGGACGGGAATCGGCCGGATGCGCCTCGGACGGCGTCGGCCGCCAAGGCGGCCGCCTCCGACGCGGCCACAGAGGCGGCACGGGTGGCCGTCCAGGTCCACGGGGCGATCGGCTACACGTGGGAGTGCGACGTCCACCTGTTCGCCAAGCGGGCGTGGGCGCTCGCCGCAGCCTGGGGCGACGCGGCCGAGCACCGGAGCGCCCTCCTGGAATCGCTGGTCGCCGACCGTGCTGCCCGCTCGGGCGGGCATCGCACCCCCGATCAGGGCTAGCGTCTGAGGAGGGCACCACGACACGACAGGGGTCGGTGACGACAGGGGGCGCACGGGTCCGGTGAGCACGTCAGGAAGCCTGGCGATGGGCGAGCGAACACGACGGGGGCGGGCGTGACCGTGCGGCCCGAGCAACCGGAGCCCTTCCTGCGGGGGTCCGCATACGGTGCCTACGGGGACGTCACCTACCCGCGAGCCGATCCGACCGATCTGGCCCGCCTGCCCGCCGACATCTGGCATGCAGCCGTCGTGCCCGCCGGGGTGCGCCTGGAGCTGGTGGGTGATGCGGAAGCCGTGGAGGTCGCCTACCGGACCTCGACCTCGAACCTCGGGTACCGGGGGCACGGTGCCGGTGTCGGGTTCGAGCTTTGGCGGAACGGTCAGCGCGTCTGCACCGAGCTGGCAGAACTGGGCGATGGATCGGTCACCCTGCCGCTGGGCGGAGGTCCGGCCGACCGGGTCGCCATCGTCTACCTCCCGGAGGGCATGCACCCGACCATCGTCTCGGTGACGCCCGTCGGTGGCGAGATCGCCCCCGCACCACGCCGGCCGCGATGGCTCGCCTACGGCGACGCCGCAACCCAGGGCTGGCTGGCAGCGAGCCCGGCGCAGGCCTGGACGGCCATCGCCGCCCGCAAGGTGCTCCTCGACGTTGTCAACATGGGCTATGCGGGCGCCGGCCGGTTCGAGATCGCATGCGGCGAGCAATTGGCGGACCTGCCCGCCTCGGTGATCACCATCGCCGGTGGCGCCAACTGCTGGGGGCGGATCGCCCACAACGTGGGAATGGTCCGCGAACAGGTACTCGCCTTCCTGGAGGTCGTCCGGCACGGGCACACCGAGACACCCATCGTCGTGGTGAGCCCCCTGGTGCGCCCGGACGCGGAAGCGGTCCCCAACCGGCTGGGCGCAACAATGGGCGACGTCCGCGAGGCGGTGGAGAGCGCCGTCGAGGAGCGCATGGCCGGAGGGGACAGCTTCCTGAGGCTCGTGCGGGGAGCCGAGATCCTCACTGCCGACCTCCTCGCCGACGGCATCCACCCTGATGACGAAGGCCACAAGCGCGTGGCCGCGGCCGTGGGCAAGGTGCTCGCGCAGGTCGTCCCATCGGCGCCGACACGCTCCGAGGTGGTGCGTGTGGAAGGGGTGCGCCCACCCCGCCCGATCGATACGGGACAGGCGTCCACCGCCGCCACGCCGCCTCCACCCATGGGCCGGTCGGACCGGCCGCCGCAGCGACCCCGCTCCAACCGGCCGGTCCCCGTCGCTGGCACCCCCGTCGCTGGCACCCCCGTCGCTGGCACCCCCGTCGGTCCCGCGTCCCCCGTGGACGTGACGCCGGCGACAACCCCCGCCGGGGACGGCCCCGCTGGAGGGCGCCCGGCGCCCGTCCCGGAGATCAGCACCGACCCGGACGGTCCGGCTGCCGGCTCCCCCGTCGACACGCCTGCGGTACCCACCTCCGCCTGACCGCCGGTATCGGAGGACGACGCCGGTCCTGACGCCAGCCATCGGCCAGGAGATGGAGCGTTCGTACCAGGCACCGGGTACCTTCTGGCCATGGGTGCTGAGAACGTCATCGAGTCATTCCGCGTCGACGGCAAGGTGGCCGTCGTCACCGGTGCCGGTAGCGGCATCGGCCGGGCCAGTGCGCTGGCGCTGGCGGGGGCGGGCGCCACGGTCGTCTGTGCCGACATCGACGGCGAGCGAGCTGCGGCGACCGCATCCGAGATCACGGCCGCCGTCGGCAACGGCTCGCCGGCGCAGCTCGATGTGAGCATCCGGGCCGACGTCGACGCCCTGGCGACCAATACACAGCGCGAACACGGTGCCCTCGACGTGTGGTGCAACATCGCCGGGATCATGGTCGAGGGACCGATGATCGACACTGACGAGGCCGACCTCGATCGCATCATCGGCGTCAACCTGAAGGGAGTCCACTTCGGCTGCCAGGCCGCGGCCCGGATCATGGCCGACCAGTCCACCGGAGGGTCGATCATCAACACCTCCTCGGCGGCGGCCGACGCCCCGTCGGCGAACGTCTCCGCCTACGCGCTCTGCAAGGCCGCAGTGGTCCAGATGACGAAGTCACTGGCGTTCGAGGTCGGGCGCCGCCATGTCCGCGTCAACGCGGTGGCCCCGGGCTTCGTCCTCACGTCGATGACGGGCCGGTACTTCGTCCGCCCGGACGGCACCACCGACGAGGAGATGCGCGAGGCCGTCCTGGGACCGATGCGGAAGCACACCCCCCTGCGCATGATCGGCGAGCCCGAGGACATCGCCGGTGCCGTCCTCTACCTCGCGTCCGACGCCAGCCGTTTCATGACCGGCCAGGTCCTGCGGCCGAACGGCGGCGTGGCCATGGTGTGATCGGCCGGCCACACCTGACGGCGCGTCAGAAATGTGGGTACACTGCCGCCATGGCTGAGCTGCCGAAGATCATCTCCGTCGACGACCACATCGTCGAGCCCGCGACCGTCTGGAGCGACCGCCTGCCGAAGAAGTACCTCGACGTCGGCCCGCGCGTGGTGCGGGGGACGATGCCCGAGGTGACCTACGTCGGCGGCAAGCTCACCGTGAAGGAGGGTGGCGGCTCCGTCCCCACCGACTGGTGGTACTACGAGGCGCTCAAGCGACCGCTCCTGCGGGTCGACTCCGCCGTCGGCATCCCCCGCGACCAGGTGACCATGACCGGCATCACCTACGACGACATGCGTCCCGGCTCCTACGAGGTCAAGCCCCGCCTGGAGGACATGGACACCAACCATCTCGAGGCGTCGCTCTGCTTCCCCACGTTCCCGCGCTTCTGCGGCCAGACCTTCCTCGAGGCGAAGGACAAGGAGCTCGCGCTCCTGTGTGTCAAGGCCTACAACGATTGGATGGTCGAGGAGTGGTGCGGTCCCGAGGCCCAGGGCCGGCTGATCCCCCTCACCCTGATCCCCCTGTGGGACGCAGGGTTGGCCGCCGACGAGGTCCGGCGGAACGCAGCCCGCGGAGTACGGGCCGTGTGCTTCAGCGAGATCCCACCGTTCCTCGGGCTCCCATCGGTCCATGACCCCGACGGCTACTGGGACCCGTTCTTCGCCGCCTGCGCCGAGACGGGGACGGTGGTGAACATGCACATCGGGTCGTCCTCCAAGATGCCCTCGACCTCCGAGGACGCGCCCGCCGCCGTGGGATCCACCCTGACCCACACCAACGCCACCTTCTCCATGACCGACTTCATATTCTCCGGCGTGCTCGTCCGGTTTCCCGAGCTGAAGCTGGCGTACGCCGAGGGGCAGATCGGCTGGATCCCCTACCTGCTCGAGCGGGCCGACATCGTCTGGGAGGAGAACCGCGGCTGGGGCGGGGTGGCCGACAAGGTCCCCGAGCCGCCGTCCACCTACTTCCGCCGCCAGATCTACGGGTGCTTCTTCAACGACGCGCACGGGCTCCGCTCGGTGGCCGAGATCGGCGAGGACAACATCACCTACGAGTCGGACTACCCGCACTCGGACTCCACCTGGCCCCACACCCGCCAGATCGCCGAGGAGCAGATGAAGGACCTCACCGACGAGCAGCGGTACAAGATCTGCCGGGGCAACGCCATCCGCCTCTACGGGCTCGACTTCGACTGATCCGGCGCCTGCGCCGCCGGCGCGCCCCGTCATGGACCTCCGCCCCACCCCGTCGGAAGCAGCGTTCCGCACCGAGCTGCGTCAGTGGCTGGCCGCCGTCCTCCCCACCCTGCCCCCCAAGCCTCCCGCCCACGACTGGCCCGCCCGCCGCGCCTACGACACCGGGTGGCAACGCATGCTCTTCGATGCCGGCTACGCCGGGGTCGACTGGCCGGCCGAGGGAGGCGGGCGCGATGCGTCACCGGTCGAGCAGCTCATCTTCAAGGAGGAGCTGGAGCGGGCCCACGCCCCCTACGTGGGCGTGAACTTCGTCGGCCTCCTGCACGCCGGCCCGACCATCGTCGCCGAAGGGAACGCCGATCAGCGGGCCCGCTACCTCCCACCGATCCTGCGGGGGGACGAGGTCTGGTGCCAGGGGTTCTCCGAGCCCGACGCCGGCAGCGACCTCGCGTCGCTGCGGACGCGGGCCGTCCGCGACGGCGACGAGTACGTGGTGACGGGGTCCAAGATCTGGACCTCACACGCCGAGGTGGCCGACTACTGCGAGCTGCTCGTCCGCACCGGCCCCGACGACAGCCGCCACAAGGGGATCACCTGGCTGATCATGCCGATGGACGCTCCCGGGATCGAGATCCGGCCCCTCGAGACCATCGCCGGCTCCACCGAGTTCGCCGAGCTCTACCTGGACGAGGTCCGCATCCCGGCGGCCAACCGGGTGGGCGGCGAGAACGACGGGTGGCGGGTCACCATGGTCACCCTCAGCTTCGAACGGGGCACCGCCTTCGTCGGCGATCTCCTCGAGGCCATCGAGCTCCTCGACCAGGCCGTCGCCCTGGCCCGCCGGACGGGGGCGTGGGACGACCCCGGCGTGCGCCGCCAGGCCGGCCACCTGCGGGCCGAGCTCGACGCCCTGTGGGCGCTGACCCGGAGGAACGTCTCCCAGGCGGCCCGTACGGGCGTGCCCGGCATCGGTGGCACCGTCTTCAAGCTGGCCTACACCGAGACCCGCCAGCGGCTGGGCGAGTTCTCGCTCGGCCTGCTGGGACGGTGCGGACTGGCGGCGACCGCTCCCGAACCGCTCGACGGCGGCGGGCCCCTGCCCACCGCGACGATGGTGGAGGACTGGCTCCGGGGCATCTCGCTCACCATCGCCGCGGGCACGTCCCAGGTCCAGCGCAACATCGTCGCCGAGCGGATCCTGGGGCTTCCGAAGGAGCCACCGGCGGCCGGCGGGGGGCGGTGATCCGGTGGACTTCGAGCTGAGCGACGACCAGCGGGACCTGGCCGAGGCCATCCGGCGCCTCTGTCAGGGGAGGCTCCCCCTCGCCGAGCTCCGGCGCCGGGAGCGCACCGTGCACGCCGTCGACCGCGACGGGTGGGCGGCGCTGGGAGGCGCCGGCGTCTTCGCCATGACCGTTCCCGAGGCGGACGGCGGGCTCGGCCTCGGTCTGGCCGACGCCGCGGTCATCTTCGAGGAGCTCGGCGCCGGCCTCGTGCCCGGACCGCTGGTGGCCACCTTCCTCGCCGCCGGCCGGATCGACGGCGCAGCCGACGGGTCGGCGGTGGTGGGCGTGGTCGAGCGTCCTGGAACCGCCGATCGGAGCTCCGACGTACTGCCGACCGTGGTCGAGCACCTCGACGACCTCGACGTGCTGGTCGTCCTGGACGGCAGCGGGCTCGCCGTCGTCGACCCGACCTCCGTCGAGGCCACACCGCTCGACGGCTCCCTCGATCCCCTCACCCCGCTGTGGGCGCTATCCCGCCTCCCGGCAGGCGAGCCACTGGGAGGACCCACCGAGGCGGCCCGGTGGTCCCGTGACGGCGCCGCCCTCACGGCCGCCATCCAGGTCGGCCTGGCCCGATGGGCGTGCGACCGGGCCGTCGACTACGCCAAGGAGCGCCACCAGTTCGGCCGCCCCATCGGGAGCTTCCAGGCGATCAAGCACCTCTGTGCGGACATGGTCGTGCGGACCGAGGTGGCACGGGCCGCCGTGCACGCCGGTGCGCTCACCGTTGACCAGCCCGATGTGGGCGACGCCCAGCGGGCCGTGGCCGGCGCCAAGCTCCTGGCCGACGAGGCGGCGCTGGCCAACAGCCGGACGGCGATCCAGGTCCACGGAGGCATGGGGTTCACCTGGGAGGTGCCCGTCCACCTGGCGGCAAAGCGGGCCCGCGTACACGCGTCCCAATTCGGCACGGTCGACGACCAGGCCTCTGCGCTGGCCGGGGGCTTCTGATGCCGGGGGCTCGTCCGGCGCCCCGGGGGTTCCCGGTGCCGGGGGCTCAGCTCGCAGAACGGTCCGGGGGGATCGAGTAGGTGACCTGGGCCTTGGCCACCAACGAGTCGAGGGGGGCGGAGAACGCGTCCGCGCCCTCGGCCGGTGGGAACGTCGCCGACGCCGAGCACAATTCGACGTCGACCACGGCCAGACGGCTCCCCAACTTGAGGAGGGTCCCCACCGCCACCACATCGACGATCGCCGGTTTGCGGAAGAAGTCGATGTGCAGGCTGGTGGTGACCGAGAGGGCGACTGGCCCGATCTGGGCGACCACCACCAGCCATGCCGCGCAGTCGGCCAGTCCCATCAGCGTCGGCCCCGACACGGTGCCGCCCGGGCGGCTGTGGGTGACGTCGACGGGGAGCCGCATGCGGATGTGGTGGTCGTCGCACGCCTCGACGATGAAGCCGTTGCGAGGTCCGGGGAAGGCGCCGTCGAGGAACGCCTGCAGCTCGTCGACCGTCATCTGGGGCACGCCCGAGCGTAGCGAGGCCCACCGGTGCCGCCAGGCCCGGGCACGCCACCACCGGACGGGGCATGTCGCCGGAGCTCCCCACCACGTCCGATCGACCGCCGAGGAGGAACCGTGACCGCTGCCGCGCCCGTCGAGGGCCCATCCGCCCCCACCGACTGCGTCCCCGTGCTGCCGCGGGACCGCATGGCCTTCGGGATCCAGTTGCCCATCCAGTCCCAGTCGACCATCTACGCCGAGGCGTGGGAGGCCACGGCGGGCCCGGACGAGCTGGCCCGGGTGGCCGCCGCGTGCGACCGGGCCGGGTTCTTCTACGTGGGCGTGTGCGACCACACTGCCATCCCCGAACGGCTGGCGGGCGCCATGTCGACCACCTGGTACGACACGGTGGCCACCCTCGGCTGGCTGGCCGGGATCACCGAACGGGTCCATCTCCTCTCCCACATCTACGTCGTGGCCCTCCGCCACCCGCTCCGTGCGGCCAAGGAGTTCGCCACCCTGGACGTCCTGTCGGGGGGCAGGATCATCTGCGGCGTGGGAGCCGGGCACGTCGCCGAGGAGTTCGACCTGCTGGGCCCCCCGTTCACCGAGCGGGGTCGGGCCACCGACGAGGCGATCGCCGGGTTGGCTGCCGGGCTGGCGGATGAGTTCCCCGTCCTGCCCGGCCCGAGGTGGCCCGCCTCCGGGGTCGGCCTGCGGCCCCGCCCGGTCCGTTCGCCCCGCCCGCCCATCTGGGTGGGCGGCTCGTCCCCCGCCGCGCTCCGACGGGCGGCCCGCTACGCCGATGGCTGGCTCCCCCAGACACTGGGGCCGAACGCGGAGCTGGTCGCCCGGCTTCGGGAGCTGCGCGACGAGCTGCGGCCCGGCGCCGAGCCGCTCGACATCGGGGCCATCGCCGGCGCCGTCCACGTGGGCGAGCCGCCACCCGGGGCCGAGCTGCCCAGAGGCACGCTGTCCGGTAGCCCCGACCGCCTCCTCGAGGCGTTCGCTGCGTACGCGGCGGCGGGGGTCGGGCAGGTCCAGGTCCGGTTCCCGTCGCGCTCGGTCGGCGAGCTCTGCGACCAGATCGAGGCGTTCGGCACCGGGATCATCGGCCCCCCGGCACGCTGAGCGGCACCGGCACCGGCCGGCGGCAGCGCTGGTCGGCCACACCCGCCTGCCCGACCGGCGGGCGTGGCCCGTCAGCCCGCCGGCGTGGTGGTCGAGGTGGTCGCCGTGGCGGCGGGCGCCGTGGTGGAGGTGGTCGTCGTGCTCGTGGTGGTGGTCGTCCCCGACCGCACCGTGGTGGTGGTGCGGGGGACGGTCGTCGTGACGGATGGCGGGCGGGTCGTCGTCGTCGACGGTGCCGTCGTCGACGAGGCGGGGACGTGCGGCACGGTGGTCCCGGGGGGAACGGTCGTCGCCACCGGCGCCACCGTCGCCCCCGGCGAGGCCCCGGTGCCCGCCGAACCGGCCGGGGTGGACGGCTTGATGGCCAGGTACCAGCCCCCGAGGGCCAGGAAGGCCACCACCATCACCACCGTCGATCGCCGCACGGCGATCCGGCTCGAGACCGGACGGCCCAGCTGACCGAGGAACGACAGGCGGCGGGCCGTCACCTCGCTGGCCACGGCCGGCGTCGGGCCGCTTGGCGGACCGATCGCGCCGTGTGCCTCTCGTTCCCCGTCACGCGGCGTCACCCGCCACCTCCGCTCGCCGCCGTCGGCGAGACGATGCCGGCGGCGCGCAATGCCATCGCCACCCGGTAGCGGAGCTCCCGCTCCACGTCGAACTGCTTCCCGGGGAGGGTGCGGGCGATCAGGCGGAGCCGGACGTAGCCGACGTCGATGGTCTCGACGCCGGCGATGACGGGGTTGCCCAAGAGCCGGTCGTGCCAGCGTGCATCCTGCTTCATGGTGTCGAGGACGCCCCGCAACAGGGTGGTGACCTCCTCCAGGTCCTCCTCGACGGGGATGGGGACGTCCACCACCGCACGCGACCAGTCCTTGGACAGGTTGGTGACCTGTCGCAGCGCGCTGTTGGGCACGATGACCAGCTCCCCCCCGGCCGTACGCAGCTTGGTCACCCGCAGCGTCAGCTCCTCCACGGTGCCCGTGATGCCGGTCGTCTGGCCGGGCATGGACAGGCGGATCACGTCGCCGAACCCGAACTGGTGCTCGGCGAACAGGAAGAACCCGGCCAGGAGGTCCCCTACGACCTGCTGGGCGCCGAACCCGATGGCCACCCCGGCGACGGTGGCCGGCGCCACCAGCGTGGTGAGCGGCACCCCCAGCAGGTCGATGGCCAGCACGATGGCGACCACGAAGGTGACGGCGGTGGCCGTCCACTCGACCGCCTCGCTCACCGCCCGGGACCGCTTGGACTCCTCGGAGACGATCACCCCCGACTCGATCTGCTCGCGGATGCGGGCGTCGATGGACGCCCGGTGGAGGCCCCCGATCCAGTGGACGAAGCGAACGAGGAGCATGGCGCCGAGCACCAGCACCACCGTCGGCAGCAGCGAGTCGCGCAGCCACGTGGGAACGGAGACAGCGGAGACCACGATGGGGGCAACCTACCATCGGGCCCCCGGGGCCCGGTCCTCCGGGGTCGGCTGCAACGGTCCGGCACAGCTCCCGTGGCGCCCGCCGGTCCCCCCCGGGTCCCCGCCGTGAGCGCACGCCCCGAGGCCGAACCCCGGCCACCCGGTGGCGTGGACAGCGGCTCGATGCCGTAATAAGCTGACGCTCAGTCAGTTTTATAACAGGTTCTACCTGACGCGGGAACCGGACCGGCGTCCCGGATGCGGTCGCGAGCACCGGGACGCCGGTTGCCGGCACGCCCGGTGGGCACCGGACCACCGGGCAGGCGGTGCCGGGCCGACCGCAAGGAGAGTGGGGAACAGCATGCTCGACTACGTCATCCGCAACGGCCAGGTCGTCGACGGCACCGGCGCGCCGGCGCGCAAGGCTGACGTCGGGATCGCCGGCGGGCGCATCGTGGCCGTCGGCGAGGTCGCCGACCGGGGGGCCGTCGAGCTGGACGCCACCGGCCTGGTGGTGGCACCCGGGATCGTCGACCCCCACACCCACTACGACGCACAGCTCTTCTGGGACCCGTCGGCCTCCCCCTCCAACCTGCACGGGGTGACGACGGTGATCGCCGGCAACTGCGGCTTCACCCTGGCCCCCATCAAGGCCGAGGACCATGACTACATCCGCCGGATGATGGCCAAGGTCGAGGGGATGCCGCTCGCCGCCCTCGAGGACGGCATCACCTGGGACTGGGAGAGCTTCGCCGACTACCTGGGCCGCCTTGAGGGGAACCTGGGGGTGAATGCCGGGTTCCTCGTCGGCCATTGCGCCGTCCGGCGGTGGGTGATGGGACACGACCGTGCCGACCAGGTCGCTACCGACGACGAGGTTGCCGCCATGACCCGCCTGCTCGCCGAGTCGATCGAGGCGGGCGGTCTCGGGTTCTCCTCGTCGCAGTCGCGGACCCACTCCGACGGCGACGGCAACCCGATCACCTCCCGCTACGCGGACCGCCGGGAGATGCTCGCCTTCTGCGAAGTGGTCCGGGACCACCCGGGCACCACCCTCGAGTACATCACCAACGGGTGCCTCGACACCTTCTCCGACGAGGAGATCGATCTGATGGTGGCCATGACCACCACCGCCCGCCGCCCCCTCAACTGGAACGTCCTCACCGTCGACTCCCGCACCCCCGAGAAGGTCGAGCGCCAGCTCGAGGCGTCCTCCCGGGCCGCCGAGGCCGGCGGCCGCATCGTGGCGCTCACCATGCCCACGCTGGTGCCCATGAACATGAGCTTCCGCACCTTCTGCGCGCTCTTCCTCATCCCGGGCTGGGGAGAGGTCATGAACCTGCCCGTCGAGGAGCGCATGGCCCAGCTGCGCGACCCCGCGGTGCGTGCCCACCTCGACGAACTGGCCCACTCGAAGGACGCCGGCGTGTTCCGGCGCCTCTCCCACTGGGCCAACTACATCATCGGGGACACCTACTCGGAGGCGAACACCGGGCTCAGCTGGCGGGACGTCGGGTCCATCGCCGAGGAGCAGGGCAAGGACCCCTTCGACACCCTGGTCGACATCGTGCTGGCCGACGACCTGCGCACCGTGCTGTGGCCGAAGGCGAGCGACGGGGACGATGCGTCGTGGGCCCTGCGGGCCACCGTGTGGGACGATCCGCGGGCCATGATCGGCGGCTCGGACGCCGGTGCCCACCTCGACCGGATGTGCGGCACCAACTACCCGACGTCGTTCCTGTCGGACTGCCTGCGCAGGCGCAAGCTGGTGTCGATGGAGCGCGCCATCCAGATGATGACCCAGGCTCCCGCCCGCCTCTTCGGCCTGGTGGACCGGGGACGGGTGGCCGAGGGGATGCGTGCCGACCTGTTCGTCTTCGACCCGGTGACGGTCGGCTCAGAGCCGGCCCGCCTGGTCGACGACCTGCCGGGCGGAACCAACCGGCTGGTGGCCGACGCCACCGGCGTGGTCCGGGTCCTCGTCAACGGCGTCGAGACGGTGGTGGACGGCAAGGCCACCGGGGCGACGCCGGGCACCCTCCTGCGGTCGGGGCGCGACACCGAGACGGTCGATCCGGCGGCCTGACCGCCGGGCCGGGTGGGAACCTAGGATGCCGGGACCGCCGCCGCCGCACGCGGCAGTCCCGACCGGCCGACGTGGCCGGACGAGACGAGGAGCACGATGAGCAACCAGGTCATCACACGCGACGAGACACGGCTGCTGATCGGCGGTTCGTGGGTCGAGGCCGGCGCCGGCACCTACGACATCGTCAACCCGGCCACCGAGCAGGTCGTAGGGCAGGCCCCCAACGCGTCGGTCGACGACGCCCGGGCCGCCGCCGAAGCAGCCGCAGCGGCGTTCCCGGCATGGGCGGCCACCCCGGTCGAGGAGCGCCTCGCCCTCCTCTCCCGGGCGGCCGAGGCCATCCGGGCCCGCAACGACGATCTCGTGCCCCTGGTCATCGCCGAGACGGGCGCCACCGCCCGCGTCGGATCACGCATGCAGGTGCCCATCTGCGCCGAGCGGTTCGCCCGTTACGCACGCGACCCCCGCCACGTCGTCGAGCGTGCGCTGCCGCCGGTGGCTACCGCCGCCACCCCCCTCGCCCCCGGCGGCCTGGTGAGCGCCCTCGCCTACCGCCAGCCCGTCGGCGTGGTGGCCGCCATCGCCTCGTACAACTTCCCCCTGACCAACATGGCCGGGAAGGTGGCACCCGCCCTGGCCATGGGCAATACCGTGATCATGAAGCCGGCGCCCCAGGACCCGCTGGCCGTCGTGGCGCTGGCCCGGATCCTCGACGAGGTGGGCTTCCCCCCCGGGGTCGTCAACATCGTGAACTCGGCAGGCCCCGAGCCGGCCGCCGTCCTGACCGAGGTGCCCGAGGTCGACATGGTCAGCTTCACCGGCTCGACCGCGGTGGGCCAGCGGATCGCGGCGGCCGGCGCCCCCACCATGAAGCGGATGCTGATGGAGCTGGGGGGTAAGGGCGCCGCCATCGTCTTCGAGGACGCCGACGTGAAGGCGGCCACCACCGCCATCGCCTCAACCTTCGGCTTCCACTCCGGCCAGATCTGCACCGCGCCCACCCGGGCGGTCGTCCACCGCAGCGTCTTCGACCAGGTCACCGAGAGCCTGGCCGCCGCCACCGCCTTCATGCAGGTCGGTGACCCCACCGACCCGTCCACCATCGTCGGGCCTCTCATCACCGGCGCCCACCGGGACCGCGTCCTCGGCTACATCGAGTCGGGGCGGGCCGAGGGCGAGATCGTCTGCGGCGGGGGGAGGCCGGCGGGCCTCGACACCGGCTTCTACGTCGAGCCCACCCTCATCGTCGGCACCAACGACATGACGGCGGCCCGCGAGGAGATCTTCGGTCCGGTGGTGGTGGCCATCCCCTTCGACGACGAGGAGGAGGCCATCGCCATCGCCAACGACAGCCCGTTCGGCCTGTACGACTACGTCTTCTCCGGCGACACCGCCCGCGCCTTCCGGGTGGCCAAGCGCCTGCGGGCAGGGCACGTCGGGATCAACACGGCCCAGCGCAACATGGAAGCCCCCTTCGGCGGGTTCAAGATGAGCGGCGTGGGACGCGACGGCGGCGACTGGGGGCTGGAGGCGTACTCCGAGCTCCAGTCGATCATCTGGGTCGGCTGACCGCAGGCCGTCGCGACCCGAGCGCCGCCGTGCCCGTCCCCGTCCCCGACTCCGTGCCGAAGTCGTTCGTCGAGCTGGTCGAGCGCGTCACCAACTGGGGGCGGTGGGGGCCCGACGACGAGCTCGGCACCCTCAACCTGGTGGACGGGGCCGCCCGGCTGCGGGGGGTGGCCTCCGTCGTCGACGGCACCGCCTTCCCCCTCGGCCTCCCGCTGTCGGCCGACGAGGGCATCCAGATGGGTTTCATCCCCGGGCGGGTCAACCCGTCCCGCACGATGATCTGCGTGAACGAGCCGCTGTCGGATGATCCCGAGTGGATCGCCTCCTCCGAGGATGTGGTGACGATGGCCACACAGTGCGCCACCCACTGGGACAGCCTGGCCCACGTCAGCTACGGCGCCGGGCCCGACGGACCGCGCCTCTACAACGGCTACCCGGCATCGTCCACCACCGGCGACGGCGCGTCCCGCCTGGGCATCGGCACCGTGTCGACCCTCGTGTCGCGGGGCGTGCTCCTCGACGTGGCCCGGACCCTCGGCCAGGAGCTCCTCCCCCCGGGGTACCCGATCACACCGGCCGACCTCGACGCCGCCTGCGCGCTTGGGCGTATCGAGGTGGCGCCGGGCGACGTGGTGCTCGTCCGCACCGGCCAGGCCGCCCACCTCGCCCTCCCGGGGCGACCGGGCATCGGGGGTGGGGCGCCTGTTCGCGATCTCGTCGCCTACACGTGGCCCACCCCCGGCCTGACCCTGGCCACGACCGAGTGGTTCCACCGCCACGACGTGGCCGCGGTGGCCACCGACACCATGGTCCTTGAGGTGTACCCGTGCGAGGACGAGGCCCTCTACCTGCCCGTCCACCTGGTCCACCTGGTGGAGATGGGGCTCACCCAGGGGCAGAACTGGTTCCTCGACGACCTGGCCGACGCCTGCGCGGCCGACGGGCGCTACACGTTCCTGCTGGATGCCACGCCCCTCCCCCTCACCCACGCCCTGGGGTCACCGGTCAACCCGATCGCCCTCCGCTGATCGCCGGGGCGGGCACCGCTGGCCGTCGGTCTGTCACCGTCCCGGTCCCGCCCGGCCGACGCGTCAGGAGGTGGCTCCCCGGGCCGTGCCCTTCGCCGTGGCTCCCCGGGCCGGTGACTTCTTGGGCGCCGCCTTGCCCTCAGCGGCGCCGACGGCGCCGGAGGGCACAGCGGCCTCGGCTGCCTGCCTGGCCTTGCGGGACCGGTCGGCCGCGGCCGACATCGAGGCACGACGGGCGGCGGCCGCGCCGCCGCCCACCACCGGGCCGGTGCGGGGCCGCGCCGGAGCGGCACCGGCCACCGCGGCGCCCTCGGGGGCGTTGCGCCCCGTCACCGCCCACAGGAGCATCCGGGCCTGGGTGTCCACCAGTGCTGCCGTGCGGATGCCCCAGAATTCGAAGCCGTAGCGGTGCGCCGCCACCTGGGCAAGGGTGGCCACCAGCGTGCCGGCCACGGCCATGGGGTCGGGCCCCGCCGGCGACCCGTCCGGGCCGCTCTCGGCGGTGATGACGCGGGCCAGGGTGACCGTCACTGCGTTCAGGGCCCGAACCCGCAGGCCCTGGAACCGGAGGTCGCCCTCGACGGTGGTCAGCTCGACGACGCGAAAGACGGCCTTGTTCCGCTCCCAGTAGTCCATGAAGCCTTCGACGACACCGACCGCCGTCGACCACCCCGCCCCTGGGGACCAGTCGCCCTCGACGAGGCCGGCCAGCTCGCTGGCCCCCTCGACGAGCTCCTCGGCCAGCACCGTGATGGCCGCCTCGACGTTCTCGAAGTACTGGTAGAAGGTGGCCGGTGACGTACCCGCCTGGCGGGCGATGTCGATGACCTTGACCGACCGCCACGGCACCGAGACGAGCAGCTCGGCCGTGGTGGCCAGCAGGCGCTGGCGTGTGGCCCGGCCGCGGCGCCCGGGCACGCGCCCGTCGGTGGTGGCGATCGGCTGCGGGTCAGCTGCCATGGATGCTCATCGTACAGAGCATCGATGACCCGGCGTCAGATCGCCGGGTGCGACCCCGGCGGCAGGGGTTCCGGGCTCGAGCCTACGGGCCGGTCGGGTCAGACGACGTGCTCGACCGGGACCGGCTGCTCGATCTCCTCGGCCTTCGTGACCTCCGAGCGCACCACTCGGCCCGCGTACAGGCGGAGGTCGAACTCCATGTAGATCGTGCCCAGCATGGTGTCGGGCTCGAGTCGGTGCACGGGGTCGATCGCCGAGCGCGACGGGTAGGTGAGCGAACCCGGACCGATGAACTGCTGGGGATCGCCGAAGGCGTCGGTGTGGACCCCGATCTTGTTCGTCCACCGGACCAGCTCGCGCACCTCGGCCCCACCGGGGGGGGCGGGGAGGTAGCGGAGGGTGAAGACCGGCGCCTCCTCGGGCATCAGCGCGCCCATGATGCCGGCGTCGAGCCGCTCGGCTGGGACCATGGTGATGGTGGCGAGCGGCGTCGAGCTCGGGCGGGCGAGCGTGGCCGTCGTCACGTCCAGCTCGCTCGAGATGTCGATCGACGCGAGCTTCTTCGGCGCACCCAGCACCTCGCGCCCGGCGGCCATGGCCGCGTCGTTGGTCACGTAGATGTACGGGATGTACATGCCGCTCTCGCCATCGTCGCTCTCGACCTGGATGAACGAGACGAACTCGGAGTAGGGGCCGATGGTGCTGTTGCCGTAGTCGGCGATGAAGACCAGGCCGATGGGTGGCGTGTCGGGCAGGTGGAGCCCGTCGGGGATCAGATCGCTCACGTCACCCGCCACCGTGAAGGCGGCGACAGCGGCCCTGCATCCCCAATACTCCACGCCACGTTGTGGGTTCATCTGGTAGAGCGGGGCGTCGAGTGGCGTTCCGTGTCGGGTCACCATTGCGCCATCACCTCCTCGAAGTCGTAGTCGGATGTCTCGTAGTGGTCGATGAGGTCCCGTGCCGCGTCGAGGGCGAGGACCTCGATCGTCCCGTCCTCGATCAGCAGGCACCGGGCGTCGCGCAGGAGCTTCTCCGTGAGCGACTCCCTGCTCAGGCCGAACGCCCCGCACACCTGGACCGCGTCGTGGGCGACCTCGTAGGCGACGCGCTTGGCCATGATCTGCGCGGCCCGGGAGTGCCGGGGGGACGCCCCGAGGGGTGCCTGCCCCGGATCGGCGGCCGGACCGCCGATCCCGGCGATCGACGTACGCCGCACGTACTCGAGCGCCTGGCGGGCGTACGCCCGGGCCGACTCGATCTTCTCGAACATGGCGTACAGCGTCAGCTGGATGTTCTTGTGCCGGGTGATGGGTCCGCCGCCCTGCACCCGGTTGCGGGCGTAGGCGAGCGCCTCCTCGAAGGCGGCCCGGGCCACACCGACCGCCACCGGTGCGATGGTCGTGCTGGTCACGCACAGGAGCTGGTCGCCGAAGACGGCGTACAGCGGTCCCGACCCGATGAGCACGTTGGCGTCGGGCACGAACACGTCATCGAAGAAGATCTCGCCCTGGGGATCGTCCCGCACGCCGAGCATGTCGGCCGGGGCACCCTTGCGGACCCCCGGGGTGTCGAGGGGCACGACGGCGTAGAAGCTGTGGTGCAGGCTCTCGTCCGCACCGGCCTGGGCATGGACGGCGGCGTGGGTCGCCACCGGGCCCGAGCTGACCCAGGCCGACTTCTGGCCGCGCAGCACCCAGCCGTCCCCTTGACGGGTGGCGACCAACTGGCCCCGCTGGGACGAGCGGTCCATGTCGTCGCGAATGCCGAGGAGGAAGTCGCTGCCGTGGTCCGGCTCGGTGATGGCCCAGCAGCCGTGGAAGCGACCCTCTTCATCCTCGGCCCAGGGGACGAGGAGCTGCTGCTTGAGCTCGTCGCTCCCGAGAGCGGCGATCGACGAGAAGGGCAGCATGTCGGTGAGGAACGCGGTGGTCAACCCGAGACTGCCCCACCCGAGCTCCTCGAGGACGAGGGCCTGGGCCAGCGGCGACAGCGGTTCGGGGGGACCGCCATACTCGGGTGGGAGGAAGAGGCGGTGGTACCCGAGCGACTTCAGGGTGCCCATCACCTCGAAGAAGGGCGATCCGGGAGCCACCCGCTCCGCCGGCGTCATGGCGTCGAGGGCCCGCGCCGCCGGGCGGAACACCTCGGCGGCAACCCGGTGGGCCTCCGTCTGGAGCATCCGGTCCTCGTCGCTCAGCTCCTCCAGATCGAGGAACCCCACCCCCAGGTCGGTCGTCAACGCTCGCATGGGATGACCATACCCACAGTTTCCTACTCACGGTAGGGTCCAAAGTCCCTACCGCGCGCCTCCGGGATGTGCTTGGGATTCCCGTCCGTCGACCCCGGGGCGGGCCATGCTTGACTCTTCCTGTGGGCCGGCCGGAGGAACGGGGGCACGGAGAGCGCCCGGGGAGCGACACACCGGGTCTGGACGCGCCCGACAACGGGCCGACCAGCAACGGGCCGACCAGCAACGGGCCGACCAGCAACGACGCAGCCGCGGAATTCGCTGCCCGGATCGAAGAGGCCGAGGCCCATCCCCTCCGCCGGAGATCCGTGGTCACGCGGGTCCTCGTCGTCCTCGTCGCCGGCGTCGCCATCTACTTCGTCCTGCCCAGCATCGCCGACGTGCTGGGGCAGTGGCCCAGGCTCTCCACTCTCGACCCCCGCTGGCTGGTGCTGGCCATCGTGTTCGAGCTCGCCCACTTCGCCTGCACCTTCGCTCTCCAACGCCTGGCCCTGCGCACGCGGGACTGGTACCCGGTCGTCACCGCCCAGCTGGCCGGTAACGCCATCACCCTGATCGTCCCCGGCGGCGCTGCCGCAGGCGCCGGCGTCCAGTTCCGCATGCTGGCCAATGCCGGTATCGACCCGACTACTGCCGTCGGCGGGCTGACGGCGTTCTCGCTCCTCGGGGTGGGCGGGCTCCTGGCCCTCCCCCTGTTCGCCCTACCCACCATCCTGGCCGGCACGCCCGTGAACGGCGGTCTCGTCCACGCCGCCCTCCTGGGGCTGGTCGGGTTCGTGGTCTTCGCCGGACTCGCCGCCGTCGCCCTCTCGGTGGACCGCCCGCTCGCCGCCGCCGGCCGGACCATCCAGCGGGTGCGCAACCGCCTCCGCCGCTCCAGGCCGCCCCTGCACGACCTCGACCGGCGCCTCATCGAGGAGCGGGACGAGATCCGGGCCGTCCTCGGCAACCGTTGGCGTGCCGCCGTCCTGCTGTCCACCGGCCGGCTCGGCCTCGACTTCCTCTGCCTGGTCGCCTCGCTGCGGGCATCGGGAGCGCAGGCCCGGCCCGCACTGGTCCTGCTCGCCTTCGCGGTGGCGGGGGTGATCGGCATGGTTCCCATCACCCCCGGCGGCCTCGGGATCGTCGAGGCGAGCCTCAGCGGCCTGCTCGTGCTGGCCGGGGTCGGCGCCGGCAGCGCGTTCCTCGCCACGCTCACCTACCGCCTGGCGTCGTACTGGCTCCCCCTCATCGCCGGGCCCGTCGCCTACCTCGCCTACCGGCGGCGCTACGGGACCGCCCCTGCCGCACCTGCGGCGCCTGCCGGCCAGCGTCACTGATCCCCGTCCCTGCGCCCCTCCTACGGCTAGGGTTTGTTGCCATGGTGAGCAGGTCCGTACCGCGGACGCTGTCCCGTGCCCAGGAGGCGAGGCGCCAGCGGGTCATCGACGCTGCCACCTCCCTGGCATTGGAGGGCGGCTACGAGGCTGTGCAGATGCGCGACGTCGCCGCTCGGGCGGACGTGGCCATGGGAACCGTCTACCGCTACTTCACCAGCAAGGACCACCTGCTGGCCGCGGCCCTCGTCAGCTGGGTGAGTCGGCTGGAGGGCCAGCTCGCCGACCGTCCCCCCGTGGGCGACACCCCGGCCGACCGGGTCATCAACGTCATCGACCAGGCCATGCGGGCCATGGGTCGCCAGCCCCGGCTGGTCGCCACCGTCTTCATCGCCCTGGCGTCGCCCGACCCCGCCGCCGTCGAGTGCCAGCAGCAGGTGGCGCTGCTCATGGAGGGCTTCATCACCAGCGCCATCGGCGAGCCCAAACCGCCCGACATCGGCGCACGCGCTCGGGTGTTGGGTCATGTCTGGTACTCCGCCCTCGTCGGCTGGGTGAACGGCTGGAGCGACATGGACCGCGTCCGCGACGAGGTGGCGGTGGCGATCCGGCTCCTCCTGCCCGAAGACCTCGCCCTGTCCGCCTGAGCGGCGCGCTGTGCCCGCCATCGAGGTGAACGGCCTCACCAAGCGTTTCGGGCCCGTCGTCGCCGTCGACGATCTCAGCTTCGCCGTCCCCGCCGGTCGGGTCACCGGTTTCCTCGGTCCCAACGGGGCCGGAAAGACCACGACCTTGCGCATGCTGCTGGGGCTCGTCCACGCCACGTCGGGGTCCGCCACGTTCGACGGCACCCCGTACCAGGACCTTCCCGATCCCCTTCGACGGGTCGGCGCCGTGCTGGAGGCGACGAGCTTCCACCCCGGCCGGCGCGCCATCCACCACCTACGCATGGTTGCCATGGGCGCCGGCCTGCCTCTGGGGCGCGCCGAGGAGGTGCTCGATCTCGTCGGGCTGGGCGACGTCGCCCGGCGGCGGGTCGGTGGCTTCTCGCTCGGCATGCGGCAACGTCTCGAGCTCGCCACCGCCCTCCTGGGCGACCCCCAGGTGCTCATCCTGGACGAGCCGGCCAACGGGCTGGACCCCCAGGGGATCCTGTGGCTCCGCACCTTCCTGCGCCACCAGGCTGCGTCCGGCAGGGCCGTGCTCGTCTCGTCGCACCTGCTCTCCGAGATGGAGGAGACCGTCGACGAGGTGGTCATCCTCGCCGCCGGCCGACTCGTCATGCAGACCACGCTGGCCGGCCTGGCGGCCCGGGCGGGGAGGCACGGCGGCATGCGGGTCCGCTCGCCCGAGGCGGACCGCCTGGTGGACGTGCTGGCCGGGGCGGGAGCGATGGCCCGGCGGGTCGACGCCGAGCATGTGGTGGTGGACGGTGCGACGCCCGAGTGGCTGGGACCCATCCTGGCCCACCACCAGATCGTCTGCTATGGGCTGGCCGAGGAACGGGGCAGTCTGGAGGACGTCTTCCTCTCGCTCACGTCCGGCGACGGGGGCGGGCCCGGATCGATCGGGCACCCGGGATGATCAGGCTCGTCCGGGCCGAATGGCTGAAGCTGCGGACCACCGCCGTTCCCTGGGTCCTGGCCATCATCGCCGTCGTGCTCGACGCGCTCTTCATCCTCACCGTCTTCCTCACCAAGCCGAACGTCGGCGGCGTGCGGGACACGAGCGCCGGCTACATCGTCCCCCACACGGTCACCCAACTGCGCGATCTGGTCGGGGCGGGCTTCGAGACCTACCTGCTGGCCATGCTCCTCGGCGCCCTGTGCATCACCACCGAGTTCCGCCACAAGACGGTGACCACCTCGTTCCTGGTCGTACCCCGCCGCGCCACGTTCGTCACGGTCAAGTTGGTCACCGCCGCTGTGGCCGGCATCGGGCTGGCGGTGGGCGTCCTCGTGGCCACCGTCATCGGTGGCGGCGCCGCCCTGGCCGCCCGCGGCGGCTCCTTCACCGCCATGCTCCACCAGGTACCCGCCGTCGCGCCCGGCATGCTCCTCGTCTTCGCCCTCTTCGCCATCCTCGGCGTCGGCGTCGGTTCCCTGCTCACCAACCAGGTGGCCGCCATCACCGCCCTCCTCGGGTGGTTCGTGGTGGCACAGAACATCCTGATCGGACTGGTCCACGGCGCGCTGAAGTGGGTGCCCTCCGGCGCAGCCGAAGCGGCTGCCAACTTGTCCGTCCGCAACGGCGGGGGCGGGGGCATCGTCGGGTTCGAGCTGTTCACCTGGTGGCAGGGCGCCCTCCTCCTCCTCGGGTACGGCGTGGCCTTCGCCGCGGTGGGTTGGGCGGTCATGACCCGGCGGGACATCACCTGAGTCCGCCCGGCGGACGGCCCGACCCCAGGTGGGGGTCCGGTCCGACCGGACGGTCCGGGCACCGCGCCGGGCGTTCGACCTAGGCTCTCCAACGCCCGGCGGCCGGGCCTCGCCACGGCGGGCCGCGACGGTGCGGCGCCTGCGGGCGGGATGCGACGTGATGGGACGGAGGGGGAACCATGGGGCATCGTCGGATTCCGGCTGGTCGTGACGCGCGCCGCCAGCTGGTGCGTCCGCGGTCGGCCGGCACGCTGGTGGCGGCGTTCGTGTCCATGCTGGCGATCACGGGCGCCGGGCTGGGACCTGCCACGGCAGGAGCCTCGCCGGCCCCTGGTGCCCACCATGCGGCACCGAAGACCGCCGTCGTCACGGCCGACGGCCCGCTCGGCATGAACCTGACCAACGCGCTGACCGCCTACAACGCCCTGCCGGGGGCGTCGACCAACCAGGGGGTGACCGTCGCCTACATCGAGGGGGGCATCAACTGGCACCTCGGCGACGCCGCCACCCTGGCCAACTCCGTCTACGTGAACTGGCACGCGCTGCCCGTGCCGTGCTCGGGCACCACCGTTGCCAACGCCACCATGGTCGTCAACGGCACGACCCAGCCGTGCGCCACCGTCTACTCGTCCAACCGGGCCGACTACACGCCGGACGGCAGCGGGATCGTCAACGCCGCCCAGTGGGCGCACGACCCCCGGGTCCACGACTCGAACGGCAACGGCGTCATCGACCCGGAAGACCTCATCGCCGCCTTCTCCGACGGGGTAGACCACACCGGCCTGGGCTACACCAACGACATCTCGGGCTGGGACTTCTACCACAACCAGAACGATCCGGCCATGGTCGACACCGCCTACGGCCATGCCAACAGCCAGATGGACGTGATCCACCACGAGTGCCCGATGTGCATGATCATGCCGGTCAAGGCGGGCGACGAAGCCCTCGATCCGACGGACAACCTGGCCAAGGCGTGGCAGTTCGCCGCCGACGAGGGGGCCAAGGTCATCGTCTCCGTGACCGCCGACCTGGGCTACTCGCCGTTCATGCGCCAGGTCGTCGACGAGCTGCATGCCAAGGGCGTGATCATGGTCGAGTCGTCCAACGACTTCGACTCGACCGACCACCAGGGCGGGATGTACTGGCCGTACGTGATCCCCGGGAACGGCGCCGTGGCCACCCCGAGCGGCACCGCGTGGATCCGGTCCGACCTCACGTCGTGGGGGGTCCACAACATCCTCACCGCCGCCACCGGCGGTGGGAGCACATCGGAGTCAACGCCGACCCTGGGCGGGGTGTTCGGCCTCCTGCTCTCGTATGCGAACCTGTCCGCAAAGGACGGCCTCATCACCACCGATCCGACCGGGCCGCAGGTCCAGCAGATCGTCCAGGACACGGCCACGCCGTTCACCGACACGTCGCTCGGCTGGCCCGGTACCCCGATCACACCCGGCGCGCCCGACGACTGGAACGAACAGTACGGCTACGGCATGCCCGAGCTCGTCAGCGCCGAGAACGACATCACCGCCGGCGTCGTGCCTCCCGCCGCGTCGATCGACTCACCCGACTGGTACACGACCTTCGACCCGACCACCCAGACGTCGCCAGTCACGGTGACCGGCACGATCGACGCCGCCACCCCCACCACGACCTTCAACTGGCAACTCGAGGCCGCCACCGGCGGGCAGCCGGCCAACGCCGCGTTCACCACCATCGGCACCGGATCGGGTACCGGATCGTTCTCGGGAACGCTGGGCTCGCTCGACCTCTCCTCCCTCCCGTCGAGCTTCTGGCAGGCACCCGCGCAGCTGTCGACCGACAAGCAGCTGTCGACCAACGACCAGTACACGGTCACCTTCCGCCTGGTCGTCACGGACGGAAGCGGCAACATCGGCGAGGACCGCCGCGCCATCGACGTGGTCCACGACCCCAGCCTCCTGTCCGGCTTCCCGAAGGCCATCGACCCCGGTAGCGCCGGCACCGGGAGCGCCGGCCCGAACGGCACGGACGCACGGGCGAGCGCCGAGGGCCAGCCACAGGCCGTCGACCTCCAGGGATCCGGCCACCTCGACCTCGTCTTCGGCGACAGCTCGGGGCTCGTGCACGCCATCGACCCCGCCACCGGGAACGAACTGCCCGGGTGGCCGGTCCACGTCCCGGCAGTGGCCAGTTTCGTACCGCACACGGGCATCAACCCCGGCTACCAGCCCATCATCACCTCCGTCGCCGTCGGCGACCTGAACCACACCGGCGCGCTCTCCGTTGTGGTGACCACCCTGGACGGCGCCGTCGACGTCTTTGACGCCCAGGGACAGGTCGAACCCGGTTGGCCCCAGCAGATGAACCAGGGGGTGGTGGCCCCCGCCATCCCGCGTCCTCAGGAGCCCTTCACCCGGCACCCGACCGACGAAGCGCTCTCCAGCCCGGTGCTGGCCCACCTGCAGGGAACGTCCCAGCTCGACATCGTCGCTGCCGGTGGTGACGGCGAGCTGCACGCCTGGCAACCCGACGGCCAGCCCGTCCCTGGTTGGCCCGTGCGGGTGGCCCTGCCGACCGGGTTCACCGTCCACTCTGGCTACACCCTCGAGAACGACCAGCGCCTGATCGCCACGCCGACCCTGGCCTGGTTCTCCGGCCGCAACCCCGGTGATGGGCCAGGCGGCGCCTACACCCCGCCCGACGTCGTCGAGCGAAGCCAGTACACCCAGATCCAGGGTGCCGGCATCCAACCGCTCCCCTATTCGGAGGAGTTCGCCTACGGACCCAACGGCGCACTGCTGCCGGGGTGGCCGGCCACGGTCCAGGGCCTGGTCGAGTACTACGGCTCCGCACAGGACGCCATCACCGAGGGTGCGAGCTCGCCGTCCGCCGCATCGGTGGACGGGAGCGGGAAGGACATCGTCACCGACACCCCCGTGTGGACGCCTCCCGTCGAGCTGAACGGCACCGGCCAGGTGGTCGGCTCACTGGGCAACACCAACGGAGCGATCTCGTCCCTGTTCTCGACGCTCGCGTCCTCGGGCGGCTCCGCCACCACGTGCCAGACCACTCCCCCGCCTGATGTGCCCATCCCCTTCAACTCCTCCGGCGCGTTCGGCATGATCGGCGGGCACCTCGCCTACGCCCAGGCCGACATCGGCGCCGCGTCGTTCGGCTGCCTGCAGTACCCGAACGCCGGGCTGGGCCTCAACGAGTACGAGACGGCCGTACCGGCCAACGCGGCCAACGGGGGCGCCACCCAGCAGCTGCCCGGGTTCCCTGGTCCACGCCAGGGCCAGGGGTTCCTGTCGGAGCCCATCATCACCGACGTGACCGGGACCGGTCAGGGGTCGGTGGTGGAAGGCGGCGACTCCTCGGAGATCACCGCGGTCACGGCCAACGGGACCGAGGCACCAGGGTTCCCCAAGTTCATGAGCGGCTGGAACATCTATGCGCCCATCGCTGCCGACCTCCTCTCGAACGGCCACGTCGACCTGGCCACCACCACCCGGGAGGGCTACCTCTACGTGTGGTCGACGCCGGGGAAGGCCACGGCCAACGACCAGTGGTGGACCGGCCGGCACGACGAGTACAACTCCGGCAACTACGGCGTGGACAGCCGGCCTCCCGGTGCCCTGCGGAGCCCGTCGTGGGATGCGACCACCCACACGGCCACGTTCGTCGCCCCGGGTGACAACTGGTACGACGGCACGGTCGCCCGCTACGTGGTGACGGTGGCGCCGTCCGGCCTGCGCTACGTCGTCGATCCGTCCGGTCCGGCGGGAACGACCCAGACCATCGTGGCGCCGCCGGGGGCGAGGGGCATCGAGGTCGTCGCCGAGGATGCCGCCGGCAACGTGAGCCCGCCCGGCATCTTCGGTTCCGCACCGCCCGCGACAGCCTCTCCCGGTTACGACCTCACTGCGTCCGACGGCGGGGACTTCGCCTTCGGCACCGCCACCTTCGCCGGCTCCATGGGGGGCAAACACCTGAACGCGCCCATCGTCGGGACAGCCGGGGCGCCGGCAGGCCACGGCTACTGGCTGGTGGCCTCCGACGGCGGCATCTTCGCCTTTGGGGACGCCACCTACCACGGATCGATGGGGGGCAAGCCCCTGAACGCACCCATCGTCGGCATGGCCGCCACCCCCGACGGAAACGGCTACTGGTTGGTGGCCTCCGACGGCGGTGTGTTCGCCTTCGGGGACGCCACCTACCACGGATCGATGGGGGGCAAGCACCTGAACGCACCCATCGTCGGCATGGCCGCCACCCCCGACGGAAACGGCTACTGGCTGGTCGCTTCCGACGGCGGCATCTTCGCCTTCGGGGACGCCACCTACCACGGATCGATGGGGGGCAAGCCCCTGAACGCACCCATCGTCGGCATGGCCGCCACCCCCGACGGAAACGGCTACTGGCTGGTGGCCTCCGACGGCGGCATCTTCGCCTTCGGGGACGCCACCTACCACGGCTCGATGGGGGGCAAGCACCTGAACGCACCCATCGTCGGCATGGCCGCCACCCCCGACGGAAACGGCTACTGGTTGGTGGCCTCCGACGGCGGCATCTTCGCCTTCGGCGACGCACCCTTCGACGGCTCGATGGGGGGCAAGCACCTGAACGCACCCATCGTCGGCATGGCACGGCCCTGACCGGCCACGACGGGAGACGACCGGGTGCGGCTTCTACGCTGCAGTCGCCGGCCATTGCAGGCGGCGCACGATGAGCCGCGCAAGCGGCGAACGATGAGGAGGCAGCCATGCGCACCCGACTGACAGAGGTCCTCGGGATCGACCACCCGGTCATGCTGGCCGGCATGGGAGGGGTCTCCTACGCTCCACTCGTGGCCGCCGTGTCTGAGGCCGGCGGTTACGGCTGCCTGGGTGCATCGACCATGAGCATCGACGAGATGCGCGACCAGATGGCCCGGGTCCGGGCGGCGACGGACAAGCCGTTCGGCGTCGACCTGCTCACCGCCTTCCCCGAACAGCTCGTGGCGCAGGTCGAGGCGCTCATCGAAGGTGGCGCCTCCGCGTTCGTCGCCGGTCTCGGCGTACCCGCTGACGTCATCGACCTCTGCCACCGGCACGGTCTGGTCGTCGTCAACATGTGCGGCAAGGTCGCGCACGCGAGACGAGCCGTCGACGCCGGGTGCGACCTGGTCGTGGCCCAGGGGACCGAGGCAGGGGGGCACACCGGCCAGGTGGCCACCATGCCGCTCGTGCCGCAGATCGTCGACGCCGTGGGAGGAACGGTCCCCGTGGTCGCGGCCGGTGGGATCTTCGACGGGAGGGGGTTGGCTGCCGCACTCTCGCTCGGCGCCGAAGGCGTCTGGGTCGGCACCCGGTTCATCGCCACACCCGAAGCACACGGGGTCTCCGGCTACAAGGACGCACTGGTGTCGGCCGCCGAGGATGGCACCGTCATCAGCCGGGCGTTCTCCGGCAAGCCCATGCGGGTCATCGCCAACCGCTACACGGCCCATTTCGAAGAGCACCCGGAAGACCTGCGGCCCTTCCCCGCCCAGCTGGGCCGGTCCATGGGCGACGGTGCGTTCCACCTCGGTGGCGGTCCTGAGACCGCAGGGGTCGACCCCGACATCGAGGGCTACCCCGCAGGCCAGGCCGTCGGTGGCATCCAGACGCTGATCCCGGCCGGCACCCTGGTCGAGATGATGGTCGACGAGGCCACCCGGACCCTCGTCCGGCTCGGCGGCATGGCCGAGGGCGGATGACGCACGCCAGGGTGACCGCCGCGACCGCCCGGCGCGGCTAGCGTTCCAGGCGTCACCATGCGCAGGTCACCGCAGCCCCGGGGCACGAACGCCGGCCCGCACGCCGAAGGCGCCCCGAACGTCCGGGTGCGCCAGCCGGTGCCGGCCCGCCACGTGAGACAGGGTCCGGCACCCACCGTCGGCGAGGCGCTCCGGCGATCGGTCAAGTCCGAGGTGCGGATGGTACCGGGTGTGATCACCGTGGACGGGCGGCGGGTGCGCTTCGCCGTGTCCGACAATGTCGCAGAGCACGGTCCTGGAGGTCCGGGGACGCCCCCGGTCTGGGCCGTCAACATCCACGGGTTCTTCGCAGGCGGTGGCGTCTACTGGCGGGAGAGCGCACGCCTGGCCGAGGCCCTCGGTTGGCGGGTGGTCAATCCGAGCCTGCCCGGGTTCGGAGGCAGCGATCCGCTCCCGTGGGACAACCTGTCGATGGCCGCGGTCTCCGAGCAGATCGCCGCCGTGTGCGATCACGTGGGTGCCGGCCCCGCCGTGCTCCTCGGGCATTCGATGGGAGGGGCCGTCGCGGTGCAGTACGCAGCCGGGCACCCGGAACGGACCCTCGGCATCATCTACCGCGACGGCGTGGGCACGCCGGCATGGCGCAAGCGGAGCGGACCGATCACGGCCGTCATGGCACCGTTCCTCCCCGACGTGGCCGCCTTCGCCGACCTGCTCTTCTCGGTGGCCATCGACTTCCCCGATCTGTTCATGGGCAGGGCCTACTCGACGCTGCGCGCCGTCCTTCCCGACGTGCGGCGCAACGTCCGAGCATTCGGCCGCACGATCCCCGTCGGCGGCCTCCTGACCGCCGTCGATCAGCGAGAGCTCGTCCGGGAGCTCGTGGAGGGTAGCCAGATCCCGTTCCTTCCCCTGTGGGGGATCTTCGACCGCATCGCGCACTGGGCCACCGCCGACGAGGTCGAGCGCTCGACCGGGGTCGAGGTGCTCTGGGTGCCCGGAGGGCACTCGTGGATGCTCGCGCGTCCCCAGGGCCAGGGCGATGTGCTCCGGGTCATGGAGCGCGGGCGCCGGTTCGTCGATCAGGTCGAAGAACGGTGGCGCGAGTTCCACGGGACCGCCGCCGGAGGACCGGGCTCACATCGGGCCGGGTCCTCGCAGGCACCGGCACGGCCCGTGCGCGTCGTCAGCTGACGGCGGACTGTGGCGCCGGCCGCGCGCCCCGGACACAGAACCGGGGCTCCCGAGCGTGCGGCGATCAGGTGCCTGGTGGCGACGTCATGCCTGCAGGTGCAGGTGCAGTGATCACCACCTGCGGTGCCATCCCCGAGGGCGCGTGGCGTGCCGAGGGAACGAAGGCGATAAGCAGGCCTGCAGCGACGAGGAAGAGCACGAAGCCCACGTAGCGGCGGACCAGCGCCACGGCGGGGTGGGATCGCTGTTCCTCGAGGACCTCCTCGGCACTCCGACGGCGCCAGCGGGGCTGGGCCGCCGGAGCGGCCGCCGGGGCCTGGTCCACCACCTGCCCGAAGCCGGCCAGCGGGTCGACGGCCTGGGGAGCCATGCCCGGCTGTGCGTACTGCTGTGGTGCCATGGGCTGCTGGGGCGGCATGCCCGGCTGGGCGTACTGCTGAGGTGGCATGGGCTGGGCGTACTGCTGAGGTGGCATGCCCGGCTGGGCGTACTGCTGAGGTGGCATGCCCGGCTGGGCGTACTGCTGAGGTGGCATGGGCTGGGCGTACTGCTGGGGCGGCATGCCCGGCTGGGCGTACTGCTGGGGCGGCATGGGCTGGGCGTACTGCTGGGGCGGCATGCCCGGCTGGGCGTACTGCTGGGGCACGGCACCCGAATTGAAGAATGCGTTACCCGAGCCGTCACCGAGGTCCGATCCCGCCATGCCCTGGGGCGGCATGCCGGCGGCAGCCATCGCTTGGGCCTGTTGGGCAGCTGCCTCCTGGGCACGCTTCTTCTCCAGCTGCTTGCGGCTGATAGCGAACTCCATCACGCACCTCCTACCGGGTGGCCGTTACCCGCCTGGGCACCACCGGCTCCGTTCGGATCGACCCACCCTGCCGGCGGCGCGTTGACGTAGCCGGGCGGCGGGGGTGGTGGCGCCATCTGCATCCCCGGCTGGGGCGGCATGGGCTGGGCGTACTGCTGGGGCGCTGCCGGCATCGGAGCCGCCCCGACACCGGCGGCCACCGGTTGGGGCGCAGGAGCACCGACGGTTGCGGGCACCTTCGGTGCCGGGCGTGGCGCCACCGGGCCGGATCGGCGCACGGCGGCGTCGTCGGTACCGAGATAGGCGGCGACCACGGAGGGGTCGTTCAGCACCTCCGACGTGCTCCCTTCGGAGATGAACCGGCCGACGTGCATGCACATGAGGCGATCCGCCACCGAGGAGACGAGGGGGACGTCGTGCTCGATGACCACGAAGGCGGCACCCGTCTGCTCGCGCAGGCCCAGGATCAGCTCGCCGAGTGCTTCGGACTCGCGCTGGGCGATCCCCGAGGTCGGCTCGTCGAGGAGGAGCACCTTTGGCCGGTGCGCCACGGCGCACGCCAGCTCGACCACCCGGCGGGTACCAGTCGACAGCTCGGAGATGAACGAGTCCCGGTAGCGCTCGAGACCCATCTCGACGAGCAGCTCCTCGACCCTGTCCCGGATCGCCTCCTCCGAGTGCACCACGGCCGACAACCCAAGAGCTTCGGCCAGCGGGTCCCGGACCGGCACCGACTGCTCGAGGGCGGTGGCCAGCGTGTCCGCCACGGTGAGGGACGGGAACAGGCGGGCGTCCTGGAAGACACGCCCGAGTCCCTGCGAGGCACGGCGGGCCGGGGACAGCCGGGTGATCTCCCTCCCCTCCATGGCGACATGACCGGAATCGGGGACCGTGAAGCCCGAGCACACGTCGAAGAGGGTCGTCTTGCCGGCGCCGTTCGAGCCGATGATCCCGAGGATCTCGCCCGGTGCCACGCTCAGGCTGACGTCGTCCAGAGCGGCGACACCTCCGTAGTGCTTGGACACGCCGGCGACGGTGAACGCCGGCGGCGGCGCGCCCGGGGTACCCGGTGGCGGCGGTGCCGCCACCAACTGAGGCCCTTCGCCCGATGCTGCCGCCTGGGCGGCTCGGCGGCGTGCCCGCTTCGCTGCAGAGAGGAACACCGACCGCAGCAGCTTCGGCTGCTGGGAGAGGTCGGGTGTGGGGCCGCTGAAGCGCACGCGCCCGCGCTCCATGAAGATGGCCCTCCCCGAGATGGCCGTCGCGACGTTCACCGACTGCTCGACGATGACGACGGTCACACCGCTGGCGGCGAGCGCTCGGACGACCTCGAGCAGGTCGGCGACGACCGACGGCGACAGGCCGAGCGACAGCTCGTCGATGAGGAGGAGCTTGGGCCGGCACAGCAGGGCCTGGGCCAGCGCCAGCATCTGCTGCTCACCACCGGAGAGGAGCCCCGCCCGCTGGTCCCGCCGGGCACGCAGGATCGGGAACATCGTGAGCACCCGCTCCATGGCGGCCGCGATGAACGCCTGGTCCTTCATGTGATGGCGAGCCGTCCACGTGGCCAGGCGCAGGTTCTCCGCAACCGTGAGCGACGGGAAGACGCTGCGACCTCCGAGCACCGTGACCAGACCGGCCTGCACCCGCTGCGCCGGTGTCAGGGAGCTGATGTCCTGCCCGGCGAAGCGGACGGCGCCGCGAGTGGGGGTGAGGAGCCCGGCGATGGTGCGCAGGACCGTGGTCTTGCCGGCGCCGTTCGTCCCGAGCAGGGCGACCACCTCGGTCTGCCCGATGCCGATGGCCACCTGATTGAGCACCTTCGTCCTGCTCGTGTAGCCGGCGTCCACGTCGACCAGCGACACCAGCGACAGCTGCCGGTCCGGTGGGCTGGCGTCGGGCGCCTTGCCGTCCGCTGGGCCCTCCTGGCCGGCCTCGAGGGCCTCGAGGGCACCGAGGCGGAGTGCGGCGCTGTGTGCCTTCTCGTTGATGCCGCCCGCCAGCATCAGCTCGCGTGCGCGTGCCGACTCCTCGCCCGGCTGATGCAGCTCGGACGCTTCTGCCTTGCGGCCCAGGCGCAACTCCAGGCGGGTGAGCCACCAGTCGCGGACCATGAACACGAGCGATCCCAGGCCTTCGGGGATGACGAGCAGGATGAACAGCACGCCGACGCCGGTGGCGAGGAGCTGGAGGCTCTGGACGGGGATGAGGTTGACCCCTTCGATCACGATGGCGCCGAGGACGGCGCCGGAGATGGAGCCGAGGCCGCCGATCACCACCATGACGAACACGGTGATCGACAGGTCCGGCTGGAGGCCACCGGCCTTGATGCCCTCGACGCTCAGCTCGTAGAGGCTCCCAGCGATACCGGCGATGGCGCCGGAGATGACGAAAGCCAGGAGCTTGCTTCGCATGGGACTGACGCCGTAGGCGGCGGCACCTCGAGCGTTGTCACGCACAGCGATGATGCCCCGTCCCGTCCTGGCAAGCCGCATGTTCCGCACGCCCGCGACAACCAGGATCAGGATCGCCAGGCAGAACTCGTAGAAGGTCGCCTGGGAACCGAGGTTGATCCGGCCGAAGAGGATCGGCCGTCCCACCTGGGACGGGTTCAGCCACGGGAAGAACTGCGACGAGAGGAGGTAGGAGGAGACGGGAACGGCGAAGGCCAGGGTGGCCACGGCCAGATACAGGCCGGGGACCCGCAGGGACGGGATGCCCAGGATCACCGCCACCACGGCGCCGACCACCGCGGCTGCCACCATCGCCACCAGGAAGTTCACGTTCTGGTGGATGAGGAGCGCACCCGCGGTGGCTGCTCCCACGCCGACGAAGGCGAACTGCCCCAGGCTGATCTGGCCGGCCCATCCGGTGAGCACCACGATCGACACGCCGATGATGGCGTAGATGGCGACGCTGGCGCTCACCAATTGGTTCGACTGGCTGAAGGTGAGCGGTACCGCCACGGCGGCGGCCAGCACCACGACGCCGACCACCCACTTGGCCGCCACTACCTGCCGGAGGCGGGCCAGGTGGTGGGGGATGGGAGCCACCTCGCGGATGGCGACGAAGTCGCCCATTCCCCCGTCGTCCACGCGGGTGATCCGGTTCCGCAGGATCATGAGCATGAGCCCCAGGCCGATAGCGATGAACTGGGCCACGTCCTGGGCTGCGGCCTGGAGGGTGATGGCGTAGACGACCTCATTGACCACGCCGAGGACCAGCGACCACAGCACGGTGAGCGGCAGTGACTCCATGCCCCCCAGCACGGCGGCAGCCAGCGGAAGCAGCAGGGCCGCCGGGGTGGTGACCTGCCCGACCGTGAAGTTCCCGATGTTGGACTGGGCGGCCAGGATGGCGCCCACCCCCGAGAGGAGCGCGGCCACGATCCACGTCACCCGGCTCAGGTTCCGGACGGGGATCCCGAGCAGCAGGGCCCGCTCGGACGAGTCCGCCGCGCCCCGGATGGCCACGCCGTAGTCGGTGCGGACGAAGAACACGTAGAGGAGGATGAGGGCCACGGGAACGGCAGCCATGGCCACGATGTCGTCCCCCGTGAACGAGTTGGGGTTCAGGTAGAACGAGATGTGGATGGGGAAGCTGAAGGTGCCGGCCGACTTCTGGGGCACCAGGTTCTCGAACCCGAGCTGGGCGGCGCCCAGCAGCTGGTAGATGCCGATGGTGGCCACTGTCAGCAGGAGCCGGGGCGCGTTGGACATGCGGCGGATGAAGAGGGCCTCGACCAGCCAGCCGGTGACGACGGCGGCCACCAGCCCGAGCGGTACGGCCACCCAGTATGACCAGCCCTTGCCCTCGACCAGCAGCACGGCGACGGCCGCTGCCAGCCCGCCCATCACCTGCTGGGAGAAGTTGATGATGCGGGCCGAGCGGTAGATGAGGACCAGGCCCATGGCCACGAGCGCGTCCAGGCCGCCGACCACCAGGCCCTTGACCAGCACGCCGGCCCCGAACGGGTGGACCTTGTCGACGCCGAAGTAGGCGGCGACGAGGACCACCGCGATGCCGACGCCGATGAGGATCCTCCGTTGGGTTGCTTGGTCGCGACCGCCGGTCGCAAGAGTCGTCGTCATCGGACCTGCTTTCCAGGAGCTGTGGTCTTGGTCTTGGCTGATGGCGGGGCAACCGCGCCCGTCGCCGCCGAGCCGAGCTTCAACTGGCCCTGCTGACCCGGCTTGGGGAAGGACGTCGGCGACGGGATCGAGCAGGCGAGCGGCTTGCTGAGCGGCATGGTCGTGATGTTCGAGAAGTACGGGTACTGGGTGCCCCCGTTGCACAGCTCGAAGGCGCCCTTCTGGCCGTCGGCGATGCTGGTGCCGTTCGGGTCCCACTTCATGATCTGGAACGTGGACGAGGGATCGTAGGGTCCGTACGCACCGTTCCATCCGGCGAGCTCACCGCCAGGGATCGACTCGGGGATCGACTTCATCGCCTGCTCGAAGTTGGCCGGGGTGAGGTTGGGTCCGGCCAGCTGGAGCGCATCGAAGAACTGCAGCACGGTGGCGTAGACGAGGTTGTAGGAGGGGAAGATCTTCGCCGACGGGTCGGTGTTCCCCAGGTTGAAGGCCGTGTTGGCCTCGGCGTCGGCCAGCGGCAACGGGTAGGCGCCCGTGGTGATCAGGTGCTTGGTCTGGCTTGCCGGGTAGAGCCGCATGAACTTCTCGGTGGTGGTGGCGCCGGCCGCGTACAGCGACTGGAAGAACCATTCCGGCTCGTAGTGATCGGCGTTGGCCGACTTGAAGTAGAACATCGGGGAGATCGGGTCGCACCCGGAGCAGATGACCGTGTTGACGCCCGCCTGCTGCATTTCGGAGATGGCGCTCGACGCCTCGTCGCCCAGCTTGGACAGGTCGAAGGTGACCGCCGCCTGCTTCACCGGTAGCAGGTTGTACTGCTGGAGCGCCTGGTCGAGCGCCTGGGTGCAGGCAGCACCCTGGGGCGTGTTCTGGTAGACGACGCCGATCTTGATGGGCTTGCCCTTGAGCGAGCCGCCGGCGAACTGGGCGCCCACGCCCCTCAGCTGGCGGCCGAAGATGGCGGCGATGCCGTCCGCCGACTTGTTGCAGTTGGGTCCAGGGGAGTACAGCCACGGACTGTTCTGCTGGTAGTACTGCTGAGTGTGGATGTAGAGCTGGAAGGCGATGACGTGGTTCGCCATCAGGTCCTCGGTGTAGGGATCGCTGGAACCGACCAGTGAGATGTCGGCGAAGGCGTGGAGCGAGTCGGCAACGTTGACCGCGTCCGCCTCGGCCTGGGTGGCGCCGCCGCCCGTGTCCTCGGTGATGAAGTTCCCCTTGCCCACGTAGGGCTCGAGGACCACGTGGCGCCCGTAGAGCTCGAAGCTCTTGTTGAAGGTGTTGAACAGGGCCTGCATCATCTGGATGGCTTCCTGGCTGGTGCCCACGACGTCCTTGGGCACGAGGGTGTAGAGGGCGTTCAGGATGCTCGACGTCGCCTCGCGGAACGACACGTTGATGGTCGTCGCCGTCACACCCGGTGCGGTCGCCCCGCCGTTGTTCCCGTGCCAGGCGGGCTCACAGGGCGGCGCGTAGTTCGACCACGGCACCTGGAGGACTCGCGGCCCGCAGGCGATGCCACCGGCAGTGACCCCCGCGCCGTAGGGCGCGTTCATCGGTGTCTGACCCTTCAGGTAGGTGATGCCGGTGCCAGCCGTCGACAGCGACGAACTGGCCACCTTGGGCAGGCCCAGCAGCGCGGCCACCAGCAGCACGATGAGGGCGGCACCGAACAACTGCCGGTTCACGATGGCCCGGTTGCGCTCGCGGTGACGGGCCGGGTTCCCAGCCGTGCCCTGAAAGACTGTTCCAGCCAATGTTCCCCCTTGTGCAAGGTGGCGACGATCAGGGAACGTGCCCTGCCAGCCGCCGGGCTCGACCCCCACGGGCACTGCACACGTCGCCCGGCTCACGCTGAGTCACGGAAACGTTAGTGCAGCGCCCTGGCGCGGCGGTGGGTTTCACCTCCGCGCCGGGAGCCGATCGTCATCCTGTCGTCCTCGGTATCCGATCCGGTCATCCGACCGTCCGAGTATTCGTCGGCGCGTCGGGCGGTCTACCTGAGCGACTTGTGCACTTCGACGATGACATGGACAGAAACATATCGAGATGCGCCGTCCCGGGCCCGGTCCGCCAGCGCAACTACCGGTGGGAGCCGGTCGGAGGGAGCTGGTCGGAGCGGTCAGGCGCCTGGCCGGTCCCCGGCGAGCGCGCTCCGGTCACCCCCCCGCACGGCGGCGATGGCATCCCGGTAGGCGCCGGGGGCGTCACCGCCCATGGCGTCCGTCTCCAGCCACCGGAACCCGTGCGGTCCCCGGTTCCGGTCGAGCCCGTAGAGACCGAAGCGGGGTTCGTAGGACCCCCACTCGTAGTTGTCGACCAGCGACCAGTGCCAGTAGCCACGCACGGGCAGCCCGTCGGCCACCGCGTCGGCCACCTCGCCGATGCACTCGCGCAGGTAGCGGCTGCGGTCCCAGCCGTCGAGCCGCGGGTACGAACGGTCGTGCACCACCCGGTTGCACAGCCCGTTCTCCACCACCCACAGGTCCAACCCGGGCGCCCGCGCCGACTCGAGGCGGAGCCATCGACCGAGCCCCGCCGTGTCGACGACGTCGTCCCACAGGCGGCGCCCGGGCTCCAGCGACCGCCCGCCGGCCGTGACGTGGCCCGGCAGGCGTACGTGGTTCGACACCACCGGGTCGTAGTAGTCGATGCCGAGGGCGTCGAGGGTCCGCTCATGGGGGCTGTCGAACACGGCCCGCACCGCCCGGCGCGCCGTCCGCATGCGCGCCGGCGCTCCCGAGCCGTAGGGGGCGGTTCGCCGGCCGAGCAGCCGCAGCGCCCGCTCGGTGGCACTGGTCGCCGGAACCAGCACCTCGTGCTGGGCCCGCCGCTCGGAGATCCAGCCGTCGAGCTCGGCGGGCTCCACCCCCATGGAGCGGGACAGCAGGAGGTCGATGAGCAGGTGGTCGAGCTCGTAGACGCTGATCGAGGCGTCGTTCGTCGTGACCTTCGCGTCGGGCCGGGCCGCATGGATGGCCTCGTAGGCCCGCACGTGCGCGGCCAGCAGGTTGTCGATCGCCGCCCAGGCGTCGGCGAAGGCCAGCGTCCGGCCCGGTGGGAACATGCCGACCAGCCAGGACGACAGCCCGACCACGTTGATCTCGTTCAGCGTCACCCACATGCCGACCAGGTCGGCGAACGACTCGACAGCCACGTCGACCCACCGGCCGAAGTGCTCGACCGCGTCCGGCCGCAGCCAGAACTCCTCGCCCAGCCACGCCGGGTGGGTGAAGTGGTGCAGGGTGAGCAACGGCTCCATTCCCCGCTCCCGGCAGCCGGTGAGGATCGATCGGTAGCGGTCGAGCGCGGCCCGGTCGGCCTCCCCCTCCTCCGTCTCGACTCTGGCCCACTCCACCCCGAGGCGGAACGACGTGCACCCCAGCGAGGCGGCACGATCCAGCGATGCCTCGGGGTCGTCCCAGAAGCCGACCGCGTTCCCCGAGGCCTCCACCCGCCCCGTCCGCTCCCACACGCACCAGTTGTTCGCCGGCTCACCCGGGCCGTTGAAGCCGCCTTCCACCTGGAACCCTGCCGTCGCCACGCCGAAGTGGAAGGCGTCGGGCACGAGCGGTGGGCCTGTGGACACCGTCGATGCGTCGCTGTCCGTCTGTGGTCGCGATCGTCCAGGCATCGGCTCAGCATCCCAGGGACGGGATGCCTCTGCACGCGCGGCACTAGCCTCTCGGACCCGGAGGCGGCATCGACCGGGCGCGCACCGGTGGGGAGCGCCGGGCCACCCGGCGAACAGCGAGAACGGTTCGACGGGCACCGACGAATCGACGAACGGAACGGAACGGAACGGCACCATGGCCACCATCGACCCCGATCGCATCCCCGTTGTCGCCGCCTGGGGTCAGTGCCTCGAGCGCTCCGCCCTGGTGCGGCCGACCGAGCTGATGGCCGTCGCCGCCGACCAGGCCCTCGCTCAGGTGCCAGCCCTGCGGGACCGGCTCGACCGGCTGTCCGTCGTCAACGTCGTGGGGCGGGTGGGACCATCGCCGGCGACGGAGCTGGCCCGCCGGCTGGGCATCGACCCGCCGGTCCGGGAGGCCACCACCATCGGTGGCAACACCCCCCAGTGGCTGGTCAACCGGGCCGCAGCCCAGATCGCACGGGGTGAGCTGCGGGCGACGCTGATCGCCGGCGCCGAGGCGCTCCGCTCGAGCAGGGAGCGGCGCCGGTTGCGCGCCGCCGGCCAGGTGGTCGCCGACGATGGCGCCCACGGGGCCGGTGCGCCGGACGTACCCCCCGATCCGGTCGTGGGGGACGACCACCCGGGACCCGGGCCCGCCGAGCTGGCCGCCAACCTGATCCTCCCCCTCTACGTCTACGCGCTCTTCGAGTCGGTGGTGGCTGCCCGGGCCGGCCACTCGGCGGACCAGCACCGGGCGGCGATGGGCGCCCTCCTGGCACCGTTCACCGAGGTCGCCGCCCGCCATCCGGTGGCCTGGTTCCCCGAGGCACGGACGGCGACGGAGATCGCCGAACCGGCACCCGAAAACCGGATCGTCGCCCAGCCCTACACCAAGCGGATGACCGCGTTCCTCGGTTCCGACCAGGCCGCCGCTCTGGTCGTCTGCTCGCTGGCCGAGGCCCGCCGGGCGGGCGTGGCCGACGGCGCCGTCTTCGTGTGGGCGGGAGCTGACGCGGTGGACGTGCGGTCCCCGACGGCGCGTCCCGATCCGGGCAGCTCGCCGGGCATCGCCGCCGCCGGGCGCGCCCTCTTCGGCGCCGCCGGTGACGCAGCCGGCTCGCCGGTCACCATCGACGACGTCGGGCACCTCGATCTCTACTCCTGCTTCCCGTCGGCTGTGGAACTGGGGGCGGCAGCTCTCGGCCTGGCCACCGACGACGCCCGGGGCCTCACCGTCACCGGCGGCCTCCCCTACTTCGGCGGACCGGGGAACAACTACACCAGCCACGCCATCGCCACCCTGTGCGACCGGCTCCGCATGGCGGGGTCCGGCGGACCCCCTGAGCTCGGCCTGACAACCGGCCTCGGCTGGTTCGTGACCAAGCACGCCCTCGGGCTGTACGGCACGGAGCCGCCACCGGGCGGGTTCCGCCCCGGCGACACCGCCGCCGACCAGCGGGCCATCGACGAGAGCGCCGTCCCGGTGGTCCTGGATGTCGGCGAGCCCACGACCGCCACCGTGGTGGCGGCCACCGCCGTCCCCAACGACTCGAACGAGATCGTGGCCGCACCGGTCATCGCCCGGCTGGAGACCGGGGAGCACGTGGCAGCCGTGCCCGAGTCCGACGAGGTGGCCGCCGCGGTGGGCGCCACCGATCCGGTGTCGCTGGTCGGGACCCGGGTGACGGTGTCGGGCGCCCCTCCCCGCTACCGGATCGCCGGCTGAACCGCACCCCGGGGATCGGCACCCTCCCGAGGACCGGCACCCCCGCCCGGACCGTGCTCGCCCGGCCGGACGGGCCGTCCGCGCTCGCGGCGCGCTACGTTCTCCCCCGGTGGCCGGCGGCCGGCACGGTGACGTGCGGAGCCGTGGTGCCACCGACCATTGCACCGACGACGGCCCGACCGCCGTGCCGCCGAGGCGAGGGCCCGGCAGGCACGACACGGCCACGAGGGAGGACCCCGATGACCGAACTGCTGCGCGAACGACAGGGCCGAGTCGAGGTCCTGACCATCAACCGCCCCGAGGCCCGCAACGCCATCAACGGCGCCGTCTCCCGCGCCGTCGCCACCGCGCTCGACGAGATCGAGGCGGACGATGACTGCTGGGTCGTCGTCCTCACCGGCAGCGGCGACAAGGCCTTCAGCGCCGGCATGGACCTGAAGGCGTTCGCCGCCGGCGAGGCCGGCGACATCATGGGCGCGAAGGGCGGCTTCGGCGGGATCGCCCAGCGGCAGTTCCCCAAGCCGATCATCGCCGCCGTCAACGGGTCGTGCCTGGCCGGTGGGTTCGAGATCATGCTCAGCTGCGACCTGGTGGTCGCCGTGGAGAGCGCCACGTTCGGCATTCCCGAGGTGAAGCGGGGCCTGGTGGCCGGGGCCGGCGGCCTGGTGCGCCTGCCCAAGCGGGTGGCGCCTGCCATCGCCATGGAGATGGCGTTGACCGGCGAGCCCATCTCCGCCCATCGGGCCTACGAGCTCGGTCTCATCAACCGGGTCGTCCCGGCCGGCTCGCTCATGGAGGCCGCCCTCGAGCTGGCCGGCACCATCGCCGCCAACGCCCCCCTGGCCGTGCGCACCTCCAAGCAGGTCATCAAGGACGCCGGCGAGGTGCCCGACGCCAAGGGCTGGGAGATCTCCAACGCGGCCATCGCACCCGTCTTCGCGTCGGCCGACGCCATGGAGGGCGCCGTCGCCTTCGCCGAGAAGCGCGCCCCCAACTGGACGGGCAAGTGACGGCTGCCGCCGGCCCCGATCTGGCACCGGCACTGGACGGCATCCGCCTGATCCTCCACGTGCTGGCCGCCACCATCTGGGTCGGTGGCCAGTTCACGGTCACCGGACTTCTCCCCACCGTCCGGCGCCTGGGGGACGACGCGCCGAAGCAGGTGGCCCGAGCCCTGGCACGCCTGCTGTGGCCCGCCTACGCCGTCCTGGTCGTGACCGGGTTCTGGAACATGGCCGCCGTGCACGCCAACAACGGCGGCAGCGCGTACCAGGTCGTCCTCGGGATCAAGATCGGCGTCGTCGCCCTGGCCGGCCTGGGGGTCTGGCTCCACCAGCGGGCCACCTCCCGCCGGGGCCTGGCCATCTGGGGATCGGTGGGCGGTACGGCATCGATCGCCGCCCTGTGCCTGGGCGTGTTCCTGGCCGGCTGACCGTCGTGATCCGTGCGGGCTCCCTGCTCCGAACAAGGCGGTACCCGTTCCGGGTCTAACCTGGTGACGAACCCGACATAAGGAGAAACTCGTGCCACTCGGGCTTCCTGCCGAGATCTTCGGCGTAGACGGAATCATCATCCTGGTCGTCGTGGTCGTCGTGCTCTTCGGTGGCTCGCAGATCCCCAAGCTCGCCCGGTCCCTCGGGTCGGCCCAGAAGGAGTTCAAGAAGGGCCTCGAGGAGGGTGCGGCCGAGGATGCAGCCCCGACCTCAAAGGCGACCAAGGCCGACACCACCACGGACGGCCCGGCAACCCCGTAGGGCGCCGGGCCATCTGGGGCACGAGCGCGGTCGGGTGATGCGCGCCCCGGCCGGCGCGGCCCACCGGGTCCTGCCCTTCTGGGTCCTCCAGGCGGGTCAGCTGGGCGCAGCTGGCGCCCTGGTCGACCTGTCCATCCATCTTGCGAGGCCGCAGCTGCTCCTGGCGCTCGCCTGCCTGCTCGCCGGCGTCACCCTGCTGGCCGATGCCCCCCTCGGCGTCGTCCGCGTGCTCCCCCGCAAGCCGGCGGCCATCCTCGCCGTCGCCGTGTCCGTCGCCGCCGTGCCCGCGATGCTCGCACCGCCGCTGCGACCCGGCGTCGAGGGGGCCGTCATCGTCGTCTTCGTGGCGGTCGGCATCGCCCGTCTGGCCACCCTGACCCGGCTGGCCGTCGGTCCTGGCCCGCAGGCCCGACCCGGAACCGCCCCCGGGGACCACGCCGGGGACCATGCTGGGGCGCGATCCGGAGGCGGGGGGACATCTCCGGCCGGCGGCAGCGACCCTGGCGAGCGGACCATGGACCAGCGAGGGACCGGTACCGCGGCCGCCCGCCGTCTCGGCGTCGAGGCGGCCAGGCTCGCTGCCGCCGCTGAGCGCCGGCGGCCCGAGCTCGAACGGGCCGCCCGGCACCTGGCGCGACGGGCCGGGCGGGCGGCCGGGCGGGTACAGGGGCGCCTCCGCGACCCCGAACCGGACGGGGATGGCCCGGCAGAACCGCCAGCGGGGCCGGTCATCGGCAAAAACTGACACCAGTTTCTGCTCGCGGGCCGTCGTTCGCTAGTCTCATCGGCGTGAACGCCTCGACCCCCGGCATGCCCGGTCCTCCGGGCCCTGACGCACCCGCTGCTCCCGGTCCCGGCGCGACGGCCGGCCGGTCCCGGCGACGGCGCCTCGCCCTGGCCACGTTGGCCGCTCCGGTCGTGCTGGCCGGGTGCAACTGGTATCCGACCTACGGCGCCAGCAGGGGCTCCACGGCCCAGGGGAGCGACACCTTCAAGCTCTACTCGGGGATGATGACAGCCGGGATCGTGGTCGGCGGGATCGTCGCCGCACTGATCATCTGGTCCGTCTTCCGCTACCGGCGGCGCTCGGAGGAGATCCCGCACCAGTTCCACGAGAACCTGGCCATCGAGGCCGTCTACACCCTGGTGCCCATCCTGATCGTCCTCGCCATCTTCGCCTTCACCGTGATCACCGAGAACAAGGTCATGGCCACCCAGCCGGCCACCGCCACCGTCACCTCCACCGGGACACCCGTGGTCGACATCACCGTCACCGCCTTCCAGTGGGGCTGGCGGTTCGACTACCCGAACCTGAACGTCGACGTGACCGGCGAGCTCACCAACGGGCCGGACAACCACGGACCGCAGATGGTCGTCCCCGTCGGGCAGACGGTCCAGATCACCCTGGTGTCCGCCGATGTCATCCACGGGTTCTACGTCCGTGACTTCAACTTCAGCCGCTACGCGCAGCCCGGCGTGGTCAACGTCTTCGACCTGAACGTCCTCCACCAGGGCACCTACGACGGCCAGTGCACCCAGTACTGCGGCCTCTACCACTCCCAGATGCTCTTCTCCGTCCGGGCCGTGACGCCGTCCGACTTCCGGGCCTGGGCCGCCAGCGAGGTGGCAGCCGGCCACACCATCCCGAGGCCGAGCCCCATCGGCGCCCAGGGCACCGCCCCCGCCGGCACCCACATCACACCGAGTAACGCACTCCCGTCGACGTCCACCGCGACCGCAAAGGCAGCAGCATGACGACCACCGCCGACCGCCCCGAGGTCCTGGCGCCCGAGGCCCCGGGCGGGCCCGGTCACCACGCGCCCGAGGGCGACCATGCCCACGAGATCCACGAGCACCACGGACCGACCGGCATCCTCAAGTGGCTGACGTCGACCGACCACAAGGTGATCGGTCAGAGCTACATGATCACCGCCCTGGTCGTGTTCTTCATCTCCGGGTTCATGGCCCTGCTCATCCGTACCCAGCTCATGAGCCCGAACGGCTCCCTTCTTTCACCCCAGGTGTACAACGAGCTGTTCACCATGCACGGCAGCGTGATGCTGTACCTGTTCGCCGGCCCCTTCGCCTTCGGCGGGCTGGCCAACTACATCGTCCCCCTCCAGATCGGGGCGCCCGACATGGCGTTCCCCCGGCTGAACGCCCTCTCCTACTGGCTGTTCCTGGGCGGGTCGATCACCATGCTGTCGGGGTTCTTCGTCTCGGGCGGTGCGGCCAGCTTCGCCTGGGTGGCCTACGCACCTCTCTCCAACGCCACCAACTCGCCGGGGGCGGGCGCCGACCTGTGGCTCATGTCGCTCGGGCTCACCGGCTTCTCGGCCATCTTCACCGCCGTCAACCTCATCGCCACCATCTTCTACCTGCGTGCCCCGGGCATGACCATGTTCCGGATGCCCATCTTCACCTGGAACATGCTGGTCACCGGGATCCTCATCCTGATCGCGTTCCCGGTGCTGTTCTCCGCGGTGGTCATGCTGTTCTGCGACCGCCACTTCGGCACGCACATCTTCACCGTGCAGGGCGGCGGCGTACCCGTCCTGTGGCAGCACCTGTTCTGGTTCTTCGGGCACCCGGAGGTGTACATCCTCGCCTTGCCCTACTTCGGCGTCGTGACCGAGATCATCCCGGTGTTCTCGCGCAAGCCGCTCTTCGGCTACCGGGGGATGGTCGTCGCCACCATGTCGATCGCCGCCCTCTCCACAGGCGTGTGGGCCCACCACATGTTCACCACCGGCGTGGTCCTGCTGCCGTTCTTCTCGCTGTTGTCCCTGCTGATCGCCGTGCCGACGGGCATCAAGTTCTTCAACTGGATCGGCACCATGTGGCGGGGCCAGATCGCCTTCCGGGTTCCCATGCTGTTCTCGGTGGGCTTCCTGTTCGCCTTCCTGATGGGCGGCGTGACCGGCGTGCTGCTGGCCTCCCCCCCGGTCGACTTCCAGACCCACGACACGTACTTCGTCGTCGCCCACTTCCACCAGGTCCTCATCGGGACGACGGTGTTCGCCGGGTTCGCCGGGTTCTACTACTGGTACCCGAAGATGTACGGCCGGATGCTGCGTGAGAGCCTGGGCAAGCTCCACTTCTGGTTGCTGTTCATCGGGTTCTGGCTCGCCTTCATCCCCCAGTACCTCCTCGGCCTCGACGGGATGCCCCGGCGCATCGTGAACTACCCCCAGAGCCCGTCCTGGCAGACGCTGAACATCGTCTCGACCGTCGGGGCCTACATCATCGGCTTCTCGTTCCTCTTCTTCTTCATCAACCTCTTCGTGTCGTGGCAGAAGCCGGTGCGCGCCGGTGCCAACCCGTGGGACGGCCACGCGCTGGAGTGGTTCACCAGCTCACCGCCCCCCCACCACAACTACACCCACCTGCCCCTGATCCGTTCTGAGCGGCCGACGTGGGACTACAACCACCCAGAGCACCGGACCATCGTCCACGCGCCGCGCGGCTCTGGCGCCGGCCGGGATCGTGAGCTCGAAGGAGCCAACCGATGAAGGTCGAGGCCCGCCTGCTGATCATCATCGGCGTCTTCTTCGCCATCATCGCGGGCGCCTACTGGTTCACCAGCTACGAGACGGCCGGCACGCTGATGCTCATCGGCTCCACCGGTCTCGGGCTGCTGCCGGGCGCCTACTACCTGTGGTGGTCACGGCACATGAAGCCCCGCCTCGAGGACGATCCCGACGCCACCATCGAGGAGGGCGCCGGGGAGGTGGACGCTTTCCCGTCGTCGAGCATCTGGCCCTTCATCCTCGGGGTCGGCGCCTTCTTCGCCGCCCTGAGCTTCGTCTTCGGCGTGTGGATGGCGCCGATCGCCGCTGGCTTCATCCTCTCGGCCGCCATCGGCGGCACGGTCGAGAGCCGCCGCGGCGGCACCGTCTGACCGGGGCACTGGCGGCCCGAGGGCACCGGCGGTCTGGCCAGGCGCCGCTGAGCGGCCCGGCGTCGGCCCTCAACCCCCGCCGTAGCGGCGGGCCGCAGACGCCACCCGGGACCGGTACGGGCCCCCGAAGAGGACCGCGTGCACCAGGAGGGGCGCGATCTGCCACAACGGCACCCGCTCCTGCCACCCGTCAGCCAGTGGCGCCTCGTCCACGTAGGCGTCCGTCACCCGTGGTGGTACGTCGCCGAAGAGAGCCAGCATGGCCAGGTCCTCCTCCGGGTGGCCGCCGTGGACCGAAGGGTCGATCACCCATGGCCGGTGGCCCGCACCCCACACCACGTTTCCCCACCACAGGTCGCCGTGGAGCAGGGACGGCTGCCCGAAGGGGATGAGGTCGCCGAGCCGTTCGACCACCGGTTCGATCGTCCCTTCCAGCCCGCAGCGCCGGGCCAGGTCCATCATCCGGGATCCGTAGAACGCAGGCCCGTCCCCCCACGTCGCCCGATCCACCGGGCATGCCCCGATCCACGCCGACCCGCCTCCCCACGTATCCGCCCGCGTCCGGTGTAGGCGGGCCAGCCCGCACCCCAGGCGTTCCTCGGCCGACGGCGTCCGGCGACCAGGCTCGATCCAGGGGATGACGAGCAGATCCCCCTCCGCGTGCAGGACCGGTGGCACGGCCATCCCCCCGGGGACGGCAGACAGGGCCCGGAGACCGGCGGCCTCGTCCGCAACGGCGGCGCCGGACTTCACCACCAGGTCCCGACGACCCGCCGCCACCCGCCACGCCCCGGGCCCGAGGGGGCGGACGACTCCGAGCGGACCGAACGCGTCAGCGACGCGTCGCTGCCAGGTGCCCGACGAGACCACGACAGGCCGCCTCGATCCGTCCGAGAGCGAGGTCGAAGGCGAGGTCGTCCCCGCCCCACGGGTCGGGGACCTCGTCGTCTCCCGGGGTGGCGCCGGGATCGAACGACCGGAGCAGGCGGACCCGCCCGGCGTCGGGACGTGCCAGCCGGTGGACGGCGGCGACGTTCGCCCGGTCTGCGCACAGCACCAGGTCGATGGCGGCGAGTTCGGAGGCACGCAACTGGCGCGCGCGGTGCCCGGGCAGCGACCACCCCCGGCGGGACAGCGCGGCCAGGGCCCGGGGATCGGCTCCCTCGCCCACGTGGGCGCCGGTGGTCCCGAACGAGTCGACCATCACGTCGCCGTCGAGGCCGGCTTCGGCGACCAGAGCCCTGGCCACCGCCTCGGCCATCGGCGACCGGCAGATGTTGCCCAGGCAGACCATGGCGACATGCACCGACCCAGTCTGCCGGCCAGGCGGGGTGCCGGCGCCGTCAGCTGTGGGGCGCCTATGGCTGGGGCCTACCGGCACGCCCGGGAGGGGTGCCACGGGATCGTGCCGGGCGGGTCAGCGCATGACCCGGCGCACCCCGGGCCCGGTGGCCAGGTGCCGAGGGGTCAGGTCGATGAACGTCGGGACGGGGATGGCCTCGAGCTCCTCGTGGCCGTCGCCGGGACGGACGTCCGCATCGAAGGTGGCGAACTCCCCCGTCGCCGACCGGGTCACGACCACGGCCCGCTTGCGCTTGCCCACGCCCTCCGCCTTCTGCATCTCCAGGCAGATGGTGCGGGTCACGAAGAAGGTGGCGATCGGCACCAGGATCACGAGGAACCGGAAGGTCACGAGGACGGTGTTCAGGGCGATGTGGAAGTAGTTGGCCAGGACGTCCGTCGACGAGGCGCAGAAGAGCATGAAGAGGAGCATGAGCACCGACGCGCCCGCCGCTGTGCGCAGGGGCCGGTCGCGGGGCCGGTCCAGCAGGTTGTGGTAGGCGGTGTCCCTCGTGATCTTGGCCTCGAGGAACGGCCACACGATGAAGAGGTTGAAGACGATGCCGGGGAACAGCACGGCCGGCAGGAAGACCTCGAGCGGCCACGTGTGGCCCCAGCCGACCCATTCCCAGCTGGGCATGACCCGCAACGCACCGTCCAACCATCCCATGTACCAGTCGGGCTGGACGGCATAGGAGATCTGGTACGGCTGGTACTGGCCGAACTGCCAGATCGGGTTGATCTGGGCGAACCCGCCCAGGAGGAACAGCGCGGCGGTCACCATGAACATGAACCCGGTGGTCTTCGCCATGAAGGTGGGGAACATCGGGGAGCCGACCACGTTGCGCTCAGTCTTGCCCTTGCCTGGGAACTGGGTGTGCTTCTGCTTCACCAGCAGGCCCAGGTGGGCGGCGAGGAGGCCGACGATGACGGCCGGCACGATGAGCACGTGGAGGATGAAGAAGCGGGGGATGATGACCCCGTTGCCGGGGTAGTTCCCACCGAAGACGAAGAACGCCAGGTACGAGCCGACCAGTGGGATCGACTCGATGATGGAGTAGGCGATGCGGATGCCCGTACCCGAGACCAGATCATCGGGAAGCGAGTACCCGAGGAACCCGTTGACGATGCCGAGGATCAGCATGGTGATCCCGACCACCCAGTTGAGCTCGCGGGGCTTGCGGAAGGCGCCGGTGAAGAACACCCGGGCCATGTGGACGGCGATCGAGCCGAGGAAGATGTCGGCGGCCCAGTGATGGGTCTGGCGCATCAGCAGCCCGGACTTGACGTCGAACGACAGGCCCACCGTCGACGCATAGGCCTCCGACACCCGCTGGCCGCGCAGGGGTGCGTAGGACCCGTGATAGATGATCTCGTGGGCGGACGGGACGTAGTAGAGGGTGAGGAAGACGCCCGTCGCCAGCAGCACGACGAACGAGTAGAGGGCGATCTCACCCAGCATGAACGACCAGTGGTCGGGGAAGATCTTGTCGAGGAAGGTGCGCCCGCCCTTGGAGATCCCCAGGCGGTCGTCCAGCCAGCGCAACGACTTGTCGATCATGGACGCTCCCAGAAGCCCGGTCCGACAGGCTGGTCGTAGCCCCCCGACGACACCAGGTAGCCGGCGGCGTCGACAGCCAGCGGAAGCTGGGGCAGGGGCCGGGGAGCGGGCCCGAACTGGGGCACCGCACCGGCGCGGACGTTGAACACCGACTGGTGGCACGGGCAGACGAGCTCGGTGGTCTGCTCCTGGTACAGGCCGACAGGGCACCCCAGGTGGGTGCACATCTTCGAGTAGCCGACGATGCCGTGGACCGTCCAGTCCGACCGGCCGGGCGACTCGAGCACCACCGGCTCCTGGCCGGCCTGCAGGCGGATGAGGATCGTCTGGTCCGGCGAGTTCCCCTCGTGGCCCTGCGGGAACACGGTCAGCACGCCGCCCACCTCGAGGTCCGACGGACGGACGCGGCGGCCGTCGACGGTGACCACCCGGGAGCCCGCCCGCCAGTTGGTGACGAACAGGGTGCGCCCCGGCTTGGGGCCGAGCGAGCGCAGCAGGGGGAAGGCGGCTACCACGCCGAAGACGGCCGAACCCAGGGCGAACAGGCCACCGAGCACCTTGCGGCGCTTGACCACCAGGCCGCCCCGCTCGACCACGGCGGCGCTCATGGCGTCGCGCTCGTCATCGGTCGAGTGGAAGTCGTGGCGCTCCTCGACGAACGGGCCCTGGGGCATCAGGTACTTGCCCCAGGCGGCGACGCCGAACCCCAGGCCGAACAGTCCGACCCCGAGGGTGGCGGCCTGCCACTGGGTCTGGTTGCCCACCCAGAAGGCCACCCCGAAGCCGATGATGCCGATGATGCCGATCACCATCGAGATGGCTGCGGCGGCGGCCACGGCCTGGGGCCGCTTGGCGTAGGGGGCGAGGTGCGGGTCGTCGAGGGCGGCGACCGGCAACGGCCCGGTCGTACTGCGTCCGTCGTCGCTCACGAGCGCTCTCCGATCCAGAAGCTGACGAGCATGAGGAGGCCCACACCGAAGAGGAGCCCGACGAAGCCCTCGGCCACCGGACCCACCCCGCCGAGTCCGAACCCGCCGGGATTGGACGGGTGCTGGATGACCCCGTGGACGTAGGCGGCGATGTCGGCCGCCTCCTGGTTGGTGATGTTCCCGGCGCCGAACCGGGGCATGTTCCCCGGGCCCGACCGGATGGCCTCGACGATCTGCTCCACCGTCGCCTGGTGGAGGCTCGGAGCGTAGGCACCCTTGTAGAGGGCGTCGCCAGCGCCGGTGATGGTGTGGCAGGCGGCGCAGTTGAGCGTGAACAGGCGTCCTCCGTTGGCCACGTCCGCCTGGGACAGGGCGACCTGGGGGATCTGCACGCCGCCCGGCGCCAGGGACTGGACGTAGGCGGCGATCTCGAGGGTCTGCAGGCGGTTGAAGCGGGGCGGCTTCCGGGTGGCCTGGATGCTGGAGTCGGCGAGCGGCATGCGCCCCGTCGACACCCAGAAGTCAACGGTGCCGGCGCCGACACCACGCAGGTTGGGGGCGAGTGCGCTGCCGGCGGCGTCCGTCCCGTGGCAGCTGGAGCAGTTGGCTGCGAAGAGCTGCTCACCGGGGGGGATGCAGCTGGCCGGAAGGTTGGCGTACGAGATCGGCGACCCGGGGGCGGCCGGTGTGGTCGAGGTGATGGTGCACGGCTGGGACGTCCCCGCGGTGGCGCCGGCCCCGGCCCCGGCCCCTGCCGTCGCGGCACTGGTCGTGGCGGCGGTGGCGGGATCCGACGCCGCCCGGGCCGTCCCCGGCGCGAACGACAACAGCCCCACGACCCCTACCGCGCCGGCCATGGCGGCGGGTACCACGAATCGACCCCGGAGTAGACGACGCATCCCCACGACCCTTACTTGAGCAGGAAGAGGCAGCTGAACAGCCCGATCCAGACGATGTCCACGAAGTGCCAGTAGTAGCTGACGCCCTGGAAGACTGCCGTCTCACCGGGATCACCCTTGGGGCCCTTCAGCCGGCCGAGGAGGAACACCATCGCCACCAGGCCGAGGAACACGTGCAGGCCGTGAAGCCCCGTCATGATGTAGAAGAGCGACCCGTAGGCGGTGACCGTCGGATCGGTGGCTGCGTGGTGCGACAGGGTGATCCACTCGTAGAACTGGTTACCGACGAACGCAGCCCCCATGATCAGGGTGACCACGATCCATCGCTTGGCGCTGGTGCGCTTGCCCCGCTCCTGCTGCCACACCGCGTGCTGCATGGTGAAGCTCGACGCCAGCAGGATCACCGTGAAGATGCCGGCCTGGATCGTGTCCAGCTTGGTGCCGGTCGGCGGCCACACGGACGCGTGCGACCGGATGGTGAAGAACGCGGCGAAGAGACCGCTGAAGAACATCACCTCAGAGCCGAGCCAGATCATGACACCGATCGCCAACATGGGCGGCCGGGCAGGACGGTGGCGCTGGGTGGACGGAGGCTCGACGGCGAGGGCCTGAGTCACGTTCTAGTTTTTAGCCGATCTCGGGGGGAGAGGGCCAAACCATCGCCTCAGGCGACCGTCACAGACGGGACCGGCCACGTCGCAGCCGGTGTGGCGCGGCCCTCCGTCCGGCTGTTGTCCCTGGTCAGCGGGACCGGGCGGCCAGCGCGGCGGGAAGCGGGCGGGCGTGGACCACAACCAGGTGCCGGGTGGGCCGGGTGAGAGCCACGTACAGGGTGCGCAGTCCCCGGGTCGTCTCGCCGGCGATCACGGCCGGTTCGACCACGACCACAGCGTCGAATTCGAGGCCGTTGGCGCCCTCGACCCCCAGGACCACCAGGGGAGCCGCCAGGGCGGAGCGACCGGCGTTGCGGGGGTCGACCGGGGCCATCCCGGCCCCCGCCAGCGCGGCGGTGACCGGAGCCACCAGGTCTTCGGGCGCCAGGACGGCTGTCCTCCCGGCACCGGCGGCGGCGACCGCCCCCCGGGTGGCCGCCACCACCCCGGCGGCGAGTCCGGCGGGCGACGGCACGGCGACGATCTCGGGCTCGGCGCCGACCCGGCGCACGGCCCGGGGCGGGACGAGATCGGGAGCGGCCACGGCCAGCACGCGGGCGGCCACGTCGAGCACCTCGGCGGGCGTGCGGTAGCTCACCGTCAGCTCGACCATGCGGGGCGGGCGGCGGGCCGGGAGGTGGGCCAGGACCTCCCCCCAGCTCTGCGAGGCGGCCGGCGAGGTCGCCTGGGCGATGTCCCCCACCACCGTCATCGATCCCGACAGTGATCGCCGGGCCAGCATCCGCAGCTGCATCGGCGACAGGTCCTGGACCTCGTCCACGACGATGTGCCCGTAGCTGGGCTGCGCGTCCTCCTGACCGCCGTTGCGGGGACCGAGCAGGTGGCGTGCCTCGTCGACCAGCGCGGCATCGGCCACCGTCCAGCCGACCTCGTCGAAGGAGGCCGACCGCGGCCGTCGGAGCAGGCGCTGCTCATCGGCGGTGAGGACGCCACCGGCCGCGGCGGCGATCAGCGGTGGGGCGCCGAACAGGTCGTGGAGGAGCTCGTGGGGTGAGAGCTTCGGCCACATCCGGTCGAGGACGTGGGTGAATTCGGGAACCCGGCGCACCTTGCGGGTGAAGTCCTCCAGGTCGAGCTCGCCGTCGGCAGCCGCCTCCGGCGCCTCGAACCCGGGGAACGAGACGACCGGCCCGGGAGCGTCCAGGCCGAGCCGTTGCTGGGACTGCTGGGCCCTGTCGGCCAGCAGCCGCACGACCGCCTGCTCCACCAGCCGGCGGCGTGCGTTGTGGCTACCGGGGCGCCGGCGTGCGCTCTCGACGATCTCCCGGCTCTCGGCGGCGGTTATCCGCAGCAGGAGGGCGCCATAGGGGATGACGGCGTCCGCGGCAAGCGGCCGCTGGCGGGTGCGCACCGCCTTCGCGACCACCTTTGCCATGCGGACGTCGCCCTTCAGCCGGGCGACCTCGGCCCGCTCCTGGGCCCGGACGCGGACCTCGGGAACGAGGCCGGCCACCGTGGACAGGGTCACTCCCGTCTCGCCCAGGGAGGGGAGCACCTGGTCGATGTAGCGGAGGAACAACGGGTTGGGTCCCACCACCAGCACCCCTTGGCGCTCGAGCGGGAAACGGTGGGTGTAGAGGAGGTAGGCCGCACGGTGGAGGGCCACGGCCGTCTTGCCCGTGCCTGGGCCGCCCTGCACGACGAGGACGCCGGGCAGGGGCGACCTGATGATCTCGTCCTGCTCCGCCTGGATGGTGGCGACGATGTCGGACATCTGCCCCGAGCGGGCGCGGTCCAGGGCGGCGAGGAGGGCGGCCGGTCCACCCAGCGGCACGTCGCCGACGATGAGGCCCCCGGCCGGCCCCTCCCGGTGGGCCGCCCCGGGGGCGACGGTGGTGATCCCGCCGGCCGGGCCCCCTGCTCCGGAGAAATGCTCGTCCTCGACGCTCACCACCCGGCGCCCCTCGATCCCCAGGTGGCGCCGGAGGAGGAGGCCCAGCGGATCGCGGCCCGTCGCCCGGTAGAACGGCTCGGCCACCGGCGCCCGCCAGTCCACGACCAGCGGTTCGTGGTCGGCGCCGTGCACGGCGAGGCGACCGATGTGGAAGGACTCGACAGCAGGTGTGTGCCCACCCGCGGGGGCCTCGTCGACCTCCCGGTCGATGCGGCCGAAGGTGAGGGCCTGGTCGCCGATGTCGAGCTGCTCCAGGCGGGCCAGGCTGGTCCGTACGATCACGTCCCGTTCTGTGCGCGACTGGAACGTGCCGCCGCGCCCCAGGTCGAGTACGGCGTCCATCATCGCCTGGGCATCGGCCCGCATGGCGTCGAGGCGCTCGTAGGCCCGGTCGACGAAGGCCTGCTCTGCCCGCAGCTCGTCCTCGACCTCCACGACACCTCCTCCCTGTTCCCCAACCGCACACGGGGAACCTTCGATTCTATGCGCCCGACGCCCGCTACGGGCCGGGACCCCGCCGATGGCGGGCGGCGCTAGCGTCGCGGCGTGATCCCGCCAGATCCGGGCGACCCCGGAACCGACGCCGCCCCCGGCCCCCCCTCCGCTACCGACCCCGCAGGGGGGCGGCTGGCCGGCAGCCCGTTCCTACTCGCGTGCCGGCGCCGGCCCGTGACGCGGGTCCCCGTCTGGTTCATGCGCCAGGCCGGGAGGTCGCTGCCCGAGTACCGGGCCGCCCGCGGCAGCGGCAGCATCCTGGGGGCCATCGCTCAGCCCGAGCTGGTGGCCGAGCTCACCCTGCAGCCCGTGCGCCGCTACGGCGTGGACGCAGCCATCCTCTTCTCCGACATCGTCGTCCCCGCCGCCGCCGTCGGCTTCGGCGTCGACGTCGCCCCCGGTACCGGACCGGTGGTGGAATCGCCCCTCCGTTCCGCCGCCGACCTCGAACGGCTCCGCCCCTACGAGCCCGACATCGACGCCCCCTACGTGGCCGATGCCGTCCGGCTCGTCGTCGCCGACCTCGACATCCCCCTCATCGGCTTCGCCGGTGGTCCCTTCACCGTGGCCAGCTATCTGGTGGAGGGCGGGCCGTCACGGCACCACGCCCGGGTCAAGGCCCTGATGCACGCCGAGCCGCTGCTGTGGCACCGCCTCGTGGACCGCCTGGCCGACCACGCCGTCGCCTCCATCCGGGCCCAGCTCGACGCCGGGGCCAGCGCCGTCCAGCTCTTCGACAGCTGGGCCGGGGTCCTGGCACCGGCCGACTACCGGACGTTCGTGATGCCGGCCACCTCCCGCATCCTCGAGGAGCTCCACGCCTCCCACCCCGGGGCGCCCTCCGTCCTGTTCGGCGTGGGCACCGGCGAGCTGCTGGCCGACATGGCCGCCACGGGCGCCGACGTGATCGGGGTCGACTGGCGGGTCCCGCTCGATGCGGCCCGTTCCCGCGTGGGGAGACGCCCGGCGCTCCAGGGGAACCTCGACCCTGCCATCTGCCTGGCCCCCTGGGAGGTGGTGGCCGGGGCCACCCGGTCCGTCCTCGGCCAGGCCGGCGACGAGCCGGGGCACGTGTTCAACCTCGGTCACGGCGTGCTGCCCGAGACGGACCCGGGCGTGCTGGCCGCCGTCGTGGACCTCGTCCACCAGGAAGGGCGGGCGGGGGTGGCGGCCCCGGGGGACGGGCAATGAGCGGGCGCCTCGGCGTGCTCGTCATGGCCCACGGCACGCCCGGCCGGCCCGAGGACATCGCCGCCTTCTACACCAGGATCCGCCGGGGCAACCCGCCGCCGGCGGCGCTGCTCCACGAGCTCCAGGATCGCTACCGGGCGATCGGCGGCACGTCGCCGCTGGCCGAGCGGACCCACTCCCAGGTCGACGGGCTCGCCGCCGCTCTCGACAGGGCCGATCCCGGCCGTTGGGCCGTCCGCTTCGGGGCCAAGCACACCGACCCGTCGATCGAGGACGCCGTGGCCGCCCTGGCCGACGCCGGCGTCACCCGGGCCGTGGCCGTGGTCCTCGCCCCCCACTTCACCGGCCCCGGCACCGGCGAGTACCTGGAGCGCGCCCGGACCGCTGCCGACGCCGCCGGCATCGAGCTGGTCCTCGTTCCCAGTTGGCACCGGGCCTCCGGGCTCGCCGACCTGCTCGGCCGCCGGGTGGTCGACGCCCTGGCCAGGCGGCCAGAGGGCACCAGCCCCGGCGAGACCCACGTGCTCTTCACCGCCCACAGCGTCCCCGTCCGGGTCGTGGACGCCGGCGACCCCTACCCTCGGCAGGTCGCCGAGTCGGCGGCGGACGCGGCGGGTGCCGCCGGGCTCGACGCATCCGGCATCGGTTGGTCGGTGGCGTGGCAGAGCGCCGGACGCACCGCCGACCCGTGGGTGGGACCCGACATCCTGGAGGAGATCCGCCGGCTTGCCGGCACCGGCAGGCGGGCGGTCATCGTGTGCCCCGTGGGGTTCGTGGCCGACCACCTCGAAGTCCTCTACGACATCGACGTCGAAGCGGCGGCGGCCGCCGCCGCGGCCGGGCTCAGCCACCTGGGCCGGACCCGGTCCCTCAACGACGACCCCGAGTTCCTGGCCCTGCTGGCCGAGGTGGTGCGCGGTGCCGGTGCCTGACGGCAGACAGTCCGTCGTGGTGGTCGGCGCCGGCATCACCGGGATGGCGGCGGCGTGGGAGCTGGCGGGCGGGCCGGCGGCGGACGGCGTGCGGGTCACCGTCCTCGAGGCGGGCGACCGCCTCGGGGGCAAGCTCCAGGCCGTGCAGGTGGCCGACCGCACCGTCGACGTGGCCGCCGACGCGTTCGTCGCTCGCCGGCCCGAGGCCACCACCCTCGTCGCCGAGCTCGGCATCGCCGACGAGCTGGTCGAGGTGGCGACCGGGGGGGCGTCGGTCTTCGCCCGGGGGCGCCTGCGACCCCTGCCGGCCGGCCTCGCCCTGGGCGTCCCCACCCGGTGGTGGCCGCTCGCCCGCTCGGGGATCCTCTCGCCGCTCGGATCCCTGCGGGCCGCGCTCGACCTCGTGATCCCGGCCCGGTCCGGGCCGGGTGATACGCCGGCTGGCCGGCTGGCCGACCGGGCCGTCGGGGACGTGGTCGGCGGACGGCTCGGGCGCGGCGTGGTCGATCGTCTGGCCGATCCGCTCATCGGCGGGATCAATGCCGGCTCCGTCGACCAGCTCAGCGCAGCGGCAGCGTTTCCGGGCCTGGTACCGGCCGCGGCACGGGGCGGGAGCCTGATGCGGGCGCTGCGGTCGCCGCCAGCCGGCCCACGTGCAGAGGGGGGCTCGGGCGGGAGCGCGCTGTTCGCCACCGTCGCCGGCGGCACCAACGCCCTGGCGTCGGCGCTGGCCGGCGCCCTCGGGGAACGGGGGGTCGCCCTGCGCACCGGTGCCCCGGTGGCCGCCCTCGACCCGAAGGGAACCGGTTGGAGGATCGAGCTGGCCTCGGGCGAGGTGATCGAAGCGGACGGTGTGATCGTGGCCACGCCCGCGCCGGCCGCCGCCTCGCTCCTGGACGGGGCCGCACCCGACGCGTCGGCACTCCTGGCCCCGATCGAGTACGCGTCGGTGACGGTGGTGACGCTGGTGTGGCCCGAGGCACAGGTGCCGACCCACCTCACCGGGACGGGCTTCCTCGTGCCCCGCACGGAGCGGGTGGGCGGGCAGGCGGCGCTCATCACGGGCTGCACGTACCTCGACCGCAAGTGGCCCCTGCTGCGGCGGCCCGGCGAGGTCCTGCTGCGGGCCTCGGTCGGGCGGTTCGGGGACGAGCGAGCCGCCGCACTGGGCGACGACGAGCTGGTCGACCGGGTCACCGGCGAGCTGGTGCGGATCCTCGGGGTGTCCGGGACCCCCACCCAGGCGGTGGTCACCAGGTGGCCCGATGCCCTCCCCCAGTACCGGCCCGGGCACCTGGAGCGTATGGCGAGCCTGCAGCTTGCCGTGGCCCGGGTCGGGACCCTCGGCGTGGCCGGTGCCTTCGTCGCCGGTGTCGGCATCCCGGCGTGCATCGGCTCGGGAAGGAGCGCCGCCCGGGACGTGCGGGCGTCGATGGTGGGCGAGCGGCGATGAGCGGCAGCGTCGTGCCGCCGGCGGCACCGGCCGGCTCCGGACAGCGCGAGGACGTCGACCTGCCCGACGACGACGGGGGGTTGCCGCCACCGGCCTCCCGCCGCCGTCGCCGCGGCGTGGTGGCGGCCACCGCCCTCCTCTCCGGCGTCGGCGTGGCGCTGTCCCTCCCCCCGTGGGGGTGGTGGGTGGTGGCATTCCCCGCCGCCGGCCTGCTCTGGTGGCGACTCGACGGCGAGCGGGCCAGGAGCCGGTTCCTGGTGGGCTGGCTGGCTGGGTTGGGCTGTTTCGGGATCGGGCTGTGGTGGAGCCGGTCCTTCTCACTGCCGGGGGCCGCCGTCCTCATCATGGTGGAGTCGCTGTTCCCGGCGGTGGCCTGCGTGGCCGTGCCCAGGCGGGGCGGGTGGCAGCGGGCCCTCGCCTTCCCCGCCGCCATGGCGCTGGCCGAGGCCGCCCGCCAGTCGTGGCCCTTCGGGGGCCTCCCCATCGGTGGCGCCTTCCTGGGCCAGGCGGGAGGCCCCGTCCTCGGCGTGGCGAGGGTGGGCGGGCCCATCCTCGTCACCGCCGTCGTCTATGCCGCCGGTGTCGCCGTCGCCGCCGGTGTCCAGGCGCTCCTGGCGTCCCGGTGGCGCCGAGCCGGCCGGGCCGGAGGAGGTGCCGGGCCTGACCGGCCTGACCGGCCGGCACCCGACAGTGGGACCGCCGGCCCACGGGCACCGGAGGTCCTGGCACTGGCGACCGCGGCGCTGGTGGTCGCCATCGTGGTCATCGGCGCGGTCGCCCCGGACGGAGGCCCGGCCCGGAGCCGGGTGACCGTGGCCGCCGTCCAGGGCGGCGGGGTGCGAGGCTTCCGCAAGTCCCAGGTCGACCCGGCCACCGTGCTGGCGGCGGCCAACGCGGCCACGGCCCGCATGGAGGCGGAGGACGGTGGCCGCAACCCGCAGCTCGTCCTGTGGCCCGAGGACGTCGTCTCGCTCGACACCGAGCTCGGGGCCAGCAGCGAGGAGAGCGTGCTGTCGTCGCTGGCGGCCGGCCTGCACTCAACCCTCGTCGTGGGGGTGACCGAGACGGTGTCGTCCACCGCGTTCCGCAACGAGGTCGTCGCCTTCGGCCCCCATGGCACGCTGGTGTCGCGCTATGAGAAGGTCCACCGGGTGCCCTTCGGTGAGTACGTCCCCTACCGGGGGTTCTTCTCCCACCTGGCCAACCTGTCCGCCGTGCCCCGTGACGCCATCCCCGGGCACGGGACGGGGCTGCTGCCGACGCCCGCCGGTCCGCTGGGAGCGATGATCTCCTACGAGGTGTTCTTCTCCGCCCGCGGCCGGTCCGCCGTCCGGGCGGGAGCACGGCTGCTCATCGTCCCCACCAACACGTCGTCGTACGCGACGTCTCAGGTGCCGACGCAAGAGGTGGCTGCGTCGCGTTTCCAGGCCGTCGAGGAAGGGCGGGACCTCCTCCAGGCCGCCCCCACCGGCTACAGCGCGGTGGTCACCCACGAGGGCGCCGTGCTCCAGCGATCCACGCTGGGGGCGCCCGCCGTCCTCTTCGCCACGCTCGGGCTGCGTACCGGATCGACATGGTTCGTCGATGCCGGGAACCTCCCCGTCCTCGTCCTCGCCGCCCTGGCCCTACTGGCGGCCTGGGCGGGGGTAGGCTTCGTCCTGGCCCGGCGCCGGTAGGGGAACGTCCACGTGCACGCGTCGCGCCACGGCTGGCTCGGGGGGCCAAGGACGATCGCACCATGATCCGCAGATGAGCCACATCGACGACATGCCGAAGCAACGCGACACGCCGGGGCTCGACGAGCTAGCCGACCTCACGTCAGCCGTGTCGGCTGACACCTCGGCTGGCACGGGTCGGCCCTCGGCGCCACGCCCGTGGCGCGGTCGGCGACGTGTCCTGGCGACATTGCTGACACTGCTGGCAGCCGTCGGCGCCACGGTGGTGCTCCTCGTTCTTCCCAGCGGGAGCACGGCCGCACCGGTTCCCACCACTGCACCCCTTCCGCCGCCGCCACCCGCACCTGCCACCGCGCCGGCCGGGGTGGTGGTCAAGGTCGACGCCCCGGACCCGTACGTCTATGTGGGACGGAGCCGCGACTACTTCTACTCGGCCGGGTTCGGGTACGACATCTCACCTCACGTGCAGGTCATTCCCTTCCACGACCTTCGCAACCTGGCCTCGGACGGTCCGCCCAGCGACGCCATGCCCCAGCTGCCGGCGTGGTCGTCCGGTTGGATCTGGTCGGTCGACGTCAGCCGGTCGGGCGGGATGTACGTGATGTGGTTCACCTCGCAGGCCAACGACGTGTACATGCCCAACGGGGTACTGGCGAAGTGCATCGGCGAAGCCATCGCCTCCAGCCCGCTCGGGCCCTTCGTCCCCCAACCGGAGCCGGCCATCTGCCAGCAGTGGGGCAGCCTCGACCCGCAGACCTTCACCGACAGCAACGGCTCCCGGTGGCTGATCTGGAAGGCGGACCTCAATTCGGACAACCTCGCCCACATCCCCACCACCATCTGGTCACAACGCCTCTCCAGCGACGGCCAGACCCTGGTGGGGTCACCCACCCAGATCGCGGTGGCGTCGCAACCATGGGAGAACAAGCTCATCGAGGCCCCGCAGCTCGTCGAGCACGACGGTCACTACTACCTGTTCTTCTCGGGGAACGCCTCGAACAACCCGGCCAGCGGCATCGGTGCCGCCGACTGTGCCGGGCCCCGGGGGCCGTGCATCGACAGCCGCACGGCACCTCTCATCTCCACGAACTCCCAGGGGCCCGGTCCGGGGGAGGAGAGCACGTTCACCGATGGCGGGGCACTGTGGATGATCTACTCGCCCAACGCCATCTTCGGCACGTACATCTACCGCCTGGTGGCCGTTGCCCGTATCGGCTTCGGGGCCTCCGGGCCTTACATCGGCCAGTTCGCCGGCGCCGTACCGGGCCACTGACACGCCCTTCGGGGCGGTGAGCCGCACGCGCCTCACGGCGCACTACGGGCGTAGCCGGTCCGGCCCCGGCTCGTCGTAGTAGCCGGAGTGCAAGTAGACGCAGGGAACGCCTTCGGCGTGGAACATGGCGAAATTGGCCGGATCGTCCTCGAAGGCGAGGCGGAGATCGAGCCCTGCGGCCCGCAGGTCCTCGACCGCACCCCGCTTGAACGCGGTCACCTGGGTGTAGTCCCCGCTGCTGCGCATCACGAGCAGGTCCCACCGCAGCCCGTAGCGCTCCAGCCAACCGAGCGTCTGGGGCTGGACCCGCAGGGGACGGCCGGTCAGCAGGACGATGGCCAGCGCCGGATCGAGGAGCTCGAGGAGCCGGGCGACCTCGGCGATGATCGGGTCGTCTCCGCATGCGTCGAAGAAGCGGTCCCAGTCGCGGCGACCGTCCTCCAGGAAGTGCTGGCGACCGACGGCGTCGGACAGCACCCCGTCGACGTCGAAGACCACAGCGGGAGCGGGACCCTCGATCGGGCCGGTCCGCCACCGCCAGTTGGGATGGTCGCCCACCGTCACGCGTCACGTGGCGCCATGCGCGCCCTCGCTCGGATCTCCTCGACCACGGACGGGTCAGCCAGGGTGGCGGTGTCCCCCAGGGGCCGTCCTTCGGCCACGTCGCGCAACAGGCGGCGCATGATCGTGCCGCTCTCCGTCTTCGGGAGCTCGTCGATGACGATCACCGATCGGGGCCGGGCGACAGCCCCGATCCGCCCGGCCACCCGGTTCCGGAGCTCCTCGCCCAGCGCCTCGTCCGGTGGCGCCGCACCTGGCCACAGGGCGACGAACGCCACGACGGCCTGGCCGGTGGTCGGGTCGGTGGCGCCCACCACCGCGGCCTCGGCGATGCCCGGATGGCCCACAAGTGCCGACTCGACCTCGACCGTGGAGATGCGGTGCCCGGCGACGTTCATCACGTCGTCGACCCGTCCCAGCAGCCACAGGTAGCCCTCCTCGTCGACCCGGGCACCGTCACCGGTGAAGTACCGCCCCGGGAACCGGTTCCAGTAGGTCTCCCGGTAGCGCTCGGTTTCGCCGTAGATGCCGCGCAGCATGGCAGGCCACGGCCGTGTCAGCGTGAGGTACCCGCCACCCACGTCGACGGGGCGGCCGTGGTCGTCGACGACCTCGACCCCGATGCCCGGCAGGGCGAACGCCGCCGATCCGGGCTTCGTCGTGGTCACGCCGGGGAGGGGCGAGATGAGGATGGCACCCGTCTCCGTCTGCCACCAGGTGTCGACCACCGGACACCTCCCGCGTCCGATCACGGAGGCGAGCCACATCCATGCCTCGGGGTCGATCGGCTCCCCCACCGACCCGAGCACGCGCAGGGTGGACAGGTCGTGGCCCGCCGGCAAGCCGTCGCCCCACGCCATGGAGGTCCGGATGGCCGTGGGTGTGCAATAGAGCGAGGTGACGCCGTACCGGTCGATGATCGACCACCAGCGATCCCTGGCCGGATGGTCCGGCGCTCCCTCGTAGAGCACCGACGTCGCCCCGTTGGCGAGCGGACCGTAGACGGCGTAGCCGTGGCCGGCGGACCACCCGATGTCCACCGTGCACCAGGCGACGTCGGAGTCGGGATGGAGGTCGAAGACGGCACGATGTGTGAAGGCGACCTGGGTCAGGTAGCCGCCGGTCGTGTGCATGATGCCCTTGGGCCGGGAGGTCGTCCCCGACGTGTAGAGGAGGAAGAGGAGGTCCTCGGCGCCCATGGGCTCCGGTTGACACGTGGCGGCGGGCGGGCCGCCGGCCGCGGTGTCGTCACCGGCAACCAGTTCGTGCCACCAGTGGTCGCGCCCCTCAACCATCGCCGGGGGGGCGGCCGGGCCGACCCGGCGGACGACCACCACCGCGTCCACCGGTGGGCCGCCGTCGAGTGCCTCGTCGACACCCGCCTTCAGCGGCACGACCGACCCGTGACGCCACCCACCGTCGGCCGTCACCACCACCCGGGCGCCGGCGTCCTCGATCCGGTCCCGGAGGGCCGCCGCCGAGTACCCGCTGAAGACGACCGAGTGGGGGGCGCCGATCCGGGCGCAGGCCAGCATGGCCACCGGGAGCTCAGGGATCATCGGCAGGTAGATGGCGACCCGGTCGCCCCGCCGCACCCCCAGGCCGATCAGCACGTTGGCGAAGCGCACGACATCGTCCAACAGATCGGCGTAGGTGATCGTGCGGGTGTCGCCGGGCTCGCCCTCGAAGTGGAACGCGACCCGGTCCCCACGGCCGGCGGCCACGTGCCGGTCGAGGCAGTTCACCGAGGCGTTGAGCGTCCCCCCGTCGAACCACCGGGCGAAGGGCAGGTCCCATTCGAGCACCGTGTCCCACGGGCGGAACCAGTCCAGCGCACCCGCCTGCTCGGCCCAGAACCCCGTGGGGTCGTCCGCCGCCCGGGCGTAGACCTCCGTCCCGGAGATGACGGCGGCCGCCCGGAAGGCGTCGCTCGGTGGGAACCGCCGCCCGTCGGCCAGGTGCGACCCGATCGTGGTGCCGCCAGTGCCCGCCTCCGGCGGATAGGCATCCGGTTCGGCCATCGCACGCTCCCCTTCCTCGGGCCCGCCGGGCGGCCGGGCAGCTCCGCCCGCAGGCGAGCCTACCGCCCGCTCGGCGAGCGTCCGGTGGTGCAGGGACCATCTACGCTGGACGTGTCGTGAGCGAACCAGACCTCCAGGAAGGCCGCGCCAGCGAGACCTCCCCGACCACGATCGAGATCCCCATCGGTCGGCGGGTGATGGTGGTGAGCGACCTCCTCCTGACCGCCTGTGCCACCCCGTCCTCCACCGTGCTCGCCAACCGCCTGGCCCGCACGCTCGAAGCGTGGAACGGTCCGGGTGTCCTCATCGTGGCCGGCAACCTCTTCGACCTGTCGGGCAGGGGCGAGGCGGCCGAGGAGGTGCGCGGCGCGCTGGCCGCCCACCCGGCCCTGGCTGACGCCATGCGCACGTTCCTCGGCGAGGAGGGACGGCGGATCATCCGCATGACCGGGACCCACGAGCCCGGCTTCGCCGACGACCCCCGCATCGGCGCCTACCTGGCCGAGGTGGGGGTGGAACGATCGGGCCCGGTCGACCTGGTGCTCGAAACGTCGAACGGCATCCGGCGGGTACGGGTCGAACCGGGAGAGAGCGCGTACTCCTCGGGGGCCGCCGTCCCCGACACCGAGCTCGACCCGTCGGTCGATGCCAAGCCCGGCGCCATCGGCGCGGCGAGGGCAGCCGCGGCGTGGCAGCGCCTGGCCGAGCGTTCGGCTACCGACGCGCCCTGGCTGGCCGGCATCGACCGGCTCAGCGATCCATCCTCCCTCTCCCGGTTCGTCACGTCGCGCACCCTCTACCGGAGGCTCGGCCGGTACGCCTGGTGGCTCATCGCGCCGCTTGCCGTCGCCCTGCTCGTCCGGATCGCGGTGACCCCGTGGGTGCTGCACCTCCTCGGCACCGGTGCGGCGGGCAGGGCGCTCCGCCAGGCGCACGCGGCCGACTGGCAGGACCGCCTCACCGTGTCGCTCGTCGGTGCGCTGATCATCCTCGCCGTGCTCACCGTCCTGCTCGGCCTCCTCAGCCGCAGGATCTGGACCGTGCTCGGCGGTGGCGCGCTGGTCGAGGTGCAGACGGAGGCCGGACCGAACGACGCCGCCCGCGACGTGGCCCGGCACCTGGTGGGCGACGGCTACACGGGACTGGTCGCCGCCGCCACGTTCCAACCCGAGCTCACCCATCTCGGGATCGGGTTCTTCGCCAACGTCGGCGCCACCGGCGAGATCGTCGAGGAGCGGCGTGCCCATCTGGGCCTCCCACCCGTCTTCGTGCACCGCCGCAGGTCGAGCTGGGTCGAGCTGGAGACCGGAGCCGAACTGCACGTCCGCCTCGTCCTGGCCGAGGAGGACCTGCCCCCCACCAGCTTCCTCGAGCGCCTCGCCGTGCTGCGCCCCCCGACGGCCGCGCCCCTGCCCGAGGTGGTGGCTGCCTACCCGAACGGCGCCTCGTGGCCTCCGGCCCCCGACCTGCGCCGGTCCCACCGCCGGACCCGCCGGGTGCGCCGGTGGGCGGCGGCCGCCATCCTGGCCGCCGGGGTCATCGACCTCATCGACGCGGTCACGCCCCCCATGCGGGCCCGGCTCCACCTGTTGCTCCAGGTGCTCCCCCTGCGCGCCACCCAGGCGGCGGGGGCGTTGGTCGCCCTGTCGGGCATGGCCCTCATCGCGCTCGGCCGGGGGATCCTGCGCGGCCAGCGCCGGGCGTGGCGGGTGTCGGTGGTCCTGCTGGCCGGCACCGTCGGCCTCCACCTGCTCGCCGGCGGTGACGTCGAGGAGACGCTGCTGGCCGTGGCCGTGCTCGCCATCCTGGTGGCGAACCGGCGGGAGTTCCAGGCCGCCAGCGACTGGTCATCACTCCGCTCCGCCCTCCTCGCCCTGGTCGGCGGGGCTGTCGGCGTGGCCCTCGTCACCACCCTGTCGATCGAGGTCTACTCCCACGTCGGCCGGCACCACCACCACGTGCCCGTGTGGACCGCCTTCTGGGCCGCGGCCGAGCGGATGGTGGGGATCCGGACCATCTCCCTGCCCTTGCGCATCGACCGGTTCGTCGCCCCCAGCCTCCTCATGATCGGCATCTTCCTCGCCGCGTTGGCCCTGTTCCTCTTGTCGCGACCGGTCGTGGACCGCCGCCTCGTCTCCGGGCGTGCCGCCGAGCTGCGAGCGCGCGACATCGTGCGCCGCCACGGTGCCAGCACGCTCGACTACTTCGCCCTGCGCTCCGACAAGCAATGGTTCTTCCACCGCGACAGCATGGTCGCCTATGCCATCTACGGCGGCATCTGCCTGATCTCCCCGGACCCCATCGGTCCCGTCAACGAACGCACCCAGGTGTGGGGCGCCTTCCGGCGCTTCGTCGACCACCACGGATGGGTGCCCGCCGTGATGGGCGCCGGCGAGGAGTGGCTGGCTGTCTATCGCGACTCGGGGATGCACCACATCTACATCGGTGACGAGGCAGTCGTCGACGTCCGCCGCTTCTCCCTCGCCGGTGGTGAGAAGAAGGGTCTCCGCCAGGCGCACAACCGCATCGCCAAAAAGGGCTACCACGCCACCTTCCACGACCCGGCCCGTCTCGACCGGGAGCTGGCCGACCAGTTGATCGACCTGATGGGCCTGAGCCGTCGGGGGGAGCACGAGCGCGGGTTCTCCATGATGCTCGGCCGGGTCTTCGACCCCCGCGACACGGGCCTGCTCCTCACCGTCGTCCACGCGCCCGACGGTAGGCCCGCCGCCATGTGCCAGTTCGTACCGTCCCCCGGGATCAACGGCTACTCACTCGACCTCATGCGCCGCGACCCCGGTGAGCACCCGAACGGGCTCCTCGACTTCGCCCTGTGCTCGACCATCGAGCACCTCCGCGACCAGGGGATGGACGGACTGAGTCTCAACTTCGCGGCCATGCGCTCCACCCTGGCCGGCGAGAAGGGCGACGGGGCCGTGCAGCGGAGCGCCCGGTGGGCCCTGAAGCGGCTCTCCAGCTTCGTCCAGGTCGAATCGCTGTGGCGCTTCAACGCCAAGTACGACCCCGATTGGCTGGGCCGCTACGTGGTGTTCGACACGGCCGAGCACCTGGCACCGGTGGTCATGGCCATCCTGCGGGCGGAGTCCCTGTGGGAGTTCCCCATCGTCGGCCGCCTGCTCGCCGCCGGCGCCGAGAAGCGCATGGAAGCGGCCCGTGCCGAGACCCGGCGGGCCGTGGAGGAGGCCGAACTGGCCGGGGACGGCGAGGGGACGGCCGAGCCGGTGCCGGAACCCGAGCCCCACCGCGATCCGGGGACGTCCGCCGGGCTGGGAGCGGAGTCCACCCGGAGCTGAGGCGGCGCCGGTTCCCTGTCCCTACTCCAACTGATCGGGGGGAGCGGGCGCAGGTCCCCGCACCGCGAAGCCGTTCCGGACGAGGAGGTGCAGGGCGAGCGGGGGGTAGGCGACGACGGAGATCATCGCCGCGCCCACCAGGGTGGCTTCGGTCCCGGGCGTGATCAGCCCGGCCGACACCCCCAGCTCGGCCACCACGACCACCAGGGGCAGCGCCGCCGCCGAGAACAGCGCCAGGGGGAGGCGCTCGCCCCGGGGCAGGTCACGGCGGTAGAGGAGCGGGACCGGCACGCCCCGCACGACCAGGAAGGCGACGAGGAGGACGGCCATGCGCGCCAGGTTCCAGGGATCGGCCACCAGTTCGTGCACATCGAGCCGCATGCCGGTCACCACGAAGAACACCGGGACGAACACGCCGTAGGCCACCGCGTCGAGCTTCATCCCGAGCAGGTCGAGATCCACGCCACCGCTGCCGAGCCGGACGATCACCCCGGCGGCGAACGCGCCGAGGAGGACGTCGAGGCCAAATCGGGCGGCCATCCAGAGCAGGGCCAGGATGACCAACACGGCCAACCGGAACGGCAGCTGGCTCGACGAGTGGGTGTGGCGGGCGATGGTATCGAGAAGGCGGCCCGGCTTGCGCCGCGACGCCACGAATGCCGCGGCCACCGACGCTACGGCGAACGCCACCAGGATCAGGCTTGACCTGACCGGGTGCTCACCAACGAGGAAGAGGGAGATGAGGACGATGGGCCCCAGCTCGCCGGCGATCCCCGCGGCCATGGCGTCGGCGCCGAACCGGGTGCCGCTCAGCCCCACGTCGCGCCACATCGGCATGACCATCCCCAGCGCTGTCGTGGTGAGCGCGATGGCGATCACTACCGACGCGGCCGCCCGTCCGCCCAGCTGGACGGCCACTCCGGCCACCAGTGCCAGCGCCACGGAGACGAGCCACCCCGCCCCCGCCAGCCAGAACGGGCGCCCCCGCACCGATGAGAAGTCGATCTCGAACCCAGCCAGAAAGATCAGCAGCGTGAGGCCGACCGAGGCGATCTCGTTCACCGCGGGCGCCAGGTGGGCAATGCCGGCCACGTGCGGCCCGACGACGACGCCGGCCACGATCTCGACCACCACGGCGTTCAGCCGCGTCCGCCCCAGCACGTCGGCGACGAACGGCGACAGCACGCCGATGGCAAAGACGACGGTCAAGGTGGCGAACGTGCTCGAGCTCATCCCATCCTTCGATCCCGTACGCCCCGGGGTGAGGCCACCTCCGGCACCGGTGCGAACCGGCGGGGACCCACCACGGTATCGTCACCCTCGTGGACGGCGAGGCCGACGCAGGCGCCGGTGGCACCGGTGGAGCGACGGAGGGGGGCCGTCCCCGGGGGCCACGCCTTCCGGCCGGCGCGGTCGCCAAAGCGGTGCGGGGTGGGGCGCTCGTGCAGCGGGCGCTGCACACCTCGGACAGCTACGGCCTGCTCCTCGGCATGCTCCTTGTGGACTACCTGCTCGTCGCCCTGGTGGGCAGTCGGCGCTGGTTCGGGATCGCCGTCACTGTGCCCATCTGCCTCACACTCACCCTCGCCCTCCACACGTCCCATGCCGGCGCCCGCACCAAGACCCTCGCTCGGGTGGCGGTGGGGGTGACGCTCGTGTCGAGCGTCGCCACCCTCACCTCGGGTGGCGACCAGTCGAGCGGCGGGACCACCATCTTCCTGCTCGCCGTCCTCCTGGCGGCCACGCCGGTGGCGATCGTCCGCCGGATCCTCGCCCATCGCGAAGTGCGGGTTGAGACGATCCTCGGTGCCATCTGCGTCTACGTGCTGATCGGCCTCTTCTTCACCATGCTGTTCATCGGCATCGCCATCGACAGCGGCAGCGCCCACCGGTTCCTGGCCCAACCGGGGCAGCACGGTCCGTCCTCGTACCTCTACCTCAGCTTCGTCACCCTCACCACCGTGGGCTTCGGCGATCTGACGCCGGCATCGAACCTGGCCCGCTCCCTGGTCGTGTTCGAGGCGATGATCGGTCAGATCTTCCTCGCCACACTGGTGGCCAGGCTCGTCGCCCTGTTCGGCGTCGCCCGCACCCCGGCGGTCGACCACGGTGACGGGGGCCGACCAGTACGGGACGGCGACGCCTGATGGTCAGCTGACCGGTCCGCGCTCACTGGGCGGCCCCCTTCCCCCGGTGCTGGCGGCGCCGCCAGATGACCAGGCGGTCCAGCCCGGCACCGAGCAGGGCGGTCACGATGAGGACCCAGATGAGCGGCACCGTGGCGCTGCTGAAGACGAAGCCGACCTTGACGGAACGGCTGTTGTCGAGGACGAAGGCCACCAGCACGACGACGATCACCCCTGCGGCCACCAGCCGTGCCACATCGCGGGCCTCGCGGGTCCGAGGCCGGACGCCCTCACCCGGCACCGTCTTCCCGTTCGCCATGGCGCCCTCCTACGTCGTCCCTGCCATCGTCCCGCGCTGCCGGTCGGCTCCGACGCTAGCGCGGGGCACCGCCGTGTCCGGCGGTTCGCCGTACCGGCCCAAGAGTGGATGCCCGGTGCCAGTGCGGTGGACGGTCAGTGGAAGAGCAGCGTGGCCCGGTGGGCGAAGTCGACCAGCGGTGCCGGCACGATCCCGAAGACGACGGTCACCGCCACCGAGATCACGATGGCGGCCCGGGTGAGGACGGGAACGGTCACCCGCCGCTCGGCCACATCGTCGAGGGGCGGCGCACCGGTCAGCACGGCAAGGCCCGGCACCGCGTCCGAGCCCCGGTCGAAGGTGAGCAGCTCCGTCACCGCACCGGTCCCGCCACCGCCCTCCTCGCCGTCGCCGCCGGCCGCTGCCGGCACCGGGTCCGCCACCGAGCCGGTCGGCGAGTACATCACCACGGCCAGCCGCAGGTAGAAGAAGACGGCGATGGCCGCCGACAACATGGCGATGGCAGCCAGAACGTAACCGTGGACGGCGACCACGGCCGAGACCACCTGGAGCTTGGCCAGGAACCCGGTGGTGAAGGGGGCGCCCGCCTGAGCCAGGAGGAGCACGGCCAGGGCCAGGGCGAGCAGGGGCTGGCGGCGGGCCAGGCCGCGGTAGTCCTCGAGATCGTGCCCGTTGTCGCCGTCACGGGCCATCACCGTCACCACCGCGAACGTGCCGATGACCATCACCGTGTAGGCGAAGAGGTAGTACAGCGACGCGGAGACGCCACGCGGGTCGGCCGCCTCGAGCCCGAGGAGGATGAAGCCGGCGTGGTTGATCGACGAGTAGGCCAGCATCCGCTTGACATCACGCTGGGCGAGGGCGATGGCGGCCCCCACCACCAGGGTGAGGACGGCCAGGCCGGTGACGACCGGCTGCCAGTCGGTCCGGACGGTGGAGAGCGACGAGACGAAGATCCGCAGCACGGCGGCGAAGGCGCCCGCCTTGGCCACCGCGGCCATGAACCCGGTGACAGGTGACGGCGCCCCCTGGTAGACGTCGGGCGACCACATGTGGAACGGCACGGCCGCCACCTTGAAGCCGAACCCGACGAGCAGCAGGGCCATGCCGGCCAGCAGGACCCCGTTGTCGGCGACGACGTTGCGGGCCAGGTAGTCGGCGATCTGGGGGAGGTTGGTCGAGCCGGTCGCGCCGTAGGTCAGCGCGATGCCGTAGACGAAGATGGCCGACGAGAAGCCACCGAGGACGAAGTACTTCAGCGCCGCCTCGCCCGATTCGGCCCGCTTGTGGTTCATGGCCGTGAGCACATAGAGGGCGATGGAGAGGATCTCGAGGCCGAGGAAGACGACGATCAGGTCGTTGGCCGATCCCATCACCATGGCGCCGGACGCGGACAGCAGGGCGAGGGCGTGGAACTCGGGGCCGTCGACCCCCTCGCGCTTCAGGTAGCCGTCGGCCACCATGGCCGACAGGATGACAGCCACCGCCACCGTCACCTGGACGAGCACGCTGAACCCGTCGAGTACCACGGCGCCGGCGATGGTCACCTTGGCCCCGTGGGTGGTGACCGAGTGCCACTGGAACAGGGCCGCCACCAGCGCGGCGACGCCGGTGAGGACGGAGAGCGCGGTCGACGCCGACGTGCCCAGCGCCCGCCGGGTCATCGACGACACGACGACCACCAGCACGGCACCGCCCATCATGATGAGCACGGGCAGGATGCTCAGGTAGTCGATGTGCGGCAGGTGCAGGGTGGCTGCGCTGGCGACGGTGGCTCCCGCCATCACTGCGCTCCTCTCGTCACGGTCCGGGCCACTGGGCGGGCCGGCGCGGAGGAGGCGCCGCCGGGCGCCGGTCCTGACGCCGTGCCCGCGGCCGGGTGCGACCCTGAGGTGCTCCCGGTCGTCGCCACCGCCGGCTGGTGCTCATGGGTGACCTGCTCGATGTGCGCCACCAGCCGGTTGACCGACGGCGTGATCCGGTCCAGGACCGGCTTCGGGTAGATGCCGAGGAACACGATGAGGATGACCAGCGGGGCGATGACGAGGCGCTCCCCCCACCCGAGGTCCCGGATCTTGGCGTTGGCGCCGGAGGCCACGCCGTGGAAGACCTGCTGGTAGGCCCACAGGAGGTACAGGGCGGCCAGGATCACCCCGGCCGTAGCCGCCACCGCCCACCACCGGTGGACGATGAAGGTGCCCGACAGGACGAGGAACTCGCCGACGAAGCCGTTGAGGCCGGGAACCCCGACGGACGCCAGCATGACGAGGGTGAACACGCCGGCCAGCACCGGAGCTGCCTTCTGCAGGCCGGTCAGCTCGCTCACCTGCCACGTCCGCCTGCGCTCATAGATCCACCCGATCAGGAGGAAGAGGGCGGCGATGACGAGCCCGTGGTTCACCATCTGCAGCACGCCCCCAGACAGCCCCTGGGTGGTGAGTGCGAAGGTTCCGAGGACGATGAAGCCGATGTGCGCCAGGGACGAGTAGGCGACCAGGCGCTTGAGGTCGCGCTGCACGCACGCCACCACCGCTCCGTAGAGGATCCCGACCACGCCCAGGGTGAGCAGCAGCGGCGCCAGGGTGTGGGTCGCCTGGGGGAACAAGTTGAGGTCGAAGCGGATGATCCCGTAGGTGCCCAGCTTGGCCATGACCGCGGCCAGCAGGACCGACCCGGCTGTCGGCGCTTCGGCATAGGCATCAGGTGACCAGGTGTGGAAGGGGAACACCGGCGCCTTGACGGCGAAGGCGGCGGTGAAGGCCAGGAAGAGGAGGACGCCCTCGGTCCCGGAGAGATGCGTGTTCATCAGCGCCGGCAGCTCGAAGGTGAGCACGTGGGTCTGGGACTGGTGGAGGAAGGCCACCGCCAGGATGCCCACCAGCAGGAAGGCCGAGCCGGCGAACGTGTAGACGAAGAACTTGATCGCCGCGTAGCCGCGCCGGGCGAACCCCCACCCCCCGATGATGAAGTAGGTGGGGACCAGGGTGAGCTCGAAGAAGAGGAAGAACAGGATCAGGTCGAGGGAGACGAAGCTGCCAAGGCACGCCGCCTCGAGGAGGAGGATCCAGGCCACGAAGGACCGGCGGTCGGTGCGGGAGCGGGCGCCCAGCATGACCAGCGGGAAGAGCAACGCCGCCATGAGCACCAGGAACAGGGAGATGCCGTCGACCCCCACGAACCAGTGGATGCCGAGCGACGACGCCCACACGTGGTCGGACCTCATCTGGTAGCCGGCGTTCGACACCTGGAAGCGGATTGCGATGACGATGGCCAGGACCAGGGTGGCCGTCGCCACCGCGATCCCGAGTGCCTCGTGGAGCCATCCCGCCACCCGGCGGGAGGGGACGAGCGCGACCGCTGCCGCGCCGGCGGCGGGCAACAGCACCAGGACGGTGAGAAAGGGGAAGGGCTGGGTGGGCGCCATCACGACCACCACACCCGGGTCAGCATGAAGCCGAAGATCACGACCACTCCGAGGACGATCCCGAGCGCGTAGTTGCGCACATAGCCGGTCTGTGCCCGCCGCACCAGGCCACCGCCCCGGCGGACCGCCGAGGCGATGCCGTTCACCGCCCCGTCGATGATGCCGCCCTCCACCGTGGAGGCGGTGAAGGCGGCCAGGCGGGCCCCGGGCCTGCCGATGACCGAGTCGTAGAGCTCGTTCAGGTACCAGGACCGTCGCAGGAAGGCGTTCTCCAGGGCCGGGCGTTCGGTCACCTTGCGCCACAGAGCGAAGCCGAGCACCACGCCGACGATGGCGACAGCCGAGTCGGTGATGGCCAATCCCCACTGGAGCCCGACGGACTGGTGGGCGTCGTACAGGTTGGCGCCGAAGACGGGGTCGACCCACCGGAGCAGGGTGCCACTCCCGTACCAGGGGAAGCTGAGGGCACCACCGGCCAGGGCCAGGATGGCCAGGATCACCAGCGGGACCTTCATGGGCCACGGCGACTCGTGCGGCTCGGACCCGTCGTGCCCGTGGCCGGCCGGGCGGTTGTCCGTCCGCCACCGGTCGTCACCGAAGAAGGCCAGGGCGACCAGGCGGCTCAGGTAGTACGCGGTCAGCAGGGCGGCGGCCAGCCCCACCACCCACAGCGCCGGGTACCGGGCGAAGGCGTTGTCGAGGACGTCGCCCTTGGCCCAGAACCCCGACAGAGGCGGCACACCTGCGATGGCCAGCCATGCCACTGCGAACGTGTAGAAGGTCACCTTCATGTAGCGCCGGAGGTTGCCCATGCGCTTCAGGTCCTGCTCGTCGTGGAGGCCGTGGATGACCGAGCCGGCCCCGAGGAAAAGGAGGCCCTTGAAGAAGGCGTGGGCGATCATGAGGAAGAGGGCGGCCTCGTAGGCGCCGGTCCCCACGGCGAGGAACATGTAGCCCAGCTGGGAGACGGTCGAGTAGGCCAGGACCTTCTTGATGTCGCTCTGCGCGCAGGCGATGGTTGCGGCGACGAACGCGGTCGCCGCCCCCACGATGGCGATGGTGAGGGACGCCGCACCCGACGCGTGCAGGAGCGGGTTCACCCGGCACATCAGGTACACGCCGGCGGTGACCATGGTGGCCGCGTGGATCAGGGCGGAGACCGGGGTGGGGCCCTCCATGGCGTCGGCCAGCCACGGGAACAGCGGGATCTGTGCCGACTTGCCCACCGCGCCGACGAAGAGGAGGAGGGCGATGGCCGTGATGGTGCCCGGGCTCACCTGGCCCAGGCGGGCGAAGATCGTCGAGTAGTCGAGGCTGCCCACCGACTGAAAGGTGAGGAACATGGCCAGCAGGAACCCTGCATCGCCGATCCGGTTGTAGACGAACGCCTTCTTGCCGGCGCTGGCCGCCGAGTCCCGGTGGAACCAGAAGGAGATGAGCCAGTAGGAGCAGGTGCCCACGCCCTCCCAGCCGACGAAGGTGACGAGGAGGTTGTTCCCCAGCACCAGGATCAGCATGGAGGCGACGAACAGGTTCAGGTACAGGAAGAACTTGGGGTAGTCGGGATCGCCCTTCATGTACGAGATCGAGTACAGGTGGATGAGGGTGGAGATCCCGGTCACGAAGAGGACCATCGTCATCGACAGCGGGTCCGCGGTGAAGCCCAGGTTGACGTGCAGTCCGCCCACCGGCAGCCACGTCCACAGCACCTGGGTGAACGACCGGACCGGCGCGTGCACACCGAGGAGGGCGAAGAACACCAGCACACCCACCACGAACGAGGCGCCGACGAACGTCGTGGCCACCGCCCCGGCCAGCGGGTCGCCCATGCGCCGTCCGAGCAGAACCTGGACGGCGAACCCGGCCAGCGGCAGCAGGAAGATGAGGAAGGTCAGGTGGAGCATCAGGGGATCAGCCCTTCATCAGGTGCAGGTCGTCGGCGGTGGCACTGGCCCGGCGCCGGAAGATGGCGACGACGATCCCGAGCCCGACGACCACCTCGGCGGCGGCCACCACGAGCACGAAGAACACGAGCACCTGGCCCCCGATGTCGTTCAGGGTGCGGGCGAAGGTCACGAAGGTCAGGTTGGCCGAGTTCAGCATGAGCTCGACGCACATGAACATCACGAGGACGTTGCGCCGGACCAGCAACCCGATGGTGCCGATGGCGAACAGGACCGCTGCGACGCCCAGGTACCAATCGGCGCTGATGGTCATCGCGCCACCCCTTCCGCCGCCTGTGCGGCATCGGTCACGTCGGGCGCGGCCTGTCCGGTGGCGCCGGCTGCGCCCGCGGCTGCCGGTGCCTTCTCTGCTGTGTCGGGCTCGCCGGTGCCGTCCGGCTCCCCCGCGCCCGTGCCCGGATGCGCCTCTGCGTCAGCCGGCGCGCCCTCGTCCGCATCCTCCGCTCCGCCCTCGCCCGAGCCCGGTACGGGCATGGCCGCCGCACCGGGCGAGCCCTCCGGTCGGGTCGCCGGTGGCCGGCGTGCCAGGACGACGGCGCCGACGACGGCGATCACCAATAGGGCGGCGGTGACCTCGAAGGGGAACAGGTAGGTGGTGAAGACGGAACGCCCGAGCAGCGCGACGTTCCCGCCGGGGGCATCGGCCGGTCCCGACACGGCATGGGCGCCGGTCGTCCAGTGGGAAACGCTCCCGAGCACGAGGGTGCCCACCAGCGCCAGCAGCCCCAGGGCTACCGCCACCGGGCGTTGGCCGCGGAGCGGTTCGACCCGGAGGTTCTCCTCTTTGTCGACACCGAGGAACATGATCACGAACAGGAAGAGGACCACGATGGCCCCGGCGTACACGATGACCTGGACGGCGGCCAGGAAGTCGTCCCGCTGGAGGACGAAGAGGACCGCCACCCCGAAGAGGGTCATGACCAGCATGAGGGCGGCATGGACCGGGTTCCTGGCCACGACGACGCCCACCCCGCCGGCGAGGACGATGGCGCTCGCCACCGCGAAGACGCTGACGTCGACGGTCGACGGGTGGGAGGCAACAGCGAGGACGGCCGGCAGGTGGACGAGGAGGAGGGTGGCGATCATCGCTGCTCCCCTTCCGCCCCGTCATCGGGGGACGGCGACCGGCCCTCGACGTCGACCGCGGCACGGGCCGCCGCGTAACGCTCCTCCGCCTGACGGGCGATACGTGCTCCGGCGCCGGGCGAGAAGCGGGACACCTTGTCGCGCAGGCGGCCGAGAGCGCCCCTGGGCCCCCGCTTGGACGCGTCGAGATCGGCGGGCCGCAGGTGGCGCTCGAGCGTGTCGCGCAGCGCCATCGTGCCGGTGGCCTCGTCGTCGCGCCGGCCACTCTGGCCGCCTTCGGGTGCTCGCACCCCGAAGCCCAGCTCGCCGGACCACTGGACCTGGCCCTCGTAGGCGGCGGCGCCGGCCGGCGAGGTGGCCCGCATCCACCCGGACGTGTGGAGCTCGTCGCCGTCGCGCCAGTCCTCCCACGGTTGGCGGCGGGGACGGCCGTCGTCGTCGACCAGGAGCTCACGCTTGGTGTAGATGGCGTCGCTCCGGTTGGTGAAGGAGAACTCGAACAGCTTCGACTCGGTGATGGCCTCGGTCGGGCACGCCTCCACGCACATGTCGCAGTGGATGCAGCGCAGGAAGTTGATCTCGTAGACGTAGCCGTAACGTTCGCCCGGCGAGACCGGGTGGTCGGGCGGGTTGTCGAGCCCGCGCACGTAGATGCAGTCGGCCGGGCAGACGCCGGCGCACAGCTCGCAGCCGATGCACTTCTCCATGCCGTCCTCGTACCGGTTGAGGACGTGCCTGCCGTGCTGGCGGGGCTGCTTCGGACGCTTCTCCTCCGGGTACTGGCGGGTGACGGCCGGGCGGCCGAGGTGCTCGAAGGTGAGCTTGAACCCGCCGAGGAAGTTCTGGCGCTGGCGGGGCGGGCCGGCCTCGAGCTCGGTGCCGGGCTCGCCGTCGGCGCGGTCCGCCCACTGTGCCGCCTCGTCGACATGCTCGTCCACGGCCGCGTCGACCGTCTCGTCGACCGTCTCGTCGCTCACCGCCCGTCACCTCCCTCAGGTCCCGCCGATGCCGGGTCACCCGGGCGCCGCCACACCCGCACGCCCACCGGCGGCAGGATGGCCCGGTCCTCCTCGCGGGCCGCGCCCACAGAGAACGCCCGGGCGATGAGGACCCCGCCGACCACGGTGGCAGCGGCCATGGCCACCCCCCACCAGCCGTCCACGAGGAACCCGGCGACGATCAGCATCCACCCCAGTGAGAGGGGGATGAGACGCTTCCACCCCAGGTCCATGAGCTGGTCGTAGCGCATGCGTGGCAGCGCGGCCCGCAGCCACACGAAGACGAAGAGGAACACGATCGTCTTGCCAAGGAACCACAGGATGGGCCACAGCCAGTACAGGTGGGGGATGTGGGGGACCGGGCCGTCCGGCCCGCCGAAGAACAGCGTCACCGTGATGGCCGACATGGTGATGGTGTTCATGAACTCGGCCAGGAAGAACAGTGCGAACCGGATCGACGAGTACTCGGTGTGGAACCCGCCGACCAGCTCCGACTCCGCCTCGACCAGGTCGAATGGGGGCCGGTTGGTCTCCGCCACCACGGCGGCGAAGAAGATGAGGAACGGGATCACCCCGAGCCGGATGGCGTTCCACTGCCAGAAGTGCAGGGCCTGGGCGTCCACGATGGAGCGGGTGGACAGCGAGCCGGTGACCAGCACCACGGTGACGACGGTGAGCCCCAGCGCCGCCTCGTAGGAGATCATCTGGGCGGACGCCCGCACCGAGCCGAGCAACGGGTACTTCGATCCCGAGGACCAGCCGGCCAGCATGATCCCGTAGACGGCGATCGACGACATTGCCAGCAAGAAGAGGATCCCCATCGGGGGGTCGGCCAGCTGGAGCTCGAAGGTGTGGCCGGCCACCGTCACCTCCCCTCCGATGGGGACGATGGCGAAGGCGAGGAAGGCGGGGATGATGGTGAGGTACGGGGCCAGCTTGAAGACGAACCGGTCCGACCGCTCGGGGATCAGGTCCTCCTTGAAGAACAGCTTGATCCCGTCGGCCAGCGTCTGCATGATCCCGAACGGGCCGGCACGGTTCGGACCGATCCGGCTCTGCATGTCCGAGATCACCTTGCGCTCGAACCAGATCATGAGCATGACCGCCACCATCAGCGCGCCGAAGACGACGACCACCTTGATGAGGACGATGAGGAGCACGGCCAGCCCCACGCCGTGCGCGTAGAGCGGATCGGTGGCAGGCACCGCCGGGACGAGGGCGGCGGGGTTCACGGCGTCTCCAGCCGGAGCTCGACCACCGGGGAGGTGGCGTCGATCAGGTCACCCGCCGTCACGTCGCCGAAGGGGACGTTCAGCTCGGTGGCCACCACCTTGCGGGCCAGGCCCGGGTCGGCGGCGACCGGAACCACCACGCTGTCCCTGGCCGTGCGCACCCGGACCAGGTCGCCGGTCGTGATGCCCAGGTCGTCGAGGTCGTGTGGGTTGACGCGCAGGGGGGCGCTCGTGACCAGTGGCGTCAACGCTTCCGACATGGCGACGGCCGTCCCGCCGTCGTAGAGGGTGCGCCCGACGACCAGCCGGAACGAGTAGCTGTCGGTCGGAGCCACGTGCGGCGCGTTGATGCCGGCCGGCCCGGCCAGGACCGGGGGACGACCCTCGCCCTGCCCGCCGGTACCCTGCTCGACGGTGACCTGCCCGTCCGGCCCGGCTGTCGGGGTGACCGCCGATCCGGCCCGGGGCGGCGCCCCCTGGCGCTCCACCGACTCGACCCCGGGAACGGCGATGGGATCGAGCGGTACTGCCGCCTGCGACACCGGTGCGCCGGCGAACGGCGCCACCACCCCGTCGCGGGCCCACGGTGCATCGAGGACGTCGGCCGTGATCCCGGCGTACGCGGGGGCGAGCCGCTCGATCTCGGCCCACACCGCCGCCATCGAGTCGATCCCCATGTCGCTCCCCATGTAGCGGGCAAGCTCGGACGCGATCATCCAGTCGGGCCATGCCTGGCCGGGGGGGACGAGCTTCTGGGCCACCCGGCTCACCCGACCCTCGATGTTGGTGGTCGTCCCCGGGCGTTCGTGGGCCTCGGCCGCCGGCAGGACCACGTCGGCACGGTCGACCGCCTCACCGGGACTGGACGTCACCGCCACCACGAAGCTCGCACCGCCGAGCCCGCGCCGCGCCAGGTCCCGGTCGGGGACGTCGACCGACGGCTCCGATCCGAGCAGCACCAGCGCGGTGACCCGGCTCTCGTCGTCACCGGCGCCGGCCGCCGAGGACAGGATCCCCGTGCAGTCGCGGCCGCGACGGGCCGGCACCGATCCCCAGGCACGTTCGAACCAGGCCCCGCCCTCCTCCAGGCCGACCCGGCCGGGCAGCACGCCCGGGGCGAGCCCCATGTCGAGTGCGCCGTGGATGTTCCCCCGCCGCAGGGCGGACAGGAACCGGACGCCGGGCAGCCCGGCCAGGACCTCGGCTGCTTCCGCAACCATGGCACCGTCCTCCGCCAGCGAGGGGCGGCCGAGGACGACCACCACGTCGCCCGACCCCAGGTGTTGGCGCGCCGACTCGAGTGCGCCGGCGTCGACACCCTGGGGGGGGCCGCCCGTCCCGGTCAGCGCCCGTGCCAGCTCGACGACGTCGCCCGGGCGGTACTGCAGGAACGACGTCGTGAGGGGCGTCAGGGCGCTCCGCTGGGGAGCGAGCTCGACGAGGGCGGTGGTGCCGTCGACGGCGGCGGCGCGCAGCCGCAGGAACGCGACCGGCAGCTCCTCGCGCAGGTCGCCGCACAGGAGGACGACCGTCGCTGCCGAGGCCGCCTCGGCGATGGTCGCTCGGGGGAGGCCCAGGACCGTCTCCGCCGGCAGGCCGTCGCCCAGCTGGGCGTCGACCGAGTCGGTGCCGATCACACCCTTGGCCAGGCGCGCCCACAGGTAGGCGCCCTCGTTCGTCAGGCGGGCGCCGCCCAGCACGCCGATCGCCTCCGGCCCGCCGTCGGTCATGGCCCGCCGCAGACCCGCGGCGGCCTGGTCGAGCGCCTCGCTCCACGTCGTCGGCACCAGCTCGCCGTCACGGCGCACCATGGGCTGGGTGATGCGGTCCTCGGCGTTCACCGACTCGAAGGCGAAGCGCCCCTTGTCGCACAGCCAACCGTGGTTCACCGGCTCGGAGTCGATGCCGAGGATCCGGGTCAGCCGGTTGGCCGACGACTGGACCGCCACCCGGCACCCCATCGCGCACGTGGTACAGGTCGACTCCACCTGGTCGAGGTCCCACGGCCGGGCCGTGAACCGGTACGGCACCGCGGTGAGGGCACCCACCGGGCAGATCTGCACGGTGTTGCCCGAGAAGTACGACGAGAACGGCTCGTCGGGGAACGTCGAGACCTCGATCATCTCGCCGCGGCCGGAGAAGTCGATCTGGGCCTCGCCCGCCACCTCGGCGGCGAAGCGCGTGCAGCGACTGCACTGGATGCAGCGCTCACGGTCCAGGAGCACGAGATCGGAGATGGGGATCGGCTTCTCGAAGTGCCGCTTCTCCTCGACGAACCGGGACTCCCCGGGGCCGTAGGCGAGCGTCTGGTCCTGGAGCGGGCACTCGCCCCCCTTGTCGCACACGGGGCAGTCGAGGGGGTGGTTGACGAGGAGGAACTCGAGGACGCCGTCCTGGGCCTTCTTCACCTTGGGCGAGTCGGTCACCACCTCCATGCCCTCGGTCACCTCCAGGTAGCACGAGGGCTGCAGGGCGGCGCCACGGGGACCGGTGACCTCGACCAGGCACATCCGGCACACCCCGACGGACTTCATCCGCGGGTGGTAGCAGAAGCGGGGGATGAAGACCCCGGCCCGCTCGGCCGCGGCGATCAGCATCTCGCCCTTGCGGCCCCGGGCCGGGCGGCCGTTCAGGGTGAAGGTGAAGTCGCCCTCGGTCGCGTCGGTGGGAGCGGCGGGGGCGCCGGCGGGCTGCTCAGCCATGGGGACACCCCCCTTCCTTGATGTGGGTGAGGAATTCGTCACGGAACATGGTGATGGCAGAGTGGATCGACGACGGGATCGACGGCCCGAGCACGCAGATCGTCGTCTGCTGGGGCGGCCACGTGAGGCCGGGAGCGATGTTGTCGCAGGCGTCGAGCAGCAGGTCGAGATCGTCCGGCCTGCCCCGGCCGGTCTCGATGCGCTCCATGATCCGCTCGAGCCACCCCGATCCCTCCCGGCACGGGGTGCACTGACCGCACGACTCCCGGGAGAAGAACTTGGTGATCCGCCACGACGCCCGCACCGCGCAGGTGTGGTCGTCCATGACCACCACCGAACCCGATCCCAGCATGGAGCCGGCCGCCCCCACCTCGTCCTGACCGAGGGGCAGGTCGATCTGGTCGGGACCGAACCACGGCGCCGACACACCGCCGGGGATGAACGCCTTCAGCTCCCGCCCGTGCCGGACCCCCCCACCCAGGACCGGCGCGTTGATCAGGTCGGCGAAGGTCGTCTTCGCCATCTCCAGCTCGTAGACGCCGGGGTTGCGCACGTGCCCGGCCAGGGCGAAGAGGCGGGTGCCCGTCGAGCGCCCCTCGCCCAGCGCGGCAAAGGCGGCACCCCCGTTGGTGACGATCCACGGCAGGTTGGACATGGTCTCCACGTTGTTGACCACCGTCGGCTCGCCGTAGAGGCCGATGGCGGCTGGGAAGAACGGGGGCTTGATCCGGGGGAAGCCCCGCTTGCCCTCCAGTGACTCGAGGAGGGACGTCTCCTCGCCGCAGATGTAGGCGCCCGCTCCCGGGTGGACCACGATGTCGACCGAGAAGCCGGACCCGAAGATGTCCGCCCCCACGGCGCCGTGGGCGTAGGCCTCATTCAGGGCTGCCTGGACCCGTTCCAGACCGAGGGCGAACTCGCCCCGGAGGAAGATGAATGCCCGCGTCACCTGGAGGGCGTAGGCGGCGATGACCACGCCCTCGATCAGCTGGTGCGGATCACGCTCGACGAGCAGGTGGTCCTTGAAGGTGGCGGGCTCGGACTCGTCGCCGTTGACCACCAGGTAGGTGACGGGCGACTGGCGCAGCATGGCCCACTTGCGCCCGGCCGGGAACCCGGCGCCACCCCGGCCCAGCAGGCTGGCCGCGTCGACCTCGGCCGCCACGGCCTCGGGCGTCATGGTGAGCGCCTTGCGCAGGCCCTCGTAGGCGCCGGTGGCCAGGGCCCGCTCCAGGGTGTACGAGTCCGGGTGGTCGATACGGGCGGTGACGATGCGGGGGGCGTCGGTGACGGCCATCAGGACCCCCCCTCCCCACCGGCGGCCTCGGCCGCCTCGGCCGCACGGCGGGCCTTCGCTTCGGCCATGGCGGCCCGCTCGCTGGCCACCTGCTCCGGATCGGCCCGCAGGCCGCCGTCACGGCGGACCCGGATGAGCGTCCCGTGCGACGGGATCTCGTCACTGCGGCGCCCGGCCCGCAGGTCCTCGATCAGGGCGTCGAACGTCTCGGGCGTCTGGGCTCCCACGTAGCGGTGGTTGACCTGCACACAGGGTGCATGGTCACAGTCGGCCAGGCACTCGGCCTCCTCCAGCGTGATCTTCCCGTCCGGTGTGGTCCCGCCCGCGCCCACGCCCAGGTGCTCCTCGGCGTGCTCGAGGAGCTCGAGGCCCCCGTCCAGCATGCAGGAGATGTTGGTGCAGATCGAGACCAGGTAGGTGCCGACCGGCTCCAGGTGGAGCATGTCGTAGAAGGACGCCGTCCCCTGGACCTCGGCCGGGGTCACCCCCACCAGCTCGGCGATCTCGGCCATGGCCTCGGGCCGGAGCCAGCCGTCCTGTTCCTGGGCCAGGTGGCACAGGGGGACGAGGGCGGACCGGGGCTCGGGGTACAGGGAGATCAGCTGGCGGGCGCGGGCCAGGATGTCAGGTCCGAGGTGGCCGCTCACCGGTCCACCTCGCCCATGACCGGGTCCACCGAGGAGCACACGGCCACCGCGTCGGCCACCAGCCCGCCGCGCATCATCAACGGCAGCCCCTGGAGGTTGACGAAGCTCGGCCCCCTGATGTGCATCCGGTACGGCTTGGAGCCGCCGTCGGAGACCATGTAGCAACCGAGCTCACCCCGGGGGGACTCCACTGCGACGTACACCTCTCCTTCGGGGACGCGGAACCCTTCGGTGAACACCTTGAAGTGGTGGATGAGGGCTTCCATCGACTCGTCGATGCGGGCACGGGGGGGCGGCGTCACCTTCTTGTCCTGAAGGCGGTAGTCACCGGCGGGCATCTTCTCCACGATCTGGCGGATGATGCGGATCGACTCGCGGATCTCGTTCAGGCGGATCGAGTACCGGTCGAAGTTGTCGCCGTAGGTGCCCACGATCACGTCGAAGTCGACCTCGTCGTAGCGGAGGTACGGCATGGAGCGGCGCAGGTCCCACGGGATCCCCGTCGAGCGCAGGATGGGCCCGGTGAGGCTGAGAGCCACCGCCTCCTCGGCGGAGAGCCGGCCGATGCCGACCGACCGCTGCCGGAACAGCGGCTGCCCGGTGAGGAGCTCGTCGTACTCGTAGGTGCGGGGGAGGACCGTGTCGCAGATGACGGTGACGTCGTCCTCCCACCCGTCGGGCAGGTCGGCGGCCACGCCGCCGGGACGGATGTAGTTGTGGTTCATCCGCAGGCCGGTGGTCTTCTCGAAGAAGGCCAGCACCATCTCGCGCTCGCGGAACCCGTAGATCATCATCGAGGTCGACCCCAGGTCCATGCCATTGGTGGCCATCCACATCAGATGGGACGAGACACGGTTCAGCTCGGACATCAGCATGCGGATCCACTGGGCCCGCTCGGGGGCCTCGACCCCGAGGAGCGCCTCGACGGCGAGCGAGAACACCAGCTCGTTGTTGAGGGGGGACAGGTAGTCCATGCGGGTGACGTTGGTGGCGCCCTGGACGAAGGTGAGCTCCTCGCCCGTCTTCTCCATGCCGGTGTGGAGGTAGCCGATGACCGGCTTGGTGCGCAGCACCGTCTCGCCGTCCAGCTCGAGCATGAGCCGGAGCACCCCGTGGGTGGACGGGTGCTGCGGGCCCATGTTGATGATCATCGTCTCGTCGTCGGACCGCTCGACGTCGATGTCCGACGGGTCGACGGCGACACCCTCGGGCAGGCGGAGGACGGCACCCACCTCGCGGCGCAGCTCGCCGGCCCCGGTGGTTGACCGGGGGGTGAGCTCCTGGTCCCCCTCGGAGGTCTCCGCGGCCAGGAAGGGTGCCTCGGCAGCGTGGCCGGGGAGCGGGAAGAAGTCGTCTCCGTGCTCGGTCATCGGGGACCCGGTGCCTCCTTGAACTGCACCGGGACCCGCCCCACCCCGTAGTCCTTGCGCAACGGGTGACCCTCCCACTCCTCGGGCATGAGGATGCGGGTCAGGTCGGGATGGCCGTCGAACACGATGCCGAAGAGGTCGAAGGCCTCCCGCTCCATGGCCTCGACGCCGGGATAGAGATCGAAGATCGTCGGCACCCGTGCATCGGTCTCGGGCACCTGGACCCGCACCCGCAGGCGCCGGGCCGCACTGAGCGACAACAGGTTGACCACCACCTCGAACCGCTCGGGCGCCACGCCCTCGGGCAGCCGCCGCCCGGGGTGGGTGAGGTAGTCGACGGCGCACAGGTCGGCGCACATTTCGAAGCCGTCGTCCCGGTAGCCGGCCACCGTCGCCACGTACTGCTCCCTGGTGGGGAAGGCCGTCTCGAGGACGCCGGACGCGACGGTGGGCACGCTACCCGCTGGCGTGGTCACCGCGGCTCCCCCACCGACCGGGCGATGACCGGGTTGCGCTTCGGCGTGGCCAGGCGGACGGCGTCGGGACGCTCGGGCGTCCAACCCTGGGACACCACCCCGGGACCCCGCTCGTCCTCGGTGTCGGCGCCCTCGTCGGAGGCCAACGCCGGGATGCGCCCACCCGGACGCCGGGTGATCTCCCCGGTCCGCACCTTCTCGTGGAGGGTGAGGATGGCGTGGATGAGCGTCTCCGGCGTGGGCGGGCACCCCGGCGCGTACACGTCCACCGGCACGATCTGGTCCACGCCCTGGACGATGGCGTAGTTGTTGAACATGCCGCCGCTCGATGCGCACACGCCCATGGAGAGGACCCACTTGGGCTCCATCATCTGGTCGTAGACCTGGCGGAGCACCGGCGCCATCTTCTGGGAGACGCGCCCGGCCACGATCATCAGGTCGGCCTGCCGCGGCGAGGCCCGGAACACTTCCATGCCGAAGCGGGCCAGGTCGAAGTCGGCAGCACCCACCGACATCATCTCGATGGCGCAGCAGGCCAGGCCGAAGGTGGCGGGCCACATCGAGTACGTGCGGGCCCACTTGACCAGGTCCTCGAGCCGGCCGGTGAGGAAGTTGTGCTGGAGGTCCTCGAGTCCCACGGCCGCCGCCCCTACGCCGCCTGGCCGGGGCCGGTGCCCGAGCGGTCGCCGTCGCCTGCCGGCGCCAGGCCGGCGGCGATCCGGGAGATGGTCGACTCCGACGTCCGCGAGGGCAGCGCCCGCTCCAGGCGGGCGGCCGGCCCCCACGTGAGGGCGCCGTTGCTCACCAGGAACAGGAACGACACCAGCACGACTGTGGCGAACACGATGACCTCGACGAGGCCGAACGAGCCGAGCTGGTGGAAGACGACCGCCCACGGGTAGAGGAACACGATCTCGATGTCGAAGATGATGAAGATCATCGCCACCAGGTAGAAGCGGACGGGGAACCGGGTCGGCGGCTCGATCCGGGGGACGATCCCGCACTCGTACGGAGCCACCTTGGCTGCCGTCGGTCGCTTCCGGGGTGCCATGAGAGCCGAGGCGATGAACGAGATCGCCGCGAACAGGAAGCCCAGCACCATCAGGACGAGGATTGGCAGGTAGTCGGCCACAGCACCAGCCGTTCTACCACGGTGCATTCGCCGCGAGCACATCGACGAACGGCCTGCAACAACGGGCGACCACGGTGCCGCCGGACCGTGGTTCCACGCACCCGTTCGTCGCGCGCGCTGCGTGGTTCCACGGGGTCATCCCGCGGTGCGGCGTGACCCGTGGCCCCCGGCTCGCCCTACGATCAGGGGCGTGGAACCGACCGATGCCGCCGCCGCCCACGACCTGCACGACGTCCTCGTCGTGGGTGGTGGACCGGCGGGATCGTCATGCGCCTACTGGCTCGCCGACGCCGGCTGGGACGTGGTCCTGGTCGAGAAGAAGGCGTTCCCCCGGGAGAAGACGTGCGGCGACGGCCTCACGCCCCGCTCCGTGCGCCAGCTGGCCGACATGGGCCTCGAGCACGCCCTGGCCGGTGCACACCGCTACGACGGGTTGCGCGCCAACGCGTACGGCAAGGTGCTCGAGCTGGCGTGGCCGTCGCACCCGTCGTTCCCCTCCTACGGCTATGTCATCACGCGCCACGACCTCGACCACCTGGTGAACGAGCATGCGGCGAAGGCGGGCGCCACCGTGCTCCAGCACACCGAGGCGGTCCAGCCCATCATCGACGGCACGATCAGGACCGGATCTCCCGGCTTGCTGCCCGCCTGCGTGGGGGCCGTGGTGCGCGACGCCGAAACCGGCGCTACCCGCGAGCTCCGTGCCCGTTACGTCGTCGTAGCCGACGGGGCGAACTCCCGGTTCGGCCGGGCGCTCGGCACCGGGCGCGACCGCAGGCGGCCCATGGGACTGGCGCTCCGCGGCTACTACACGTCCCCCCGCCACGACGACCCGTTCATCGAGTCCCACCTCGACATCCGCGACTCGTCCGGCGCGGTGGTCCCCGGCTACGGGTGGATCTTCCCCCTCGGTGACGGGCGTGTGAACGTCGGCGTCGGCCTCCTCTCGACCGACCGCCGGTGGAAGGGCGTGAACACCTCCCATCTGATGGACGCCTTCGTCCAGTGGGTGCCCCGGTCGTGGGGGCTGTCGCCCGCCACCTCGCTCGGCCCCCCCACCGGGGGCAAGCTGCCCATGGGGTTGGCCGTCGGACCACGGGTGGGGCCCACCACCATCGTCGCCGGCGACGCCGCCGGCTCGATCAATCCCTTCAACGGCGAGGGCATCGCCTACGGGTACGAGACGGGCCGCCTGGCCGCCGCCGCGGTGGGAGCTGCGCTGGCCGGCGGCGGCGCGGCGGCCATCGCCTCCTACGAGACCACCCTGGAGGAGACCTACGGCCTCTACTACCGGGTGGCGCGGGCGTTCATCCATCTCATCAGCCGGCCCCAGCTCATGCACCTGTGCGTGGGCACCGGCATGTACTCCGAATCGGTCATGACGTGGGTGCTGCGCATCATGGCCAACCTGCTCCGACCCGACGAGCTCGGCCCGGCGGAGGCGATCTACCGGTCGGTGGCCGCGCTGGCCAGGTTGCTGCCCGACCCCTGACCAGCACCGCCTCGTTGCCGGTGGGCCCGCCGCACCGGCGCCGCCGTCACGATCGCTGGTTGGCCGCCACGTTGTCCAGGAGCGCGCCGTAGACGGAGTGGAAGACCGTCACCGGGAACGACGCTCCCCCGGTGTTCGGCTGGAGGACCGCTTCCACCCGCCCGCCGGCCAGGAAGGCGTTGCCGAGGTGCTCGGTGGTCCCACCCGGCAGTGTGACGGTGGACACGTAACCGTAGGTGCTGACTCCCGGCTTGGTCGGCAGCGTCACCGGGACGATCTGGACGGTGGCGCCGGAGGTCACCGCTCCGTAGGCCGCCGTCTGGAACTGGGTGAAGCACGTGACGAAGTTGGGCATGGCGAAGATCTTGAAGTCGGACGTCGCCTGCGCGGCCGAGCTCACCACCTGGGTCAGCGACTGGATGGTGGTCCCCGGGTCGCCCGGGGCGCCGAAGAGCGGCGACGAGTCGTGGGCGGTGGCGTCGGACTGGCTGCCCGTGCCGAACAGCCCGGCCATCGAGGTGGCCGGCACACCCAGGCACGACGCGAACGCCGGCATCGCCTGCTGCGCCCCCTGGCGGTAGGCGGAGCTGACCTGCGGTCCGGTGGCCGTGGTGACCGGCGCCCACCCGGAGGGCAGGTCGGACTGGACGATGTTCACCTTCGCGGCCAGGGCGCCGTCGTTCGCCGTCGACGGGCGCACCGTGGTGGAGGCCGGAGGTGAGGTGGTGCCGGAGTTGCGCGAGCTGAGGAGGGCGATGCCGCCGCCGACCACGATCACGAGCAGCACCACGAGGACGATGAGGCGGGTCCGGTTGCTCTTCGGGGGAGCCGCACCGGGCGGCATCGCACCGCCGGGGACGAGATCACCCATGGGTGGGAACCCGGCGCCGGCGCCGGCCGGCCCGCCTGGGGGTGCCGGGAGGTCGCCGGACGGCGCGAACCCGCCCGGGGCAGTGAGCCCGCTCACGTCGAACCCGCCGGGAGTGGGCGGCGAAGCCTCGAGGCCCGCGGCCGCGCCGCCCGCGGCCGCCGCGCCAGCAGCAGCGCCGGCCAGGTCGCCTGCCTCGGCACCGCCCTTCGCCTTGCGCCCGAAGCGCCCCTTGCGCCCGGCGGCCGGTTCCGCCGGGGCGGTGAACTCGGTCTCGAGCGGTGCCACTTCGGCCGCCACCGGTGCCTGGGGTGCAGGAGCTGCGGGCGCCTGGGCCACAGCGCCGGGAGTCCCGGCCGCCCCGGCACCGCCCCCGTAGCGAGCGAGCCACTGGGGCAGGGCCTGGTCGAGGTAAGCGGCCTGGCCGGCCGACACCGCCCCCGCCGGAAGCAGGAACCGGACGGTCTGTCCGGACGCGGTGAGCTGCATGACCACGGCCGGCGTCCCGTCGGGAAGGTGGGTCTGCTCGTTGCAGGCGACGGACTCGAGACCGCTCCACGCCAGGAGTCGCTCCGTCCCCGGCTGAGGGCCCTGCACGTTGATGCCAGCTGCGGTGAAGAGCAGGCTGAGCCCGTGCGTCGTCGCGACGCCGCGGGCCTCGTCGCCCGCCAGGGCGATGCCGGCGAGCAGCATGCCCTCAGGCGGCAGTTCCATCGATCCGACCGTCATCCTCGCTCCTCTGCGCGTCGTCCCCCGGCACCCACCGGTGCCCTGCTCCCGAACTTCTCGGACGCAGCCCCCTCACGGGCCACGCCGGCTGCGAACGCCATCGCGCCAGCTTTGCAAACCCGGGAGGCAAAGTGCGGGACGCTCACCGGGTCACGGGTCGAGGGCCTCCGCCAGGGCCAAGCCCGCCCGCTCGGCGACGGACGTGAGGAGGTCCGGCTCGTGGGCCATCGACGGGAACATCGCCTCGAAGGCGCCCGGAGCGAGGGCGACGCCCCGTCCGAGCAGGTGGTGGAAGAACCGCTGGTAGACGCCGGTCCCGGCCGCAGCGACGGCGCCGTCGTAGTCGGCGACGGGCCGGCCCGCATCCGCTGCCGGCACGAAGAAGACGCCGACCAGCGGGCCGCTCACCGGGACCTGCACCCCGAACGGTGAGCCACCTGCCGCGTCCTCCAGGTGCCTCCGCAGCTCACCGGCGAAGGCGGCCACCCGCGCCGCGAGCTCGGCGTAGGCCCCCTCGTCCATGGCGTCGAGAACGGCAAGGCCGGCGGCGGTGGCGAGCGGGTTCCCCGACAGGGTCCCCGCCTGGTAGACGGGACCCTCCGGCGCCAGCACGGCCAGCACCTCGGCCCGGCCGCCGAACGCCCCCACCGGGAGCCCACCACCGATCACCTTGCCGAAGCACCACAGGTCGGGGGTGACGCCGGTCGCGCCCGACGCCCCCGACGGCCCGACACGGAACCCGGTGATCACCTCGTCGAAGACGAGCAACGCACCTGCCGAGTCGCACACCGCCCGGAGCTGCTCGAGGAACCCCGGCACGGGCGGAACCAGGCCCATGTTGGCCGCCACCGGCTCGACGATGACGCACGCGACGTCCTCGCCGATGTCGGGCACCACGTTGTAGGGGACCACCACCGTGTCGGCCACGGCCGCCCGGGTGACGCCGGCCGAGCCGGGGAGTCCCAGAGTGGCCACACCGCTGCCGCCGCCGGCCAGCAGGCCGTCCGAGTGGCCGTGGTAGCACCCGGCGAACTTCACCACCCGGTCGCGGCCCGTGTAGCCCCTGGCCACCCGGACGGCGCTCATCGCCGCCTCCGTCCCCGACGAGACGAGGCGGACCTGATCGCATCCCGGCACGCGCCCGCAGATGGCCTCGGCCAGGAGGATCTCGCCCTCGGTGGGCGCCCCGAAGGTGGTGCCGCCCGCCGCCGCTCGTGCGATCGCGTCCACCACGGCCGGATGGGCGTGGCCGAGGATCGAGGCGCCGTAGGACTGGACCATGTCGACGTAGCGGTTGCCGTCCACGTCCCAGATGTGCGCGCCGCTGCCCCGGGCCACCACGTAGGGCTCGCCGCCCACGGAACGGAACGAGCGCACCGGCGAGCTCACGCCGCCGGGGATGACGGCGCGGGCCCGCTCCCACCAGGCGTGCCCGGCCGGACCCGTGCGATCCGAGGCCGCGCCACCGGGGCCGCCCTCGGCTCGTGGCGGGGCGGCGGTCATGACAGGAGCTCGGCCAGCTCGGCGGCGAAGTACGTGATCACCACGTCCGCCCCGGCCCGCTTGATGGCGGTCACGTGCTCGAGGGCGACGGCCGTGCCGTCCAGCCAGCCGCGCTCGGCCGCCGCCTTGACCATGGCGTACTCACCGCTCACGTGGTAGGCGGCGACGGACACCTCGACGGCCGCCCGCACGTCTGCGAGGACATCGAGGTACGAGAGGGCCGGCTTCACCATCACCATGTCGGCCCCCTCGGCCACGTCGAGGGCCACCTCGACGGCCGCCTCCCGCCGGTTGCGAGGGTCCTGCTGGTAGCCGCAGCGGTCGCCGCCCCCAGCGATGGTCACGTCCACCGCGTCGCGGAACGGGCCGTAGAGGGCGGACGCGTACTTGGCCGCATAGGCGAGGATGGCCGTCGTAGCGAAACCGGCCCCGTCCAGCCCGGAGCGGATGGCCGCCACCTGCCCGTCCATCATCCCGCTGGGTGCGACGATGTCGGCCCCGGCCGCCGCATGGGAGACGGCCGCCGCCGCGTAGAGGGGGAGAGTGGCGTCGTTGTCGACGTCCGCCCCGGTGGCGTCGAGCACGCCGCAGTGGCCGTGGTCGGTGAACTCGTCGAGGCAGCAGTCGGTCATGACCACCAGACGGTCACCGGCCGCATCGCGGACGGCGGCGACCGCACGGGGGACGATGCCCTGGGGATCGGTCCCGGCCGAACCGGTGGCGTCCTTGTCCTCGGGGCGGGGCAGGCCGAACAGGAGGACACCGGGGACACCCAGGCCTGCCAGGCGCGCCGCCTCGTCCCTGAGCGAGCCGAGCGTGTGCTGGAACACCCCCGGGAGGGAGGGGATGGGCCGGGGCTCGTCCAGGCCGTCCGCCACGAAGAGGGGTGCGACCAGGTCGTCGACGCTGACGCGGGTCTCGGCGACCAGACGGCGGAGCGCCGGGGTCCGGCGGAGCCGGCGCATGCGTCGCTCCGGGTACCCACCGAGCGGGCCCCGTTCCGGTGGCGGGGTGGCGGTCACGCCGTGGAGCCTAGGCGGGGCGCGGGTGCCCGGCAGCGCGAGGTGCGGCCCGTACCGCCGTCAGTGCCGAGGTCAGGGCACCGACGAGGCCGTCGAGATCGTGGGGCGCCGCCTCGGCCGCGACGACCAGCCCGGCCCGCCGGGCGGTCTCCGACGTCTGGGGGCCGATGGACACCACGACAGGCGGCACGCCGTCCATCCCGACCAGGTCGATGAGCCCCTCCACGGTCGACGAGGAGGTGAAGGCCACGGCGCCCGCCCGGAGGGCCGCCTCAAGTACGCCCGGATCGGGTCGGCCCCGCACGGTCCGGTAGGCGACCACCTCGTCCATCTGGTACCCGGCCGCCGCCAGCCCCTCGGCCAGTCCACCGTCGACCGTCTCGGCTCGTGGGAACAGGACGCGAGGCGCGGTGGTCCCGGCCGCGGGCGGGAAGGCGGCTGCCAGGTCCGCCGCGGTGCCGCCGGGAGCGACCAGGTCGACCCGGTGCCCGGTGGCGCCAATGGCCCGGGCCGTCGCCGGCCCCACGGCCGCCCAACGGGTGGCCCCTGGCGCCGACCGGCCACCGAGGGCGTTCGCCAGCCGCTCGACGGCCGGTTGCGACGTGCAGACCACCCACCGGTAGGACCCGGCCACCAGCCGGTCGGCAGCGGACCGCAGCCCACGCCCGCCGTCCGGCGGGTCGGCGATCTCGATGACGGGGACCTCGACCACGTCGGCTCCGAGTGCCCGGATCCGGTCCGAGAGAGACGACGCCCGGTCACGGGGCCGTGGCACGACCACCGACCATCCCGCCAGCTGGCCCCCGGTCCCCGTCTCGCTCACCCGATCGGCCCCTCCCCGCCGGGGACCGCCTGGGGGCGGGTCACGTCGAGGCCGGCCACCGCGCCGATCACCAGGGCGGCAGGCGCCGGCAGGTCGACGTCGCCCATGCCGGCGAGAGTGGTGCGCACGACCCGCTGGCGGGGGGTGGTACCCCAGTGGACGGCGGCGACGGGCGTGGACGGGTCCCGGCCCCCGTCGATGAGGGCGCGGGCGATCTCGACGCGGGTGTCGATGCCCATGACCACCACCAGCGTGCCGCCGGCCCGTGCCAGCGATGCCCAGTCCACCCCGCCGGGAGCAGTCGGATCGCCCACTCGGCCTGTCACGACCGTCACCGAGGTGGCGAGACCCCGGTGGGTCACCGGCACCCCCGCCGCGGCCGGCGCCGCGAACGCGGACGACACCCCGGGGACCACCTCGAAAGGCACCCCCGCCTCGGCCAAGACCAGCGCCTCCTCACCGCCCCTGCCGAAGACGAAGGGGTCGCCCCCTTTCAGGCGGACCACCGTCCTCCCCGAACGACCGCGGTCGACGAGGACCGAGTTGATCTCCGCCTGGCGCACCGGGCGGCCGGGGAACTTGCCGACGTCGATCCGCTCGGCGTCGGCGGGAGCCAGGTCCAGCAGCTCGTGGGCGATGAGCCGGTCGAACACGAGCACCTCGGCCCGACCCAGGATCGATGCACCCTTCACGGTGATGAGGCCGGGGTCACCCGGTCCCGCGCCGACCAGGTACACGGTCACGGCACGGTTCCCCCGGCGCCCGGCGCCGCCGTCCACGCCGCTCCCACCTGGTCGAGGAGCTGCCCAGCCACGCCGGAACCCACCCGGACCAGGTCGTGCCCCGATGCGGTCGCCCGTACGACGGTTCGGCCGCCGTCGACGGCCAGCATCCCCGTCACCGACGCGCCTCCCCCGGCCGACGCCGTGGCTGTGGCACCGACCGGCAGGGAGCACCCACCGCCCAGGCGGGCGAGGAACGCCCGCTCGGCCACCAGCTCGCGGTGGGACGGTTCGTGGTCGACCAGGCCCAGCGCCTCCAGCACCGGTCCGTCGCCGACCCGGCACTCGAGCGCGAGCGCCCCCTGGCCGACCTGGGGGATCATCACCTCCACCTCCAGGACCTGGTGGGCGCCGGGAGCAGGCCGGTGCCCCAGGCGGTCGAGGGCCGCCTGTGCCACCAGTACGGCGTCGATGCCACCGGTGCCGACACGGTCCAGGCGGGTGCCGAGGTTGCCCCGCAGAGGGACGAATGCCAGATCGGGCCGGGCAACGGCCAGCTGGACGCGCCGGCGGGCGGACCCGGTGGCCACCGTCGCCCCCCGGGCCAGTCCGGCCAGGGTGGCACCGACCAGGGCGTCGCGCCGGTCGGCCCGCTCGGGGACCGCTCCGATGACGAGGCCGGGCACCGCGACGGAGGCAGGCAGGTCCTTGGCCGAGTGGACGGCGACGTCGGCCCGCCCGTCGAGGACGGCCTGCTGTACCTCCTTCACGAAGATCCCCTGGCCACCCACCTCCTCCAGGGGGGCCTCCCGGTCGCGGTCGCCGGCCGTCTCCACGATGACGTGGATGGCGTCGACGCCCGCCCGCTGGTGCAGCAGGTCGGCGACGTGGGCGGCCTGCCAGCGGGCCAGCGGTGAGCCACGGGTGGCGAGACGGAGCGTGGTGCCGGGCACGTCAGAACGAGAACAGCGCCCGCAGCGCCTCGACCAGGCGCTCGCCACGCGGCGTTCCCGCTGCTTCCTTCAGCGCAACGGTCGGTTCGTGCAGGAAGGAGGCGACCATGGCCCGGGTCACCTCGTCGACCTGGTCCCACTGCTCGTCGGTGAGGTCGGACCGCTTCGCCCGCTGGCGGTCCAGCTCGGTCTGCCGTGCCGACTCCGCCCGCGCCCGCAGCGCGGAGATCACCGGCGCTGCACCGCGTGCCCGGGCCGCCTCCCGGTACCGGTCGAGCTCGCCCGAGACAATCTGCCTGGCCTGGTCCACTTCGGCCTGGCGACCGGAGAGCGCCTGGTCGACCGAGCGCCGCAGGTCGTCGATGTCGAGGAGGGTGACCCCGCCGAGCCCGGCCACCTCCGGCTCGACGTTCCTCGGCACGCCCAGGTCGACCACGACCATCGAGCGGGCCCCTCCCCCCGCCTCGACGGCGGGAGCCACGGCGTCGAGGCCGACCACCGGCACGGTAGAGGCCACCGTGGTGAAGACCACGTCGGCGCTGGCGAGGACGGAGGCCAGCTCGGACAGCTCGGCGGTGGCGATCGTCCCCCCGAACCCGGGTGGCACCGACTCGAGGTGGGCACGGGCGCGGGCGGGGGTCCGGTTGACGATGGTGATGTGTCGCGGGGCTCCCCAGCCGGAGCCCGACGCGCCGGTGAGGGCGGCGACCACGCCACTGCCCATCTCCCCCGCGCCGATCACGACGGCGACGCGGCCGCCCAGATCGCCACCGGCATGGCGGGCGGCCAGTGCGACGGCGCCGTGCGACATCGACGTCACCCCCCGGGCGATGGCCGTTTCCGAACGGACACGCTTGCCCGCCTCCACCGCGTGCCGGAACAGGGCGCTGAGAACGGGGCCGGAGGCATCGGCCCGGTGGCTCCGCTCCCAGGCGCGGCGCACCTGTCCGAGCACCTCGGACTCGCCCAGCACGGCCGACTCCAGACCGGACGCGACGGAGAAGAGGTGATCGGCCACTTCATCGTCGAAGCGGACGTTCGCATGGTCTTCGAGGTGCGACGCGGGCACGCCGGCCAGGTCGGCCAGCGTCTCGCGGATCTCGGCCACGCCCTGGTGGAAGCGGTCGACCACTGCGTAGACCTCGACCCGCTGGCAGGTGGAGACGATCACCGCCTCAGCCAGATTGGCCCGGTCGCGCAGGGCGGCAAGTGCCTTCGGAAGGGCGTCGTCAGCCAGCGCGACCTGCTCGAAGAGGTCGAGTGGCGCCTGGCGCTGTTCGAGGCCCACGACGACAACGGACACTGCTCTGCTGCGGCTCCCCTGTGCTCGGCACATGACGCCGTCCCGCCCCGGCTGGCGGGACGTGGCCGGACATCAAGCATGCCGGGCGATCGACCCCGCCGCCAGTCAGTGCCCGGACCTGGTCTCCGTGGAGGTGCCTCAGGTGCCGGGGGCGGTACTCCCTGCAGCCCCTGTGGAGGTGCCCTTGGAGGTGAGGCCGACCGAACGGATGATCGGCATGTCGGCACCCGCCCGATGGGCCGGTCCTCGCCCGCGGCCCGGTTCGCCATCCCCGTCGCTCGGAGCCCCGGTCACGCCCGTCCTGGCCGGGCCGGGGCCTTCAGCGCCGGCGGGGGCGGACGCTGCCTCCCGGGCCTGGTAGAAGCTCATGACCTGTAGCTCGATGCTGAGGTCCACGTAGCGGATCAGCACCTCGGGCGGCACTGTCAGCACCCGAGGTGCGAAGTTGAGCAAGGACCGGATCCCCACCGCCACCAGGCGTTCGGCGACCTGCTGAGCCGCTCCGGCCGGGGTGGCCACCACGCCGATCGCCGGCTGCGTCACCGCGGCCACATCGGCGAGCTCATCGAGGTGGCGGACGGTGAGCTCGCCGACGTGCTCTCCCACCACCTGCGTGTCGGTGTCGAAGAGTGCCGCCACCCGGAAGCCCCGGGCCGAGAACCCCTGGGAGTTCGCCAGCGCCCTGCCCAGGTTGCCGATGCCGACGATCACCACCGGCCACACCTGGTCGAGTCCCAGGGCCCGGTCGATCTGCTCCACCAGGAAGGCGGCGTCATACCCGGCGCCGCGGGTGCCGAACGACCCCAGGAGCGACAGGTCCTTGCGCACCTTCGCCGCGTTCACCCGCGCCAACGAGGCAAGCAGCTCGGACGACACCGTCGTCGTGCCGGCCCGGATCAGCTCCTCGAGGATGCGCTGGTAGACAGGCAGGCGGGTGACGGTGGCCTCGGGGATGCGGCGCGGTCCTGCCGCCGTCGGCTGGCCCGACGGGTCCGGACCGTCGTCGGGAGTACCGGAGGATGTCGAGGTCGGCGTCATCGTCGCGGATGGTAGCCATCGGGCCGGAGCACGACGGGGCGGGCCCGGCCGCCGGACAGCGACCGGATGCCGAGCAGCTCGGCGGCGGACGCTTCAGCCAGGGTCAGTGCCCACCGCCCGTCCGAGTCGCGCAGCATGCCGAGCTCGCCCGGTCCGAGGTGCCCGAACCCCCCGACACAACGGGTATGGATCTCCCCGGGCCCCGCCGGGTCCAGGGGCTCCACCCTGACCTGGAGGGAGCCGGGCCAGGGCCCGCCCCAGGGGCTCGCCCCGCCTGCGGCCAGGTCCAGCTGGACGTTGCCATACCGGTCGATCCACCGGACAGCAACCCGGACCTCGCCGGCATCGTCGGGACCCTCGGTGCCGGCGGAACCGGCAGCCAGGGTGACCAGGCTCGCAGGATCGGCGTCCGGCCCGAGCTCGGCAGGGTCGCCGCCGTTGCACAGGTGGGCGACGGCCGGAGCGAACACGTCGCGCCCGTCGAACGTCGATGCGCCAGGCAGGACGCGAACCTCCTCCACCGCGCCAAGGCGCTTGGCCGCCGGGACCAACAGCCCGTTGTCCGGGCCGACCAGCCAGGCCGGCCGCCCACCAGAGGGCGCACCATCCGCCCGACCGGCCGCCGGATTTCCCACGCCGATCGCCACCCCCCGTCGATCCGTCCCGACTCCCGGGTCGACCACGGCCAGCACCACACCCTCACCCAGGTAGGCGACGGCCCGTTCCAGCGCGAGCGCCCCGGCGCGCACGTCGAACGGCTCGATGCCGTGGGTCAGGTCGATCGTCGTCACGCCGGGCGCCAGGCGGTGGAGGACGGCTCGGACCACGCCGGCGAATTCGTCCCTGTCGCCGAAGTCGGAGAGGAAGAAGACCGTGGACGCGCCATCGCTCCCCCGTGCTCCCCGTCCCGGCATGGCCGACGTTGCTGGCCTCGGATCGGGCACTCGGCACCTCCCTCGCCCAGACGGTACCTCGCGCCGTCCCACCCGTCGACGCGCCCGTCGACGGGTGGCACGCGCCAGCCGCAGGTGCCCGAGGGGCGGTCGGACCCACGACGGACAGTGCCAGCGAAGACCCCGCCGGTCAGCGACCCAGCTGGCGAGATCGCTCGGTCGCGGCGGCCACGGCCTCGATGAACGCCGAGCGGACGGCCTTGAACTCGAGAGTGCGGATGCCGGCCGCCGTCGTGCCGGCTGGCGACGTCACCGCTGCCCGCAGGTCGGCCGGACCGTCACCCGATTCGACCAGCAGCTTGGCAGCGCCGGCGATCGTGCCGATGGCCAGATCGCGGCTGACATCGGGGGGGAGACCTGCCATCACCCCGGCGTCGATGAGCGCCTCGGCGACGAGGAAGACGTACGCGGGTCCCGATCCGGACAGCCCGGTGACGGCGTCGAGATAGCGCTCGGGCAGGCGCACCACGGTGCCCACCGAGCCGAGCACCGACTCGGCCCAGTCCAGGTCGGCCGAGGTCGCCGTGTCCCCGCCCGAGATCACCGACACCCCGGCTCCGACCAGCGCCGGAGTGTTCGGCATGGCCCGCACGACGGCCGTACCGGGAGGCAGCGCCGCGGCCAGGCGTGCGGTGGACAGCCCGGCGACCACCGAGAGCAGGCGGCGCGGGGGAGCCGACATCATCGACCGGCAGGCGGCTTCGGCCACGTCCGGCTTGACGGCCAGGACCACCCCCTCCGCCACCACCGGTTCGGCGACCACGGTGACCCCCGGATGTGAAGCAGCGATGCGCTCCCGCGCGCCGGGGTCGGTGTCGAGCACGGCCAACGATGCGGGATCGGCCCACCCGCCGGCGACCAACCCGCCCACCAGGGCGGCACCCATCCGACCACCACCGACGAGGAGCAGCTTGGGGGACATCCCCCGAACCTACCAGCGCCTCCGCCGGAGGCCGAGGAGGAGGCGGGGAGAAAGCGGCGCTCCGGGTCCGGGCGACGACTCCGCCTGTCGTCAGCCGGCGGGTGGGCGGCGCCGGTAGCGGCCGGCGAACCCCAGCGACATGGCCGTTGGGAAGTAGTCGTCGCAGTAGGCGAGGGAGGCGCCGACGATCCTGTCGAGCTCGTCGTCGTCGACACGGTCGTAGGGCACCCTGCCGACCAGGTAGATGGCGTCCTCGGGACCGATGGCGAACGCCATCCCGAAGAGGTCGGCGTTGCGCCGCAGGAGGTACGCGTAGGTCGCCTCGGGATCGGTCTCCGGGGCCGGCATGAACTGGCACTCGTGCTGGAGGGTCCGCTGGCCGAGGGTCAGCCAGACGGTGACGAACTCCCGCTCCTCGCCCCGCAGGCGCAGGTACCAGCGGGGGGCGCCGGTGAGCGGATCCCCCTCCGCCGGCCGATCGGCAGCCACCAGCGGGCCATCCCCTACCAGCTCCCGAGCTGCCCACCGGTCGATGACCGCGCTGACGGCGGCGATCGCTTCGTCGTCGGCGATTCCAGCGCCGCCGGTCACGGGCACTGGACGAGGCGACCGACGGTCAGCTCGTCGTAGATGCCCCGCAGGAGGGTGGCCCCCTGGCGCCACGTATAGCGGCGTGCCCGGAGGACGGCGCCGGTGGACAGCCGCTCTGCCAGCAGCGGTTCAGCCAGCACCTGGCGCACCCACGCCGCGTAGGACTCGGGTGCACCGTCGTCGACCAGGAACCCGGTCCGGCCGTGGTCGACCAAGGTGCGGAGCCCGCCCACCTCGGATGCCACCACCGGCGTTCCACAGGCTGCAGCCTCCAGTGCGACGAGGCCGAACGACTCCGAGCGGCTCGGCACCAGGCACACGTCGGCGGCCCGGTAGTAGGTGGAGAGGAGCTCATGGGGCTGCGGCGGGACGAAGGTCACCTGGCCGTCGAGACCGAGATCGCCGACCAGCGCCACCAGCCGCTCGACCTCGGCGGCGCCGTGGGGACCGCTCGGGCCCCCGACGACCAGCAGCCGGGCGTCGGGGTGCTCCCCGGCAAGGGCGGCCAGGGTGTGCACGGCCGTCTCCGCGCCCTTGAGGGGCTGGATACGACCGACGAAGAGGAGCAGGGGACCGGCGGCGTCGACCCCGATGGCCCGGCGCGCCTGGGGCCGGTGGCCCGGTCCGAAGAAGGCATGGTCGACCCCAGGGGCCACGATCCGGATCCGCGTCGGATCGGCGTGGTAGAGGGCTTCGATCTGCTCGGCCTCGACGGTGCACGACGCCAGCACGGTGTCCGAGCAGCGGATGACGGCGGCCTCGGCCTCGGCCCGGCGGCTGGAGTCGTGAGCGGCCACCTCCTCGGGGCTCTCCTCAGCCTTGACCCGGTCGAGGGTATGGAACGTGCAGACGAGGGGCAGGTCGAGCTCGTGCTTGAGCTGGTGGCCGGCCAGCCCGCTCAGCCAGTAGTTGGCGTGGATGGCATCGAAGTGGGGATCGTCCTCGCCGCCCCCGGCCGCCGACATCGTCTTCAGCACACCTTCGGCGAACTCGTCGACCACGGCGGGGAGCGCCTCCTTGGCCATGGGGGCTCGTGGGCCTGCTGTCACGTGGTGGACCCGCAGCCCGGGCTCGACGTCCACCATCGCCGGCAGATCGGGGTCGCACGCTCGGGTGAAGACGTCGCAGGTGACCCCGGTCCGGGCCAGCGCTGCGGACAGCTCGCGGACGTAGACGTTCATGCCGCCGCCGTCGCCCGTCCCCGGCTGCGCCAGGGGTGAGGTGTGGAGGGAGAGCACGGCCAGACGTCGCATGCGGGGATGAGCCTACCGGTGGGGTCGTCGGCGCCGGCCTCGGTCAGGCTGCCGCGTGCCGGGCTCGGCGGCGGCGGCGTTCCGTCCGACAGGCGACGGCCCAGGTCAGACCGGGTCGGCCGGGTTCAGCTCGGGTCCGGCGCCGCGCCCGCCGGGGCATCGGGACCACCACCACCGGCGACTCCGTTGCGCCGTGTCCCGCCGCCTGGACCGTGGGTGCCCGCCCCGTCCATTCCGTCACCCGCTCCCGGCTCGCCGGGCTCGTTCTCGTGGCGGAAGGAGAGGTAGATGCGCATCAGCGCCTGCTTCTGGTCCTCGCTCAGATGGGCGTCGGCGAAGATGTGCCTGGCCAGATCGGTGTCACCGGTCGGCTTTTCGAGGATGCCGGCCTGCACGTAGAGCGTCTCGGCCGAGATACGCAACGCCTTCGCGATCTGCTGGAGGATCTCCGCTGACGGCCGGCGCAGGCCGCGCTCGATCTGGCTGAGGTACGGGTTGGAGATGCCGGCCAGCTCGGACAGGCGCCGGAGCGACAGGCGCGCCGTATTGCGCTGCTCCCGGATGAACGATCCGAGCTCGTTGAAGCGGTCAGGCAACTCCTTCACGAACTGTGCCCCCTCACCGTGAGCGTGATGCGGTCCGCCCTTGGTCACCACTCGCCCACCGCCCCGGCCGGCGGCACGTTGCGGCCGGCACGCGGTGCCGGGCAGCCACCTTCCGGGGCCAGCGGAGTGATCACGTCCGGCTGCCCCTCACGACAGCAGCTCCTCGACGGTGGCGCTCCCCGTCTTGTAACGGCGGACGATCTCGGCCTGCAGGGAGTCGATCCGCTCGTGGAGGAGCCTGCGGTCGGCAGAGACCGCCGCCTCCAGCTCGGAGAGGCGGGTGACGATGCCCTCCAGCGCAGCCTCCTCGAGGTCGCCCAGCCGGCCCACCCCCTCGGCGTCGAGGATCTCGTCGAGTTGCGCCGTCAGCTCGTCGCGCTCGGTGTCCGGCGCCAGCAGCATGGGCAGGCGGCCCGGCCCCGGCGGGCGGTGCGGTCCCGCAGCCAGGATCTGCGGCAGCTCGTCCACCATGGCAGCCAGGTCGTCGGCGGTCGGCTGGGGCGTGCCGTCCCGTCGATGGTCGAGCGCCCGCAGGACGATGTCGATGCGGCCCTGGGCCAGCCGGCGGACGTAGGAGAGGCCGACCTCGGCCTCCTGGCACTCGGCGCGCATCTGGCGGATCTCCTCCAGCGGCCTCTCCTCGATGCCGTCGAGGTAGCCGGGGACGAGGAGTGCTGCGAGATCGACGGGTCCGGAGGCCATCGCGGACGAGCGTACCCCTCGCCGCAGGCGTCGGCGGCCACCCCTCGGCGCCGTCACCATCGCCGCTCGAAGCGGTCAGTGACCTCCGGGCGCGGGGCCCGGGCCCAGTGCACCGCTCCGCCCCGCCGGCCCGTAGCGGTAGACGGCGACGGCGAGCACGTCGGTGACGGCGACGGGTCCGAACGTCCGGCTGTCGGTGCTGGCGCCCGGCGCGTCACCGAGCACCACCACCCCTTCGGTACCACCGACGCGGACCGTGGCCACCCGCTTGACAAGGATCCGGCCACCGCCTCGCGGATCCCGGACGATGACGACAGCACCGGGGCGGACGAACCGGTATCGAATCCAGCGGGGAAGCCGTCTCGGGAGGCGGAGTGCGGCCAGCCGGTCGCCCGGCTGCAGGGCCGGCACCATCGACGTGCCCTCCACCTCGACCCGCCGCACGCCTGCCAGAGCGGCCAGGACAGCGATTGCGGGCAGCACCACCAGGACCGCCACCAGGCGCCGTGCCGGGTGGGCCGTCACCCGCCCGCACCAATCGCAGGCCCGGGCGCGATCTCGCGGCCGATGGATAAGGTGTCGTGCGGGGGCCGCACGCCCCTACTGGAGCACAGCGCCCTCACCCGGACCGCGTCGAACGGGACGGTCCCGAGGGCGGACGCAACGTGGCGGACGGACGGCCGGCTTCGCCGTGTGAGGGACGAGTGCCCACCCACGGCGGGGACGATTCGTCCGTACCGCCGGACCACCCACCGGGACCCACCCCTCCCGGATAACCCGAGACAAGGAGCCCGACCATGCGCATCGCCGACCGTCTGCTTGCTGCACTCGACCGTGTGTCGCCACCGTCCACCGTCAGTGCCCACTGCGACCTGCCCTGTGGCGTGTACGACCCGGCCCAGGCACGCATCGAGGCCGAATCGATCAAGGCGACCATGGAGAAGTTCAACGCCTCGAACGACGAGACCTTCAAGGTGCGGGCCACCATCATCAAGGAGGAGCGGGCCGAGCTGGTCAAGCAGCACCTGTGGATCCTGTGGACCGACTACTTCAAGCCGGAGCACCTCGAGGCCCATCCCCAGCTGCACGACCTGTTCTGGCGGGCGACCAAGACCGCCGGTGAGTCGAAGAAGACGAACGACGTCGCCGTCGCCGAGCGGCTCCTCTCGGAGATCGCCGAGATCGACACCATCTTCTGGGCGACGAAGAAGGGCTGACCGTCCCGGTCGAGCCGGGGCCCCCTGGCGGGCCCGGACCGCGGTGACGCGGTCCTCCGGCAGCCGGACCGGCGACAACAGGACCGGCGCGATCTGATCACGGGCCCTCGGGGGGAACCTCGGGGGCCCGTGCCGCGCCCGGTCCGCACAGGAGGCCCGCCGGTCCACGTCTCCTCCCGGAACCGGCCCCCGTCAGGCCGGCGGGGACGGAGTATCCCCGCCGGGTCGGGGCGCCTGGTCGTGCGCACACGCCTGGCAGTGCGAGGCGGCGGGATCGTCCTCGAGCACCGACGCCTCCACGGGGCCTCCACAGCGGGTGCAGCGTCCGTAGGCACCCTCGTCCAGCCTGGCCAGTGCCGCCTCGACGGCGGCCAACGTGGCTTCGGCCCCGTCCAGCTCCTCAACGAGGGCATCGGGTGCCCGGTCGGGGCCCTGGCCGCCGTCGTCCGGCTGGGAAGGGGTCAGGGTGCCCTCAGCGGTGGTCACGGGGCGATGGTAGCCGGGAGGCGAGTCGAGCCCGCTCCCGGGCGCATCGTAGGGTTTGCACATGGACCCATCCGGACCGCCGCTGATCGAGCCGATCGGCGCCGTGCTGACCGTCCCCTGCGTCGACGGGACGGAACGGCGCGCCGTGGAGCTCGACCAGGCAGCCTCGACCCAGGCGCATCCCGCCGTGCTGGCTGCGGTGGCCGAGTTCCTCCCGTGGTACTCGAGCGTCCACCGCGGGGCCGGGTTCCGGTCCCGGCGGTCGACCGGCGCCTACGAGGCGGCCCGGCGGGCCATCCTCACCTTCGCCGGGCGGGATCCCGACGGTGACGACGTGGCCATCATCTGCCGCAACACGACCGAGGCCATCAACCATCTCGCCTACCGGTTGCGGTTGGGCCCGGGGGCGGTGGTGGTGACCACCGTGGTCGAGCACCACGCCAACCTCCTCCCGTGGGGACGGGTCGCCACCCGGCGGCACGTCGAGTGCGGCCCCGACGGCACGTTCGACCTCGACGACGTCACACGGGCACTCGACGCCGATCCTCGCCCGGCCCTCCTGGCCGTGACGGGCGCCTCCAACGTCACCGGCTGGCTGCCGCCCATCGACGAGATCATCGCCGCCGCCCACCACCGGGGCGTGCCGGTGCTGGTCGACGCGGCCCAACTGGCCCCACACCGCCCCCTGCCGGCGGAAGCCGACTTCGTGGCGTTCAGCGGGCACAAGATCTACGCGCCCTTCGGCGCGGGCGCCCTCATCGGGCCGAGGTCCGCCTTCGAGGACGGCGATCCGTTCCTTGCCGGAGGCGGTGCCGTCGACCTGGTCGACCTGGAGGAGGTCGTCTGGACGGCACCCCCCGAGCGGGAGGAGGCAGGTTCCCCCAACGTCGTCGGCGCCGTCGCGCTCCATGCCGCGCTCGACGCCGTGGCGGCGATCGGATGGCCGGCCATCGAGGAGCGCGAGCGCGCCCTCGCTGCGCGGCTGCGCACCGGGCTCGCCGCCATCGACGGCGTACGGCTCCTCGGCCCCCCGCCAGCCGCCACCAATACCCTGGCGGTGGCCACCTTCACCGTCGAGGGCATGGGGCACGCACTCGTCGCGGCCAGGCTCAGCGCCGAGCACGCCATCGCCGTCCGCCACGGGTGCTTCTGCGCCCACCCCTACATCGTGCGGCTCCTCGGCATGGCACCCGAGGACGTCGCCGCCTACCGGGCCCAGGTTCGCCGTGGGGACCACTCGGCCATGCCCGGCGCGGTCCGGGCCAGTGCCGGCCTCGGAACGTCAGCGGCCGACATCGACCGCCTCCTCCAGGCGGTGGCCGAGCTGGCCGCGGGTGCACCGCCCCCGGTCCCCTACCAACAGGACGCGGCGAGCGGCGACTACTTCCCGGTCACCGACGTCGCCGGTTGGGCGGATGCGGTCGCCGAGCTGGGCGGGTCGTGCGCGCCCGGGTGATGGCGGAACGCGCCGGATCGGAGCCGTCGAGGGCCGGCCGCTCTCGGATGCGGCTGCAGGCACGTTGCCACACCGCCGCGTCGGCCCGTCGCCTGCTGGCCCGTCGCCTGCTGGCCCGTGGAGGGCGCACGTCGTGTGGCGCAACACGATCCGGCCGGGTGGCAGCGGCTCTGGGCCTCGCAGTGGCCGGCGCCGTCCTCAGCGGGTGCGGGTCGTCCGGGATCGCCGCCTCGTCACCCGGGACCGTGGCCTACGTCGCCATCCACACCGGCCTCGCCGATCCGGGCGACACGGTCGCCGCCCTGTCGACGAGCACGTTCCGGGCCCTCCCGCCGGTCGCCACCGCGTCGCTGCCCGTTGCCCTCGCCGCCACGCCTGACGGCCGCCGGGTGCTGGTAGCAGACGAAGGCGCCCAGCAGGTGACCGTCCTCGACGCGTCGAACGGCCACGTCACGGCCAGGGTCGGCGTCGGGCTCGAGCCGGACGCCATTGCCGTCACACCGGACGGACGTACTGCGCTGGTGGCCAACTTCAGCGACGGCACCGTCACGCCCATCGACCTCGCCACCATGCGTACAGGTCCCACCATCGCCGTCGGGTCCGAGCCGGACGCCATCGCTGTCACGCCGGACGGGCGGACCGCACTGGTGGCCGACTTCCACAGCGGGACCGTCACACCCATCGACCTCACCAACATGCGTGCCGGCCCCGCCGTCGCCGTCGGGCCCGAACCGGTCGCCATCGCCGTGCTGGCCGGCGGTTCGGTCGCGCTGGTGGCTTCGTTCCAGGACAGCACCCTGGTGCCGATCTCGCTTCCGTCGCTCGTCGCCGGTGCTGCCGTCGCCATCGCCGGGAACCCGACAGCAATCGTCGCCGGACCGGCCGGCGGGCACGCTGCCGCCTACGTGACGGCCGGTGCGTCCGTCATACCCATCGACGTCCCCGGCCCCACCGCTGGCAGGGCGGTCGACGTCGGGACGCCGGTCGAGGGGATCGCCCTGAGCGGCAACGGTTCGACCGTGTGGGTGACCACCGCCGCGGGGTGGGCCGCTCCCGTCGACATGGCGACCGGCACGGTCGGCCAACAGGTCCACGTGGGCGGGCAACCGGGTGCGATCGTCATCCCCCGACCGGGCGGGTGACCCATCCCCGACCACGGCTCCGGGTGGTTCACCCCTTCCGGGCCTCGCGTCGGGCCGGGTAGCGTGCCAGTGGGCCGTTAGCTCATCGGGTAGAGCAGGGGACTTTTAATCCCAAGGTGCCGGGATCGAGACCCGGACGGCCCACGGAACCAGACCAGTTCGGCGGCAGGTAGTGCCGTGTCGCTCCTCGGCAGTGCGGTGCTGCCCTGCGCGACGCGCAACAAGGTGAGCGCCGGCATTCCGGGGAGCGTGCGCCAGCGACAGCCGGGCGTGTGGGAGTTGCGGGTCCTCGCAGGCGGTGTCGCTGGCGGCGGGCTCCAGCTACGCCGCTTCAGCAGCTCGGCCGCGCCCGTCGTGTTGGTGACGACCACCGAGTTCTTCCTTCGGATCGTTGGACGGCTCTCGAAGGTCGACGCTGTGGTCGTCGCGTCTGGGGGACCCTCAGTTCCGGCTACCCCTCGCAAGCCACGCTGGTGGACTCAACTGGGTCGGACGGCGGCGGAGCCTCGGCGCCGATCGTGACACCGACCGCGGTTCGTGCGGCGACCTCCCGGCTGTCCCCGGTGACCACGTCGCAATCGACGAGCCAGGGGCGACCACTCGGATAATCCTACTGTAGTAGGATTACGTCGTGGCCACCGAGAAGCTGTCCGTGACGGTCGACGCCGACGTCGCTCACCGTGTGAAGGAGCTGGCCGGGCACCGGGGTGTCAGCACGTTCGTCGATCGAGCGTTGCGACACGAAGTGGCCCGAGCCGACCTCCGGACGCTGCTGGACGAGCTCGAGGCCGAGCTCGGTCCGGCAGACCCCGGCATGGTGGGCGAGGCGGAAGCCATGCTGGCGAGCCTCGAGCAACGGGCCCGCCGGGCTCCGAAGCGCCGTGCCGCGGGGTGAGCCGCCGGTCGGTCCGGTAGTCGTCCTCGACTCCGAGGCCGTCTCGGTGCTGGCCAGTCCGAACGAACGAGGGTCGGCGTCTCGACGAGCACAGGCCGTCCTCGAGGCCATCGAGCGTCGCGGGGGCTACGCCGTCGTGCCGGCGCCGGTCCTGGCCGAGACGAGCCGCACCCGGGGGCGCCGTGCCGCCGTGGACCACGTGCTGCGTCGGCTGCAGGTGGTCCCCACCGACCGGCCGATCGCCGAGCGGGCCGGGGCACTGTTGGAAGCGGCCGGCATGGGGTCCGCTGCTGCGGTCGACGCCTTCGTGGCCGCGACGGCCGCGCAGGCACCGGCGGCGGTGATCCTCGCCGGGGACGCTGGCGATCTCGATCGCCTGTCGTCCAGCCTCACGAACGTGGCGGTGCAGGGTCTCCACTAGCGGCGAGACGTTCCTGTCGGCCATGGGTCGGCGGCACGCCGTCCTCGCGTCCGGAGCGAAGTCGGCGACTCGACATCCGACCTGACAACCGGGTCCCACATCGCTCCCGGTCCTCGCCAGGGGACTCCGCTGACAGCCCGGACACCAGCGCCTGCCAGCCACGATGCAGCCCGTTGACGCGACATGGGCACCGCCAGCACGCTCTCGAGCCCTCGATCGATCCCAACGTGCCGGGATCGAGTCCCGGACGGCCCTCGGCAAGAGCCCGGGTCGGCCACCTGTGCGGCGGCGCCTCTTCCCGGAAGTGGGGCCCGTTCCCCCCGAGGAGCGCCTGCAGCCGGTCCTAGTCGGCGTGGCCGTTGGTGGGCTGCTCGGAGCGAGGCCGCCGGAGCAGCGCGACGGAGGCAACGGTCCAGGCGGCGATGAGGACCAGCCAGATGAGCAGCCGCACCCACGGGTGCATCCCGCCGGCAAGGCCGTGAGATGGATGCGACAGCGGCGCATACGCCACCCACCTGACTCGCGATCCGAGTCGGGTCACCCACGTCCCGATGGCGAACAGACCAGCGGCGAGCCCGATCACGATGACGACGCGCTGCCCGAAACTGGTCTGACGCACGCCACAGTGTTGCACCGTCCGGAGGTGGCCCACCGGCCGATCGGAGCACGCCACCCGGCTCCGTGGGCGCACCGGCCCTACGATCGGGCACATGGCGGCCGGCGGAGGTGTCCGTACGCGCGTTCATCAGATGGGATCCGGTCGACCCGGCGGCACACGGCTCGCCGTCGTGACCGCGGTCACGGCCGGCGCCGCCGTCATCGTCTATCTCGCCCTCGCCGGACGGCGTTACGGACTCGACCTCCAGGTCTACCGGGCGTCTGCAAGTGCCGTCCTCAACGGGCACGACCCGTACGATCGGGTGTTCACGGCCAGCCGGCTGCCCGCCACCTACCCGCCGTTCGCGTTCGTCCTGTCGAGCTGGTTCGCCTGGGGCCCCTTGGCCTTCGCCCGCTGCCTGATGTGGGCGTTGAGCATCGCCGCCGCCACGGCCAGCGTCTTCATCGTCCTCCGCGCCCAGGGGCACCCGGGACGCCTGCGGCTCTGGAGCTGGTCGTTCGCGTGGGTGTGCGGGTCGGTACTGGCGATCGAACCAGCGCGCAGCAGCATCGACTACGGACAGATCGAGTTCCTGCTGATGTTCCTGGTGGTGGCGGACCTGCTGCTCGTCCGCCCTCCGGCCCGGGGCGTCGCGCTCGGCGTCGCCGGGGCCATCAAGCTGACGCCCCTCGCGTTCATCCTCGTACTCGTCACCCGCCGCGACCGGTGGTCGGTGTTCCGGGCAGGAGCATCGTTCGTCGCCTGCGGCGCGCTCGCCTGGATCGTCTGGCCAGGGCTGTCCCGCACCTACTGGTTCCACGATCTCCTCCACGTCAAGCGGATCGGCACGATCGCCTATGCCGGCAACCAGTCGTGGTACGCGGTCGTGCACCGGGCGCCGTTCTCCGGCCACGGATCCACGGCAGCGTGGTTGGCGTTGTCGGTCGTCACGGCCGCCCTCGGCACCTTCGTCGCCTGGCGGTGCGACCAGACCGGGCGTCGCTCCTTCGCCCTGGTCCCGATCGCGTTGCTGGCACTCCTGGTCAGCCCCGTCTCGTGGTCCCACCACTGGATCTGGGTCATCCTCGTCCCACCCCTTCTCGTCGGTCGGGGGCGGACTCAGGTGGCCGCCGGCGTCCGCGTCTCCATGTGGGTGCTGGTCGCCCTCACGATCGCAGCGCCGTACTGGTGGCTCCACGCCGGCGCCGGCGCCGGCGCCGACGCGCTCGAGGCCCTCCTCCCCGCCTGGGCCTTCGTCCTCCTGGCGGTGTGGAGTGCCTCCGAGTACCGGCGGTGGAGGACAGCGGCACCGGTACCGGGGCCGCCTGCCGGTGAGGCCCCCGCGGCGACCGACCGCGCCACCGCAGAGTCCGGCGGAGCACGGCAGGTCGGAGCAGTCCACCGGTAGCCTCCATGATGATGTCCCCCGCGCACGCCGATGCCGTCGCACGTGCCCGTGGGCTGGTCAGTTCGGCCCGCCGGGTGGTGGTGCTCACCGGTGCCGGGATCTCCACCGACTCGGGCATTCCCGACTTCCGGGGGCCGCAGGGTGTCTGGACGAGGAACCCCGAAGCCGAACGGCTGTCGACCCTGCAGGCCTACCTGGCCGACGGGGACGTCCGCAGGCAGGCATGGCAGGCACGGCTGGCGTCACCGGCGTGGTCGGCGACGCCGAACGCCGGCCACCGGGCCCTCGTCGACCTCGAGCGCGGGGGGAACCTCGACGTCCTCGTCACCCAGAACATCGACGGCCTCCACCAGCTGGCCGGGAACGACCCCGCCCGGGTCGTCGAGATCCACGGCACCATGCGCGAGATCGTGTGCATGTCGTGCGGGGATCGCGGGCCGGCCGGGCCCACCCTGGACCGGGTGCGCAACGGGGAGGAGGACCCTGCCTGCCTGCGGTGCGGCGGCATCCTCAAATCGGCCACCATCAGCTTCGGGCAGTCGCTGGTCGAGGCCGACCTCGAACGGGCGGAGGAGGCGGCGCGCCACTGCGACCTGCTGCTCGCCGCCGGCACGAGCCTCGGCGTCTACCCGGCAGCGGGCCTGGTGCCCCTGGCTGTCGCCCACGGTGCGGCGTTGATCGTCGCCAACGCGGAGCCGACGCCGTTCGACCGCATCGCCGACGCCGTCGTCAGGGATCCGCTCAGCCAGGCCCTCCCTGCCATGGTGGGCGGCGACACCGCCGCCTCGCCCCCTCCGTCCGGCACGTCGGGCCCAGCACCACCCAGCTGAGCCGGCGCGCCGCCGGGCTCGCCCTCGGACGGGGAATGCCAGCCGGTACCACGGGCCCGGGCTCGGAATGCCGCCCGTCGGGTTGTCCACCGTCCCTGGCGATGCCGCGCTCACGACGCGCTCATCACGCTTTCAGCCCGCTCCCATCTCCGGCCCCTACGGTGCCGTCGATCATCACCGGCAGCATCCGCTGCCGAGCATGGTCATCGACTGAGGAGGAGGTCGCCGTGCGTCGATCACGACCGCTTACCCACCGGCACGCGCATCGGGGCCCGCACCGGTCCGGCCGCAACCGGACCGTTGCCGGTCTGGTTGCGCTGGCCACGTTGGCGGCCGCCTGCTCGACGGCCGGCACCGCCGGCGGGAGAGGCACGTCGGCACCCCCGCCCGCCTCGTCGCCTGCCTCCAGCACCGTGGCCGGCGGGACCACCCAGACGGCCGGTGGATCGTCGTCGACCACGACGTTGCCGCTGGGCGACGGGAAGGTGACAAGCGGCACCCCCGAGGCCGGGTACGTCGACTCGTGCCAGACCGGGCGGACCAGGGGCGGCCCGGCGCACAGCGGCCCGTGGATCAACTCGGACGGGACGTGGACCCCCGCCGAGAAGGTGGCGGTCCAGGGTTCGAACGCATGGCCCCAGGCTTACTTCCACCAGTCCGTGTCCGGTTCGGTCCGGACCATCACGGCCGACGACATCCCGGTCGGTGCCACCACCGGCAACTTCCCCATCGCGACGACCGACCCCGCCTACCAGTACGACCACAACCCGAACCACGTGCAGCCCAACGCCATCACCCTCACCATTCCCGCCGATCCGACCGCCGCGTCCACCCCCGGCTGCCTACCCATGGGGCCGATCGGCATCACCACCTCGGGCGTGTGGCTCTACAACGCCCTGGACAACGGGAACCTCGACGCCGTCGCCCACGAGACGCAGGACAGCTGCGGTGGCCACCCTGACGGCCACGACCGCTACCACTACCACGACATCGGCCCGTGCCTGATGGCCACCGCCACCGGGAGCTCGACACTCGTCGGCTACGCCCTGGACGGCTACGGCATCTACGTCGAGCACAACGCCGACGGCTCGTTGGTCACCGACGCACAGCTCGACGCCTGTCACGGCCGCACGTCCCCGGTGCTGTGGGACGGCAAGGTCGTCGACATCTACCACTACGACGCCACCGCCGCCTACCCCTACACCCTCGGGTGCTTCCACGGCGTGGTGCCGACCAGCGCCGTCATCTCCTCCGGTCACACCCCGGCACAGTTCGCGTGACCCGGCCGCGCAGGCGCGTCGCCGGTCCCGGCACGACCGACCGGCTCGCCGGCACCGCCGACTCGGAACCCGACCGGACCGGTCCCGTCTACGCTGCGGCAACGAGCTGACGGATGCCGTCCGGCACCCGGGCTCCATTCGAGGAGGAGCGGCACCGTGGCCAAGACCGTGATGATCACCGGTGCGGGATCGGGGTTCGGTAAGGGAACCAGCCTCGCGCTCGCCGAACGGGGCCACCGGGTCATCGCCACCACGGAGACCGAGGCCCAGGCGGAGGCACTGCGAGCGGAGGCACCCCAGCTCACGGTGGAGAAGCTCGACGTCACCTCCGCGGACGTGGCCAAGGTGACCAGCTGGGAGATCGACGTCCTCATCAACAACGCCGGTGCCGGGCAGACGGGGCCGCTGGCCGATGTCCCATTGGAGCGGGTGCGGCGCCTGTTCGACGTCAACGTCTTCGGGACCCTGGCCGTCACCCAGGCCGTCCTCCCGGGCATGGTCGAGCGGGGATCGGGCCGGGTGATCATCCTGTCATCGATCGCCGGGTTCATCACCGGCCCCGGGTTCGGTCCCTATTCCATGACCAAGCACGCCCTCGAGGCGATGGGCAAGGCGTTGCGGTCCGAGCTGGCCGGCCAGGGGATCGACGTCACGCTCGTCAACCCGGGCCCGTACCTCACCGGGTTCAACGACCGCATGGCCGACTCCATGTGGGAGTGGTTCGGCGAGGGATCGCTCAACGCGCCGTCCGCACCGCTCTTCCAGATGGTCCGCGACTTCGTCACCGGGGACCAGCGCGATCCGGCCGAGGTCGTCGACCGCCTTGTCGAGCTGACCGAGGCGGAGACGACCGACGAGCACAACTTCATCCCGCCGGAGCTCCGCGACCAGATCACCGTGTGATCCCGCCAGCCGGGCCGGTTCGGTACGGACCGTGCCCCGGACCCCGCTCCCCGGGCGGGGCGTAGACTCGGGGCACCGTGACCGTCTCCGACGACCACCAGTCAGCCCACGACCACACCATCACCGTCGGCATCGTCGACGACCACGCCCTCGTCCGTGCCGGACTGCGGGAGCTGGTCGAGTCCGAGCCCAGGTTGCGCGTGGTCGGCGAGGCGGACGACACCGAATCGGCGATCGACATGCTCGCCTCGCTCCGCCCCCACGTCGCACTGGTCGACCTCGAGCTCCCGGGGGGCGGCGGCATCGCCGTGCTCGAAGCGGCGGCGGCGCGGGTGCCCGAGACGCGCTGTCTCGTCGTGAGTGCCTACTCCGACTATGCCTACATCGCCGCCGCGCTCGATGCGTCGGCCGCCGGCTATCTCCTGAAGACGGCCAACCGGACCGAGCTGGCCGAGGCGATCGTGGCCGTGTCCAAGGGAACGACCGTCCTCGACCGAGAGGTCGCCCAACGGTTACAGCGCCGCTGGCGTGACGAGCGGGAACCCGAGGTGTCGCTCACTCCCCGTGAGGTCGAGGTGCTGTCGCTGATCGCCCGGGGCGCGGCGAACAAGGAGATCGCCGCCGAGCTCGGCCTCGGGATCCGCACCGTCGAGGGCTACGTCAGCAACGTCCTGGCCAAGCTGGGGGCCAGCTCCCGGACCGAGGCGGCGCTCTGGGCCCATGAGCACCGCATCGTCGGCGGTGGGCCGGGACCGCTCTCCCCGAACCGGCCGTGAGCCCCGGCCGACCCCGCCCGACACCTTCCGACAGCGGTTCGTCGCCGGCCACCCTCGACGGCGCCACGGTCGGCACCGATCCAACCGACCGGCCAACGGGCACCCCCGGGCCGGACCTGTTGGCCCCGGATGGGGTCGAGCCTGCAGCCGGTACGGCTGCCCGGCCCTCCGCCAGTACGGCCGCCGGGCCCCCCGCCGGGTCGGCCCACCCGCGGGAGGTCGCCGGCCGGCGCGTCCCGTTGGTCAACCCCGACGGCACACCCGGCGACTCCGCAGGTTGGCGTTCGGCCATGGCCAACGTCCGCGTCAGCGACGTCTTCCGCCAGGCGCTCCGCCCGCCCATCGCCGACCCCGCCTTCTGGGTCGTGCAGGCGAGCGTCGTGGCACTCACCCTCGCCCACCTTGTCCTCGACCACTCGGGGCTGGTCAACTCGTCGGCGCTGGCCAGCCTTCCCGTCGCCGCCCTCTTCATTCCCGTCGCGTACGCCGCCCTGCGCTTCGGTCTGCACGGTTCCGCTGCGACGGCCCTGTGGGCCACCATCCTCTGGGTCCCCGACCTGTCCGTCGCCCACCACCACGGCGACCCCGGCACCGACCTCGTGAGCCTCCTCCTCATCGACACGGTGGCCGTGATCGTGGGCCAGCGGATCGAGCGGGAGAACCTTGCCCGGACCGCGGCCATGGAGGCATCGTCCCGGCGCCGGGCCACCGAGGCCCGCTACCGGCAGCTCTTCGCCGCCACCCGGGCGCCCATCCTCCTCTTCGACATGTCCGGCAAGGTGCTCGACGCGAACCCGGCGGCGTGGTCGGTGTTCGGCAGCTCCGTTCTCGAGGGCACCATGGGCGAGCTCCTCGGCCTGTCGCCGGCCACCCTCGCGGGCGCAGCGAGCTCGGGCCGGGTCGACCTGGAAGTCGAGGGCCAACCCAGCGAATTCCGCTACCTGAGCAGCGTCTCGACGGGAGAGGGCGGCGCCCAGTTCCAGGTCCTCCTCCAGGACGTCACCGTCGAGCGGCGGGCGTGGCGCGATGTCCAGGCGTACGCTGCCGCGCTGCTCGGCGCCCAGGAGGAGGAGCGGTCCCGCCTGGCCCGTGAGCTGCACGACGATCCCCTCCAGAGCCTCGTGCACGTCGCCCGCCGGTTGGAGCTCCTGGGCATGCAGGCGGGGATCACCCCTGATGAGGCCACCCGCCTGGAAGAAGCTCACGTGGAGCTCCTCGACACCTCCCGCCGGCTGCGCGACATCGCCCAGGGCCTGCGACCACCGGCACTGGAGCGGTTGGGCCTCGCAGCTGCGCTCCAGGGCCTGGTGGCAGACGAGGAGGAAGATGTGCCAGGGAGCCCACGGCTCGACTTCGCCGTCCACGGGATCGAGCGCCGCCTGGTACCCGAGTGCGAGCTCGGCCTCTACCGCATCGCCCAGGAGGCGCTCCACAATGCGCTGGAGCACGCGGCGCCCACCCGGGTACAGGTCGTGCTCAGCTTCGACGAGTCGTTGGTCCACCTGACGGTGACCAACGACGGCACCGGGTTCGACCCCGAGGTCACCCCGGACGCGGATCAGCTCGGCGTGCGGGGCATGCGCGAACGCGCCGGCCTGCTCGGCGGCACCCTCGCCATCGACTCGTCCGCCGGAGGCCACACCCGCGTGACGGCCACCGTCCCCCTCCGGATGGCAGGCGACCCGGCGGCTGGCACCGAGCCCTGCGCACCGGTTGGTCCGTCGGATCTGGTCGGTCCGACGCCGCAGGCATGAGCGTCGACGCGGGCTGACCCGGCCAGGCACCCGGCACCCGGCACCCGGCACCCGGCACCCGGCACCCGGCACCCGGCACCCGGCACCCGGCACCCGGCACCCGGCACCCGGCACCCGGCACCCGGCACCCGGCACCCGGCACCCGGCACCCGGCAGGCCTGACTGACCTGATCGACGTGGCCGAGACCGGGCCGGGAGGTTCAGGACTCGGACCTCAGGACTCGGACCTCAGGACTCGGACGTCAGGCCCCCGCAGGGGCACCGGGCCGACCACCGAAGGCGGCGCCCGAGTGGGCAGCCCGCTCGGCACGGCGGGCCCGGGCGACCGTCGGTCGGGGCACCCCCTGCCACAGCGTGAAGGCCAGCAGGACGAACAGCGGGCCGGCGTTCGGGTCGGTCCCGCTTCCGGTCAGGATCCCACCCAGGTCCTGCCCGACCACCCAGAACACGAGCGATACGACGATGCCGGCGCCAAGAGCGAAGTTGGGCTTGCGCCAGAGCACGCCCAGACCGATGGCAGCCTCGATCACGGCCAGGATCACCGCCGCACTCGTACCGTGCGTACCGATGAGGTTGGCCGCGCCGGTGGACAGGGACGCCAGCAGGTGGGGCTCGCCGGAACCGGCGCCGCTGATGGCGGAGCTGACGGCGGCGTTCGACCGGTTCGCCGGCAGCAGCTGGAGAACCGCGCTGCCGACCCACAGGACGGCCCACATGGCCCGCCCACCCCAGGCGCCAACGACGCTCTCGGCAGCCTCTGGTCCCGCCTGGGCACCGGTGGCGCCGTGTTCACGGGGCCAGACCAGGAGGGCCAGGAAGGCGTAGATGAGCACCGCGCCGGGTGCGCCGGTGATGAGGCTGGCGCTCCCACTGAAGATGCCCCCGAACGCCTCGCCGAACCACCAGACGGAGATCGACCAGGCGATGGAGGCCGCCAGTGCCGGCTTGACGGCCCGGTTGGCCAGGAGGCACACGCCGATGGCCAACTGGGTGAGGGCGAAGAGCACGTTCCACTGGGCGATGTGCGGCGCCAGGTCGTGGGCGACGTGGGTCACGCTGTGGAGGACCCACCACGGCTGGCCCTGGCCGGTCCCCGCCAGGGTATCGGTGGCGAACGACTGGCGGAACATCGACGGTTGCAGCTGCAGGAGGCCGTCGACGAGCCAGATGGCGCCCAGCACGATCATGACCAGGCGCAGCGACGGCCGGAGGCGGAACCAGGCGATCTGTTTGGCACCGTTGGGCACCCGCCCGTCGCCGCCATCACGTCCGGTCCGTCCGACCGCTCCGCCCGTCCTCTGCGATCGGCCTCGATGGATCACCGTCGTCATCGCGGAGCTCCTTTCCTCTTTCCTCGTGCACTGCCTGTCCGGGACGTCGCCCGCAGGTCCTTCGTTTCTGTAGTTCGTTGCTGCTGTCCGGTGTGGATGTCCGGTGTGGCCGGTCCGATGCACCGGCGACGGCCGTCTCGCCGCCGGCACACCGGGCCGTGTTCCCGAGGGAGGGGGAACGCTCGAGGGCCCGTTCTCAGGCGGTGACGGTCACCGAGCCCTTCATGTAACCGGTGTGGCTCATCACCCAGTCGCCGCAGGGGACCGAGCAGTACCAGGAGAACGTGCCGGCCGCCGATGGCGTGAAGGTGAAGGTGGTGCTGGACCCGGGATTGACCGAGGCGTTCACGTTGATGTCCGGCGCCGTGAACGTGTGGGGCATGGCATCGTGGTTGACGATCGTCACCTTGACCGCCTGGCCCACCTTGACGGTGAAGAGCACCTGGGCGCCGACACCTCCCGAGCCCACGTAGGCCGGTTCGGAGCCCTCGGGCGTGTTGACGTCGTTGATCTGCAGCTTGATGTCCGCCGACGAGCCTCCCGATCCGGCCGGCGCCTTGGGCTGTGTCACCATCCACGGTGCGTTGCCGGTCAGCTTGGCCACGTTCGGCTGAGCACTGGGCGTGCTGCTGCACGCAGCGAGCAGCACCGCCCCCGCCACCACCGCTGCCAGCACGGCACCGCCGTGCCGCAACGTCGACAGCGTCGATCGGACCTTTCCGGCCGCCAGCCCCACCCCAGGGCCGGCGGGCGCCCCCGCACCCGATCCGGAAGTCGACGTTCCTGCCTGCGCAGCTCCACTCCTCATCGTCCAACCTCTCCCTTCGCGTCCGGTCGTCGATCGCTTCGTCATCGGTCCCCCGGCCCTCACTGCCGGCCCAGCTTCGGCATCCGGAGCACCACCAGGAACAGGCTCCCGAGAAGCAGGATCCAGACGATGGCCACGATGGTGAGGAGGGTGGTCACCACCCAGTGGCCGGTGGTCGTCAGCGGGCGCTGGTACTCGTAGACGCTCTTCGGCAGCCCGGGCGGGTCGATGGTGACCTTGTAGGAGGCCGACGCGCTCCCGGCCACCGACCCGGCAGGGCCGGCCACCTGGGCGACGAACTGCTCCTCGCCCGTCCAGGTCGGCTCGTAGGTGAACTGGGCGACGCCCGAGGCGGTGGTCGTGGCCTGGCCGATCTGCATCTGCCCGCTCCCGTTGAACTGGTTGACCATCACGTAGAAGGTCACCGTCGTCCCGGAGGGAACGGGGGCGGATGGCGAACCGACGGTCGCCGTCAGGTCGAGGGCCGACTTCCCCGCCGCCGGCTGCGTGACGGCGAGCGTTACCGGGGTGGACGGCGCGACCTGGCTGGCTGCGGGCTGGGCCGTGGCCGGCTGGGCGGAAGCCGGCTGGGCCGGCGTGGCCGCACCCGCTGCCTTGGCACCGCCACCGATGAGGGCGACGAGCCCGAGGGCGACGGCAGCAACGACCACCGCGGTGGTGGCACCCCGCGGCCGACGCAGCCAGGTGAGCGGGCGCCGGCCGGCAGGTGCAGGGACGCTCGCCGCCGCCATGGCCCCGACCGGCACCTTGGTCTCGGCACCCACGGTGCCCTCGGCGATGGCCTTCTCCGTCTCGGTGGAGACCTGCTCGAAGGACCCGATCGGGCCCGCCTCCTCCATCTCGTCGATGGACATCACCGGGATGTAGCGGAAGAGGAGCATCAGCGACAGCGGGATGGCGGCCACGCCGGCCAGGGTGATCGTGATCGACACCCAGGTGAAGTGGTAGGAGCCCCACTGCCCTGCGACCAGTGGCTGGGTCACCGGGGGCAGCACGATGACGATCCGCTTGATCCACAGCGAGATGACCACACCGACGCTCGCCACCGTCATGCCGGCCACGTTCCGCGTCCTGCGTACCGCCACCAGGACGATGGGCAGGATCTCGCCGAAGACCACGTAGATCCAGAAGGCCGGTGCGTAGCGGCCGACCACCGTCTCGCGGATCCAACCGCTGGTGATGCCGGTGTAGCCCTCCGAGATCAGGTCGGCGAAGGTCAGGTAGGCGTACACCAGGCCGAGGGCGGCCATCAGGTACCCGAGGCGGACGAAGTGGCGCTTGGTGATGAAGCGCTGGAGGCGGTAGCCCCTGCGGAAGGCGGCGGCTGTCACGATCACCAGCGCCGTCCCCGAGTACAGGGCGGCCACCACGAAGTAGGGCGGGAACACCGTCTCCGCCCAGCCGGGCCGGCTGGTCACCGCGAACGCCCACGACAGCACCGAGTGGACGGACACGGCCAGGGGCACGATGAGGAGGGCGACGATGGTGAGGGCACCGTGGAGAAGGCGCCGTTGCCTGTCGTTGCCAAGCCACCCGAAGGAGAGGAAGCGGTAGGCGGCCCGGCGGATCCCGCCCTCGGCCGAACCGAGCGTGCGCTGGACGATGGCCAGGTCGGGGATGAGGGGCAGGTAGAAGAAGATCATCGTGGCGACGGTGTAGGTGGCGATGGCCAGGAAGTCCCACACCAGCGGCGACGACATGTTCGGGTACGCAACGATGTTGAGGAAGCGTTCGGGCCGGCCCAGGTGGGGGAAGATGAACGCCCCACCGATGAGCACGGTGACCAGTGCCATCCCCTCGGCCAGCCGGGTGAGGGGAGCCCGCCAGCTCTGGCCGGTCAGCCGAAGGATGGCCGAGATCACCGCGCCTCCGTAGCTGACGCCGATGAAGGTGATGACGTCGACGATGTAGACGGCCCAGAAGGCCTGGTCGTTGTAGCCGGCCGATCCCAGGCCGTGCTTCAACTGGTAGATCCAGGCACCGATCCCGGCCAGCACCACCAGCGCCAGAACGCCAGCACCTGCCTTCCACAGGGCGCCCGGCTTCTCCATCATCGGCCGCATGGCCGCACTCCGGACTGCCCGGGACCACTCCGGATTGGCCCCGTGGCCGCTGTGGCCCACCGAAGCCGCCCCGCTCTCCGTTCCTGTCTCGCTCACTGTCGCCTCCGCATTCCCACTCGTTCCCGTCCGCCCACTTGCCTGCGCGTCGTCCATCGCCCGACCTGTTCCTGTCGTCTCAGTCATGGCGATCAGCTCGCGGCACTCGAGGTGTCCTGGGACACGTCAGCGTCGAGGTCCTGGCCGTGGCCGAGGATGTACCAGACCCTCGGATGCGTGTTCTGTTCCGGCTTGAAGGTGACTGCGTCGTTGTCGTTGAGGAACTTCGAGAGCTTCACGGTGTTGCCCATCGAGTTCACGGCGACGTCGGTGATGATGTCCGCGTTGTAGATGGCGCCCATCGGACAGCCGGCCGCACACTCGCTCATGAGGCCGTTGTTGAGGTTCCCCACGCAGAAGGTGCACTTGCCCACCGTCCCGAGGCGCTGGGGAACCGGGAACTGGGCGTCCTGCGGCATGCCCGTGTCGGGGTACTTGGTGCCCGAGTTCCAGTTGAAGTAGCGGGCCTGGTAGGGGCAGGCGGCCATGCACATACGGCAGCCGATGCACCGGGTCTCGTTGACCAGCACCACACCCTGGTCCTGCCGGTAGGTGGCGTGCACCGGGCACACGTGCAGGCACGGGGGGTTCTCGCACTGCATGCACGGCCGGGGGAAGGGGAACTCCTTGCCCGTGCTGCTGGTCATGGTGAACACGTCGATCCACGTCTGCTCCTGGGTCAACGAGTGCGCCTTCTGGCACGCCGCCGTGCACGACTTGCACCCGTTGCAGCTGCGCAGGTCGATCACCATGGCCCACTGGTGGGTGGGGGGTGCCGACGGGTCGGCCATGGAGGCGGCGGCACCCCCGCTCACCGCACCGCCCTTGGTGGTGCCGTTGGCGGCGGCCGCTCCGGCTGCGTACTCCCGGTAGGTGAGGAGCTCGACCCCGGCACCCACCGCCGCGGCTGCGCCGGCGCCGATGCCGAGCAGCCGCAGGAACGACCGGCGCGACACCGACGGGTCCTCGGCGTCGTCGCCGGCATCGGGTACAAGGCACGTCCCCGACGAGCAGGACGAGCCCGACGAGCAGGACCCTCCGGGGTGTGCGTCGAGCACCGAGAGCGGAGTGCTCCCCTCGCTCCCGTCGGGCTCGTTCAGATGTGGATCGATCAACCAGCTCACAGCAGTTCTCCCTCGTGTCTCACTCCATGACGGACGGCGGCCGGGGCCGGTGGCCCCCGACCCGATCAGGTGAAGGTGACGTGTCCCATCATCCAGCCGTCGGTGTTCATCGCTCCGCCCATGCCCGTCTCCCCGCTCCCGCACGGAGCGGCGCACAGCCAGTCGAAGGTCCCCTTCTTCGTCACCCGGAAGGTGAACGTGACGGTGACCGGGTGGCTGGACGACTGGGCCGCCGGAATGGGCACGTTGATCAGGAGCCCGGGGATGGTGAAGGTGTGGGCCACCTGGTCGTTCGGGATGCTGTGCACCGGCGAGCCGTCGACCAGCTCGGTGCCACCCGTGGTCGCCCCGTAGGTGGCGTCGGCGCCCCACACCTGGCCCCACGGCGACGCCGGCGGCAGCGGCGCGGTCCCGTCGTCGTAGCTGACGATCGTCAGCACCACGGTGGCGCCGGCCGGGGCGGTGAAGCCGGAGGGGGAGTAGCGGGGCCACCCGGACCGCCCGTCCATCTTCCCCGTCTGGATCTCCATCGTGCGGTGGACGGTCACCGTGCTCGCCGTCAGCCCGGCTGTCGACGATCCGTTCCCGCTCGCGCTCGACGACGAGCAGGCGGCGAGGGACAGGGCGATCGTGGCCCCGGCTCCCAGCACCGCCGCCGTGCGCAGGAGGGACCGGTGACGGCTACCGGCGCCCTCGTGCCGGCGGGCCGGCAGGCGAGCGGGGTCACCCCCCGCTCGCCTGCCTCCCTTCTGATGGTGCCCTACCGGTGTCATGCCCTGCTCCTCCTTCGCCCTCGAGATATCCTGCGCGCTTTCCGTGGACGGTCGGCTCACGCCACCGTCAGGTTGCCCTCCATGTAGCCCATGGTCGCCATGGGGCCACTCATGCCGTCAGAGCCGCTGCCGCACGGAGCCATGCACTTCCAGGTGAAGGTGCCGGCCTTGGTCGCCTTGAAGCTGAACGTCACGACCAGCGGCTTCTGCTCGCTGTTGGCAGCTGCCGTCGGTGCCACGCCGTAGGGCACGTTGATCCCGAGCTGGGGCACGGTGAAGGTGTGGGCCACGTCGGAGGCGGCGACGGTGGTGACCGGCTGGCCGCCCTCGGTCAGGTCGGCGACACCGGTGGCCTTGGTGTAGATCGCCATGTTCGACGGGAGCGGGGCGGTGCCCGTGTCGTAGCTGTAGATGGTCATGTCGACCGTGGCGCCCTTCGGCACGGTGATGTCCGACGGCTGGTACATGGGCCACCCGCTGTGATTGACCATCCCGCCGTCCATCACGACCGTGGCCACGTGCACGGTGACGGGGGGAGGGGCGGTGGTGGTGTTGCTGGCGCTGCTGTTCGAGCTGCAGGCGGTCAGTGCCCCGCCGGCAGCCAGTGCGCCGGCGGCGACCAACAGCCAGCGCCGGCCACGGCCCGCCCGGCTGCGGCCAGCCTGAGCAGACATCGCATCTCCCCGAGTTGCAGTATCCATGCGGACCCAACCTCCTTGGCTCTACGCAGCGCATGGTGCGCCACGCTGGTCCGGTACCGGATCGCCCCAACGGCTCTGCCGGCACCTTCAGCGATTCTGCGGAAGGACCGTCGCGCAGGGCAGCGAGCTACCACCGTGAACGCGCCCCGTAATTCCTTGGTGGGGTGGTTCGGTGTTTCCCGTAACGGGGGCGGGCGGGTGCGGCGTAGTGCCAGGAGTGCGACGCCGAGACGGGCGTGGGGCCCGGGCCGGGTACGGGCGTGGGGCGTGGGGCGTGGGGCCCGGGACCAGCCCTACGGGCCCGGGACCAGGCGCGAGAACTCAGCTGTGGGGCACGGTCACGGCGACCGTCGTCCCTCCCTGACGGCCCGGCCCCACCTCCAGGTGGGCACCGACGGCGTCGGCACGCTCCCGCATGCCGAGAAGGCCCAGACCGGGTGGTGCGTCCGTGACGATCCCGGTGCCGTCATCGGCGATGGTGGCTCGGCACTCCTCGGGCGAGAAGGCCAGGCAGACGTTGATGTGGGTGGCACCGGAATGGCGCTCGGCGTTGCGCACCGACTCCTGGACGATCCGGAAGACAGCCAACTCCACCTGGGGAGCCAACCGCCTCGGGGTCCCTTCCACGTCCAGCGTCCGGACCGCATCGCCGTTGGTCTCGTCGAGGAGCGCCTCCACGGCGGCGACCAGCCCCAGGTCATCGAGGACGGGCGGCCGCAGGCCTCGTGCCAGCGCCCGTAGTTCGGCGATCACGTCGATCGCTTCCTGGCGGGCGTCACGGATGGGATCGGCCAGTGCCTCACCGCCGCCTGCCAGGCCGGCGGCCCGTTCGGCTGCCAGCAGTCGCTGCGACAGGTGGACCAGGCGCTGGACCGGCTCGTCGTGGAGCTCCTGGGAGATCCGACGGCGCTCGTCCTCCTGCACTTTGACCAGGTCGTTCGCGTAGGCGCGGGCGCTGCGTCCCTCGCGTGCCTCCGCGGTCACGTCATGGAGCACGACCTGGACGGTCTGCTCACCGGGGGTGCCGAGACCCGCCACCACGGTGGACTGGACCCGGAACTCGCGGGCGTCGTTCCCGGTCCCCACCACCAGGGAGTGGGCCGGCGCCGCGCCGTCGACGTCGGTCGTGCGCCATCCGTCCTCGATGCCCACCTCGGCAGCCGGGCTGCCCGTGATCGTGTCGCCGAACACCTCCCGGGCCGCTGGATTGGCCAGGACCACCGTGCCCGCCGCGTCGATGAGCAGGGTGGGGGACGCATGAGCGTCGAGCAGGCTCCGGTAACGCTGCTCCGCTGCCTGGTGCTCGGCATCGGCACGCTCGGCCGTGGCGCGAGCGGCACGCTCCCGCTCGATGCGGAACCCGACCAGGACGGCGACCGCCGTGATCAGGGTCAATTCGAGGACGTCGGCGAACGGTTGGCCCTCGTCGTTGGGCAGCAGCAGGTCCGGCATCCAGATGACCCATGCCCACAGAGCAGTGGCCACCGACGGCCCGAGCCCGAAGGCCGCCGCTGCGTAGCCGATCGGGACGAGCAGCAACCCGACCGTCTCCGAGGCCGGGAACGGTGTGGAGCGCAGGACGCCGACCTGGTCTCCGAGCAGGTGGAAGGCGGCGATCAGGAGCAGGACGACCTGGACGACCCAGAAGCGCGGGTCGCGCAACGGGGGGTGGAGCGCATCACGCCAGGCGCGGGCGATCATCCCGATGGCGGACCCGAGGCCGGCGCCACCCCGTGGCGCGCCGCCCACAGTGCGGCTTCGGTCCGGGATGCCACCCCCAGCTTGGCCAGGAGCTCTGTCACGTAGCCTTCGACGGTCCGGACGTTGAGGCCCAGCTCCTCGGCCGCACGGCGGTTGGTCCACCCGCTGGCCAGGCAGGTCAACACCTGCAGCTCCCTGGTGGTGAACCCGGCCAGTGCGGGTGGATCGCTGCGTAGCGCCGGATGGGACAGCAGGTGCACGAGGCTCTGGTCGAGAACGATGGCGCCGGCGGCGACAGCGCGGACGGCGCCGGCCAACTCGTCGCTGGTGGCCGTCTTCAACAGGTAGCCGGAGGCACCCCGGGTGACGGCCTCGGTGACGTACGCCGGGTCGTCGAAGGCGCTCACGATCAGCACCCGGACGGCGATCCCGTCCCGTTGGGTCGCCGCCAGGATGTCCAGGCCGCTGCCGTCCCCCAGGCGGAAGTCCACCAGGGCCACCTGCGGGGCCGTCGACGCCACCACCGCTGTTGCCTCGGCCACCGACGAGGCGACGCCGACGACCTCGAGATCGGCATGCTGGGCCAGCAGCTCGCAGATCCCCTCCCGAACCAGTGCGTGGTCGTCCACCACCACCACCCGGATCGGGCGGCTCGGCGACTGCCCGTCGCCCGACGGATCCCGAGAGTCCACGGCCCGAGATTAAGCCCGCGAGATCCCGGGCGGGAGCGAGGAATCACGGGTAACACCTCCGAGTTCCCACGGTTTTCACGCTGCCGCCCGCCACACGCTGGGCAGACCATGGGATCGAGAGGGACGAGAGGGCCCGTTCGGCCCCGACCCGGCAGCGCCGATCGGGGCATCTGCGGTGCCGGGCACGTCCCCGGAAGGTGGCAGTGGGGCCGCACGGCACCCGAGCCGATGGACCAGCAGGAAGGGTGCGAAGCGATGGCGTGGCTGACGGGTTTCGTCCTGGGGGTCGTGGGGCTGGCCGTGGTGGCCGTCGTCGCCGAGTGGCTGATCGTCGGGGTGGGCGCCGTGGTGGTCGCCACTCGGAGGAGCGCCTGGGGCCGCACCGACCCCACCAGCCCGAGGAACCTCGAGCGCTCGTTCGCACCTGACGACGTGTCCGACCTGCGGACCCGCTTCGCAGACCTGCTGGCCGCTCCCCCGCCGGCGTCCCCGCCCCGGTCGCCGCGCTGACGGCGCCGAGGAGGCCTCCGAAGCAGCGGGAACCGTCCCGCCACGCCGACGCTCAGCGCTGCTGCAGCCGGAGGTGCTGGAACAGCACCGACCGTCGTACCTCGAAGCCGAGGTGCCGATAGAGACGGGCTGCTTCCACGTTGTCCGCCGCCACGTGCAGGAAGGGGATCTCCCCGCGGCCGGCGATCGCCGCCGCCACCGCCCGCACCAGCCGGCTCGCGAGGCCCTGTCCACGAGCGGTCGGGAGGGTGGCCACCGCGCTGATCTCCGCGTGGCCCGGTGGTCGCATTCGCTCACCGGCCATGGCCACCAACCGGCCGTCCACCCGGAGTCCCAGATAGCCCCCCAACGTCACCGTCTCCTCCAGGAACGGCCCCGGTCTGGTCCTCTCGATAAGCGCCAGCATCTCGTCGACGTCAGCCGACCCCAGGGTCACGGCCAGGGGGTCGGGCTCGGAACGCACATCCGTCCCCACCATCTGGAGTGCCATGCCCTCCCGCACCGCCTGCCACCCCGCCGGCACGACCAGCCGGTCGCCGGTGACGCCGACCGAGCCGCCAGGACCCACGACCCTCGCCATGTCGACCCACGCCTCGGTGAGCGCGTCGCCCCCGGCGGAGATCGCTCCGGGGTGGAGCGCACCGAACGGCGCAACGGTCGCCCGGTAGCGGACGGCCGCCCCATCAGCGATGGCCACGGCCTGCTGGGGCCCGGTGAGGGCGTGCCAGACGGCATGGTCGAGCACGCGCTCTCCCTCAGCCCGGACGCGTTCCCTCGCACCGGCAGGTGCGTCCCCTCCACCCGTCATCGGCGGTAGGCGAGCGGGCGGCAGAACCCGCTCACGGCTCGGTCGCCGGCTGGGGCGGCACACCACCGGCCACGGCAGCCACCTCCGCCACCCCGGCTGCCCCAGCCACCCCGGCTGCCCCAGCCATCAGGTGACCGGCCTCCGCCTGTTCTCCCGCCCGACCAGCCGACTTCGACCGCAGCCCCGATGCCAGCACCTCGTCGACCGCGCCGCTCACCATCGGGGAGCGGGCCAAGGCCACCGCTCCAGCGCACAGCACGATCAGGGCGAGCGCCTCACCCGCCAGGTCGACCGGCGCGGTGCGGATCCGGTCGCCGAACGCGGCAACGCCTACGACGATGCTGGCCAGGGGGTTGACCGTCACGATGGCCGCCCTCGATGCTGCGATCGGCCCGGCGTGAAGCGCCGCCTGGAGGAGGAAAAACCCGACCCCGCCGGTGACGGCGATGGCGTACACCTGCCAGGCAGCGAGGACGTGCCCCCACCCGTGGGTGATGATCTCGGTGGTGGACTTCGTGGTCGAGGCGTTGTAGGCGAAGAGTGCTGCCGCCGCCGTTCCGAGGGCTGCGGCGCGCCACCACCGAGGACCGCGCCGGGCCACGATCACCAGGAGGACCGCGACAGCGACGGCCGCCCCGGTCACCACCAGCCATGCCGTGGTCGACGGTTGGTGGACCGACACCCGGGGTCGGGCGACGACGAGGAACGCCACCAACCCGCCGACGATCGCCCCAGCACCGACCCACTCGGATCGCCCCGGCCGCTGGTGGAAGAAGACGGCCAGAATGCCGACCAGGAACAACAGGTCCAGGGTGAGGAGCGGTTGCACCTGGGTGAGGTCGCCGAAGCGGAGCGCCGTGGCCTGGAGGGCGAACTGTCCCAGGAGGAGGGCGAACCCGAGGAGCCACACACCCCGGCGCAGCGCATGGCCGAGGAGGCCCAGACGCATCGTCGCGTCGGCAGGGGCCGACTCCACCCCGAGCCGTTGGAGGACCCCGGCGGTCGCGCTGACCAGCGCCGCGGTGGCCGCCAGCACGTAGACCATCGACCGAGCGTAGTGCCGCACGGCCCCGATGGCCGGGGCGCCGGTATGGTGAGCCTCCGTGGCCAGCGTCCGTGACGAGGATCCCACCGAGCCAGGACCGGCCGACGACGGACACCGCCGCGACCCGGGCGCAGAGCGTGGGGAGGCCACGACCACCGACGCCGACGACTCAGGTCCGGGGGACGTCGGCACTGCGGCACCGCCGCCGGGGCTCGACCGGCGGCGCTTCCTGACCGGTGCGCTCGTCGCCGGAGGCGCGCTCGTGGCAGGGGCCGGCGCCTACGGGGTCGTCCGAGCCGAGTCGACCGGCTCCAACACGAAGGCCCGCACCAGGCCTCGTGCGACGAGGCAGCCGGGATCGCCGTCGAGCACCTCGACCACCGTGCCGGGCCCGGCGCTGGCCCGAACGTCGTCAGGCGTCCTCCTGCCCATCTCGCCTGCCATCGTTGCCGAGAACGCCAAGCCAGGCCATGCGTGGTGGGTCACGACCCCGCAGCGCGCCGGTGACATCGAAGGCTTCGCCGACCGGGTGAGCGCCCAGTCCGGTGACGCCGTCACACTCTTCGTGAGCACCAAGGCCGCCCACTTCCACGTCGAGGCCTACCGGATGGGCTACTACGACCGTGTCGGGGCGCGGCTCGTATGGCAGTCCGACGAGGTGACCGGCATCCGCCAGCCAGCACCGAGCCTGGTGTCGCCGACCAACACCATCGAGTGCCACTGGTCACCGTCGCTCACCTTCACGGTGGACGACACCTGGCCTCCGGGGGCCTACCTGCTCAAGCTGGTCGGCGTCACCAGCGAGCAGCAGTTCGTCCCCCTCTGCGTCCGCGACGACAGCTCGCACGCGGCGGTGGTCATCCAGCACAGTGTGACCACCTGGCAGGCCTACAACCGGTGGGGGGGGTACAGCCTGTACTTCGGCAACGCCGGTGGACAGTTGTCCTACGTGCACGCGCCCGGTCCCGGGGGGAGCTTCGCCGACCGGGCCCGGATCGTCTCCTTCGATCGCCCCTATGACCACGACTGGGCATCGGGCGCGGCGGACTTCGTCGGCAACGAGCTCCCCGTCCTCTACCAAGCGGAGCGCCTCGGTCTCGACGTCACCTACTGGACCGACGTCGACTTCCATGCCCGGCCCCAGCTCCTCACCAACCATCGCGCCCTCGTCAGCCTCGGCCACGACGAATACTGGTCGCTGCAGATGCGAGACGGTGCACGTCAAGCGCTCGATGCGGGGACGAACCTGGCGTTCCTCGGTGCCAACGCCTCCTACCGGCAGATCCGCATGCAGCCCTCAGCGCTCGGGCCCGACCGCCAGCAGGTCTGCTACAAGTCGGCGACCGAGGACCCCATGTACGGGGTCGACGACGCCATCGTGACCGTGAACTGGCCGCAGCCCCCGGTGTCGCGTCCCGAGTGCCGGCTCATCGGCAGCACCTACCAGGACATCGGCGCCCGTGCCGACCTGGTGGTCGGCGATCCCGCGTCGTGGCTGTTCCAGGGGACCGGGCTGGCGGCCGGCCAGCGCCTGCCCCTCGTCGTCCAGGGCGAGTTCGACCGCTACGTCCCCGGCCAGGAGGGCCCGGCCAACGTCGACGTCCTCGCCCACTCGCTCGTGGCAAACCGGGGCGGCAACTACTCCGACGTCACGTGGTACACGACTCCGTCCGGTGGAGGCGTCTTCGACTCGGGTACAGCCACCTGGGTCGGCTCCATCACGGGTGACTCGGACATTCCGGGAAATGTCCTCCCTCCGGCCAGTCCGGCCGTCGTGCAACCGCTCCAGCGGGCGATGGAGAACCTCTACGCCGTCATCGCCATCGGGCCGGCCAGCGCCAGCCACCCGTCGACGGGCACGTGGCGATCCGCCTACCGCACGTCAGGTTCGGTCCCGGTGGGCACGCCGAGCAACGCCGACTAGGAGGGCTCCTCCCGCCCCGGTGCGCCACCCGGCGGCGCCTGCCGGCGGGCAGCCCGGACGAGGGACAGGCCGAGGACGGCGACGAGGGCCACCGGTAGGAGCACGGCGGCCAGGGCGCGGGCTCCGTGGTCGACACACAACGCTCCCGTGGCGCCGAGCACGACCACGGCGCCGACGAAGAGCTCCGGGGTGTCGCCGACCAGGAACTCCCACCAGAACGACCCGAACGCCGCCACGGCACGCACCGCTGCCGGTCGCCGACGCTGGCCGGACCTGTCTGCGCGAGAAGGCGCTCTCCCCCGGATCACGTTCACCGCCCCACCGCCGACCGATCAGCGACATCCGAGCCGATGGGGGAGGCGGCCTCGGCGCCACCACGAAGCCGTGCGCCTGTCCGGCGCAGCGCGGCCGTGGCCATCCAGGCGATGCCGCCGTAGCAGGCCACCAGCACCGGGATGGCGAGATCAGAGCCTGGCCAGTGGACGCCGATCCCTTCCCCTGACCAGAACGTGCCGAACGACACCAGCATCAGCCCGACGCCCATCTTCATCGCGTTCTCCGGAACGGCCGAGAGCTGGCGGGCCACGGCGAGACCGGCAACGGCCACGACGAGGACGGCTGCCCCGGCGGCCGCTGCAGCCACTCCCACGTCGTGCGAGGTCGATCCGAGGGTGATGACGATGACCACCACCTCGAGGCCCTCGAGGAAGACCCCCTTGAAGGCGACGACGAACCCGGTCCGGTCCCGGTGGGGAGCCACACCCGAACGCCGGAGCGCATCGACCTGGCGCTCGAAGATGGCATCCTCGTCGTGCTTGGCCTTGAGCCCGGCTGCCCGGAGCAGCGCCTTGCGAAGCCATTGAAGCCCGAAGACGAGGAGCAGGCCGCCGACCACCAGGCGGAGGGTTCCGAGCGGCACGTAGTGGACCAGAGCAGGTCCGAGCGTGGCCACGAGCGCGCCGAGGACGGCGACGGCGGCTACGACCCCCGAGAGAGCGGTGCGGTAGCCACGCGTGACGCCGACAGCCAGGACGATGGTGAGGGCCTCGACCATCTCCACCGCGCTGGCGAGGAAGACCGCCACCACCAGGACCGCCATGTCGGGATGGACGGTCACAGCACCTGTCACGATCACACCTCCCCGGCAGCCGTGCCGGCCACCCGTCCGCCGGACTGCGCCACCACCGTTGCACACTCCGACCCGGGCGACACGTCGTCCGGTGCCAGGCGGGCCACGACCTCGCCCGCTTCGCCCTCGGCGACCCACCGGCTACCAGGGCCGGCATCCCGCACGAGCCGCCAGCCATTGCCAGCGGGCACCGGTTCACTCGGAAGGGCGATACCTCGACGGGCGAGCACCTCGGCAACTCTCGTGAGCACCAGCGCGTCATAGGGCTGGCAGGCGGGTGGGCGGGTGCCACCGATCTCGGACCAGCGCGCCTCGGCGATCTCGGTCCCCTCCCGCGGGACGGGCTCCGGGTCGGCATCGACGGGATCCATCAACCAGTAGCGGACCGCTCGCCACCTGTCGTCGTGACGGAAGTGGACCTCCGCCACGAGCTCGACAAGCCGGCAGTCGAGTCCCGTCTCCTCGGCGACCTCGCGGCGTGCCGTGTCCGAAGGTGCCTCTCCCGCCTCGGCCTTTCCCTTCGGGAGCTCCCACCGCCCCGTAGCCCGGTGGCGGACGAGCACCACCTCGACGCACCCGGCGCGTGAGCGCCACAGCACGCCGCCCCCACCCACACTGCTGGTCCCGCTCACGCCGCGCACCTCACCCCTGCCGGGCGGCCGCAAGCGGCTCGTCCGACCGGGTGGGAACAGTTGCACCGGAACGTCCGGGCGCCGCTCCTGTGCCAGTTCCCGTTCCCGATCCGGTGCCGGCCCGGGCGCCGGGAATGGCCGGTCCGTCCGGGAACGCGATGCACCCGGACGCGTCGATCCGAAGCGAGACCTGCGTGGCCCGCTCGATCCGCCGGGCATGGAAGATGCCCGTCAACCGGTGCCCACCCTCGACCTCGACCACGTGGTCGTAACCGCGGCCCCGGAAGGCGACGTCGCTGACGACGGCCGGCACGACGGCCGAGGGTGCCGACCCCAGGGCAGGAGGGAGTCCGGCCGGGTGCCCATCTGTCCCGTCATCGATGGTGGCGGATGCGGCCCGCACCAGCACCCGCACCCGTTGGCCGCCGGCGAGCGACGTACCCGTCCCCTGGCGCGCGCCGATGGCTAGGCCTTCGACCCGGACCCTGCAGCCATCGCTCCATGCCGCATGCTCGACCACACCGGGGAGCTCACCGGCCAGACCGGTGAATCGGGCGACGAAGGGCGTCGCCGGGTCGCGGTAAAGGTCCTCGGCCGACCCCACCTGGACGAGGTGTCCGTGGTCGAGGACGCCGATGCGGTCGGCCAGGGCGAACGCCTCGGACTGATCGTGGGTGATGTACAGGGCGGTGGCCCCCGTCTCGCGGGTCAGGGTGGCGATCTCCACCCGGAGCCGCTCACGGAGGTCCGCATCGAGATTCGACAGCGGCTCGTCGAAGAGGAGGAGTCCGGGGCCGGCGACGAGGGCACGGGCCAGCGCCACCCGCTGCTGCTCGCCCCCGGAGAGCTCGGCCGGATACCGGTCGGCGAAGCCGGTCAGCCCCACCCGATCGAGCATGGCGGCAGCACGCGCCACCGACTCGGCCTTGCCCAACCGCAAGCGCCGGAGGGCGAAGCGAACGTTGTCGACGACCGAGAGGTGGGGCCACAGGGCGTAGTCCTGGAACACCATGGCGAGGCCCCGCTCCTCGGCCGGCAGGTGCTGGCGCGGACCGGCCACCGCCTGGCCGTCGAAGACGATCGTCCCCGACGACAGGCGTTCGATTCCCGCCACGCACCGGAGCAGGGTGGACTTGCCGCTGCCGGATGGCCCGAGCAGCACTGTGAAGGAACCGGGAGCCAGGTCGAGATCGACGCCGGCGAGCGCCTCCGTCCTGCCGTAGCGCTTCGACAGTGCCCGCAGCTCGACTGCGGGCGCGTGGTCCATGGTCACGGTGTCGCTCCTCTCGCACCGGGGGACGTGATGGGCGGCACGGGATCCCGCCCGTGCTCCGCTCGCACCTGCCCCCGTTCTTCCAGCCGCGCTGTCTGACGCGCCGATGCTGGCTGACGCGCCGAGGTCGCCTGTCGTGCCGATGCCGACTGCCGTGCCCATCCGCTCGGGCTGGCGGGCTCAGAAGACACGGGCCCCCACCTTCCGCCAGCCCTTCGGTGCCAGCACCCGGAATCCCACCGTCACCAGCACGATCATCGTCAGGTCGACGAGGAGTGCGACCACCGACAGGGCCGTCCCCCGGAACAGGTCCGACTTGTTGAGCACCTGGACGATCGCCACCGAGATCGGTTTGACCCCGGGTGGCGAGAGGAGCTCCGACGCCGGAAGCTCGAGGAACGTGGTGGCGAAGGTCAACAGCCACGCCCAGATCAGGCTGGGGGCGAGCAGGGGGAGTACCCCTTTGCGCCAGGCGGTGGCGGTCGACGCACCGTGGACACGCGCCGCCGCCAGCAGCGAGCCCTGCACCTGGGTCATCGGGCCGACCAGGATGCGGCTGGTCGAGGGCAGGGCGCCGGCCAGGTAGGCCATCCCCAACACCCACAGCGTCCCGTAGATGTGGATGCCGAGCGTGCCGACGACGGGAAGGTTGTAGGCGAAGATGTACCCGGCGGCTAGGACGAGGCCGGGCAGGGCGACGGCTGCCATGAGGGTCAGGTCCATCACCTTGCTGACGGCATCGAGGCGGCCGGCCGCCAGGCGACGCGCCACCACGCTGGCGAGCACCAGGGTCACGCACGCCGTGATCAGCGCCATCTTGAACGAGACGTCGATCGGCGCGCCCAGGGCGGTGCTGGAGAGGATCCCCCGGTAGGCGCTCACCGTCAGGGTGTGCAGACCCAGGTGATGGAACGGTTCCAGGAGCGACGACACGACGGCTCCGAGCACGGGGATGCCCAGTGCCAGCAGGAAGAAGGTGCACACGCCGGCGAACGCGAGGGTGCGGCGGAGCGGGTCCAGACGGACCGGAACCGCCGGACGCATCCGCCCGCCCAGCACCGCGTACGAACGGCGCGCCATGAGGCGCCGCTGGATGACGAGCGCCACCGCCACCGAGGCGACGAGCATCCACCCCACCACCGCCGCCACACCGAAGTCGGCGGGGTAGCTGGAGAGAGCCGTGTACAGCGTGTAGGTGGCTATCGGGAAGTGGGCGTTCGGGGCGATGACCACGGCGGTCCCGAAGTCGGCGATGGACTCGGCGAACACGATGATGAGGGCGGCGAACAGTGCGGGCCGGATCAGCGATGCCGTCGTCGTCATGCGGGTGCGCCGGCTGGCGCCGTGCACCCGTGCTGCCTCCTCGTAACTGCGCCCGATGCCGGCCATGGCGGCGGCGACGGCGAAGTACGCGAACGGGGCGCCTTTCAACGCCAGGATGAACGTGTAGCCGACCGGTCCGAAGAACAGGGAGCGGAGGCCTGCCGAGTAGAAGCCGAGGGAGCTGAGAACGCCTCCCTTGTCGAGCACCGTCTGCCAACCGACGGCGATCAGGTAGCTGGGCATGAGGAGGACCGCCCACACGGCGACCGCCCAGATCCGCCGGCCGGCGATCATCGTCCGCTGGAGCACCCAGGCCAGCGCGGTCGCTGCCGTCGTCGCCAGCACCGCCGCCGACACGCCGACTGCGATCGAGTCGACCATTCCCTGGCCGGCGATGCCGCCGAGCGCCCGGGAGAACGAGGCGGTGCTGAACCAGGCGGAACCCTGGTCGAACAGGCGTGGGCTGACCGCCAGGACGAGGAAGCAGGCGGTGGGAACCAGCAGGACCACCACCAGCACCAGCCAGAAGAGCGGCCAACCCGTCCGCTCGGCGACCCGGGTGGCGGCGGCGGTGAACCGCCGCCACTCGCGGGTGCCGATCGGGCGAGCCGACAGGGGCGCGACCGTGGTTGGAGCGCTACTGGACAATGTTGTTGGTGAACCACTGGTCGATGCTGGCCTCCCGTGGTCCCCACACTGCGGGGTTCGGGGCGTCGGTCGGCAGGCTGGCCAGGTCGGGCACCTGTGGCAGTGGCGTGGTGCCCTGGACCACGGGGAAGAACAGGGAGTCGCCGTGGGGGTCACCCGAGAGCTGGACGGCCTGGCCCTTCGCGCTGTAGATGAAGTTCGCGAACTGCTCGGCCTCGGCGATCTCCTGCTTCGGAGCCTTGGCGTCGATCCCGATCACGCTCGGAAGGAGGCTCACCTTCGACGGGTATGCCACCTTCAGCTGAGGCGCCTTGAACTGGAAGCCGATGCCGGCCGAGTTCTGGACCAGGGCCAGCTTGATGGTCCCGTTCAACAGGGCGGTCAACGTCACCTTGTTCGTCGCGTAGACGTGCAGGCCATTGTTCTTCAGCTGGGTGAAGAACTGCTCGCCCTGGGTGACGCCACCGAGCTGCTGCATCACGCCGGCTACGAACGGATACGTGGGGCCCGAGATGGCCGGGTTGTTCATGCCCACCGCCCCGTTCCACTGGGGCTCGAGGAGTTGCGACCACGTGGTGGGCGGGTTCTTGACGACGTCCGAGTTGTAGATGACGGCTGCGGCGATGGTCAGTCCCGTCGGGATGTAGCTCTTGTCGGCAGGGACCACCTCCTTGCCGAGGGCGTTGAGGGTGCCGGCCGTCGGCTCGAAGCCGCGCACCAGCATGTGCTCCTGGTCGAGGGCGGCATATGACTCGGCGCCGTCGGACCAGAAGACGCCCCACTGCGGGTTGTTCCGCTCGGCCGAGATCTTGGCCAGCAGCGTTCCCGTCGAGTGGTCGACGAGCTTCGTCGGGATGCCGGTCGCCTGCTGGAAGGCAGTCACTTCGGCCTGGTCGTATCCCTCGGCGGCGTAGACGACGAGGGGCACCTTCGCCGCCGACGCGGCTTGGGTCGTCTGCGATGCCGCCGAGGAGCTGCCACAGGCGGCCAGCAGGGCTCCCGCTGCGGTCAGTGCGGCGAGTCCGAGCAGGCGGGGACGGGACAGGTGCATGGTGATGGGGTTCTCCTTGCGATCGACCAGCACCCCCTCCGCTCCCCTCGGGGAGTGGGTGCTGGTCCGTACATGACGGGTCGCACCCTACGGAGGCGGGGTGAACGGACCGCGAGAGAGTTGCGACGTTCAGGGGAACTCCCGGTGAACTGTTCTTGACGGTCACGTCTCAACTGCCAAAACGACTTGGCTCCCACGGCTTGACGGCCACATCTCGGCTGGCATGCATCGGCTCCCACGACGGGGACAGCCGCCGGGCGCGCAACGGCCCGGGACGTCGCATGATCGTCCCGGGCCGGCGAGATGGAGCGTTGAGCCCGAAGGGCGGGGCTCCGTCGACGCAATCCTGACAGTCAGTCGAGCGTGATCGGCTCGTCGTCAGGGTCGACCGTCTCGATCGCGCCCGTTGGCGTGTCGCTCTCGTCGGTCGCGTTCTGGGCAGCCAGGTGCTCCCGGATCCGCTCGTCGATCTCCGCCATCAGCTGGGGGTTCTCGATCAGGAACTGCTTGACGTTCTCACGCCCCTGACCCAGCTGCTCGCCCTCGTAGGTGAACCACGCGCCCGACTTCTTGACGAAGCCGAGCTCGACGCCGACGTCGAGGAGGGAGCCTTCGCGGCTGATGCCCTTGCCGAAGGTGATGTCGAACTCCGCCTGCTTGAAGGGCGGCGACACCTTGTTCTTCACCACCTTCACCCGGGTCCGGTTCCCCACCTGGTCGCTGCCGTCCTTGATCGTCTCGGTCCGGCGGATGTCGAGCCGGACCGACGAGTAGAACTTGAGTGCCCGGCCACCGGGCGTGACCTCCGGCGAGCCGTACATGACGCCGATCTTCTCGCGGAGCTGGTTGATGAAGATGGCGATGGTCCGCGACTTCGACAGCGTGCCCGTGAGCTTGCGGAGGGCCTGGGACATGAGGCGGGCCTGGAGGCCGACGTGGGAGTCGCCCATCTCCCCCTCGATCTCGGCCCGGGGGGTGAGGGCGGCGACCGAGTCGATGACCAGCACGTCGAGCGCGCCCGAGCGGATGAGCATGTCGGCGATCTCCAGCGCCTGCTCCCCGGTGTCGGGCTGGGAGATGAGCAGGTCGTCGATGTTGACGCCGATGTTCTTGGCGTACACCGGGTCCATGGCGTGCTCGGCGTCGATGTAGGCGCAGATCCCGCCGTTGCGCTGGGCCTCTGCGACCACGTGCATGGCGAGGGTCGACTTGCCCGAGGACTCCGGCCCGAAGATCTCGACGATGCGGCCTCGGGGTAGGCCTCCGATCCCCAGCGCGAGGTCGAGGGCGAGTGCCCCCGTCGGGATGGCCTCGATGTTCATGTGGAGGTTCTCCCCCATGCGCATGATCGAGCCCTTGCCGAACTGCTTCTCGATCTGGCCCAGAGCCATGTCGAGCGCCTTTTCACGTTCCATGTGCCTGCTTCTCCTCGGGATCTCTCGGGACGTGCTGTCGGGGCGACCCTACGAACGGGCTGTGACAGGCTCCGGGGGTCGGTCCGGCTCCGGCCGCGCCGTCACTCTAGACCCGAACAGACGTTCGATGGTGGACACTCCGGTCCCCCGCTACCGCCAGGGCCATGTCCTCCCCGTCCCCCAGCCGGCGGTCCCCCTCCGGCAGGCCGTCCGCCTGGTCCACCCGGGGCGTCGGCCGGCCCGCCGACGGGGATCTCTCCCACGATGACGTAGCGCGACGATCCGGTGGACGGCTCGGTGGCGACGACGGACGCCGCGGTGACCGCCCAGGTGATCCCCGACGGCACCGGCACGCCCACCAGTGGCGCCAGCGCGTCCGGGCGGCCCCGGCGGCGGGAACGGGCCACCGTCAGGTGGCCGATGAAGGGTTGGTCGGGCAGGTCGGACCGGTGCGGCCCGTCGACGGCGGCCTCCGGGCCTGCGACACCTGCGACACCGCCTTGGGCCACGGTGCCGGCACCCGGCACGACGGATTCCAACCCCCGTCGGACCGCTGCCGCCAGGCCCGCGAGCCCATCCACCGGGAGGAACAGCGTGGAAGGGGTGAGCATCGAGGTCGACGGGCCGATCGAGGCGACCGGCGCATGCGCTGGCCACCACGACGAGCCAGCTGCCCTGGTCAGGGAGGTGGAGACCACATCGGGATCGGCCTCGCCGAGGAACGCCAGGGTCACGTGCCAGCGCTCAGGTGCCGTCCACGAGAGGAGCGACGGATCGCTCCCGGGGCGTCGCCGGAGATCCACCACCACGGGACGGAGACGATCGACGATCCCCGGAGGGGGCCACGCAGCGACGAACATGCGCACGGGACCAGCATGCACGGGACCGGCATCCAGTACGAAGCACCTGTCACCGGAGGGAGGTCCAGCCGGTCGACGGGCAGGGTCCGCTCGAGAGCTCGGCCGTTCCCTCCCTGGTCACCCACCCGCCGGAGGCCGCGAGCCGGCCGACGACCGGCCCGCCCCCGTGGGACGACCGCCCGGTGCCACCAGCGCCCGGTCCGGCCGCGGCTAGCCTCGCCCGGCGATGCCCGACGACGACACCACCACGCCAGACGACGCCACCACGCCGAACGACCCGAACGCTACGGGCGCCACCAGCACGCCGGAGGGTACTCCGGCCGCGGCCACCCCGGGCGGGGGCGCCCCGGACCAGCCCACCCGCAGCGAGCTGCGCCAGGGGAACGGCTCGGGAGGCTCCCGCTGGTGGATCTACGCCATCGCCGGCGTCGTCGTGCTGATCGTCGCAGCCGGCATCGCCCTCGCCGTGTCCTCGGGCAATTCGCCCACCACCAAGCACGTGGCGGTGGCGACGACCACGACGAGCGCCCCGCCCGCCGGCCCCACGTGCCCGCTCACCGGTCTGCCGGCGCCCGGCGGCAAGGTCCCGGCCCGGCCTGCGCTGGGCGTCAAGATCGGGAACTACCCCTCGGATCGCCCGTCAGCGGGGCTGAACCACGCCGACATCGTGTTCGAGGAGCCCGTGGAAGGCGCCATCACCCGCCTGCTCGCCGTGTTCCAGTGCCAGGGCGCCTCGCTCGTCGGCGACCTGCGCTCCGCCAGGGAGCCCGACGTCGGCATCCTCTCGCAGTTGTCGAACCCGCTGTTCGTGCACGCCGGCGGCATCAACCCCGTCATCAACCTCCTGCAGAACAGCGCCCTGATCGACGACAACCTGTACTCCGGCGGGCGGGGTTCGGCCATCATCACCGAGCCGGGCCGGGTGGCCCCCTACGCCACGTTCGCCAACACGGCCAGCCTGTGGGCGTTCAACCCGAACGACACCACGCCACCGACACCGATCTTCCAGTACAGCAAGGCGCTGCCGGCCGGCGCCGTCCCCGGCTCGGGAGCGAGTGCCCACATCCCCTTTTCCAGCACGTCTGACGTCACGTGGACGTGGAACCCGTCGGGCAACAACTACCTCCGCGCCTACGCCACAGGACCGGACACGCACGTCGACGGCGCGCAATCGGCAGCCACCAACGTGATCATCATGACCGTCCAGACGTCGATCGGCCCCTGGTACGAGAACAATGTCGGCGGGAAGGAAGTGGAGGTCAACGCCCTCGGCAGCGGGCCCGTCGTGATCCTGCGGAACGGCGCGGCCATCACCGGCACGTGGAACCGGGGATCGCTGACCCAGCCCAACGTCTTCACGACATCGAGCGGGCAGCGGATCACGCTGGCCCCAGGCAACACCTGGGAGGAGCTGGTCCCGGCAGGCATCAACATCACCGTCACGCCATCGGCCGGTAGCGCCACCACGACGACGGGCGGCTGAGACGGGCGGCCACCCGGCATCACCGGTCGCTACATGGCCACCGGGACCGACCCCCGCAGCCATCCCGGCCGACGGCCGCCAGCCGACGGCGTCAGCATCCCGGCCGCCCGGCCGAACGCGTCAGTCCGCCAGCTCCTCGATGGCGAACTCGGGGCAGTTGGCGATGGCGAGCCGGGCCTTGTCCTCCAGCTCCGGCGGGACGGTGCCGTCGCCCACGACGGAGCTCAGGCCGTAGTCGTCGACGTCGAAGAGGTCCGGCGCCAGCCCGTAGCAACGGGCGTGGCCCTGGCACTTGTCCGGGTCGACACGGATCCTCACGGGAACACCACCGGCAGCTGCCGGGGGCCACGGACCTGGCCGCCGGCCCACGTCACCTCGGCACCCGGCTCCAGGCCGAACTCCGGGATCCTCGCCAGCCACTCCTCCAGTGCCACCCGCAACTCCATGCGGGCGAGGTTCGACCCCGCACACCGGTGGATGCCCGATCCGAAGGCCACGTGCCGGTTCACGGCCCGGTCCAGCACGACCTCGTCGGCCCGGTCGAAGGCGGCCGGGTCACGGTTGGCCGCGGGGAAGTTCATCAGGACCTTGTCGCCTGCACGCATCGGGCATCCGCCGAACTCGATGTCTTCGGTCACCACGCGGGCCATCGTCACCGGTGAGTAGGCCCGCAGCAACTCCTCGATGGCGAGCGGCATGAGTGCCGGGTCCTCGACCAGGCGGCGCCTGTCGTCCTCGTGGGTGGCCAGGTGCCAGAGCGACGACCCGATGGCGCTCCAGGTGGTGTCCACGCCGGCGATGAGCACCAGCGCGGCCGTGCCCAGGACCAGGCGCTCGTCGACGGGCTCGCCGTCGACCTCGGTGTGGAGCAGGGTGCTGAGCAGGTCGTCACCCGGCGCGGAGCGCCGGTGCTCGATCTCGGTGACGAAGTAGCCGACCAGGTGCTCGAAGCCGTAGCGGCGGCGTTCGGGATCGTCGGCGAACTCGAGGACGTCCCGCACCCACTCGGTGAACTCGTCGGCCAGCGTGCCCGGCACCCCCAGGATGTGGGCGATGACCCGAACCGGGATCTGCTGGGCGTACCCGGCCGCAGCGTCGGCCCGTCCCGAACCGGCGAACCCGTCCACCAGCGACGCACACAGCTCCCGGGTCATCGGCTCGTAGCTCTCGACACGGCGATGGGAGAACCACGGCAGCAGCAGGCGACGGGTCCAGGTGTGGAGGGGCGGATCAGCCGAGATGGGCGGGATGCCGTAGGGGAGGACCGGCTCTTCGGGCACCGGTCCCTCCAGCGGGATGACGGAGATCTGCTCCGAACTGAAGTGCTCGATGTCGTGGGCCAATGCCGTCACGTCGTCGTAGCGGGTCGGCAGCCAGGTGCTCCCGCGACGGTCGCTGTGGGCGATCGGGCAGGCGCTGCGGAGCCGGTCCCAGATGGTGAACGGGTCGGCGATGTAGCTGGGATCCAGCACGTCGAAGTCGGTGTCCCAGGCGGTCACGGGTGGTCGTGCGGCCATGTCCCCTCCCCCGGTCCGGTTCACGTACCGGCCGGCCCGGCCATGATGCCATGGGGGCGGGGACGAGCGACAGGCGGGCGGCTTGCCGGACCCGAGGGCGGCAGGGCGGCTTTCCGGGCGGCAGGGCGGCTTTCCGGGTGGCAGCAGGACAGCGGGCGTTCTCCCGGTCCCGACCCGCCCGACGCCCCTCACCCCGGCGGGATGATCCCCAGCCGCTCCAGGGTCTTGCGGAAGGCACCGAAGAGCTCCAGGCCGGCCAGGTCGCCGGCGGCGACCCAGCGGGCGTCATCCGTCTCCCAGCTGAACGACGCCGGCGCGTCGAACGGGGAGGGGACGTCCACGACCACGGTCCAGTAGGACCAGCCCCCGTGGTCGTCCTCGTGGACGGCGGCCACCTCGTACTCCACCAGGTCGATGCCGATCTCCTCGGCGAACTCCCGCAACGCGCCCTCGAGGGGCGTCTCGCCCGGGTCGAGCGCCCCGCCCGGCATGGCCCAGGTGCCCCCCTGGTGGCAGTAGAGCGACCGGCGGGCGACGAAGTACGACACCTCGGAACCGGCCACGTGGCGGGCGAGCACACCTGCCGCCCCGAAGCGTCCCCAGCGGCGCGTCCCGTCGGCGACGACGACGAACCCGTCGCCCTCGCCCCTCCGGTGCCTGCGCTGCTCCATCACCCTCCCCTGACCCCCGTGGGTGCCGCCGCTCGCTCCCCGTCGATCAACCGCGTGGCGAGGCCCCGGCGAGGCGCCAGCCCTCGCTCGCCGGCACGTCGCTCAGTTCCCGAAGTCCCATCCTTCACCCGCCTCGTAGCGGTGAAGCACGTTTTTCGCGATGAGGATCTTGTGGACCTCGTCGGGGCCATCGGCCAGCCGGAGCGTCCGAGCCCCCTGGTACATGAGGCCGAGGGGCAGGTCGTTCGAGATCCCCGCCGCGCCCCACACCTGGATGGCCCGGTCCACCACCCGGTGGTACGCGGCGGGGACGAAGACCTTGATCGCCGAGATGTCGGTGCGTGCGTCCGAGTCGTCACGGTCCAGCTTCTCGGCGGCGTGGATGGTCATGAGCCGTGCCGCCATGATGTCCTGGTAGCTGTCGGCGATGAACCCCTGGATGAACTGCTTGTCCTTCAGCAGGCCGCCATGGACCTGCCGGGTCGTCGCCCGCTCGACCATCATGTCGAAGGCCCGCCACATCTGGCCCACCGAGTTCATGCAGTGGTAGATGCGGCCCGCGCCGAGGCGGTCCTGGGCGGCCTGGTGGCCCTCGCCGACCCGGCCCAGCATGTTCTCGACCGGCACGCGGACATCCTCGTAGACGACCTCGCAGTGGTCCGAGGTCGGTCGGCCCCAGATCCCGATGCCCCGCACGACGTTGACGCCCTTGGTCGAGGTGGGGACGATGATCTGGGCCATCTGGCCGGTACGTCCCTGCTCCCCCGACTCGTCGACCACCCGGCACATGACGATGAAGAAGTCGGCGTCGATCCCGTTGGACGTGAACCACTTGTGGCCGTTGATCACCCAGTGGTCACCGTCGAGGGTGGCGGTGGTGTCGAGCGAGCGGGGATCGGACCCGGGATTGTGGGGCTCGGTCATGGAGAAGCCGGACTCCATCGTTCCCTCGACCATGGGGACGAGCCACTTCTGCTTCTGCTCCTCGGTGCCGTACTTCACCAGGATCTTCTGGTTGCCCGAATTGGGCGCCACCACGCCGAAGAGGGTGGCCGCCCCCATGGCGTAGGCGAGGACCTCGTTCATGTAGGCGTGCGCCAGGAAGTCGAGCCCCATGCCGCCGTACTCCTTGGGGAGGTGGGGGGCCCACAGGCCGGCCTCCCACACCCGTCGCTTGACCTCCTCGCGCAACTCGTGGGCCCGGCGGCGGTCGTGCTCGGCGAGCTCGGCGCCCTCGCGGCGCGGCCACAGCTCCCGCTCGTGGGGGAGGATGTGCTCGTTGACGATCTCTGCCGTGCGCATGCGGATGTCGTTGATCCGCTCGTCGAGGGTGGGAACGGGCTTGACGTTCATGGGCATGGGGAGACCTCCGTCCTTTCGAGCTGACGATAGATCAGAAGCCGCCGCCCACCGCCAGTCGTGACCGTTCGCCGGGCTGCCGCCGTGCTCCACGCTGCCGCCGTGCGCCGGTCCGCACCGTTCCGACCGGCACCGGGCCGCCGCACACCGTTCCGGCTGGTGTCAGCCCCCGAGCCCAGGCGCACCCGGCGGTCCGCCCACCGGGAGGGCGCCGACCCTGCGCCGCAGTAGGTCGAGTGCCGAGATGGTGGCGTACTGCCGGATCCGCTGGCGATCGCCGGGGACGGTCAGCTCCGTCACCTCGGCAGGAGCTTCGCCCAGGGCCAGGCCGATGAACACCGTCCCGGGCGGCTTGCCGTCCTGTGACGCGGGTCCGGCGACGCCGGTGAGCGACAGGCCCACGTCCGCCCGGAGGATGCGCCGCGCCCCCTCGGCCATCTGGGCCGCCGCCGTCTCGCACACCACCGGCCCCGGGTGAACCCCGAGGACGTCGAACTTCACCTCCGACGCGTACGAGATCACCCCTCCCCGGAACCACGAGTTCGCCCCGGGGACGTTGGCCAGGCGCGAGCCCACCAGACCGCCCGTCAGCGACTCGGCCAGTCCCAGCGTCCACCGGCGGTCGTGGAGCACCCGTGCCACGGCATCCTCGATGGCCTCGTCGTCGACCCCGAAGACGATGTCCCGCCCGTCGACGGCGAGGATCGACCGGATGGTGGCCTCTTCGACATCGAGGCGGGCGGCGGCAGTGCGGTCGTCGGGCGCACGCACGGTGACCCGCACCTTGATCCCCTCGATCCCGCTGGCCAGGAACGCGATCGTGGTGGCCCCCCGCTCCCCCTCCCGCCCCCCGGCCCCGGCCCCGTCTGTTCCGCCGGCCCCGTCTGTTCCGCCGGCCCCTGCCTCCTCGTCGAGCTCGGCGATCCTGCCGGCCAGCACGTCCGCCAGGCCGGACTCGGACATCCCCCACGTCCGCAGGACCCGGCTGGCGATGGTCCCGGTCCGTTCGCCGTTGGCGCGCATCCGCGCCTCCAGGTCGGGCAGGATGGCCCGGGTGAACATGTCGGACATCTCGTAGGGGACGCCCGGCACCGCGTAGAGCACCTTGGCCCCCACCGGGCAGATCAGGCCCGGTGCCGTCCCCATCGTCTGGGGGATGATCGCCGCCCCCTCGGGCACGTCCGCCTGGCGCAGGTTGGCGTCGGGCATCTCCCGCCCCCTCGACGAGAACATGGCCCGGATCGCCTCGACCACGGCCTCGTCGCGCCGGAGCGGGACGTTCAACACTTCGGCGATGGCCTCACGGGTGATGTCGTCGTGGGTGGGACCGAGCCCACCACAGGTGATGACCGCGTCGCTGCGGGCCAGGGCGGTGCGGAGGGCCAGGACGATCCGGCTCTGGTTGTCCCCGACGGCCTGGTGGAAGTGGGAGCTGACGCCCGCCGCGGCCAGGTGCTCCCCCAGCCAGGCGGAGTTGGTGTCGGCGATCTGGCCGAGTAGGAGCTCCGTCCCCACCGCGACGATCTCGACCCGCATCGGCTCAGGACTCCGACCGCGACGCCCGGCGGCCGTCGACCATGTACTGGACCCCGGTGACGAGGGTGAGCCCGGTGGCCACCCAGATCCCGGTGGCGAGGACGAACCGCTGGTCAGCGAGCGGCGGGATCAGGCACAACCCGATGGCGACGTCCTGCGCCAGCGTCTTCAGCTTTGCCGAGCGGCGGGCCGGGATCGACACCCCCCGCCGGCCCATCACACTCCGGTAGGCCGACATCCACACCTCGCGGGCCGCGATCAGCGCGACCGGGTACCAGCTGACGATGTGCTCCGCCACCAGGGCCACCAGGGCGCCCAGCACGACGACCTTGTCGGCCAGCGGGTCCAGGAAGGCGCCCGAGCGGGTGGTCCCCTGCCGGCGTGCGATCCAGCCGTCGATGCCGTCGGTGAAGGAGAGGATCCCCCAGATCACCATCGTCTCCCAGCTGGCACGCCAGGCCACGATCAACGCGATCAGCACCGGGGTGGCGAGGACGCGCAGGAGCGTGACGGCATTGGCCGGGGTGGCCAGGGCCGAGGGGCCGAAGCTGGGACGGGGATCGGAGGCGGCCGACGTGTCGCTCATCGTGCCACCGCAGCCCGGCCGGCACGTGCACCGGCGCGCCGGTCGCCGGGACCGCCAGGATCGCCCGGGCGCCCGTCAGGCCCGGCTCCGGCCGGACGGCGGGCGGGGTCCACTGCGATCAGGTCGGGCCCGATCGCCTCCTCGACGCGGACGGTGACGAACGACCCGGGCTCGAGGTCGGTCGGCACCCGCACGACGCCGTCGATCTCCGGTGCCTCCCGGTAGGTGCGCCCGACGCCGGGGCCGTCGACCAACACCTCGACGTCGGTTCCGATGAGGTCGTCCCTGCGCCGGGCGGTGATGGCGTCCTGGATGGCGGTGCACTCGTCGATCCGCTCGGCCACCAGGGCGTCTGGGACGGTGGCACCCAGGGTGGCGGCGTGGGTCCCCTCCTCCCGGGAGTAGGGGAAGAAGCCGACCCAGTCGAGTTGGGCCGCCTCCAGCCAGGACAGGAGCAGATCGTGGTCCTCCTCCGTCTCGCCCGGGTAGCCGACGATGAACGAGGAGCGGAAGGCGGCACCAGGCGCCGCTGCCCGGATCTCGGCGATGCGGTCCAGGAACCGGTCACCCTCCCCCCAGCGGCGCATCGACGCCAGCAGGGGGCGGGAGACGTGCTGGAGCGACAGGTCGAAGTAGGGGACGCCGGTGGCCAGGATGGCCTCCACCAGGGCATCGTCCAGTGACGAGGGATAGAGGTAGAGGAGCCGGACGCGTGGCACCCGGGCGGAGACGGCCCGTACCAGCTCCACGATCGGCCGGTTGGCACCGGTGCGGGGACCGGAGCGGGGACCTTCGGCATGATCCACCGGCGCGCCGGGAGGTGCACCGTCGCTCGAACGCCGGTCGATCCCGTACGAGGCGAGGTCCTGGGCGACGAGGACGATCTCGCCGAGGGGAACGCCCCCGGACCCGAGCGCGTCGACCTCGGCCAGGATCTCGTCCCTCCCGCGCGAGCGCTGCGAGCCGCGGAACGAGGGAATGGCGCAGAACCCGCATGCTCGGTCGCAGCCCTCGGCCACCTTCACGTAGGCCCACGGGGCGGTGGCGGGCGGGCGGGGCAGGTTGAGGAGGTCGAACGACGGGGCCGACCGGGTCGGTCCCAGGCGGACGGGCACCCCCCGCGGACCTCCGGCGCTTCCTCCGGTCCCGACGCCCACGGTGCCGTGGCCCGCGACCAGCGAGTGGCCGAATGGCGCCACCCGGTCGACCTCGGGGAGGGCGGCGGCCAGCTCGTCACCGTGCCGCTCGGCCAGGCACCCGGTGACCACGAGTTCGGCACCAGGGGCACGCTCGTCCGAGAGGGACAGGATGGTGTCGATCGATTCCTGCCGGGCGGCGTCGATGAAAGCGCAGGTGTTGACCACGACCAGGTCGGCCTCCGCGACGGAGGACGCCGGCTGGTAGCCATCGGCCACCAGGGTGCCGGCCAGCTTGTCCGAGTCCACCTGGTTCTTCGGGCAGCCCAGCGTCTCCAACCAGTACCGTCGGCCCACCAGGACAATCTACCGGCAACGGCGGACCCTTCCCCTGGCGCCGGACCCGGTGGGACGTCCGGTCCTCCTGACCCGCGCCCGGAGATGCCGGGTGACCGGCGCGCCAGGTGTGGAGTCCGACAGCACCGCGCGGCATCGATCGCGTCACGGCAGCGGGCGCCCGGTGGCGGCGCCAGCCGATCCACGTACAGCTGTCAGCGGAGAGGGAGGGATTTGAACCCTCGGACCCGGTCTCCCAGGTCAACTCATTAGCAGTGAGTCCGATTCGGCCGCTCTCGCACCTCTCCTTGCCGCCTCTGCCTCTATCCGGCCTCTATTCCTCTCGTGGTCGGCGAGGAACAGGCCGGGGTCGGTCAGCGGCGCCGGCCCAAGGGTACAGGATCGCTCCAGCGGCTCGACAGAGGCCGGTTCCGCCTCCGGGTCTTCGTCGGCACCGACCCGGTGACCGGCCATCCCCGCCAGGTGACGAGGACCGTGCAGGCCAAGAACCAGACCGAGGCCCGCACGATGCTGGAGCGGCTCCGGGCAGAGGTGGCCGCCGTCGAGCCCTCGGGATCCACGGCCACCGTCCGGACCCTGGTGCAGGAATGGTTGGCCCACGCCGAGGCCCGGGGCCGCGCCCCGAAGACCCTCCACGAGGCCCGGCGGCCGGCAGAGACAGTCGTCTTCCCGGCCCGGCTCGGGCGGACAACTCCGAGGGGCGTCATCGACAACAGGGGCGCCACCTCCACCGGGGAGGCCAGCTGCGGCAGCGACTCGGAGAGGTGGGGATAGGGGCTCATGGCCGGGGTGATCCGCTTCGGTTGCACGTGACCATCGAGACCTCCGTCTACGGCGCCGCCGTCACAGGCAGGCGCTCTTCCACGGACGATCCTCCGGACGAGCATCACCTTGTACGTCACCCAGAACGTCACCCCCGCAACGGGCATCACCACCTTCTGTCGGTCGACACGGTGCCGCCATGCAGGCCTGCCGGCGTGATCGAGCTGGCTGGAGCCGTCCGCACAGCAGGCTCCGATTCCGCCTGTCGCCTACACCGACGCTGACCCGGCCACCCCAAGCGGGCAACCTGGTCGCACGGCACATCGGGACTCGCCAGCCAATACACATCCAATCGAATATGCGGCGCTGAGTATCGATGAGGCACAGGTGTGGACTGTTGCGTCCAGGTCCGGCGGAACCGATGGGAGTGGAGCATGACGAAGGCCCCGACCTCGATGGACGGTGCCTTCGTGCCGGGGTCAGCGAATCGAGCAGTTCAGCGCCCCGGTGAACCGCAGAGACGGCTGCGACGGGCGCGCCTGTCACTATCGCCCGAGGGTCTCCCCGGAGTGGTGTCTCGGCCCCGGGAAGAAGGGCCAGGAATCCTTGAATACCCCGGACACTTATTCAAGGTTATATGCTTACCTTGAATAAGGAGACCACATGTCCAAGGTTCTGAAGCGCCGCTGGCGCAGCGAGGTTGCCTCGGGCCTCCCCCGACGGGACCGCGCCTCCTGCGTCTACGAAGCGTACCTCCCGGATCCTCTGGTGGGGCGGGCGATCCGCCTGGACGGCGGCGTCGCCGCCGACGTCGCCGACGCCGAGACCGCCATCGCCCGCTTCGACACCAACGCCACCGCTCTGGCGGACACCGAGGCCCTGGCCCGCCTGTTGCTGCGGGCGGAATCCGTGGCGTCGTCGAAGATCGAAGGCCTCGAAGTGGGCGGGCGACGACTCCTCCGCGCCGAGGCCGCACGGACGCTCGGAGACGAGGCCACCGACGTCACCGCCGTCGAGGTGCTCGGGAACATCCAGGCGATGTCCTGGGCGCTGCACACCGTTGACCCCGGGGATGACATCACGCTGGGAACGCTTTTCGAAGCGCACCGGCGGCTGCTGGCAGGAACCCCGCTCGAAGAGATGGGCGGCCTCATCAGGGAGGAGCAGAACTGGATCGGCGGGAGCAGCTACAACCCATGCTCCGCCGCGTTCGTCCCACCGCCCCCCGAATATGTTCGAGCTCTACTGGACGATCTCTGTGCTTTCTGCAATACGGACACTCTGCCGACGGTGACGCAAGCAGCTCTGGCGCATGCGCAGTTCGAGACCATCCATCCGTTCGTGGACGGCAACGGTCGGATCGGTCGTGCACTGATGCACCTCGTGCTGCGCCGACGCGGTTTGGCCGTCCGAGTGCTCCCTCCCATCTCACTCGTCCTGGCGACGTTGTCGCAGGACTACATCGCCGGACTGACGGCCACCCGGTATGCCGGCGCACCGTCATCGAGCGCGGCGATACAGGGCATGAACCGATGGGTTGGACTCTTCGCCACCGCATGTCGGCGGGCCGTCGAGGATGCCGAGGGTTTCGAGGGCCAGGTGTCCCAGATGCAAGCACAGTGGCGGTCTCGGCTTGGTTCAGTGCGACGTGGTTCTGCTGCCGATCTTCTGGTCAACGCGTTGCCGGGCGCTCCCATCGTGACGGTCAACGGTGCGGCCGAGCTCATCGGCCGGACCTTCCAGGCAACAAACCAGGCGATCGGTCGATTCGTCGAAGCAGGAATCCTCCAGCAGGTCAACGTAGGCAGGCGCAATCGAGCATTCGAGGCACCCGAGGTGATCCGGCAGTTCACCGATCTGGAACGGCGCCTCGCCAGCCCGACAGGTGACACGCGGTCTTCTCAACCATCTCGACGTGTTCCCCATCGTGCTGCGCCGGGAGCCTGCGGCAGCGACTCGGAAAGGCGGGGATAGGAGCTCATGGCCGGCGTATCCCATTTCTGTTGTGCTTGACCACCGGTCCTCGCCTTCTGGCGGGTTGACCTGGTCGGGAGGGGTGACAGTGCTTGGGAGTGCCGCCAGACGGTGCTGCCAGCAGGTCGGCCTGCCACAAGACAGGCTCGGGGGATTGCGGCGTCGACGATGCCCCGTGGCCGGGCCTGCGACATCAGTCCGAGCACCTCCTCGCCCGCTCCGGCCGTGTCACCCTGCCCGCTGGCGACATCATCCTCGGCTCGGTCCACGGCCCTTCGACGTCATCCGGACGCCACCCCGTCCCGGTCGTCGTCACCTTGGCCGCCCGGAGGAGTTTCCGCCGATGACCGGACTGCCGGCAGTGCGTACGCTTCGGGCATGGCATTCGAACGGATCACGGTGGATCCGGACAAGATGGGTGGTCAGCCGTGCATCCGCGGGCTCCGCATCCCCGTGGCCACGGTCTTGGCCATGATCGCCGACGGGATGACCGTCGCCGAGATCCTCGCTGACTTCCCCGACCTCGAGGCGGATGACATCGTGGATGCGCTTCGCTACGCCGCCGATGCGGTCCGTGAGCACGAGCTCCCGTTGCGCCTGCCTGCGTGAGATTCCTGATCGACGAGAACCTCTCGCCGCGAGTCGCCGAGATCCTCCATACAGCTGGGCACGACGCAGCGCACGCTGGTGATCTCGGACTCGCAGCTGCCTCCGATCCCGCCGTACTGGAGGCCGCTGGGAGCGACGACCGCGTGATCGTCTCGGCCGACACCGACTTCGGCGCCCTCCTCGCCCACGGCCACCGCGACAAGCCCTCCGTCGTCTTGTTCCGGCGCCTGCACGACCGCCGCGCGTCCGTTCGGGCGCAGCTCCTCCTCGACAACCTCGATGCAGTCACCGGCGACCTCGAGGCTGGAGCAGCGAGTCCGATGCGGCCGCTCGGACGCCTCTCCGGGTGGGGCGTCAACCCCGGTCAGCCGAGAGCGGCATCGACGAGATCGGCCACGACGAAGCCCGACTCGACCGCCTGGTGCGTCCCGCACCCGTAGCCGCCTGCGTCGCACCCGACGAAGAACAGCCCCTCCAACGGCGCGACCGCGTCCGGCTTGGACGACCCGCACTGTCCGATCACCTGCGCGATCCCGATGCACTCCCCCCCTTGTCCGCCCATGACGGATGCCCTGGTCGCCGCTGAGACATTGGCGGCCGTGAACGTCTCGCGCTTCACGATGTGGCCTCTCGTGTCCGGCCAGGTCCAACGCATCTCCGCATCCACCCGCCGGATCGCCTCGGCACCCATGGGCGATTGCGGGTCCGGCGACGACATGGTGCCGGCCAGGACGACCTGGTGGTCGGCGTCAGGCGCCAATGAGGCGTCGTAGAGCGACGGCACGACGGTGAAGAGCAACGGGTGGTCGGGCCACCGGCCGGCCTCGGCCGACCGGAAGCGATCGTCGGTCCACCAGGACTGGTCGGAGAACTGCACCACCATCGGCACGTCGACGACCGGCGCATCCAGGAAGTACCGGGCCCCGACGAATGCCCACGACGGCTCGAGCCCCCGCACCCGCTCCACGTACTCGCCGGGGAAGTGCTCCGTTCCCACCAGGTCCAGCACCGTGGGCTGGATGCCCGCGTTGGACACCACGGCATGGGCCCTGATCAGTTCGCCGTCGACGATGACGCCGGTGACCCGCCTCCCGTCGACGACGATGCGCTCGACGGAGGTCCTCGGCCGGTACTCGCCGCCATGGGCGGCCACGTACTCGATGGCCACCTCGGCCGGGCGGGCGTAGCCGCCGGCGTGGTAGCGGCCCGCTCCCTTCAGGGTGAAGTCCCGGAGCGTCCGGATGGCCTCCGACGCCGGGATGCGGTCGACACCAGCGACGAATAGCAGGTTGAGGATCGCCATCTGGTGGGCGTTCAGGACCCTGCCGATGCCGAACCGGCCCATCCACGAGGCGATGTCCGTGGCGTCGAGGGCGGCGAGCTCCTCGTCGGTGGCCGCCAGCATGGCACCCGCCATCTCGATGGCCGCCTCCAACTCCGGCTGGCCGACCTCCGGATGGTCGGGCGCGGCGAACGCAGAACTGGGCAGCGCCCCCAGGGGAGTCGCGAAGACCGACCCGTCCGCGTCGATGAACCGGAGCTCGCCGGTGCGCTCCGGCGTGACCATGGGGACGTCCTCACCCGCGCCGATCACGGCCATGAGCTCCTCGATGCGTGAGCCGGTGGCCGGCCCGCCGACGATCGGCCACATCTCGTAGGTACTGCCGCCCCGTCGCAGGCTCATGGCCTTGCCGCCGGGCTGGGGGTTCTTGTCGACCACGAGGACGCGCCGGCCCCGTTCGGCCAGCAGCGCGGCGCCGGTCACGCCGCCGTAGCCAGCCCCGACCACCACCACGTCGAACGCCGTGCCCATGGCCCCTCCCTCCTGCTCCGCCATCGGCGGGCTCCCGTCGTGAGCCGCACGGGATGCTCCGCACCCGCCGGCATCCCCCCGTGGGGGGCACCGGCGCTCCACCTGGAGATAAGGCTACGACCCGTCCCCATGCAGGGAAAGCGGCCCGCTCCTGCCCGATCCCACCACCGCCCCCACCCCCGGTACGCTGGGCACATGGCACATGACCGCGCGGAGCGCGCCCTTGCAGCGATCCGCGCCAACGGCGGGCGCATCACGTCAGACCGGCGGGCCATCATCGAAGCGCTGGCCACCGGGAGCGACCATCCCACGGTCGAAGAGCTGGCCGAACGGGTGTGGAAGCGCCACCCGGACGTCAACCTGGCCACCATCTACCGGACCGTCGAGCTCCTGGAGAACCTGGGTATCGGGTTCCACGTCCACATGGGGCACGGTCCCTCGCGGTGGCACCTGTCCGACGAGGTGCACCAGCACCTGGTGTGCAGCGCGTGCGGCGCCGTGCTCGACGTGCCCGACGACGTCCTCGACCCCCTGCGCGAGCAGATCGCCGCCGCCACCGGCTTCGTCCTCGATGCCCACCACTTCTCCCTGACCGGGACCTGCGCCACCTGCAGCAAGGTCGCCTGACGGCGGGCCCGCCCGTGCGGGTGCCCTTCGGCTCAGTGCGTGGCACCACGCTCGGGGGCGGGACGCGACTCGTCCCGTGCGTTCCCCGCATTCTTGTTGCGACCGATTCGCACACCAACTAGTGTGTGCACGTGCCTGGTCTTCGCAGGATCGTTGCCGCCCTTCGCGGGCTCGAACGCGGCGAGCGGGTCCGGCTCACCGGCATGGCGGCGGCCGTCCTCGGCCTGCACATCCTCGGGTTCAGCCTGCTCTTCGGCGCGATCGCCCTCCACGCCCATGTGGCCCGTGACCAGATCTTCGGCGTCGGGACCGGGTTCCTCGCCTACACGCTGGGCATGCGACACGCGTTCGACGCCGACCACATCTCCGCCATCGACAACACCACCCGGAAGCTCATGTCCGACGGGAAACGCCCCCTCAGCGTCGGTTTCTTCTTCTCACTCGGGCACTCCACCATCGTCCTGCTGCTCACGCTCCTCCTCGGGGCCGGTGTCTCCGCACTCGGCGCGCAGGTCCGCCACAGCGGTTCCGGGCTCCATGCGGTGGCCGGGATCATCGGCACGTCGGTCTCGGGCACGTTCCTCTACCTGATCGCCGCGCTCAATCTCGTCGTCCTGGTGTCGATCGCCCGCCTGTTCCTGGCCATGCGCCACGGCACCTTCTCCGAGGCCGAGCTGGAGGCGCAGCTCGACAAGCGGGGCATGATGAGCCGGGTGCTCGGGCCGCTGGCCAGGCGGATCGACCGGCCCGGCAAGATGTACCCGATCGGCCTCCTCTTCGGGCTCGGCTTCGACACGGCGACCGAGGTGGCGCTCCTCGTCCTCTCGGGCAGCGCGGTGGCCGGCGGCCTGCCGCTGTGGGCCATCCTCTCGTTGCCGATCCTGTTCGCGGCGGGCATGAGCCTGTTCGACACGGCCGACGGGTGCTTCATGAACTTCGCCTACGGATGGGCCTTCTCCCGTCCGGTGCGCAAGATCTATTACAACCTCACGATGACGGGACTGTCGGTCGTCGTGGCCTTCTTCATCGGGACCATCGAGCTCGGCGGGCTCCTCTCCCACGAGATCGGCCTCACCGGCGGGTTCTGGACCTGGCTCCGGCACTTCAACATCAACGGGGCTGGCTATGCCATCGTCGCCCTGTTCGCCGTGACATGGATCGGCGCACTGGCCATCTGGCGGTTCGGGCACATCGAGGACCGCTGGGAGACCGGCGGGATCGGGCGTCCGGGATCAGGCGGGCCGACCGCATCGTTGGCCGGGGGATTCGGCCTGGGCGGCGAGCCCGGCGACGCCGTCACGAGCGACCCGGACGACAGCCGGCCTCGCCTGGGCGGTGGCGTCCCCGGCTCGGTCTGAGCCGGGATCTGCTGATCGATCTCGAGCCAGGTCGCACCCGGCCGCCGTCAGCCGCGAACGCCCTCGCCGGCCAGGCCGTGGAGGACGAAGTCGCACACCACAGCGGCGGCCTCGTCCCGTGGGCCGGGCGCCGGGTCCCCCGCCCGGATCGACATGGCGCCGAAGAGCATCTGCCCGATGAGCGCGGTGGCAACGGTGGGATCCAGTGGACGGAAGCGCCCTGCGGCCACGCCCTCCTCGTAGAGGTCCTGGATGAGCCGTGCGATGTTGAGCCCGATCATGGCCAGCCCGGGGGTCGACGGCGACGCGCCCCGCTGGACGGCATCGGCCGTGACCGCCACCGCGTCCTCGGTCGTCACCGCCAGGCGGAAGAACGCCGGGCTGTCGTCGATGAGCTCGAAGACCCCCTCGAACAACGTGCGCAGCCGGTCCTCGGGCTCGGCGCCCTCCTCCCACGCGGCCGCCAGGCCGTCGAGGAGCTGGGTGTGCATGCGCTCCAGGCATGCCCGGAGCAACTCGTCGCGGTTGGCGAAGTAGACGTAGACGGTGGAGCGGGCCACCCCCGCTTCGGTGGCGATCTCCTCCATCGAGACGTCGGTGCTGCCGCGCTCGCCGAAGAGGCGCCGGGCCACGTCGACGACCTGGTCCCGGCGGAAATCGCGAAGCACGTCGCGTAGCTGGTCCGGCGTCTTCCTGGACATGGGCTCCCGAGGTTCCTACCCGAGCGGGGCGCGTTCAGGCAAGGACCCGGGGGCCGGGGGTGAAGGCGACCGGCAGGTGCTTGACCCCGTTGATGAACGCCGAGTGCAGCCGCTGGGGCGGACCGGTGGGATGGATGTCCGGCATCCGGTCGAGAAGGTGCTCGAACATGACCCGGATCTCCATGCGGGCGAGGTTCGCCCCCAGGCAGAAGTGGGGACCTCCACCGCCGAAGGCCATGTGGGGGTTCGGGTTGCGGGCGATGTCGAACGCCTGCGGGTCGGCGAACACCGACTCGTCCCTGTTCGCGGAGACGTGGAAGAACACGACCTTCTCGTCGGCGCCGATGTGCTGGCCGCCGAGGGTGACCGGCTCGATGGTCTGGCGGCGGAAGTTCATGACGGGTGTGACGTAGCGCAGCATCTCCTCGACGGCGCTGGGCAGGAGGGAGCGGTCCTCACGGAGCCGCGCCCACTGGTCGGGGTGCTCGAAGAAGGTGGCCATCGCCCCCGAGATGAGGTTCCGGGTTGTCTCGTTGCCGGCCACCGTGAGGAGGAGGAAGAACAGCTCGAGCTCGAAGTCCGAGAGCTGCTCGCCGTCCATCTCCACCTGGGTCAACACGCTCATCAAGTCCTGGTGCGGGTCGGCTCGCTTCTTCGAGAACAGCTCCGACGCGTAGGCGTAGAGCTCCATCGACGCCAGCTGGGCGGCCTCCTCGGCCGCCTCAGCCGTGATCTGGTACTCCGGATCGGCGTTCCCCACCATCCGGTTCGACCAGTCGAACATCTTGTGGCGGTCCTCGTGGGGTACGCCCAGGAGCTCGGCGATCACGACCAGTGGGAGCTCGGCCGAGATCTCGGTCACGAAGTCCGCCTCGCCGCGCTCGATCACCGCGTCGATGAGGGTGTCGGTGGCGGCACGGATGCGATCGTGGAGCTGGGCCACCATCCTCGGCGTGAACCCCTTGTTCACCAGCCGCCGGTAGCGGGTGTGGAGCGGCGGGTCCATGTTCAGCATGACCAGTTGCTGCTGGGCCAGGGCATCCTCGGCCAGCTCCCAGATGAACGTCGCCTTGGTGTGCGAGGAGAAGTGCTCGTAGTCCCGGTTGACCTGCGTGCACTCCTCGTAGCGGGTCACGGCCCAGAAGCCGGGGCCGTCCTTCTCCTCGTGCCACCAGACGGGCTGGTTCTTCCGGAGGAAGGCGAACCACTCGTGGGGCACCCCCTCGGCGAAGCGCGTGGGATCGGTCAGGTCGATGTCGGCAAGGTCGACGCCGTCGATCGAGAAATCAGCCATCCGGGGTCCCCTCCAAGGAATCGGACACCGTGTCCGATTCGCTGGAGGCTATGTCCGATCTGACGATGTGTCAACAAGTGGGCCGCGGAACGGCAGGTCCCCCGGGAGCGGGCCCGACGCCGGGTCGAGACCGGTCCGGTGGCCAGCCAGGTGGCCCGTCCAGCCCGGTGGCATCGGCCGGCCGGTGCGGTGGCCCTGTCCGGTGGCCGACCCCGTGACCGACCTGGGCCACCAGGGCACCTCCGTCCATGTCAGGACCCGGAGACCGGTCCGTCGATGACCACGTGGGGCTCCTCCGTCACGACGAAGTCGAGGTGGTCGAGGTCCAGGAACCGACCGAGGTCGACCATCACGTCGGCGAAGTCGGGGGCGGCCAGCGAGGCCAGGTAGTCGTCCATGGAGGAGAACCACTGCACCGTCACCCCGTCGTAGGCCGATCCGGACCCGTGCTCGTAGTCGTCGAGCGGGCGTGGGTGCTGCTCGTAGCGCAGCACGAAGCGCCCGCTCTCGGACGATGCGATGAGCGGACCGTGCCGGTTGCGCCAGTGGTCGTGGAACTCCTCCGGGGTCATGCCCGGCTTGCGCCGGAGCAGGCAGGTGAGCCTGACCATCGTCCCTCCCTCGTCGGGCACGCTGCCGGCCCGCTGATGCGGCGCGACGTGCTGGAGCGGCATTGTGCCACCCGTCGAGCCGGCCCACACCGCACGACTCGTCCCGGTCGGCGCCTCGGCAACCGTGCGCTACCGTCAAGCGGTGACCGACGCCGACCCGACGCCCGAGCGTGGACCAGCGCCCCTCTGCCCGCCCGGGTCGCCGAACGGCATCCCTCCCCGGTTCCGCCGTACCCGGGGCCGCCGGTTGCTCTCCGCGGCCATCAACGCTGGTTGGAACTGGCTGGGCACCCACGGCGCCATCGGTCCCGACGACGCCGCCGGGCGCCGATTCGGAGCGTTCGGCCCCGGCAGCTGCCTGTCGTTCCCTCCGGGGGCCCGCTTCGGCGAGGAGTACATCCAGATCGGCTCCGACACGCTTATCGGCCCGAATGTCTGCCTCTCCGCCGGGATGATGCCGGGTCAGACGATGATCACCGACCCCGTCGTCCGCATCGGCGACCGTTGCCTGATCGGCAGGGGCAGCCACATCGTCGGCCACTTCGCCATCGACATCGGTGACGACGTGTACACCGGGCCCTACGTGTACATCACGGACCAGAACCACGGCTACGAGGACCCGGACAAGGTGATCCACGCCCAGTGGCCGAACGACGCGCCAGTGTCGATCGGTGCGGGGAGCTGGCTCGGGACGGCGTGCGTCATCCTGCCGGGGACGGTCCTCGGCCGGAACGTCGTGGTCGGCGCAGGAGCGGTCGTGCGCGGCACGTTCCCCGACAGGTGCGTGGTGGCCGGCGTGCCGGCCCGCATCGTGCGTCGTTACGTGGAGGGGCGGGGCTGGGTCAACGGGAACGGCGACTGACCAGCGTCCTCGCGAAGCGGGGCGCGGGGATGCGCGAGGTCCATCCCGCCTCGTCCCCAGGAGGCTCGGCATCACCCGGAGGCTCGGCATCACCCCGAGGCTGGGCGCCCCCGTGCCCGGTCTCGCCTGCCGGCGGCGCACCGCCCGTGTCGAGAGATCCGAGGAGGTCGGGAACCGACGTGCCGGGCGCCGAATCCGTGGGCACCGATCCCGTGGGCACGTCATCGAGGTCCGCCGGCCCTTCGTCGGGAGACGGCGTGCGCCGCTCGTGCCGCTCGGCATCAACAGTGGCCTCGGGAACGAGGTCGGGGCCCGGTTCGCTGGTCGTCGGCTCGCTGGTCGTCGGCTCACCGGCCCCGGACGCCGCCGCGCCGTCGTCGACCGGGTGGACGACGGGGGGCTTCTCGAGTCCGAGCACAGCCCAGTGGCGCCGCAGGACGTCGGCGGCCTCCGCCCGCCCCACGTTCATCAGCGCCTCGGTGTGGGAGAAGTCGGCGTAGTCCCGCACCACGGACGCGTCACCCATGCACAGGACGACCTCGACACCCTCGGGCAGCCGGGCCGCATCCACAGCGAAGCGAGCGTGGATGGAGACGAACAGGGCGTTGACCATCGCCTCGACCGGGCGCTTGGCCGGCGGTGGCGTGTAGACGGGCGGTCCGCACAACAGAACCAGGATCACGTCCGCGCCAGCGTCCACGGCACGCCAGATGGGGACGTTGTCGACGACGCCACCGTCGATGTAGGCCTCGCCGTCGATCTCGACCGGGGGGAGGATGGCCGGGATGGCCGCCGACGCCAGGATGGCCTCGACCGCCGGCCCCGACGTGAACCAGCGGGCCTGTCCGTCTGTCAACGACGTGGCAACCACCTCGAAGGGCACCTCGGCGTCCTCCAGGCGCTCGAAGACGAGCCCGCCCTCGACGATCCGCCGCAGCCCGTCGTTCGTGTGGACCGCCGGGCGCTGCCGGAGCCACCGCCACGGGCCGTGCAGCCTCCCCTCCGGGAAGACGTCCTCGCCCGTGAGCCCCCGCCAGACCTCAGTGAGTCGTTCGGCCCCCCGTCGGGTGGGGTCCCCGGCATAGGCGGCGCCGTTCACCGCGCCCACGGACGCGCCGAAGATCATGTCGGGGACGAAGCCGTGCTCAGCGAGCACCTCGAGCATCCCGACCTGGATGGCACCCTTGTTGCCCCCGCCCGCGAGCACGAGGGCGATCACCGGCGGCTCCGGCTCCTCGCCCCCGTCTCCGGCCCCCGGGCCACCGGCTCCTCCCGGCGAGCCGGCCCCTTCCCCCTCGCCGTCCTCGGCGTCCTTCGACTGCCGGGAACGCCGGAACCGGCCGAGGGCCTCCCGGTTGCGCTGGAAGACGAACCGCATGGTGAGGACCGTGAGCACGACGAAGGCCACGACGAAGGCACCGAAGACGATCTCGAACGCGACGACGGAACCGAAGATGACCATCGTCAAGAGGCTAGCGACGCCTCAGGTGGCCGGCGGTCGATCCGGCCCCGGTTTCCAGTGGGCTGGGCCGGGGCGTGACGGATCCGACACCGTCCGTCACAGCCTCTTGGCATCCTCGCCATGTGGACGCACCGAACATGACGGCGAACATGACGGCGAACGGGCATGGTTCCCGGAGGCGGCCGATGTCGCCCCCTGGGGGCCGCCGCGCTCCGCGCGCCCCCGTGGCCAGCCGGGTCGGCAGGGCGTCGGCCGGCGCGCGCCGGGAGCCACCCGGCGGTGGTGAGCTCCTCGATCTCCTGCGGATGAAGGATCGGCCCCGACCCCTCGCCGATCCTGGCCTCCGTGCCCACCTCAGGGACCTCATCGAGGACGCACTGGCCGGCGCTCTTCCGGCGGACGGACAGGCGCCATGGGGCGCATCGCGGGGCGGGGGCGCGGCGGTGGCACGGGGCGCGGGTATCCCGTCGTCCTGGTCAGTCCCCGGCCCTGCCCCGCACACCTTGGTGATCACCAAGGACACGGTGACCCGGGCGCTCCCCGGTGGGGCCGATCGCTCCACCGGAGCAACCATCCCCGACGTGCCTGCCGAGCCCTCGGCCGCGCTCGCCGTCGGCGCCATGGTGGACGTGCTCTTCCGCCAGCTGGTCACGACCGGAGCCGTCGCCGACCCATGGGCCGAGGCACTCGAAGCGCTCGACCTCGATACCCACAGTGCTCCCCTGGCCAGCTGGGTCCGGGCGCTCCCGGCCTCCGCTCAGAGCGAGATCGCAGCCGAGGTCGATCGGCAGGTCTCCGGCCTCGAGGCCCGATGGCCGACGCTGGCACCGGGATGGCTCCCCCGCACCCACGAGTCGTTCCGGGTACCTCTCCTCGGGGGCCGGGCCGAGCTCCTCGCACGCGTCGACCTGGCCATCGGCAAGCCCAGCCCCGAGCAGTCGTCCGTGGGGATCGTCGAGCTCACGACGGGTGCCCGGCAGCCTCACCACCGGCTCGATGCGCACTTCTACGCACTCGTCGCCGCCCTCCGGGACCCGTCACCACCGTTCGTGGTCGCCACCTACTACGCACGCACGGGCGAGGTCGATGTCCACGCGGTGACACCCGGCATCCTCCTGGGTGCCGCCCGTCGGGTCGCGGCGGCAGTCTCCTCGCTCGGGTGGCGCTGCGGAACGGCCCCGGTCGTGTCGCAGGCGTCTGTGCCCATCAGGATCCCCTCTGCGACCGGGGACAAAGCGTCGGGAGGCGGGGCTCCGGGAAGGACGGCGTCGGGAGGCAGCGCGTCGGCAGGGCCGGGCCTACACGGGACCGGTGAGCTGCCCGTCGGCGCCCGGCCCTCCACGGAGGTCCGACACCCCCGTGTGGGACGCGTCCGGCCCGTCGGGGATCGGGCGCGTCGTGGCGACGCGATCAGGCCGACGGCCACGGCGGCGGCCACCCAGCCGATCATGCCAGCCATCACGCCCTTGCCGGCTGGCGGGTCCCGCCTCACCCCAGCCGCACTGCAGCACCGGCTCGAGTCCGCAGTCTCCATGACGGGTGCCACCCGCCCCGGAGGCACGTCCGTGGTGGTCGACGCCTGGTTTCTCGACCTGGCGCACACCGACCCTGACCGGTTGCTCGCTCCGGCCGAACCGTTCCGATGGAGCCCCCGGGCGGTCCGCAGATCGCTCGGCCTGGCCATCGTCGGTGCCTATGTCGCCGGCGACGTCGCCAGCCCCGGGGCGGCTGCCCCGGTCATCGCCGATGAGGCCGTCCTCCGCTGGTCATCGACCGGGGAGCGGACCTTCGGCTGGGAGCCGTGGTACTCGCGCCTCGGATCTGGCGGACGGGCGGCGACGATTGCGGACGCGGTGTCGTGGGCAACGTCCGTAGCCGCTGCGGTGGACTGGCGGCGGTGTGAACGCACCGATTTCGAGAGCACCCGGGAACGCGCCCGGATCGGGGCTGCCCCCGGCGTGCTCGTGAGCGGAAGGTTCGATGCGACTGTCCGGACCGCGTCCGGGCCAGCGGGGATCACCATCTTCAACGGTGCTCCCCGGGGCGACATCGAGACGAAGACGCTCCTGCCCGCTCTCGCCCGATTCCTCCGACCGGGTGCACCGTCGCTACCGGACCGCATGGTCGGGCTGTGGCCCGATGCACGGACAACCGTCTCGGTCCGGGTGGACGACCAGGCCCTCGAGAGAGCGGCGGTTGCAGTCGGGTCCGCGCTCGGCGCTGCTTTCGGAGTCGGTGCCGCCCTGACGGCGTGATGCCCTGACAGGCGTGGCGCGGGCCGATACGAGCAGATCGCCGGGCGAGTGCGGTCGCGTGATGCCGTGGCCGGGCGTGTGCGGTCGCGTGGCGTTGTGGACGAGTGGTCGGGTCCCGGCTCGCTGGCGGTTCCCCTGGGGCAAGGTGGGACGCTGGCCTCAGAAGCAGGTCTTC
>JAJZDI010000034.1 GCA_021806045.1 Actinomycetes bacterium
GAACGGTGGACTCGGGGGGAACATGAACCAACACGGCTGGCTCCTTCCACTTGTGGCTCGGCCCACCTCACCGTGGGCAACCCACGTACTACGTGGATCGAGCCAGCCGTTCCATACTCACTGACCCGGCTTGAGGCCGGACGAACCGGAGTTGTTGACGCCGCTGGCGGCGTTGTTGACGTTCGCCTCCACGACCCACGTCGGGCCCTGGGCCCCGACCATGTACGAGCCGTCGGTCGAAGTGGTGCCGGTGATCTGGTAGCCGGCCTGCTGTAGCTGTGCCTGATAGGCGTTGGAGATGGTCTGGGGATCGCCGTTGATGGTGAAGTAGACCATGTACTCCATCTGGCTACCCGATCCGGCCGACTGCGACCCGCTCACCTGGCCGCCGGCGGGAAGGGGAACGTCCTTCGGGAACCCGGATGGGAGCTGCTGGTTCCCGCTCACGCTGTAGCTGCCCTTGCCGTTCGAGTACGTGAACGTCTTGCCGTTGCCGCTCTGCTTGACGCTCCCGCCCCCCGGGAGCGGAACGCTCGATCCACCACAGGCGGCAGCACTTCCGGCGAGTGCCACTGTCACCGCCACGGCAGGCAGCGCATGCGCCACCCGACGGGACCAGCGGTCCGGCTGCTCGTCTGACCGGTAGCGAGCGCCCGCGGTTGCAGCGCGAGGCTCGGGGACCTGTACGCGGTTCGTCGTGCTCGTCACGATGACCTCCTTCTCTCCGTGGCGCAGTGCGGCCTCGCCGCGTGCTCGCCTCGACGTCACGGTACGGAACCCGTTCTTCCGCAGCGTCGGGCAACTTCCCCATTGCTTGCGACCTGCCGGGGAGCGGTGCGCGTGGGAATGGTCGGGGTTCGCCCCGCTGGCCTACCCCTACCGGCCGCGTCGGGAGGAGGGGGGAGGGGAGGCGCGGAACAAATGGGGAACCTCACCGATGATCCGGAAGGCGCAATTCCCTACCGTTGTCCGTGAGAGCGTCGGCGAACGCGTCGGCGCCCGACAGGGGAGGCTCTACGTGGACCGGACAGGTGGCGGGGGGCGGCAGTGTGATGTCGCCGGACGGTGACCTCTCGCCGGACGGGGGCGTGCCGCGTGACGGGGGCGCCGGCGAACACCTGCAGGGCGTGCCGGAGGACGGAGGGCCCATCGTCCTCACCGTCGTCCTCGAGCGCTCGACCTGGCTGCGCGGCGAGCTCGCTGCCGGTGGCGGTCCCCCCGATCAGTTCGAGGGATGGCTGGGGCTCATGGCGCTGATCGAACGGGTGCGCTCGTCGACCGGCGTCGGGGACTGACGGGCGGGAACCTCGAAGGGTCACCCATCGTCGGTGGGGCCGGCGGCAGGCGGCCACGAACGGATCAGCTCGCGCCGGGAACTGATGCCGAGCTTCTGGTACACCCGGCCGAGGTGGTGGTCCACCGTCTTCGCCGACACGTACAGGGCGGCGGCGATCTCACGGTTGGTCAGGCCGGTGGCCGCCAGGTCGGCCACCCGCCGCTCCTGACCGGTGAGCTCGGTGGCGCTCGAACCCCGCCGCCGCCGCCGTCCTCCCGAGGCAGCCAGCTCCCGCCGTGCGAGGGTGCTGATCCGATCCGCACCACAGGCGTCGGCCACCTCGGCCGCTGCAGCAAGCGGTCGCCGTGAGTCGGCCGGCCTCCCCGCCCGGCGCATCGTGGCGCCGAGCGTCACCATCAGCTCCGCCTCGGCAAGGGGCATGCCCGCGCTGCCGGCGAGCTCCACCGCCTGCTGTGCACACCCGAAGGCGTGCTCGATGTCGCCGGTGCTCTCGGCCAGAGCCGCTCTGCCCCGGGCCATCATGGCCCGTGGCCAGGCACACGGCAGCTCCTCGGTGGCGCGCTCCAACTGCGCCACCAGGCCGGCGATCCGGTCGTTCCTGCCGGCAGCGACGTGGGCGTCGAACGCCACCGCAGCCCACGGCACCGTGCACGGTTCGACGAACCCGTGCATCCGGGCGGCACCTGCGATCCGGTCGGCCAGGTCGCTCGCCCGGTCGGCCCGACCGGCGTCGAGCACGAGCCGGCAGCGGGCCATCCACTGCCAGAGCCAGATCAGGGGAAGGTGCCCGCCGAAGCTGGGTTCGAGCGTGTCGAGCGTGTCGCAGCACGCGGCGGCGTCAGCGGAACGGCCGAGCTCGACGAGCACGGCTGCCCGGACCGCCATCGTCCACGGGGTGACCACCGGGGTGAACTCCGCCCACAGGTCGGCCCGATCGAGTTGGGCCAGCGCACCACGCAGGTCGCCCTGCCGGAACAGTGTGTCAGCGTGGGCCACGGCGAACGAGACGATGCCGACCGGCGACCCCATGTGCTCCGCTGCCTCGTTCGCTTCGGTGAACGCGGCGACCGCCTCGTCGTAGCGCTCGGTCAGCTTGGCGCGATTCAGCCTGCCGAACAGGGGGCCCCAGCCACCGAGCGATTCAACGTCGAGGTCCGCTGCTGCGGCGGGCGCCGGGTGAGCCGTCCCGCGCCCTCCCGAAGGTGACCCGAGCAGGAGGTCGAGGAACGCCTGGTACTCGGTGATCTCGGGTCCGGGTGACCCGCCCTGTGCGACCACCACGGCCGCCGCGTGCCCCACGATCGGCCGGGCCCGTTCCGGCCCGACGAGCAGGTACGCGGTGTGGGCGCAGTCCAGGAGGATCTGGACGACGGTGTCCACGGTGCCGGCCGGAGCGCCGGCCGGCACCCCGTCGCCGGCGGCGCGGATGCACGCCGCCACCGCCTGGTCCAGGTGCTCCATACCCTCATCGAGCGCCCCCTGCAGATGGGCCGTCCACGCGAGGTGCCGCAGTGCGTCGGCCAGCGCGACACCGGTCGCCTCGCCGCTGCGCACGACATCCCGGCACGCCTCCTCGGCCTCGGCGACCCGGCCGGTGACGACGAGTGCCTGGGCCCGGACCAGCCGGAGGCCGACCGTGGCCCGGGTTCCGGCAAGGGCGACCGCACTCTCGAGATGCTGGGCCGCTGTGGCGGTGGCGCCCTGCTGGAATGCACCGCGCCCCAACCGCTCGAGCAGCGCCACCGCTTCGGGGTCCCCGACCATGTCGGCGGCGACGGCGTGGCGGGCGGCGGCGACGGCGTCGATGCCGGCATCCGTGAGCAGCTTGAACGCGGCCCGGTGCATACGCGCGCACACGGGACCGGGGAGGTCGTCCATCAGCGCCTGGGCGAACAGGGGATGGACGAAGCGCGCCCGAGCTGTCGGGCCGGCACCGGGAGGGGCGGGGGCGTCGACGACGAGGCCGGTCTCGCACAGGTCCGCCAGTGCCGCGGCCGCACCCGGGTCGTCCAGTCCGGCGAGCGCGCCGGCCAGCTCGGGGCGGAATTCGGTGCCGAACACGGCAGCGGCGCGGGCGTAGAGCAGGGCCGCCTCGCCGACGCCGGCGAACCTGGCCAGCAGGAGCTTCCCGGGGAGGCCCTTCGTGAAGACGGGCCCGGGGAGCTCCTCCCCGTCGCCGATCGAAGCGGCCGCCACCCCGAGCAACAGCGGGTTCCCCCCGCACGCCTCCCAGATCTCACCGGCCCGGGCGCCGTCGATCTCCTGGCCGAGGTGGCGTTCGAGCAGCAGCCGGCCGGCATCCGCACTGAGCGGGGCCAGCTCGTAGAGCGTGGCGTTGCCGCTCCGGTGGAGGTCAGCCGCGACCTGGGCGGCGCCGGCCGGCCAGCGTCGGCATGCCCCCACCAGGAGCACGGGCAGGTCCTGGACCCGGCGCCCCAGGAACGCGACGAGGTCGAGCGTGTCCGGGTCGGCCCAGTGGAGGTCGTCGAGCACGACGAGGACCGGCCCCTGCTCGGCCGCTTCGGTCAGCCAACGCAGGCTCCGGTAGAAGCGGGCCGCCCGGGCCTCGCCCGCCTCGGCGTTGATCTCGGCCGTGAACGCGGCGTCGCCCCCGAGGGCAGCGAGGGCCAGGCCGATCAGCCCGAAGGGGAGCCTGGCCTCGGACGCCACGCCGACCGCCGAGCCGATGGCGAACCCATGGGCGTGATCGATCAGCTTGCCGAGGACGCTGCTCTTGCCGAGCCCGGCCTCACCCATCACCAGCAGGGTGGAGCCGCGTCCGGATCGGGCGGCGTCGAGCCCGGCACCGGCCGCGGCGAGGACGTCGTCCCGCTCGAGGAGGGGATGGGGCCCGTCAGGGACGCGACGGGCCTGGGGCGCCCGTCTCGTTCCCCGCCCCGGTGCTTCCATACCGCCCTGGCCGGCACCGTCCGCTCGGTCGGCCGCGTCCTCGGCCAGCCCGGACATGCCTTCTTCCGCCGGTCCTCCGGTCACGAGCTCCCCATTCCGATGCCACGTCCTGCACTCGCACGAGCCACTGGGCTGCACCACGCTCCTGGCGGTCGGTTCGAGCGGCCTGCGCTCAGGGAAGCAGGACGACCAGATGCTGGTCGTGTCCGCCTGCCGGCTGGTCCCCAGCGCCACCGGTTCGTGTGACCACCTTCCGGCTGCTGCCGATCGCCACCATTGCCAGAGCTTTGCACTTACTGGTGGGTCGTGCGATCGGTTCGACGCCGGAACGGTAAAGAGCCGCCATGGGCCAGGGCCGCCCCGGTGGCGCCGCGATCCTGATCCGGGACTCGAGCGCCGTTAGCGATGGGGAAGGTGCCCGATGTTGCCGGGTGGCACGGTCCCTACCGTCGGGCTCATGGACCTTCGTCACCGCCCCGTTCCCCCTTCCCGACGCGCCACGTTGCGCCGAGAGCCGCCGGCACCGGGTCAAGGTCGACGCCGTCCGTGGCGACCGGTGACCAAGGCCGTCGCCGTCCTCGCCATGATCGTGGGGGGCATCGGAGGGATGGTGGGGATGGCCCCCCTCCCCGCCGGTGCGTCCCCGGTTGCGTGCACGTGGACAGGCGGAGGGGGCACCGGCAACGAGAACTGGTCCGACGCCACCAACTGGGCCGGCGGTGCCGGATGCACGGGCGTGGGGGGCGTGCCCGCCTCGGGCGACTGGCTCGACTTCCCGGCGGCGCCGACCCAGGACAACTCCACCGACGACATCGCCGGGCTCACCGGCATCACCCTGTCGTTCGAGAACGCGGCCGCCACGACGGTCAGCGGTGCGACCGGCGTGGTGCTGGGGCTGGCGCCGGGGCTCGGGGCCACCACGTCGGGAGCGGTCACCGATTCGTCGGGCAAGGTGGTGGACCTCAACGTGCCCATCGACCTCGCCCCCGTCGCACAGGCGGCTCCGGTGTTCGACAACACCGGCACCTACTACCTCGACGTCGACGGCACCATCAGCAGCACGGCGCCACCGACGACGCCCCTCGAGGTCGAGGGTGGCCCCTCGGCGACGATCGAGATGATGGGGGCGAACACCTACGGCGGTGGGACGGTCGTGAAGGGGTTCCTCCTGTTCGGGAGCAGCACCGCCCTGGGCACCGGCACGGTGACGGTGGACTCGGGCGGGACCTTGCAGCCCTACGGCGGGTACGGGAACCTCACGGTGACGAACCCACTGGTGATCGGCGACGGCACGGCAGGCACGGCCTCCGTCCTCCCCTACCAGGGCAGCGAGACGTGGGCGGGACCGGTGACGGTGATGGCGGGCACCACCGACGAGCTGGGAACGGCGTCGGCTCCCCCATTCGACGTGACGGGGACCATCAGCGGATCGGGCGCGGTCACCGTGTCGGCGGGGACCGTCGAGTTCGACCCGGCCTCGGGCTCGAACGCGTACACCGGGGGCACAGACGTCGCCTATCAGGCGACGGCGCAGGTCGCCGTGCCGGGAGCGCTGGGGACCGGTGCCGTCACACTGGAGAACCAGTCCACCCTCGACCTGATCAATGCGACGTCGAGCGCGTTGACCGTGTCCAATGACATCACGCTGGGTGCAAGTGCGAGCGCCACGATCACGGACACGTCGACACCGAACTTCTACGACGACGTCTCCGGGAACATCGACCTCCCCACCGGCACCACGCTCACGGCGGACGCGTCACACGGGTGGGACGCATCCGGCACCATCTCCGGCGGCGGGAGCCTGGTCAAGTCGGGGATCAACAACCTGGTGCTGAGCGGGAACAACACCTACTCGGGCGGCACGACCATCACGCTCGACACCATCCAGGCCGACACGTTCTCCGCGTTCGGCACCGGTCAGGTCGCCCTGGACGACGGGACAAACGCACTGTTCACGCCGTCGGGGGGGACGGTCACGAACAACTTCCTCCTCGGCTCGGGCCTCGGCCAGCCCGGCACCATCACGGTGAACGGCACGGCTGACACCTTCAGCGGCACCATCGGCCTGGCGGCGGCGTCGGGTGGCCGGCTCCTCGGTCCGGGCTCCTCGGTCACGACGTTCAGCGGTGCCATCAGCGGGGCGGGTCCCTTGACCGTCGGCTTCACGTCACGGGCCAGCGGAGAGGTCGTGCTGTCGGGCGCCAACAGCTATTCCGGCGGGACCACGGTGGTGGGCCCGTCGTCCGCGTCGTCCGGCACCACCATCCTGGGCATGACCGATTCGTCAGCGCTCGGGTCCGGGCCCGTCTCCGTGGAGTCGGGCGCCATACTCGCAGGTCTGGGCCTGTCCAACTTCACGGTGGGCAATGCGGTCACCCTGGGTACCGGCGGGACGACGGGGACCCTCGAGGGCGGGAGCAGCTTCCCGATGACGTGGTCCGGCACCGTCACCGTCCCCGCCTCGGCGACGGGCATCCTGACGGGGACGCGCCTCGTCGTGGGCGGTCCCGTCAACTCGAGCGGCACGCTCGAACTGAGCTCGACGTCCGGCTCGATGATCCAGGTCAGCGGGACAGTGACCGGTGCAGCCACCGTCACCGGCGGTACGGTCGACCTGGAGCCCGGCGGCACGCTGGCGAATGTCACCGTCGACCACGGCGCCGTGCTCGACGGCAACGGGAACACGCAGGCGGTGTCGGCGTCCGGTGAGGTCCTCGCCGGTTCCGGCGCGCCGGGGATCATCGACACCTCGGGGCTCTCGCTGTCCGCCAACGCCACCTTCTCGGTCGACCTGGTCGGCGCCACGCCGGGGACCGGGTACTCGCAGGTGCGGTCGACGGGGCCGGTCACCCTGGGTGGGGCGACGCTCTCCGTGGGGGCCACCTCCCCGACGATCCTGGCCAGTGGACAGTCCTACGACATCCTGGTCAACTCGTCGGGCTCGCCCATCAGCGGGACGTTCGCCGGCATCGCCGAGGGGGGGACGACGCCATGCTCGGGCCGGGCGTGCACGGTGACGTACCAGGGCGGGACCTCCGGTCACGACGTCGTCCTCTCCTCCCTCGCCGGGGATGGGAGCGGGACCGTGTCGGTCATGCCGGCACAGGTACCGGCGTCGTCGACAGGCAACCAGCTCGTCTTCACGTACACGGCCGCAACCGGCGGCGTCGCTGGCGGAACGGTTGCGGTCTCCGTCCCGGCGGGGTGGACGCCCCCGAGCTCGACCGCCGGCCAGCCCGGGTACGTCACCGCGTCGGGCGGGACGGGGGGGGACACGGTCTCGGTGACGGGGCAGACCATCACGGTGTCGGGTGTGACCCTGGTGGCCGGGGCCACCCTCCAGATCACCTATGGCAGCGGTGGGGGGGCGGCCGGCGTGACGGCACCGGCGCTCCAAGGCGTCGCGTCGTTCGCCGTGAGGTCGGCTGCTTCGTCTTCCGGCTCGTTGACCGCCCTCGGAGCCGGTGCTGACGTCACGGTGACGGCCCCCGCGCCGAAGCCCACCAGTGGCTACTGGCTGGTGGCCTCCGACGGCGGCGTCTTCTCCTTCGGGGACGCCAACTCCTACGGCTCGACGGGCAAGCTCACCCTGAACAAGCCCATCGTGGGCATGGCCCCCGCCCCCGACGGCAAGGGCTACTGGCTGGTGGCCTCCGACGGCGGGATCTTCGCCTTCGGCGATGCCACCTTCTACGGCTCGACGGGCAAGCTCACCCTGAACAATCCCATCGTGGGCATGGCCCCCACCCCCGACGGCAAGGGCTACTGGCTGGTGGCCTCCGACGGCGGCATCTTCGCCTTCGGGGACGCCACCTCCTACGGCTCGACGGGCAAGCTCACCCTGAACAAGCCCATCGTGGGCATGGCCGCCACCCCCGACGGCAAGGGCTACTGGCTGGTGGCCTCCGACGGAGGCATCTTCGCCTTCGGGGACGCCGTCTTCAAGGGCTCGACCGGTGGCCACGCACTGAACAAACCCATCGTGGGCATGGCCGCCACCCCCGACGGCAAGGGCTACTGGCTGGTGGCCTCCGACGGAGGCGTCTTCTCCTTCGGGGATGCTGTCTTCCACGGCTCGACCGGTGGCCACGCACTTAACAAGCCCATCGTGGGCATGGCAGCTACCCCCGACGGAAAGGGCTACTGGCTGGTGGCCTCCGACGGCGGGATCTTCTCCTTCGGTGACGCCGTCTTCAAGGGTTCGACCGGGGCGCTGACCCTCAACAAGCCGATCGTCGGGATGGCGCTCTGATGGGCGCCCGGGTCCGCAACACGAGGACACCGCGCCGTGCCGCACCGGGCACAGCGGGATTGACGCTGGCGGTGTGGGCGACGGTGTGCCTGACCGTGGCGCTGGGCGGCGCCGGTGCACTGCCGTTGCCGGCGGGTGCCGCACCGGCCGGCAGCTCGCAGCTGACCAGCCGGGCGATGGTCGGTCATGTCACCGGGCGCTCCGTGGTGCCGGGGGCCTGGAGCATCGATCCGACGCCGAACGCGTCGACCCAGAACGACCTCGCCGGCGACTCGTGCGCTACTGCTTCGTTCTGTGTGGCTGTCGGAACCGACTACGCCGGTCCCTACCGCCGCACCATGATCGAGCAGTGGAACGGGACGGCGTGGGCTGTCGTGACCAGCCCCGACACCTCGAGCACCCAAGCGAATGCGCTGTACGCCGTCTCGTGCCCGACCACGACGTTCTGCATGGCGGTCGGGTCGGTGGTGGCCAGCGGCGTGCGCCGGACGCTCGTCGAGCAGTGGGACGGGACGGCGTGGTCGATCGTCCCGAGCCCGGACGTGACGACCTCGTCCGGCAACGACCTCGCTGACGTCAGCTGTACCAGCTCGACCTCGTGCGTGGCCGTCGGTGAGGTGTACAGCTCGCCGGGGTCAGCGTTGGCGATGACCTGGAACGGGATCGCGTGGTCGCTGTCCTCCCCGGCGCGACCGGGGTCAGCCTCGAGCTCGTTCTTCGACGGCGTGTCGTGCACGTCGGCGGCGTTCTGCGTCGCCGTCGGTGGCGCCTACGGACCGTCGCCCACCGCCACGTTGACCGAGACCTGGAACGGATCCGGCTGGGCGATCGTGCCCAGCCCGGACCCCTATGTCGGGGCGGACCAGGTGCTCCTGTCCGTGGCTTGCACGAGCACGTCGTCCTGCATGGCCACCGGGTTCGGGGACATCGGGACGCTGGCCCGGACCCTGATCGAGCAGTGGAACGGCGTTGCGTGGAGCGTGGATGCCAGTCCCGATGCGTCGGCGACCTCGAACGACTCGCTCGCCGCCGTGTCGTGCGCGGGGCCGGCGTCGTGCGTGGCCGTCGGCAGCAGCGAGGCCGCCCCTGGTGCTACGTCCTACGTCACCGAGGTGGTTGCGTGGGACGGCACCACCTGGACCCTCGAGGCATCGCCGAACCCGGGTGTGACGCCGCCCAACCCCAACCAGGCCGAGCTGAACGGGGTGTCGTGCGTCGGGGGCCACCTGTGCGTGGCCTCAGGGGACGCGTACCCGGGCGCCGGCTCGGACGACGCCACACTGGTCGAGTCGGCGCCGATCATCCGGCCCGGCTACCGCCTGGTGGCCTCCGACGGCGGCATCTTCACCTTCGGCGGCGCCTCCTTCGACGGCTCGACCGGCAAGCTCACCCTGAACAAGCCCATCGTGGGCATGGCCGCCACACCGGACGGCGGCGGCTACTGGCTGGTGGCCTCCGACGGCGGCATCTTCGCCTTCGGGGACGCCCACTTCTACGGCTCAACCGGCGCGCTCACCCTGAACCAGCCCATCGTGGGCATGGCCGCCACCCCCGATGGCGGTGGCTACTGGCTGGTGGCCTCCGACGGCGGGATCTTCGCCTTCGGGAACGCCGCCTTCCACGGCTCGACGGGCGGCCACGTGCTGAACGAGCCCATCGTGGGCATGACTTCCACTCCCGACGGCGGCGGCTACTGGCTGGTGGCCTCCGACGGCGGCATCTTCGCCTTCGGCGACGCCGTCTTCAAGGGCTCCACCGGGGCGCTCACCC
>JAJZDI010000035.1 GCA_021806045.1 Actinomycetes bacterium
CCGTACCGACGCAGCCGCCTTTCGACTGCTCAATACGCAACAAAGTTGTCATGCTGCCGTCGGAGGACATCGGACTGCTCACGCAACCCGTTGACCCCGCGGCATGGCTTGCCCGAGCCCGACTCCGGTTCCGATTCGTCACGGCGCTCGACGATGTCGAGGTCGGCGTGGCTGCATGCAATCCTCGGGACCGCCATGCAGTGTCCCGGCTTGTCGAAGAGCTGCACGGGCGCTGATTCCTCATCCGGTCGAGCGCGCGTGCAGACCGGACAGACTCCCTACCCGAGCACGGCCTTCGAGATCACCACCCGCTGGATCTGGTTGGTGCCCTCGTAGATCTGGGTGATCTTGGCGTCGCGCATGAAGCGCTCGACGGGGAACTCGGTCGTGTACCCGTAGCCGCCGAGCAGCTGGACGGCATCGGTGGTGACGGCCATGGCCGTGTCCGAGGCGAAGCACTTGGCCATGGCGCCGACCATGGTCAGCTCGCCCTCGGGGTCGCCGGCGTCGATCAGCGAGCATGCCTGGTAGACGAGCCCGCGTGCCGCCTCCGTCTTCATCGCCATGTCGGCCACCATGAAGCGCAGCCCCTGCAGGTCGGCGATGGGCTTGCCGAACGCCTTGCGCTGCTGCATGTAGCCGGTGGCGTAGTCGATCGCCCCCTGGGCGATGCCCACCGCCTGGGCACCGATCGTCGGTCGGCTCCGGTCCAGGGTGTGCATGGCGATCCGGAAGCCCTCGCCCTCCTCGCCGATCCGGTGACTGGCAGGAACCCGCACGTCCTCGAACACCACCTCGCCGGTGGGGCTGCCCCGGAGGCCGAGCTTGTGCTCGAGCTTCGCCACCTTCACTCCCCAGTCCTTCTCGACCAGGAAGCAGCTGATGCCCCGGTGGCCGGCGTCGGGGTCCGTCTTGGCGAAGACGGTATAGGTGTCGGACACCCCCGCGTTGGTGATCCAGTACTTGGTGCCGTTCAGGATGTAGGAGTCGCCGTCACGCACGGCCCGGCACCGCATGGCGGCGACGTCGCTGCCGGCGTCGGCCTCCGACAGGCAGTAGCTGGCCTGGGACTGGCCGGAGGCCACCTTGGGGAGGTACTCCCGCTTCAGCTCCTCACTGGCGAAGTTCATCACCGGCAGCATGCCCAGCTTGGTCACGAGGAACGTGACCGACGTCGACGCGCACACCCGGGCGAGCTCCTCGGCCGCGATGGCCTGGGTGACCATGTCGGCGCCGGCCCCGCCGTACTCGGGGGCGAAGGCGAGGGCGGGCAGCTCCATCTCGGTGAGCGCCTTGTAGCTTTCCCACGGGAACGCCTCGTCGCGATCGACCGACATTGCATGGGGAGCGATGCGGTCCTCGGCCATCTGGCGCACGGCGGCGCGGAACTGGCGGTGGGTATCGGTGAGGGTGAAGGTCGGCTGGTCCACGGCACCAAGTTACCCGCCGGTAGGGGTGGGGTTCCTCCCGGCGCATCTGGTCGGGTGCCATCGGCCGCCTCCATGGCCACGCAGCGCACCGGCCAATTGAGCACCGTGCGTGAGAACTCCCAGCCCACGGGGCAAGCGACCATGTCGCGTTTCAGAACATGGCAGAACGCGACGAAACAACCTCTGAGGGGTGTGATCACCGTCCTTCCATCGATTGCCGTGATCATGCAGTGAGGAGTTCAGATGAGCGACGTGACCCAGGGCCCGGGCTGGTGGATCGCCAGCGACGGCAAGTGGTACCCGCCCGAACTGCACCCGGCTGCCCGCGCCAAGGCGCAGGCGGACGCTGGCGTGGGTGCAGCAGGGAACGACCAGGCGGTCGGCGACCGCCCCGACCATGGGCGATGGGACCACTCCCAGCGCTCCACCAAGGGGGGACCGAAGATCCCCGACCTGTTCCAGCAGGCGCTCAACGGCGCCGCGGCGGAGCGGGCCCGGTCCCAGTCGACCCAGACCGGCACCCGCCGCTGACGGCGGGCGATCCCGTCAGCTGTCAGCCGTCAACCCGCTCCGGGTCGTCGGCGAACAGGTCGCGCCATGCGCCCGCGGCGATCCGCTCGGCGACCTCGTCGGGCATGAGCCGGTAGGTGGCCGGCGCCACATGGTCGGCAAGCGCCTGGCGCACCTGCTGGTGATGGGCGGCGGACCGGAAGCGGGGCACCCGGTCGGCGACGAGGTCGTCCGGGGCATCGCCGACGAAGCCGTAGAGGATGGCGGCAAAGTCGATATCGAAGACGACGGGTGCCCGGCCGAAGACGGCGGCACGGCGCATGGCCACCGCCCCGCACCCGGCCAGGGCGTCTTCCTCGCTCTCGCCAGCCACCACCGCCAGCCGCCCCTCGAAGGACCGGACCAGCTTCAGCGCGTACCCCTGGTCGGGACCCGGCCGGCCGAAGGCCCGCCCCGTCGGGGGCGTCGTCCCACGCAGCTCGGACGGGCGCGACGGCGCCCACGCCTCGGGGGTGTGCAGCCGGTAGGCCGGCCGCACCTGGTCGGACTCCACGATCGGGACGAAACTGGGCTGCGTCATCCATGCTCCTCTGTCGTCTGGCTCCTGCCACCGTTCCCGGTGGCACGGCGGGCGTCCCTCTGCCGGAACGGCGTCAGGCGGGGCCGTCCACCCCGGCTCGCAGCAGACCGTAGACGATCGAGTCGACCAGGGCCTGCCACGACGCCTCGATGATGTTCTCCGAAACGCCGATCGTCGTCCAACTGCGGTCGCCGTCCGTCGAGTCGATCAGGACCCTGGTCACCGATCCCGTCCCCTTGGCCGTGTCGAGGACCCGTACCCGGTAGTCCACCAGGTGGATGTCCGACAGGGCCGGGTAGCGACCCTCCAGCGCCGAGCGGAGGGCGCCGTCCAGGGCGTTCACCGGGCCGTTCCCCTCCGAGGTGGCGACGACGCGGTCATCGCCCACCAGGACCTTCACCGTCGCCTCGGTGGAGCGGGTCCCGGCGTGATCAGCGATCACCCGGTACGACTCCAGCTCGAAGTACTCCTGGTGCCAGCCGGTCGCTCCCCGCAGCAGCAGCTCGAGCGAGCCGTCGGCCACCTCGAAGTGGTAGCCCTCGTGCTCGAGGCGCTTGAGGGAGTCGAGCACCGAGCTCATGGCGGCGGAGTCGAGCTCGAGGCCGAGCTCGGCCGCCTTGAGCGCCAGGGTCGAGCGCCCGGCCATCTCGGACACCACGAACCGGGTGCCGTTCCCCACCAGTTCGGGCGTGATGTGCTCGTAGGCGTCGGACCGGCGGGCGATGGCACTCGTGTGGAGCCCCGCTTTGTGGGCAAAGACCGACGCGCCGACGTAGGGCTGCTGGGGGTTGGGGGCGATGTTCACCAGCTCGGCGATGTGATGGGCCACCGGCGTCAGGCGCTCGAGCCGGCCCTCGGGGATGGTCCGCACCTTGAGCTTGAGGGACAGGTCGGGGATGGTGGCGGACAGGTCGGCGTTGCCGGCCCGCTCGCCGTAGCCGTTGACACAGCCCTGGACGTGGGTGGCGCCGACGGCGACGGCGGCCAGCGAGTTGGCCACCGCCACGCCGCTGTCGTTGTGGAAGTGGACGCCGACCTGGCTCTCGAACGACGACAGCACGTCGGCGACGATCCGCTCCACCTCGTAGGGGAGGGTCCCGCCGTTGGTGTCGCACAGTACGAGGGTCTCGGCCCCCTCCTCCTCGGCCGCCCGCAGGATGCGCATGGCGAACTCGGGGTTCGCCTTGTAGCCGTCGAAGAAATGCTCGGCGTCGAGGAAGACCCGGCGGTCGTTGGCCCGGAGGAAACGCACCGAGTCGGCCACCATCGCCACCGCCTCGTCCAGGTCGGTGCGGAGGGCGTCGACCACGTGGATCTCGGACGACTTGGCCACGATGCACACCGCCGGCGTGTCCGCCTCCACCAGGTGGCGCAGCGTCTCGTCGCGATCGGCGGCGACGCCGGCCCGACGGGTCGAGCCGAACGCCACCAGGGTGGCCGTCGACAGGTGGAGCTCGGAGGGCGCACGGGCGAAGAACTCGGCATCTTTCGGGTTGGCGCCCGGCCAGCCGCCCTCGATGAAGGCGACGCCCAGGTGGTCGAGCTGCTCGGCGACCCGGAGCTTGTCGTCGACCGTGAGCGAGAGGCCCTCCTGCTGGGAGCCGTCACGCAAGGTGGTGTCGAAGACGTCGACGGCCTCTGGCAGGTCGGGGAGGTCGAAGTCGTGCCCGTGCCCGGCCCCACCGTGGGTGTGGCCGTGGCCCGACGCCGTCGCACGTGCCGCGCGCCGCTGGGCGTGGGCACGCTGCCCGGCGGTCAGCGGTCGCTCGTGCTCGTGCTCGTGCTCGTGCTCGTGCTCGTGCTCGTGGTCGTGGTCGTGGTCGTGGTCATTCGACATGGTCGAGCCAGTCCTTGTAACGGTCGACCTCACCCCGCACGGCGGCGAAGTAGGTCTGCTGCAATTGCATGGTGATGGGCCCGGGGCGCCCCTCTCCCACCGTCCGGTCGTCGACCGCCCGGATCGGCACCACCTCGGCGGCGGTGCCGGTGAGGAAGGCCTCGTCGGCCGTGTAGAGGTCGGTGCGGATCAGCTGCTGGTGGGCGACCTCGTAGCCGAGATCACGGGCGATGGTCGCCACCGTGTCCTGGGTGATGCCGTCGAGGGCACCGGCATCCGAGGTCGGCGGGGTCAGGAGGCGCCCGTTCTTCACCACGAAGATGTTCTCGCCGGTGCACTCGGACACGTTCCCGTCGGGAGCGAGGAGGATGGCCTCGTCGTAGCCGGCCTTCAGCGCTTCGACCTTGGCCAGCGACGAGTTCACGTACATCCCCGTCCCCTTGGCCGCGGTGGGAACGGCGTTGGGGTCGTGGCGGCGCCACGAGCTGATCTTCACCGACACCCCGTTGGCCACGCCCTCGTCACCGAGGTAGGTGCCCCAGGGCCAGGCGGCGATCGACACGTTCACCGGGCACGGGAGGGGATTGAGGCCCATCTCCCCGTAGCCCAGGTAGACGAGCGGCCGGATGTAGCACCCCTGGTCGAGCCCGTTCTCGCGCACGACGTCCCGGGTGGCCGCCATCAGGTCGTCGGCCGTGTAGGGCACATCCATCAGGAAGATGCGGGCCGAGGTGAGCAGCCGCTCGATGTGCTCGCGGAGCCGGAAGATGGCGACGCCGGACGCCGTCGGGTAGGCACGGATCCCCTCGAAGACGCCCGAGCCGTAGTGCATCGTGTGGGTGAGCACGTGGACCGTCGCCGCGTCCCAGTCGACGAGCTCGCCGTCCATCCAGATCTTGTCGGTTGGGGTGATGGGCACGGTTCAGAGCCTTTCTGCGACGGCGTCGCCGATCGCGGACGTGGAGAGGGAGGGATCAGGTTCGGAGGCGACGAAGCCCAGCACGGCCTTCGTGACCCGATCGGCCGCGTCGTGCTCGCCCAGGTGGTCGAGCATGAGGGCGGCCGACCGGATGGCCGCAGCAGGGTTGGCGCGGCCCGTGCCGGCGATGTCGTGGGCCGCGCCGTGGACGGGCTCGAACATCGACGGACCGGTGCGGTCGGGGTTCAGGTTGGCCGAGGCGGCGTAGCCGATCCCTCCGGCCACGGCACCGGCGAGGTCGGTGAGAATGTCCCCGAACAGGTTGTCGGTGACGATCACGTCGTAACGGCGCGCCTGCTCGACCAGGTAGATGCAGGTGGCGTCGACGTGGTTGTAGTCGACCGTCACGTCCTCGTACTCGGCCGACACCTCGTCGGTGGCCCGCTGCCACAGGTCACCGGCAAACGTGAGGACGTTCGTCTTGTGGACCAGCGTGAGGTGCCGGCGAGGCCGGCTGCGGGCGAGCTCGAAGGCGAAGCGCACGCACCGCTCCACACCGTGGCGGGTGTTCACCGATCCCTGGGTGGCGATCTCGTGCGGGGTGCCCTTACGAAGGAACCCACCCTCCCCCGCATAGGTCCCCTCTGTGTTCTCCCGCACCACCGCGAAGTCGCAGTCCGGCGCGAGCGACCCGGGCGTGCCGGTGAACGGTCGGAGGTTCACGTAGAGGTCGAGCTCGAAGCGAAGGCGCAGCAGCAGCCCGCGCTCGAGGGTGCCCGGCGGCACGTCCGTGGAGCCGACCGGGGGGCCGACCGCCCCGAGCAGGATCGCCTCGTAGCCGCGGAGCTCCTCCAGCACCGAGTCGGGGAGGACCTCGCCCGTCCGCAGGTAGCGATCGGCACCGAGGTCGTAACTGGTGGTGTCGAGCTCGACGCCTGCGGCGGCGACGACCTTGAGGGCTTCGGCCACCACCTCGGGGCCGATGCCGTCACCACCGATGAGGGCGACCTTGTGGGATGTCACGGTTCTGGTTCCTGCTCTCTCTACTCGTCTGGTCCTACTCTGCTCGTCCTGCGCTGCTCGTCTGGCCCGGCTGGCCCGGTGCGGTCCCGCCCCGGTTGGCCGCTGCCGGCCGCCTCGTCGGCCGTCGGGGCCTCGTTCCCCTGCCGATCGGGCCGGCCCACGCTAGGCCGGAAATTGAAAAACCGCCCACCAGGTGGACGGTCGAAGGCACGCACCAGATCGGTACGTGCCTAGGCGATGATGATTACGGTCGCTCGGAGCCACGACATAGCCCATCCAGTGTCGCCGGTCCCGGTCAGTTCGTCAACCCCGCCCACCGGCCCCGGCGGTACGCTGCTCCGGTGGGATCGTCCTCGGCACGGCGGCGGAAGGGGCGGGGGCGGAAGCAGGGCCACGGCACCCACCAGCCCGCCGGGCCGGGGAGGCCGGGGAGGCCCGCCGGGCCGGGGAGGCAAGGCGGGAACCAGCCCCACGCCCACGACGGCATCCGGGAAGGGGTCGCACCACCGCCCGTCATGTGGCCCGACGCCGGTTCCGGGTTCGAGGCCGACCCCTTCAGCCCGGCGGGCACCGCGGCGCGGATGTGGTCGCTGACCGCCGCGCCGGGAGGGCGGGGCAGGCAAGCGCTCCTCGGCCAGATGGTCCTCCTCGCCATCTTCGCTGCCACCGGAGCCCTCGGGGCGGCAGCCAGCCGTGGCCAGAACCTGACGTTCACCGCCATCGGCGCCGTGGTGGCGGTGGCGGCGGCGTTCGGTGCCTTCAGGTCGTGGCGGGCCTGGCGGGCGGCCGACCGGTGGTGAGCGGCGCCCGACGCTGGCCTGACGCAGGCCGGCACACGCCCGGCACAGGTGGACGGCCCTCAGCCCCCGGAGCCCAGCTCCCCCTCCAGGTCTCCCCACGGCACCGCCCCCTCCCGGAGGCACGTCGGCGCCGTGCCGCTGCAGTCCACCACGGTGGAGGGCACGCCGTCGCAGGTGCCGCCGTCGACGACCAGGTCCGGTGCCGGCCCCGGCGCGAACGCGGCGACCACCTGGTCCGCACTGGTGCACGGCGGATCACCGTGCCGGTTGGCACTGGTCACGGCCAACGGACCCGCCCGACGGCACAGTCCGGCGACGAACGGGTGATCGGGCCAACGGACCCCGACCGTCGAGGCCCGATCCGGAGGACCACCCAGATCGGCGTCGAACCCGGACGCCCGTTCCAGCACGATGGTGAGGGGTCCCGGCCACCAGCGGCGGGCCAGTCCGGCCACCGGGCCGCTCGGCACGACCGCCACCTCGGCCACCTGCTCCAGGTCGCCGACGAGCACGGGCAGCGCCACATCGACCGGCCGCTCCTTCAAGGCGAAGAGGGCGGCGACGGCCTCTTCGCGACCCGGCAGCACGGCCAGGCCGTAGACGGTGTCGGTGGGGATGGCCACCACCCCGCCCGCCGCCAGCACACCGAGGGCGGTCTCCAGGGCGACTCCCAGGGTGGCGGCGCCGAGGGCAGGGACGACGGGGATACCGGCGCCGGTCACCGGTGCGCCACCACCATGCGCAGGCGCCCGGTCAGGTCCCGCTCGGCCCGCACCCCGGTGAGGCCGGCTCGGCGGGCGATGTCCACCGCGGCATAGGCCTGCCGGGGGTCGAGCTCGACCACGACGGTGCCGCCCGGCGCCAGCCACCGGCGCGCCCCATCCAGCACGGCCTCGATATCGGCCGACCCGGCCACCCCCGAGCGCCCCCGGGGGGCGACGAGGGCCTGACGGGGCTCCCACTCCCGCACCTCCGGATCCAGTCCCGGGTACTCCGACTCGGACACATAGGGCGGGTTCGACACGACGAGGTCGGCGGTGCCGGCCAGGTGCGCCGGGAGCGCCTCGTACCAGGAGCCGGCCACCAGGCGGACCCTGGCTGCAGCGGCCGGGTCGACCTCGGCCAGGCGGGCCAGGTTCTCACCGGCCAGGGCCAGGGCCTCGGCCGATCGATCGGTGGCCCACACCTCGAGTCCCGGACTGGCCGCCCCGGCCTCCACCGCGAGCGACAGGGCGATGGCGCCGGTCCCGGTCCCGAGGTCGACGGCGATCCGGCAGTGACGACCCGGCCCGGTCGCTTCCGCCAGTGCGACGCCCACCACGGCCTCCGTCTCCGGACGGGGGATCAGGGCCCGCACGTCCACGGCCACCTCGACGCTGCGGAACGGCCACGTCCCCAGCACGTACTGGAGGGGCTCGCCGGCGGCCCGGCGGGCTGCCAGCCGGTGGGCTCCGGCCGGTCCCGCGCCAGACGCGGTGGCGTGCTCGACGATCCATGCCGCCTCACGGCGGTTCCCCACGACAGCGGCCACGTCGGCCACCAGGGTCGGATCGGCCACCGGGGGCGCCACCTCGGGCGCCTCAGCCCTCAGCCAGCTGCCGGGTGCGCTTGTCCGCCATCAGCGCCTCGGTCAGCTCGTCCAGGTCGCCGAGGAGGACCCGGTCCAGCTTGTGCAGGGTGAGCTTGATCCGGTGATCGGTGACCCGGTTCTCCTTGAAGTTGTAGGTGCGGATCTTCTCCGAGCGCCCGCCGGTGGCCACCTGGCTGCGGCGCTGCGCCGACAGTTCGGCCGCCTGGCGGTCCTGCTCCGCCTTGAGGAGGCGGGAACGAAGCACCACGAGGGCCTTCGCCCGGTTCTGGATCTGGCTCTTCTCGTCCTGCATGGCGACGACGATGCCGGTCGGCAGGTGGGTGATCCTGACGGCGGAGTCGGTGGTGTTGACCGACTGCCCCCCGGGGCCGGTCGACCGGTAGACGTCGATCTTGAGGTCGGCCGGGTCGATCTCGACGTCGACCTCCTCAGCCTCGGGGAGGACGGTCACCGCGGCCGCAGACGTGTGGATGCGGCCCTGGGACTCGGTGACCGGCACCCGCTGGACGCGGTGGGTGCCGCCCTCGTGCTCCAGCCGCTGCCAGGCGTCATCGCCCCGCACGACGAACGTCACCTCGTTCAGTCCGTTGCGCTCGGAGGGGCTCTCGGAGAGGACCTCGACCCGCCAGCCCCGTTGGGCCGCGTAGCGCGTGTACATGTCGAAGAGGTCCCGGGCGAAGAGGTTCGCCTCCTCGCCGCCCTCGGTCCCCCGGATCTCGACGATCACGGCGCGCCCGGCGTTGGGGTCGCGGGGAAGGAGCTGGAGCCGGAGCTCCTCCTCGAGGCGCGACGCTTCGCCCTCGGCCCGCTCCAGATCGGCCCGGACCAGGTCCCGGTCGGTCCCGGTGGCGTCGGCCAGCAGTTCGTGGGCGACGTCCACGTCGGCCCGGGCCGCCTCCAGGCGGCGCCAGGTCGAGACCACCTCGTCGAGCTCGTGGCGCCGGCGCGACAGGTCGCGGAGCCGGCGCGCGTCACCGGCCGCCGACGCCTCGTTGAGCTCGGCGACCACCGTGTCGTGCTCCCGGCTCAGCTCCTCCATGCGCTCACGCAGCATGGAGCAAGGGTACCGGTGCCCCGGGTGACGGCCGCCCGGGCCGGGACAGCACCTGGTGCCTCAGCCGGCGACCGTGTTCGGCGTTCCGATGGACGGCCCGAACGCGTTGACCAGCCACGTCCCGCCCGACCGGTAGCGGTGTACGAGCAGGTACCCGGTGCCGGCGTTCATGCCGACCACGTCGGTGTAGCCCTTGCCGCCGAGCGACCCTTCGTACCGGGCGTCGCCGAAGGAGAAGATGCCGCCGTCCGCCGCCACCATCCAGTACCCACCGCCATCGGGGGTGGCGGCCATGCCCACCACCGGCTCGTCGAGGACAAGCGCCCCGGTGGAGCCGTAGAAGTGGGCGTCGCCGAAGGAGAAGATGCCGCCGTCCGCCGCCACCAGCCAGTACCCGCCGCCGTCGGGGGTGGCGGCCATGCCCACCACCGGCTTGTTCAGGTGCAGTGCCCCCGTCGAGCCGTAGAAAT
>JAJZDI010000005.1 GCA_021806045.1 Actinomycetes bacterium
CCCTTGGCGTCGGGCGTAGCCACCATGGACACGATGGGCTTGTTCAGCACCTTGGCAGCGGTGGAGCCGTAGAAGCCGGCGTCGCCGAAGGTGAAGACGCCACCGTCGGCCGCAACCAGCCAGTAGCTGGCGGCCCGAGATCGGGCCTCAGGTGTCGCCGGCTTGGACGGCGCTGACGCCGGGCCGGTGCCAACTGCGTTGATTGCGGCCACGGTGAACGTGTAGGTCGTCCCGTCTACGAGTCCGATCACGCCGTCGCCTGATCCGGCGCCGACGGTGATCGGTGCACCGGCGCCCGCACTGGTCGAGGGCGTGATCACGTAGCCGGTGATCGGTGAGCCGCCGTCGGAGACGGGAGCGCTCCATATGAGGTTGACAGAGCCGGGGCCAGCGACAGCAGAGATGATGGTGGGGGCTCCCGGGACGGTCAACTCAGGTGTCACCGGGTTGGACGACGCCGAGTCCGGGCCGGTGCCGACTGCGTTGATTGCGGCCACGGTGAAGGTGTACGTGGTGCCGTTGGTGAGCCCGGTGATGGTGTCGGAGGTAACGGCGCCGACGGTGATCGGTGCACCGGCGCCCGCACTGGTCGAGGGCGTGATCACGTAGCCGGTGATCGGTGAGCCGCCGTCGGAGGCGGGAGCGCTCCAAGTGACGGTGGCCTCACCGCCGCTGGCTGTCGCCGTCCCGATGACGGGGGCATCAGGCGCTCCCAGCGGTGTCGCCGGGTTGGACGGCGCTGACGCTGCACCGGTTCCCGTTCCGTTGATCGCGGCCACGGTGAAGGTGTACGTGGTGCCGTTGGTGAGCCCGGTGATGGTGTCGGAGGTAACGGTGCCGACCGTGATCGGTGCACCGGCGCCCGCACTGGTCGAGGGCGTGATCACGTAGCCGGTGATCGGTGAGCCGCCGTCGGAGGCGGGAGCGCTCCATATGAGGTTGACAGAGCCGGGGCCAGCGACAGCAGAGATGATGGTGGGGGCTCCCGGTAACGTCGACTCAGGTGTCACCGGGTTGGACGGCGCTGACGCCGGGCCGGTGCCGACTGCGTTGATTGCGGCCACGGTGAAGGTGTATGTGGTGCCGTTGGTGAGCCCGCTGATGGTGTCGGAGGTAACGGCGCCGACCGTGATCGGTGCACCGGCGCCCGCACTGGTCGAGGGCGTGATCACGTAGCCGGTGATCGGTGAGCCGCCGTCGGAGGCGGGAGCGCTCCAAGTGACGGTGGCCTCACCGCCGCCGGCTGTCGCCGTCCCGATGACGGGGGCATCAGGGGGTGAGGCGATGTTCGTGCTGGTCAGAATGGGAGGCGCCGCGTATGCCGGCGCAGTCGTCGAAGGCAGCGGGGAAACCACAACCGCCGGGTATCCCAGAACCGTGACGGTCGCGCCGACGATAAACGTACCCAAAGTGATGTTGGCAGACGTGTCGAACTCACTCTGCGTCCAGTTGATCGTTGATCCACCAGGACCGGTTGCCTTGAGGGTGATGGTGACAGCGGGCAAGGCTAAGGTGGCGCCCCCCGGTATAGGTGTACCTCCGGTACCGATTTCGAGGTATGGCAGGGAGGTGCTGCCGAGGAACCCGTTGTAGACACCTGGAGAGGTCGATGGCGCTGTTGTGGGCGTGGCGGTACAACCAGCCTGGCCGTCCGTCGTACAGTAGGTGATGATCAGCGGGAACGAACCTGTGGCAGGCAGGGTCCCTGAATAGCCCGATGGCGTCGTATATGAAGCATCGCCACTTGCGACCGCATTCTGATATGTCGTCCCGGTCGGGATAGGGTAATAGTTCTTGTTCTCACTGATGAAATTGACGGTAGCTCCGGAGTTGCTCGTCGGGACTACCTGGCTCCCTCCCGCGTCTGTGATGGTGAAGTCCGAACCCTGTGTCACCGTTGCAACGGAATAGGAAGCGGCGGTAAGCGTATTCTCGCCGTAGCCCGTAGGACCGCCGTAAGCGAAGGTCTGCGTAACCGTGGTTCCCGGAGACGGAGTCGCCGACACCGGCAGGGCAGTGGCCAGCCCTGCAGTACCGATCCCCGAAGCAACGAGCGCGGATACAGCGCCGACCGCACCCACGTGGGCGACCCGGTCCTTGAATGTTCGCACGGGAAACTCCTCCCACAGCCGATCAAATCTGATGACAGTCGCCTGCCATTTAGCAAACTAGTGTTGCTCCTAGGAAACACATCATGACCGTCGGTTTCCGTTCTTGATGAGCGAAATGCCAGGACGCATCTTGCGAATAAGCTGACCGGATTGGACGATGGGAATTCGACCAGTCCAACTTGTGGCATGTGCAAGATCGACCCGCACGTCGATAAATCCAGGTAAAGCTAACGAAACACTGACGGAATGAGAACTCCCAATCGTTCGCAACATTCAATACGGCCTGCCGCCACTTCCCGCCTCCATCATGGATTCGATCGCGAACCCGCAAGTACCCGGGGTCGAAGGAGGAGATCGTGACGGAGTAGCGACACTATGGCGACATTACGCTGGAATGATGTTGTCCGCAAGAGGTCGCACTCATAGTGAATAAGTCATCACAGCGGGAGACAATTGTGTCGATCTGGTGGCGAATACGGCGAGTAACACCCGCTGTCAAGGGTGCCGGCAACTGTAGAAAACCAATTCGGTAGATGCGTTCAGGCACCAGTACAAGTGTTTCGGCCCTGGTTGTGCTGTCTCTGCGAAGAACGGCCCGCTCCGAAGGCATCAATCCAGTAGATCGGGTGCCATGCATAGGGAGACAGCGCATGACATGACAGCATGAGGAGCGCAATGCAGGTAGCCGGTGCATGTTTTGTCCGTGGAGGTGCCGAGAGCGGCCGAAACGCTGCGGCACCTGCGACTACCTCATCTTCGATAGATCACCTCGAACATTGCGCACGATTTCAGCTTGGAGGTCGACAAGAGCATCAATCTGCCACCTCTACTACCGCCAGCATCGCCACCCGAGTAAGTGCGCCGACATACTTCGAGCTGTCATGGAAATGTGTAAAGCGCCCTCGAGTTCTTGGTATCACGACGTGATGAGGAGCAACGTCGCTGTGTAGTGCCCGGCGGCCACGTAGGGCGGGACGGCGAGCGACAGCGTCGCCTGGCAGCCGTAGGACCCTCCGCCGGACCCGGGCGTTGCCGCGCACAGGACGGTCGGGGTCGTGGTGGAGAGTGTCGCACCCGGGCCCGCGCTCACGCCGGACAGATCGGCACCGGGTGAGGGCGCCACCGGTGACGGCCGCCAGGTGAGAAAGTCGGCCGGGATGACATTATCGTCGGCCGGCCCCACGGGGGACGCGTTGGCGAAGTCGCCCTCGAGCTGGCCGGTGACCGACCAGCCGGGCTCCGTCCCGCGGTTGTCGGACACCCCCACCATGTCAAGCGTCCCGGTCGCCTGGGCGAACTGCGGTCCTCCCGGGCCGGGTCCCTGCAGGCTCCCCAGGGTGACGGGCGACAGCGTCACCGAGGACTGGCTCGGGTTCGACCCCGTCGGGATGTCCTGGACGGTGAGGACGCCGGCCTGGACCACCTGGGAGAGGACGGGCGACGGACTGCCGGCATCGGTTGCCGAGCCGAGGTAGGTGGCGACGATGGAGAAGGTGCCGGCGAGCGGCATGTCGACCTGGCACGTCGCCATGCCCGAGGTCAGGGGGACGGCGACGCAACCGGCGAGGTCGGCCCCGTTCGAGGTGAAGGTCACTGAGCCCGTCGGCGTGCCGGTGGCCGGGGCCACGGCGTCGACGGAGGCGGCGTAGGTGGCGGGCGCACCGGCGAGCGACGGGTTGGCCGCCGAGACCAGCGTGGTGGTGGTGGCGGCAACCACGGCGCTGAGGCCGAGCGCCGGCGCGGTGCTGGCCAGGTCGTCGGTGCTCCCGCTGTAGGAGGCGGTGAACGACAGGGAGCCTGTCGCGCTCGGCGTGTAGCTGCAGGTCGCCATGCCTGCCGTCAGCGCCACCGACGTGCACGAGGTGAGCGCGGTGCCGTTCAGGTCGAAGGACACCGTGCCCGACGGCGTGCCCGACCCGGGCGCCGACGCCGTGACGGCAGCCGTCACCGTCACCGCCTGGCCGACGGCGACCGAGGTGAACGGCGCGCTGAGCGACGTGGAGGTGGCTGCCGGTGCCACGACCACGGCGAGCGAACCCGAGCTGGGGAGGTGGACGTCATCGCCCGAGTAGGTGGTGGCCACCGTGTGGGTAGCGGCGTTCCCCGCAGTCGCCGGGCACGTGGCGGCACCCGATGCCAGTGGCACTGATGTGCACCCGGGGATCGGTGCGCCGTTGTCGGTGAACGACACCGTCCCCGTCGCGGTTGCCGCCGCCGAGCCCGACACCGTTGCCGTGTAGGTGACCGCCTGGCCGACCACGGGCGAGCTCACCGAGGCGGTGACCGACGTCGTGCTGGCCGGCGGGCTTCCGACGATGAGCGTCTGGTCCACGGGCGTGGTGCCGGTGCCCCCCGAGGCGGTGCCGACGGCCCAGATGTCGGCGGCGCTGGTGGCGGCTACCCCGGCCAGCTGGTTGGACAGCGTGGTGCTGGTGTCGGGGCTGGCCACGATGGACCACGCCGTCCCGTCGTAGTGCTCGATGAGGGTCTGGTCCACGGGCGTGGTGCCGGTGCCTCCCGAGGCGGTGCCGACGGCCCAGATGTCGGTGGCACTGGCGGCGGCCACCCCGGCCAGCTGGTTGGACAGCGTGGTGCTGGTGTCGGGGCTGGACACGATGGACCACGCCGTCCCGTCGTAGTGCTCGATGAGCGTCTGGTCGACGGGCGTGGTGCCGGTGCCCCCCGAGGCGGTGCCGACGGCCCAGATGTCGGTGGCGCTGGTGGCGGTCACCCCGGCCAGCTGGTTGGAGAGCGTCGTACTGGTGTCGGGGCTGGCCACGATGGACCACGCCGTCCCGTCGTAGTGCTCGATGAGGGTCTGGTCCACCGTGCCGGTGCTGGTGTAGCCGACCGCGTCAGCGCCGCCGGCGCCGTCGAGCGCCACTGCGGTGAGGACGTTGGCCGACGTGCCCGGATTGGGGCTGGCCACGATGGACCACGACGTGCCGTCGAAGTGCTCGATGAGGGTCTCGGCCGTGCTGCCCGAGTGGTACTGGCCCACCGCCCACACGTTGGTCGGCGAGGCGGCGGCGACGCCGAGGAACTGGTTCTCGGTTGCCCGAGGCCCGAACGCATCGAACGGCGACGCGGTTGCCGGCGCCAGCGACCACGCCGTCCCGTTGTAGTGCTCGACCAGCAGCTGGTCGACCGGGTAGCCGTAGGCGTTCACGTCGACGTACCAGCCGACGGCCCAGACATCGGTGGCCGAGTCGGCAGACACTGCGACCAGCTCGTTGCTGGTGGCTACGCCGTTCACGTTCAGCTGGTCGGGGCTGGGGACGATGGACCACGACGTGCCGTCGAAGTGCTCGATCAGCGTCTGCGGGAGCGGCGAGGCCGACGTGCCGGCCTGGTACCAGCCGACGGCCCAGGCGTCACCCGTCGTGGTGGACGTCACGGCCAGCAGGTCGTTGGCCGTCTGCGCCGACGGGGAACCGACGGTGGCGTCGGGGGACGGCACGACGGCCAGGGTGGGTGTGGCGGCGAAGGACGGATGGGCGACGAACGGGAGCGACGCCCCTACGACCACCAGGCCGGCCACGACCGGCCACCAGCGGCGCGACACCCGGCGCCTCGCCCGCGCCGACACCGACCGCCGCCACCGCAATGCCCGCTCCAGTGCACCGGTCCCCCGGGGAACGGATGTGCTCATCTCGACAACCTGCCGTCCTCTCGGATCCCGGTCCGGAGCCGCCGGCGGGCGGCGGACCGGCATCCCCTTCCCGCCCTCAGGCCGGGAGCGCGTCCTGGGCGCTCTCGTCCGGTACCGTTTCGTTCCCGCCGTGGTGGGTGGCCGTCCGCACCGGGTGGCCGGCGTGGTCGGACCTGGCCGGAATGGCACTGTCGGCCAGCGGCAGGCCGTCGACGACGAGCGTCGTCAGGTGCGTGCAGAGCTCCTGGCGCGTCAGGTCACCGCCTCCCATCCACCAGTCCGCCGCCGTCTGGATCATGCCCACGATGCCGAACGCCCATGCCTCGGTGGGGGCGAGGTCGGCCCCGACCGCACCGAGGGCGTCCGCCAGCACGAGGGCGATGCGCCTGCCGGCCAGGCGCGAGTAGTCGTTCAGCGGGCCGCTGCCGTTCACGGCGTCCGAGCAGTGAGCGGACAGCAGCCGGTAGATCTCCGGGTCGGCCTCGATGAAGGTGAGGAATTCGTCGACCCCGTTGCCCACCCGCTCCCGGTAGGTCGCACCCGTGCGCAGGGCACGGGCGAGCCGGTGTGAGGCGGTGGCGAACACGTGATCGGCGATCGCTCCGATCAGCCCGCTCCGGTCGGTGAAGTGCCGGTAGAGGATGGGCTTGGACACGCCCGCCTCGGCCGCCATCTGGTCCATCGAGGCGTTCCGCCCCTCACGCCGGATGACGGTGATAGCTGCTTCGACCAGTTCGGTCCGGCGGACCGAACGGTCCCGGACGGTCACCTTCACCGGCCCGTCGTGAGGGCCCACGTCGCAGACGTCCATCGCATCACTCCCCCTACCCCGTGCCGCGTGCGCGCTGCATCGCCTGCGAAGCCTTGTGGCGGGCAGTCCACGGCAGCGGGATCGATCGTTGCACATGCCCGGCCGTTAGTCACGTAGAAATGTGCTGTATGGCGGCGTGTAGGTGCCTAGGAAATAGGACAATGGAATCCAAATTGCGACATGAGGCAAGGTCGCATATGTCCTGACCAGGACCGGTGGACGATCCTTCCCACAGCCATGAACCTGTTACTCGCAGTACGGGGTGGATCGATGTAGATCCAGGGTTCGCGCGGGCCGCGTTCGTACCAACCGGCACCGTACGCACGGTGGTGGATTGCGGATGGATCCGGGTGCGCATGCCGGTCCGCCCGGGTGGTGGTGCGGCCCGACCGGCGCCGGTGGTGCGACGCGCCGGACATGGCGGGGCCCGCCAGGACGGGTCCCCTGGTCACCGCTGGTCGGGTCCCCTGGTCCCCACTGGACGGACAGGCGTGGGCTGCCGGCTCCACTGTGAACACCTGGGGTCCGGGGCGCCTACCATGGTCGGCGATCCACCGGAGGCCGGAGTGCCGGGCTGCGGTGGGGCACACATCGGGGATGTAGCTCAGTTGGCTAGAGCACCTGCTTTGCAAGCAGGGGGTCGTGGGTTCGAGTCCCATCATCTCCACTCGGCGCGCGAGTCGCGTCTCGGCTGATCGGGCCGTCACGGATGGGTGACAGCTGAGAGGAATCGAACCGGCGACGCGGTTGGCATCCATTTTCAGGACCGGTGGATGGGGGACTCACCGCGGGCGGTAGACGTCCCGGCGGCGCTCTATGCGGAGAACGACTACCTCACGAGGTTCGTCGAACACCCGGTAGAGGATGCGGTAAGTGCCCCGGCGAGCCGACCAGATACCGGCGAGGTCGTCACGAAGTGGCTTGCCAACAGTTCTCGGTTGGACGATGACCGCAGTGGTGAGGAAGTCGACGACCGCTGCCGCGACTGCTTCGGGGAGTCGGTCGGCAATGGCCCTCCGAGCCGGTGGGGTGAGGACGAGTTCGTAGTCACCTTCGCTCGCCGGGCTCACCCCCGAAGACGACGCACCGCGTCGACGCCGCGCACGACGTCACCGCGGGCGTAGGCCTGATCGGCCTCACGGATGTCCGCCAGTGCATCCGGGTCGCTCAGCACATCGATCGTCTCTTCCATCTCGGCGAGGTCGTCAGGGCTGATGAGCACGGCTGCGTCGCGCCCATTGCGAGTGATGACGACCCGCTCGTGGTGGTGTTCGACCCGATCGACGACTTCGGACAAGTGGTCCCGGACGGTCCGCAACGGCTCGGTGCGCATGGCCACAATTGTGGCGTCATCCTGGTGAGCGGTCAAGTCCCGTGCCGCACGAGGTCGACGAAATGGCTGATCTGGGTGCGAATACCAAGACGGCTCGAATGGCGACAGCGCAACACCACGCTCGTCCTGGATACCACAACGTCATGTGGAGTGGTTCCGGCTGCAGGGCCGGCGTGCCGCCGACCCGTCGGGCAACCGGGTCCGTATCGCCCGGTCCTGACCAGCCGGGAGCGTCGACGCCCCCGTCAGGGCGCCCGCCCGCCAGCCCGCCGCGCGGTACGCGGGGCCGGCGGTAGGTGTTGGCGGCATCTCTCCACGGTGACGCAGGACCCTGCATCGGCCACGCTGTTTGAGGACGCGGTTGGACGAGGGAGTCCTTGCGTCGCATGTACCGGCCCTCCACCACTACGGCATCAACGGCATGACAGGCACGACCCGTGGACACCGCCCCAGCAGGTGTCCACGATGGCGTGGGACATGGTGCCCAACACGTCATGGAACGGAACGCCATCACCTCCCGTTGGTATATGTGGCTACATGTGCTATGCTACACACGTGGCCACCTCGATTTCCGTCCGGGACCTGCGGAACACGGTCAGCGAAGTCCTCCGTCGGGTCGAAGCCGGCGAGAGGTTGACGGTCACGGTCGACCGGCGCCCAGTGGCGGAGATCGTGCCCCTGCGTCGCCGCCGGGCGGTGTCGGCAGCCGACGCCCGCGCCGTCGCATCCCGGTACGCGGCTGACCGTGGGCTCCTGAGGGACGTGCGTGTCCTGCTGCCCGATACGACCGACGACCTGTGAGGGCGCTCCTCGACACCTCGTTCTTCGTGGCGACGGAGACGGGACGACCGCTCGGCGAGATGGAGGGGGTGACGGAGACCGAGGTGTCCGTCGTGACGTTGGCCGAATTGACCCTCGGGGTCCTCGTGGCACATGACGATGACCGGCCGTCGAGGCTGGCGACGCTCTCGGCGGTGGAGTCGACCTGGGACCCACTGCCGGTGAGCGCTGAGGTGGCCCGCCAGTTCGCCCGCATCGTCGCCGCCCTGTGCGCTGACGGGCGCCGGGTCCCGATCCTCGACGCCCTCGTGGCCGCTACTGCCGTCGTCGAGCAGATCCCGGTCGTCACGCAAGATGCGGACTACAGCGCCATTCCCGGGGTCGAGGTCATCCGGGTCTGATCATCGGCCCTCGTCGATGTCGGGGGCCACTGTGCCGAGCGGGGCTGGCGTCCCCGCACGTTCATCGATGTGGGGGGCAGGCAGATCGTCATGGTCGACGTGGGGGACGGTGACCTTCCGTCATCTCCGGGGAATGGCAGGTGGGCGTACCCGGCGGTCGCGTCATCACTCCGACCTCACGCCGAAACACGTCGGCGGCGACGGCGGTGTTCCTGGCGGTGCTCGCGCGGGCGCGGCCCCGGGGAAGGCCCGCCAGCGGGTGGGTAGCCCGCCCGCCAGCCGGCCGAGTGGCACCCGGAGCGGGCGCCAGCGGTAGGGTGCCGAGCGGACCGGGCACCGTGACGAGGGGGACAGAGCCATGGACGTCGTCGTACGAGGCGGGCTGCGGGCAACACAGCCACGACGGGCGGGCCGGGTGCTCGCCGGGTTGGTCGTGGCGGCGACCGTGCTCAGTGCGTGCAGCAGCTCGGGATCGGGTGGTTCCTCCTCGTCGGCGACGCCCGTTGCCTCCGCCCAGCCCCTGTCGCTGCCGGCCCCGGCCGGCGCGGTGACGGTGACGGGACACGGGACCAACTGGGGTGCCGGGGTGGCGGGGGCGCCGACCTGCAACCCCCTCGGCGGCCAGAGCTGCATGCTCCCGTTCCCGAGCGACTATTACACGGTCCCCGACCCGTCGATGCCCTCGGGCCGCCGCATCGCCTTCCCCCTGGGCGCCATGCCCGCCAACGCGTCGGGTGTCCACATCGACCCGACGACGTGGAACGCGAACGACGGCTTCTCGCCGGGGTCGACCATCGAGGTGCAGGTCCCGAACCTCGACCTGGCCACCTCCGGCATCGTCGACCAGTACCACGTCGGCGGCTCGCTGGCCGCCGGCGCGCCCATCGTGCTCCTCGACGCCACCACCGGCCGTCGGCTCGCCTGGTGGGCCGAGGCGGACACCCGCGACCCGAACCCGGCCACCCGGCTGCTGATGATCCATCCGGCGGCCGACCTCCCCGAAGGGCACCGCATCGTCGTGGCCCTGCGCACCCTGCGCACCACCTCCGGCGCACCCGTCACCGCCAGCGGCGCGTTCGCCGACGTGCTGGCCGGACGGCCCGTCCCCGGACCGGGGGGTTCGGAGCTCGCCGCCCACCTGCACCGCATCCTGACCGTCCTGGCCAAGGACGCGTCGGTGACCACCACCGGCCTGTACCTGGCATGGGACTTCACCGTCATCAGCGCCACCAGCCTCACCGGTCCCGTGGTGCACATGCGTGACGTTGCCATGGCCGCGCTCGGGTCGGGCGTGCCCACCTTCCATGTGACGTCGGTGACCGACCTGACGCCCTCCGACCGGGGTGGTCGCACCATCGCCCGCCAGATCAGCGGCACCTTTGACGTACCCAGCTTCCTCACCGGCCCCACCGGCGATCACACCGACACGCTCCACCTGGGGTCGGGCGGCCTCCCCTCCCAGATCCCCGGCAACGTCGAGCACGCCGTGTTCTCGTGCCTGGTGCCCCGGTCGGTGGTGGCCGATCCGGGCGCCGCCGGCCAGCAGGTCACCCCCGGGCGACCCGTGCTGTACGGCAAGGGCCTCTTCTCGGTGGCCACCCAGATGGACATCGGCGGGGTTCGCGACACCGCGGACCACTACCGGCTGGTGCTCTGCTCGACCAACGCCCTCGGCCTCGACGGCAACGACGAGCTCGCCGACGCCCAGCTGTTCAGCGACCTGTCGAACTTCGCGGCGGTGCCCGACCATCTCCAGCAGGCCATGATCGACGACCTCTACCTGGGCCGCCTGATGGCCAGTCCCGGCGGGTTCGCATCCGATCCGGCGTTCCGGTCGGCCGGGGCACACCCCACCGCGTTCATCGACACGACCCAGAAGCTCACCTACTACGGCAACAGCGAGGGGAGCCTGATCGGCGGGGCGGTCACGGCCATCTCGACCGAGTGGAGCCGGGCCGTGCTCGGGGTCCCGTCCATGAACTACTCGATCCTCCTCCCCCGGAGCTCGGACTTTGTGGCCCTCTACCCGTTCTTCGACAAGAGCTATCCGGACGAGCAGTCCCAGGAGCTCATCCTCGGGCTCATCCAGATGCTGTTCGACCGGGGTGAGACGGACGGCTACGTCGAGCAGCTCACCACCCGCCCCCTGCCCGGAACGCCACCCCACCAGGTGCTGCTGCAGATGGCGTTCGGCGACCACCAGGTGTCGAACTTCACCACCGAGATCGAGGCGCGGACCATCGGAGCCGTGGTCCACCGACCGGCCATCCCGGCCGGATTGGTGGCCGGTGATCCCTTCTACGGGCTGGCCGCCGCTCCCGCCTCGGCCCGCGGCCCGGCCACCCTGTACGTGTGGCAGGACCCGCACACGCCGCCACCACCGCTCGCCAACGTGCCGCCCACCGCGGGCATCGACCCCCACGACTTCATCCCCCGCAGCCTTCCCGCGGCACAGCAGCAGCTCATGGGCTTCCTCACGACCGGCACGGTGGCCGATGCCTGTGGCACCGGTGCGTGCGCGACCACGGTCACGAGCGAGGTGCACCCGGCCAACCCGGGCCCGTGAGGCGGGGGCGGGTTGGCTCAGCCGGGACGTCGGCCGGCGGCCAAATGGGACGTCAGCCGGCGTGGGTGCCGACGAGCGAGAGAACCAGCAGGACCTGGGCCACGTGGTACGTGGCGTGCACGACGAGCGTCCCCTGACGGAGCGGCCGGACGAACCGGTCGGTGGCGAGCAGCGTGTCGGAGACGAGGAACGCGGTCGCACCGGCGGCGGCCAGCGGGCGTGAGACGTTCCACGCGATGGCGGCCATGGTGGCGATGGCGGCCACGTAGACCATGACCGGCCCGATCAGGAGCCGGTCCCCGGCGGCGGCGATGGCCCGCACGATCCGGTAGACGGGGTAGGCGCCTGCCGCCACGACGACGGCGGCGGCGATGGCGATACCCGCGGCCGAGCGCACCTGGGGCGCACCGGGATCGAGGAACCCGACGACGAAGAGGACGTGACCGGCGAGGAAGCTGGCCAGGCCGGGCACGAAGAGGTCGCGGGGCAGCATGAGGAGCACGTCCCCCGCCAGGCAGCAGGCGAGCGCGGCGAGGAACCACCACCGCCGGGCCGGATCGACCACGTTCGACGCCGGCATCAGCGCCACGGCCGCGACCAGCGCCGCCAGGACCAGGGGTTTCGCCACATACTCGAGCGGATGGTCGTCGTTGGCCACCGCCCACCAGTCGGCCAGCGCGGCGATCCCGGCCAGCCCGAGCAGCGTCCAGAAGGCGGCCACGGCCGGGACAGTACCGGAGGTGGGGGGCCGGTTGGGAGGATGCGTGCCGGATGGGGGATAGTGGTGGGCCACCCGGCCGATCGGCGCCGCCCCGCCAGGGCTCCGACCCTGGAGCGCCACCCCATCCCGAGGAGACGTCTTGAGAGCCCTAGCCACCTGGTGCGTGCGCCACCGGCGCATCGTCGCCCTGCTGTGGGTCGCCGCCCTGGTCGTGATGACCGTCATCTCCCAGGCCGTCGGAAGCGCGTACTCCAACAACTTCCAGCTCCCCAACACCGAGTCGACCCAGGCCATCGCCCTACTGAAGGCGGCTGCGCCGAAGCTGGCGGGCGACACCGAGCAGATCGTCTTCCAGACCTCGGGCGGGACGACGGTGACGGACCCGGCCGTCGAGGCGCGGATCGACGCCATGCTGACCAGGGTCCAGACCGTCCCCGGCGTGACCAGGGTCGCCTCCCCCTACGGGCCGGCGGGCGCCAGCCAGATCAGCCCCGACCGGACGATCGCGTTCGCGCAGGTCACCTTCGACAAGCTGGCCCAGGCCATCTCCAACGCCACCGCCACCCGCCTGGTGGACACGGCCACCTCGGCGGACGGCCCGAACCTGAAGGTGGCGGTGGCCGGCCAGGTGGCCGAGAAGACCAACCCGCCCTCGCTCGGGGGCACCGGCCTCGGGGTGATCCTGGCCGGCGTGGTCCTGCTGCTCGTGTTCGGCTCGGTGTTCGCCATGGCCCTGCCGCTCGTCTCGGCCATGGCGTCCCTCGGCACCGCCATCGCCATCATCGGGCTCCTCAGCCACGTGCTGAAGATGCCCCAATTCTCGAACGAGCTGGTCCTCCTCATCGGGCTGGGCGTCGGCGTCGACTACGCCCTGTTCATCGTCACCCGCCACCGGCAGGGTCTCATGGCCGGGCGCGACACGGAGTCGTCGATCGTGACGGCGGTCGACACCTCGGGCCGGGCCGTCCTCTTCGCCGGGCTGATCGTGTGCATCGCCCTGCTGGGCATGTTCGCCCTGGGCGTCTCCTTCCTCTACGGCCTGGCCGTCGCCGCCTCGTTGGGCGTCGCCTTCACCATGATCTCGGCCCTCACCCTGCTTCCGGCCATGCTCGGCTTCATCGGTCCCCGGGTGATGAGCCGCAAGCAGCGCGCCCACCTGGCCGAGCACGGACCGCGCGTCGTGGGTGTGGGGTCGAGGAGCTTCTGGTCCCGGTGGTCGGACTTCATCCGCAACCGCCCGATCCTCCCCGCTCTGGCCGCACTGGCGATCATCGCCGTGGTGGCCACGCCGTTCTTCTCCCTCCGGCTGGGAAGCTCCGACCAGGGGAACGACCCGGTGGGCACCACCACCCGGACGGCCTACGACCTGTTGGCGAAGGGGTTCGGACCTGGCTTCAACGGGCCGCTCGAGCTGGTGGCCACCGGCACGGCGCCCCTCTCGACGTCGTCGCTCGACACCCTGGCCCACGATGTGGCCGCCCAGCCCGGGGTCGACCACGTGATGCCGCCGTTCGTCATCCCGACGCCGGCCTCCCAGCCCCCGGTCGCCCTCATCATCGCCTACCCCACGACGTCGCCCCAGGCGGCGGCGACCACCGACCTCATCAACCACCTCCGCCACCAGACGATCCCGGCGGCCATACGGGGAACCGGCATGAAGGTCGACGTCGGGGGGACGACGGCCATCTTCGCCGACTTCGCCACCGTCCTCACCTCGAAGCTCCCGCTGTTCATCGGCCTCGTCGTCCTCTTCTCGTTCGTCCTCCTGGCCGTGGTGTTCCGGAGCTTCGTCATCCCGCTCACCGCGGCGGCGATGAACCTGCTGTCGATCGGCACCGCGTTCGGGATCCTGGTGGCCGTGTTCCAGTGGGGGTGGCTGGGCGGTCTGATCGGGGTGAACCGTCCCGGGCCGGTGGAGTCGTTCCTCCCGGTCATGCTGTTCGCCATCCTGTTCGGGCTGTCCATGGACTACGAGGTGTTCCTCGTCACCCGGATCCACGAGGAGTGGCTGAAGAGCGGTGACAACCGCACCGCCGTGCGCAACGGCCTGGCGGCGACGGGCAAGACGATCTCGGCCGCCGCCCTGATCATGATCCTCGTCTTCGCCTCGTTCATCCTCGGCGGCCAGCGGGTGATCAAGGAGTTCGGTCTCGGCCTGGCCGGCGGGATCCTGTTCGACGCCATCGTCATCCGCATGACCGTCGTTCCCGCGCTGATGCTCCTGTTCCGGCGGGCGAACTGGTGGTTCCCGGGGTGGCTGGACCGGGCCCTCCCCCGGCTCACGGTCGATCCGGAGGAACCGCCCCCGCCGGCAGCCGCTCTCGAGGACCGGGACGCCGACGAGGTGCCGGCCGAATCGTGAGCCGGGCTCGGCCGGCCACGGCCGGCGACGGCGGGCGCTAGCGGGCCACCATCCGGCTGGGCGGGGCGGAAGCCCGTCGGCGGGCGTCGGAGGTCAGCGACCACGCCGCGGCGATCGTCACCACCAGCCACGCCGCTGCGCCCCATTCGCTGGGCAGCATGAAGCGGGCCATCGACGCGCCGACGGCGACGTCGCCGTACGGGTCGGCCGGCGCAAAGGGGGCTTCCACGGGCGGTTGGGTGGTGGTCGCCGCGATCCGGTAGGTGCCGGGCGCGGTGGCGACGAAGGAGCCGATGGCCCGCGCCCCACGGCCCCCCAGCAGGTACTGGGCGCCGGCTGGGCCGGGGCGCACGGCCAGCGGGCGGCCTGACGGGTCCGTGGCGACGATCCCGATGTCGCTCCCGAGGCTGGCGGCGTTGCCCTCCGCGTAGACGACCCACGAGGTGGGCCGGTCACTGGTGACGGTGACGGTGCCCGGCACCGCCGTGCGCTCGAACCCTGCTGCCTCGTGGGTGAGGACGGCCTGCGCCGTGCCGAGCCACACGAACGACCCGACGATCCCGGCAGCCACGAGCACGACCGCCAGTCGGGGGAGGCTCGTTCGGCCATGGCCTGGCGTCCAACCTGATCCTGCAAGCTCGCCTGGCGGCGCCCGGTCGGGACTACGTCCCGACAGCGTCCGGCTGGCAGCGAGGGAGACGGCGAGGCTGGCGGCGCCCACGCTCAGTGCGACGGCGAGGAGGGCCCAGACGACGGTGCCCGGCACGACGGCCCAGAGGGACTCGGCGCCCACCTCCAGGACCAGCGCCAGCATGCCGGTGAGGACGGCCGCGTGGAGCCAGGCTGCGACCCGGCCCCGTTGCCAGCCGAGCGCGGACGAGCAGGTCCCCAGCCACAGGCCGGCCGCCGCCGGGACGAGCACCAGGGCGTCGGCGGGGAGGCCGCGGAGGACGGCGCTCCATCCGGTGACCCGCTCGCTCTGGGCGAAGCCGGCCGATGTCTGCATGGCCACCTGCCAGAGGGCGAAGATCGCCACCGCCACAGGGACCGCGACGAGCAGGAGGAGGGCACGCGACCCCTGGACGTCACCGGGCGTCACCTTCACCTCCCGGTCCCGATCGGGGAGGGGTCCTTCTCTGGTGTCAGTCTTCGGCACGCGCATGGCCGGCTCCCTTGGTCCGCACCGCCAGCCTGGCGCCGCCGCTCCACGTTCGGCAGGGTCGTTCGTCCCGTGTCGTGTGGACGGAGGTGGACGAGCGAACGCGGGAGAGTGGGGAGGCTGAAGTGAGGGGGACCGGGCCAGCGCGCCGGGGCGTCAGCGGACCCGTGTCAGTGGCAGCCCGGCCACCAGGGCCGGTTCAGCCGGCCGGCGCTACGGGTGTGAGCCGGCGCTACGCGGCGTCGATCGGTGCGATCAGGTCGTCGGGGGACGGCGCCCGCCACCGATCGTCGTCCTCGCCGGACACGTCCTCCAGGGACCGCTGGGCCGGCTCGGGGAGGACCTTCGTGAGGAGGTACCCGGCGACGGCGGCCCCGCCGGCCACCAGGAGCATGCCGCGCAGTCCGATGCTCTTCTGGAGCTGGGGGACGAGGAACACTCCGATGAAGGCGCCGAGCTTGCCCACCCCGGCCGCGATCCCGTGCCCGGTGGTGCGCATGCTGCCCGGGAAGACCTCGGACGGGAGCACGAACGTCGTGGTGTTGGGGCCGAACTCGATGAAGAAGTAGCTCAGCCCGAAGATGGCCAGGAAGGGAGCCACCGCTGCGGTGAGGGCGTGGAACGCACCGAGTGCGATGAAGCAGGCGGCCATGACGGCGAAGCCGAGCAGCTGCAGGCGCCGGTGGCCGAACCGGTCCATGCGGGCGACAGCCAGCGCGTAGCCGGGGAGGGCGAAGACGACGAAGATCCCGAGCGACCACGCCAGCTGGGCCATGAGGGTGGCGTGCGGAGCCACGTCCTTCAGGATGCTCGGCAGCGACAGCGTGTTCCCGTAGTAGGCGTAGTCGAACAGGAACCAGGTGCCGGCCGTGCCCAGCAGCAGGGTCAGCATCCGGCGGTCGGTGAAGAACTGGCGGAGGCCGAGCCGGTGGCCGTCCTCAGCGGCTGCCGACGACGCGTCGACGGCCCCGGCGGCGAACTCGTGGAGCTGGGCCGCGGCCCGGGCCGCCTCACCCTGGACCTTGGCCTGGTAGCGGGGGGACTCGGGCATCTTCGCCCGCAGGTACACGACGGCCGCCGCCGGCACCGCGCCGAGCGCCAGGAGGATCCTCCAGGTGACGTCGTGGCCGATGCCCGAACCGACGAGCACCAGGGCGACGAGCGGCCCGACGATCAGGCCGAGCGCCTGCATGGAGAAGACCAGCCCGACCAGGCGGCCCCGGTCGCGGCGGTTGGCGTACTCGCTCATGAGCACGGCCGAGACGGGGTAGTCGCCGCCGATGCCCAGCCCCAGGATGAAGCGGGCGACCACGAGGAAGATGAAGCTGGGGGCGAGGGCCGAGGCCAACGCGCCGACGATCATGATGGCGGCCACCACCGTGTACACGGTCTTCCGGCCGGCGAGGTCGGCGATCCTGCCGAAGACGAGGGCGCCGACGAAGGCGGCGAGCACGGCTGAGCCGGTCACCCAGCTCGTCTGGGTCACCGACAGGTGCCACTGGACCTTGACCAGGGCGGCGACGGTGCCGATCACGAAGAGGTCGTAGGCGTCGGTGAAGAAGCCCATGCCGGAGATGACCACCGCCCGGTGGTGGAAGCGGCTGGTGGGCGCTTCGTCGAGGAGCTGGCTGACTGTCGGGTGGTCCACTGTGCCCCCCGTACCCGGACCCGCAGCGCCTTCCGGCGCCGGTCCGGACACCTGGTCCGCTGCGTGTCCCTCGGTCACGACCACGAATACCTCCTCGCCGCGTTCATCACCTCCTACTGTCGCGGGCGCCGGCGACACGAATCCGAACAGTGGGTTACCGGAACGTGAACTCCACGCGAACTCTTGGCGATCGCCGGCCGGTTGACCAGGCAGGGAGCCGGCCGGGGGCCCACAACGGCGGGTGGCCAGGACGAGGCCGCCGGTGTCCCCTTACTGCTCCGCCAGGATGGCGGCCAGCTCGGCCAGCGGGTCTCGGACGACGGGACCTCGGGCCTCGACGACGGCCGACTCGATGGTGACGTTGGCGGGGAACGGCGCCCGGTAGCCGTCGCCGACGGCCGGGCCCCACTCGTAGCCGCACGTGAGCCCCACCCCCACCCCGTTGAAGCCTGACGGCGTGAAGCGGGGGATGGTCGCCTCGGCGACGATGTCGCCGTCGCAGCGCAGCGTGCCCGTCCCGCCCAGGCCGGTGTCCTTGGCGAACTCGTACTCGATGCGGTGGCGCCCGGGCCCGACGACCACGTCCGACTCGACCAGGTGGCGCTCGGCCCCGTAGAGGTTGTGGACGTAGCGGGGCCGGCCGTCGACGAGGTGGAGCGACCACCCCCCGAGTGCGCAGCCGAGGGCCAGGAGGACACCTTCTGGCACGGTGCCCTGGGGGACGTCCACGTCGACGATCAGCGCGTGGGAGCGGTTCCGGACGTCGACCGCCACCTGCTCGGGCACCGGCGCCCCCCCGGCCACGTAGCGGGCCCGGGTCCGCCCGGCCAGCCTGGTCGGCTTGGGGTGGGCGAGCGTCCACAGCACCCGGTTGTCGAGGGGGAGGACCTGGTTGCGCCGCGCCTCTTCCCACCAGCGGGCCACCAGCGCGTCGACCAGGTCCGGGTGGTCGGTGGCCACGTCGTGGACCTCGGCCACGTCGGTCGCCACGTGGTAGAGCTCCCACACGTCGTCGTCGAAGGGGGCGTTGGGGTCGAGGCCGTCGTCGTAGAGGGGGCCGACCGGGTGGTAGGTCACCGCCTTCCACCCGTCGTGGTAGATGGCCCGCGATCCGAACATCTCGAAGTACTGGGTGCGGCGATGCCCGGGGGCCTCCGCCTGACCCTCGCCGAGGATGCCGGCGAAACTGGTCCCGTCGACAGGCGACTGCGCGATGCCGTCGACGACTCCCGGCAGGTCGATCCCGGCCAGCTCGAGCACCGTCGGCATGACGTCCACCGCGTGGGCGAACTGGTGGCGGATCGCTCCCCGAGCCACCCCGCCTGCGGGCCATCGGACGATGCAGGGGTCGGCGACCCCGCCGGCGTGGACCTCACGCTTCCACCGGCGGAACGGGGTGTTGCCGGCCATCGTCCAGCCCCACGGGTAGTTGTTGTGGGTGAGCGGTCCGCCGATCTGGTCGAGGCGCCCGAACATCTCGGCGGTGGACGCCGGGTCGAGGTTTGTCAGGCGGACGTCGTTGATCGATCCCTCAGCCCCGCCCTCGGCGCTGGCGCCGTTGTCGGACACCACCACGACGAGGGTGTCCTCCAGCTCTCCCAAGCCGGCGATGGCATCGAGCACGCGGCCGATCTGTGCGTCGGTGTGGGCCAGGAACCCGGCGAACGCCTCCATCAGGCGCGCGGCGACGGCCCGTTCCTCGGCGCCGAGATCGTCCCACGCCGGCACCCACGGCGGGCGGGGCGAGCACGTGGTCCCCCCGGGCACGATGCCCTGCTCGAGCTGGCGGGCGAAGGTCCGCTCCCGCCACTCGTCCCACCCGGCGTCGAAGCGACCGCGCTCCCGTTCGATCCACGGTCGAGGTGCCTGATGGGGGGAGTGGCACGCGCCGGGGCAGAAGTAGAGGAAGAAGGGTCGGTCGGGGTCGGACGCCCGCAGGTCGCCCAGCATCCCGATGGCCCGGTCGGCCAGGTCCTCGGTCAGGTGGTACCCGTCCTCGGGTGTGGCCGGGGGTCGCACGGCGTGGTTGTCGTGGTAGAGCGCGGGGGCGAACTGGCTCGTCTCCCCCCCGTGGAAGCCGTACCAGCGGTCGAAGCCGCGCCCCAGCGGCCAGGTGGACCGCGGCGCGCCCATGTGGGTCTCGTCCTCGGGCGTCAGGTGCCACTTGCCCACTGCGTAGGTGGCATAGCCGCGGGCCCGCAGGATCTCCGAGAGGAAGCCGTTCTCCCTCGGCGGCCTGCCCCAGTACCCGGGGAAGCCGACGGCCAGGTCGGCCACGCGGCCCATGGCGTTGCGGTGGTGGTTGCGCCCGGTGAGCAGGCAGGAGCGCGTCGGTGAGCACAACGCGGTGGTGTGGAAGTTGGCCAGCCGGGTGCCGTCGGCGGCCAGCCCGTCGATGACCGGGGTGGTCAGGTCCGACCCGTAGCAGCCCAGCTGGGCGAAGCCGACGTCGTCGAGGACGATCACCACGACGTTCGGGGCACCCTGCGGCCACGATGGCTCCGGTGGCCACCACGCCTCCGACGCCCGCCAGTCGTCCCCGATCCGTCCACCGAACTGTTCGGGCACGGGCACGCTCCTTCCCTCGGCGCACGCATGGTACCGGACGCCCTGTCCGGGCCCGGGAGTAGGTTCGGCTCATGACGACCGTCGATGTCGACGGGGCGGGCGACCGGGCCGGCGCGACAGCCGGTCCAGGTCCCGGGACGGGTCCAGGTCCCCGACCGGCCGGGCGCGCTCGGCGACTGGTCGCCCACCCGGTCCTGCGGTCGCTCGTCGGCGTCGTCCTGGTCGCCGTGGCCGTGGCCGTCCTGGCTGGCCGCCGGACCGAGCTCCACGCCGTTCTGGGACGGCTGGGCGACCTGGCCTGGCCATGGGTCGCTCCTGCGTTGGTGGTCGAGGCGCTGTCGTACGTCTGCTACGCGCTCGTCCAGCGCGGCCTGCTGGCCGCGGCGGGCGCCGACGTCGGCGTCGGTCCCCTTGTGGGCATCACCCTCGTCACCAGCTCGATGGCCAGCTCCTTCCCCGCCGGGCCGGCGGTCGCCTCCGTCTACCGCTTCCGCCAGTACCAGCGGCGCGGTGCGGACCAGATCGCAGCGGGGTGGGCCCTGGTCGCCGTGCTGGTGGCCGCGGCGGTGAGCCTGGCGCTGGTGGCGACGGTGGGGATCGCCGCCACCGTGGCCGGCCGGGGAAGCGGCGGGGCCGGGGGCGTGGTGGGAGCGGTGGTCCTGGTGGTCGCCGTCGTCACCGCCGCCGCCGCGCTCGTGGTCCGTCCCGAACTGATCGCCGCCGCCGCCCGGCGCGTCACCGCCGTCATCGAGCGGATGGGAGGGCGCCGCTTCCTCCGCCTCGAACAGGCAGCCGATCGCCTCGCCGCCCGGGCGCGGGAGATCCGGCTCGGGCGTCGGCGGGGAGCCGCCGTGCTGGGCTGGGCGGTGGGGAACTGGGTGTTCGACTGCGCCTGCCTGGCGTTCGCCTTCACCGCCGTGCGGGAGCCCGTCCCGTGGACGGGCCTGCTCCTGGCGTACGGGATCGGGCAGCTGGCCGCCATCATCCCCGTCAGCCCCGGAGGCCTCGGTCTGGTCGAGGGGAGCCTTGCCGTGGCGCTCGTGACCTACGGCGGCGAGCCCGCCGCTCCCGTGGTGGCCGCCATCCTCGTCTACCGGGCACTCAGCTTCTGGCTGCCGCTCCCCACCGGTTGGGGGGCGTGGGGCGTCATCGCGCTGGGTGAGCGGCGTGAACGGCGTGAGCTGCGTGGGGAGGCGGCAGCCGGGGGAAGCGACGGTCTGCCGACCGATGACGTCGAGGCGGGCGGACCCGCATCCGATCTCGGTAGCCTGCCGGCGTGAGCGCCGACGACGACCGGTCGACGTCCCGGCCCGCATGGCAGGACGATCTCGACCGCTCGATCTGGGCGTGGCGGGCCCGGAAGCCCGGTGCCGGCCTGGCTGCCGCGGGCCGTGTCCTCGCCGACGTCGGGTCGCACGAGGAGGCGCGTCACGTGGCCCGCGCCAATGCGACCTGGTATGCGCCGACGCTCGCGGCATGGGTGCCGGGGGTGCGCTTCAGCCCGCTGCGCCCGCCCGTCGCTCCCGGTTGGAGCCGCTTCAACCCGAGCATCATCGCCGCCGACGGGAGGTTGATCACCGCCGTCCGCTCGTCCAACTACAGGCTCGACGACGGCGGCGGGTACCGGATCGACGACCCCGAAGGGGTGGTGCGGACGACGACGTACCTGGTGGAGCTGGCCGAGGATCTGCGCCCGGGGACGGTGCAGCCGATCCGTGCCGCAACCCCCCGGGCACCTTCGACGTTCCCGGTGCACGGCTGGGAGGACCTACGGCTCGCCCGGATCGGCGGGCGGCTGCTGGCGCTGGGCACGGTGCGCGATCTCGACGAGTCGGGCACCTGCACGATGGTCGTCCTCGAGTTGTCGCCGTCGGGGGAGGTGGTGCGCGAGACGCCGATCGCCGGGCCCGTCCCCGGTCGTCACGAGAAGAACTGGGTGCCCTTCGACGCCGTCACCGCGCAGGGTCGCGCCGCGGGGCGCGCCAGCCAACTGGCCGTCGTCTACGGGTGGGACCCGCTCGTGGTCGGGTGGATCGACGTCGAGCGGGGGCGCTGGACGGAGGTGGAGCGGCGCTCCAGCCCGATCCCTGGCGCGGCCATGCGGGGCGGCACCCAGGGCGTCGCCGTGCCGGGTGGTGTGCTGTTCGTCGTCCACGACCAGGTCTGGCTGGACGGATCGACCCGCCGGTACCCGCACCGGTTCGTACTCCTGGGCGATGACGGGACGTTCCTCTCCTCGCCACCGTTCTTCTTCCTCCGCCGTGGCATCGAGTTCGCGGCAGGTCTGGCCACGGTGGGCGATCGGCTGGTGATCTCGTTCGGGGTCGAGGACGCCGAGGCCTGGCTCGCCACCGTCGACACCGCAGCTGTCCTGGTCCGACTGACACCTGTTCCAGAATCGTTCAGTACCATGTCGCCCAGCAGATCCGCTTCGGACGCGTAGGGCGGTCCGACGGCAGCAGAGGGGCGATCGTGGTCTCACGACGAGAGGTGCTCATCATCGCCGGCGGGCTGGTCGCCGGACTGGCGGGCGGTGGTGCCGCCGAGGTCGTCTTCGGCGAGCAGGCCGGTCCGCGGGGCTTCGCTGGGGCGCAGGGACCGACCGGCCCGGCCGGCGCCGACGGCGCCAACGGTGCCAACGGTGCTCCTGGCGCGACCGGGGCCCGCGGCGCCCCGGGAGCGAACGGCGCCCCGGGAGCGACCGGTGCGACCGGACCGGCAGGTGAAGTGGGTGCGACCGGAGCCACCGGCGCAACTGGTTCGACGGGTCCGGCAGGAGCGGACGGTGCGCCTGGAGCGACCGGTGCGACCGGACCGGCCGGTCCGACCGGAGCGGTCGGTGCCACCGGAGTTGACGGCCCGACCGGGGCACCGGGTCCCATCGGTGCTCCGGGTCCGACCGGTCCTCCCGGCTCGTTGGGCCCCACCGGTCCCGCTGGCCCGACGGGTTCCTCCGGCTCGACGGGTGCCAGTGGTCCCACCGGACCCGCCGGCACATCCGGCCCCACCGGCCCGACGGGTGCCAGTGGTCCCACAGGGTCCTTCGGTCCCACCGGCCCTTCCGGCACATCCGGTCCCACCGGCCCGACGGGTGCTACCGGCCCGACGGGATCCTTCGGCCCCACCGGCCCTGTTGGCGCCTTCGGTCCTACCGGCCCGACGGGCCCCATCGCCTGAGCCGTGTCCGGAGCGACCTCTCCGGTTGGGGGGAATGCTGCCCGGCCGTCTGTATGCCTCGCCATGATCGTGCGTGACGAGGCCGAGGTCATCGAGCGCGCGCTCCGCTCGGCCCGTGCGCTGGTCACCTCATGGCGGATCATCGACACCGGTTCGACCGACGGCACGCAGGAGCTCATCCGGTCCCACCTGGCCGATGTGCCCGGCGAGCTCCGCAGCGCTCCATGGGTCGACTTCGGGACCAACCGGACCGAGCTCGTCCAATGGGCCCGGGGCGCGGGCCAGTGGTTGCTGCTGCTCGACGCCGACATGGAGATCGAAGTGGCGGACGACGTCGCCGAGCAGCTCGCCCGGCTCGACGCCGACGCGGCGTTCGTCCCGGTCGACGGCGGCGTGCAGTACCGCATGCCGTATCTGGTGCGGTCAGATCTCCCCTGGCACTACGTCGGGCGCACGCACGAGCACATCGCCTGTGACGGCCCCTTCACCACGGCGTGGTTCGATGCGCTCCGGGTCCTCCATCACGGCGACGGGGGATCCCGGTCGGAGAAGTTCGAGCGGGACGTGCGCCTGCTCCATCGGGACCTCCTCGAGGACCCCTCCAACCCGCGGGCGCACTTCTACCTCGCCCAGACCCTGCGGGACAGCGGCGACCATGCCGGCGCCATCGAGCACTACGAGCGACGGGTGGCACTCGGCGGTTGGGACGAGGAGGTCTTCTACGCGCAGTACCAGGTGGGGGTGTGCGAAGCGGCGTTGGGCCGGGAGCGGGCTCCGGAGTCGTTGGCCCGTGCGTGGGATCTCCGCCCGACCCGGGCCGAACCGCTGTACCACCTGGCCAGGGTCCGGCGCATCGAGGGCCGGTTCCAGCTGGCGTGGATCTCCGCCTCCCTGGCGGTGGGTATCCCCCAGCCAGCCGACATGCTCTTCGTCGAGCCATGGATCTATCAGTGGGGCGTGCGTTTTGAGTGGTGTGATGCTGCCTGGAGGATCGGGCACGCCGACCTGGCCCGGTCGTTGTGTGCCGAATTGCTCGGCCGTGACGACCTGCCCGACGACCACGTGGAGCACCTGAAGGCCATCGAGGGCGACGTGGCCGACCCGACCGGCGAGAGGGAACGGCGTGCTGACGCGTCGTGAGCTCCTGATCCTGCTCGGATCGGCGCTCGCCGGCGGAATCGGCGGGACCGTCGTGGTGCGGGTGGACACGGAGCCCCGGGGGCTGGCCGGTCCGGTGGGTGGACCCGGTGGGCGAGGCTCCTCGGGGAATGCCGGACAGACCGGTGGTCCGGGGGCGCCCGGTGCGCCCGGACCGGCCGGTGCCGATGGTGTCGCAGGTCAGGCCGGCCGGCAGGGACCGGCTGGTCTGACCGGCTCGTCCGGCTCGACCGGGGCAGCTGGCGACGGCGGAGCCCCGGGCGCCGACGGCGCTGCCGGGAGTGTTGGCGGGCAAGGTTCAACGGGGGTGGCGGGAGCGGGCGGCCCGACAGGTCCGCCTGGAAGCACCGGCCCGGCTGGTCTCACGGGGGCGCCTGGCTCGACGGGCCCAGCAGGTGTCACGGGCTTCAGTGGCCCGACCGGCCCGGCGGGTGCCACTGGCCCCGCCGGAGGCATCGGCGCCACCGGCCCGGCGGGTGCCACCGGAGTCGACGGCCCGACCGGCCCGACCGGTGCCACTGGCCCCGCCGGTGTCACCGGACCGACGGGGCCCACTGGGATCACCGGTCCGACCGGAACCACCGGGCCCACCGGGTCGCCCGGCATCACCGGGCCCACCGGACCCACTGGACTGACAGGTCCCATCGGTCCCACCGGGCCCACCGGAACCACCGGAACCACCGGGCCCACCGGGTCGCCCGGAATCACCGGACCCACCGGAACCATCGGGCCCACCGGGTCGCCCGGAATCACCGGACCCACCGGAACGACCGGACCCACCGGGTCGCCAGGACCCACTGGACCCACTGGCGCGACCGGACCGACGGGTCCGACCGGACCGACGGGTCCGACCGGAACCGTCGGGCCCACCGGAACCACCGGACCGACGGGTCCGACCGGTCCGACCGGTCCGACCGGTCCATGACGGCGGGGAGCGCCCGCCGCTCCTACCCTTCTGGCAGATCGGCGAGGCCGGCCAGGTCCCCGAGCGCGGGCACGACGTAGTACGCGCCCGTGAGCGGCACCGTGTAGCGGGTGAGCGCGTCCCGCACGCCGTCCTCGACGCCGGCCATCCGGCGCAGCATGCGGTCGAGGGGATGGCGGCTGGCACAGAAGCCGACGAACACCGTCCCGTGATCCGACGACCCGCCGTAGGAGGTGTTGCGCCGGAAGATGGCGAGCTCCTCACCACCCTCCTCGATGACGTTCCGGCGCACGTGGGCGTCGGCGGGCATCACGTCCTCGTCCAGCTCGACGCTGTCCGCCTTGGTCCGCCCGATGACCCGCTCCTGTTCCGGCACGGCGAGCTCGGCGAAGGTGCTGAGGTGTCGCCATTGCTGGAAGAGGAGCACGCTCGAGCCCTCGCCGGGACCCTCGTTGCGGATGGCGACGTCAGGTGCCTCCACCGCTGAGGGGTTCTCGGTCCCGTCGACGAACCCGGTCAGGTCCCGATCGGTGCGGTAGACCCACCCGCCGATCTCACTGGCGACGGCGAAGCGCGGGCGCAGCGCTCCGGTCACAGTGACGGCGACGTCGAACACCGCACTGCGGGAGCCGCCGGCGATCCACACCCAGGCGTCGTGCTGGGTGGCCGGCATGGTGAGCTCGGGACCGACCACGTCCTCGAACGAGGCCGCGTCCGGAGGGGTGGCACCGGGAGCGACCGCGCGCAACAGTTCGGGACGTACGCCGACGGTCAGGCACGCACCGGCGACGTCGGACGAAGGTCCGAGGAGCGCTGCCAGCGCCCCCACCAGTTCGGCCGGTTCCGATCCCGGTGCGGCATCGAGCTCCAGATAGCAGTGCTCCGGTGCACCGACGGCGAAGATCCCCGGTTGCGGCGTCATGGACCCATCGTGACATGCCCGTCCCACCGGGCGTCGGCCCTGGCCGTGTGCCACGATGGCCGGGATGGTGACGCCCGGCGGAGAAGCCCCTCGCACCCGATCCTGGTGGGGATGGGGGTACGACGACGCAGTGCTCGACCCCTCGGAGCTCGGCGGCCTGGCCCGCCTCCTGCGCGACTCCTTCGGCATCGCCGCCACCCCACGGGACCCGCCCGACCTCGGTGCCGTCGACCTCCCGTCCCCCCGCCTCGTCCCCCCGGCCTCGCTCGCCCACCTGGTCTCGGACGTGCCGGCTGACCGGGTGCGCCACGCCTACGGAAGCTCGTTCCGTGACATCGTGCGCTCGCTGGACGGGCGGATCGACCACCCCCCGGATCTGGTGGCCCGGCCCACGTCGGCGGCCGAGGTGGTGGACGTGCTCGACTGGTGCAGCAGTTCCGGCGTCGCCGCCATTCCCTACGGCGGTGGCACCAGCGTCGTGGGCGGGGTCGAGCCCGATGTGGGCGACGGCTATGCCGGCACCGTATCGGTGGACCTGGCCGCCCTCGACGGCCTGATCGAGCTCGACCGGCGGTCGTTGGCGGCGCGGATCGGTGCCGGCACCCTGGGGCCGGCGCTGGAGGACGCGCTCCGACCCCACGGCCTCACCCTCCGCTTCTTCCCCCAGAGCTTCGAGTGCTCGACCCTGGGCGGGTGGATCGCCACCCGTGCGGGCGGCCACTTCGCCACCGGCCCCACCCACATCGACGACCTGGTCGAGGCCATGGGCGTGGTCACCCCGGCGGGGATCGTCGAGACACGACGGCTCCCGGCGTCGGGCGCCGGCCCGTCGCCCGACCGCCTGTTCCTCGGCTCGGAGGGCGCGCTCGGCATCATCACCGACGCGTGGGTCCGGGTCCGGCCCCGCCCTCGGTTCCGGGCCGGCGGGTCCGCCACCTTCGCCAGCCTGTTCGAGGGGGCCGAAGCGGTACGGGCTCTCGCCCAGTCAGGTCTCGCCCCCACCAACTGCCGGCTGATCGATCCCGTCGAAGCCATGGTGAACGGGGTGGGCGACGGCTCGGGCGCGCTCCTCATCGTCGGGTTCGAGTCCGCCGACCATCCGGTCGACGGACTGGCCGCTCGTGCGGCGGAGCTGGTGCGGGACCACGGTGGGACGGTCGACGAGGACAGCTGGCACCACCCGGGTGGCGCCCTCGACGTGGACGACCTGCCAGCGTCGCCGGGATCGGCTGCGTCGCCGGGATCGCCGGGATCGGCATCGGCTGGTTGGCGGGGGTCGTTCATCCGCGCCCCGTACCTGCGCGACGGCCTGGTGCGCCTGGGCATGATGGTCGAGACGTTCGAGACCGCCGTCACCTGGGACCGGTTCGAGGACCTGCACGCGGCCGTGACCGGAGCGACGCTGTCGGCCCTGGCCGAGGTCGGTGCGAGCGGGGGGTTCGTGACGTGCCGGACCACCCACGCCTACCCGGACGGGGTGGCGCCCTACTTCACCGTCATCGCACCCGGCCGGCCCGGCGGCATGCTCTCCCAGTGGGACACGGTGAAGGCGGCCGCGTCCGAGGCGTTGCTGGCCTCGGGCGGGACCATCACCCACCATCACGCGGTGGGGCGGGACCACCGGCCGTTCTACGACCGCCAGCGTCCCGAGCTCTTCGCTGCCGCGCTCCGCGGGGCGAAGGCCGTGCTCGACCCGTCGTCGATCTGCAATCCCGGCGTGCTGCTGCCGGCCGGCTGACGCCCGCCCCACACGCCGTTCTCTCCGACGGCCCCGCCCGGCGCCGGTGCCGGACCCGCTCGACGTCAGGCGTCGCGGCGGACGAAGAGCGCGCCGGCGACGACGAGGAAAGCCGCTGCGTAGACGCACAGGAGGCCGAAGCCGACCCATGGCGAGAACGCGTCGGTCGTCGGGTGCACGGAGATCATGGAGCTGGCGATGGTGAGGGGCAGGAACTTGCTGACCGACGTCTGCACCGAGGCCGGGAACGCCTGCAGCAGGAGGGGCAGGATCAGGAGGAGCGCCACGAACGTGCTGATGGCGCCGGCCGTGTGCCGGATGATCGAGCCCAGGCCCAGCGCCAGCAGCCCGAGGACGGCCAGGTAGAGCCCGCTGCCGGCGACGGCCCGGAGCACGCCGGGCTGGCCGAGGGTGGCGTGGGGGACGGGACTGGTGAGGAGCGACTGCCCCACCAGGAAGGCGGCGAAGGTGACGACCTCGCTCACGACCAGGGCCACGGCGCCGAACACGGCCGCCTTGGCCGCCAGCACCAGGGGGCGGTTGGGCACGGCGGCCAGCGTGGCCCGGATCATGCCGGTGCCGTACTCGCTGGTGATGGCCAAGATCCCGAGGACGCCGATGGCCAGCTGGGCCAGGAAGATGCCCCGCAGGCTGCGGCTGGTGGGATCGAAGTGCAGCCGCTCCAGGGGACCGAACGTCGACCACCGGTTGTTGACGGCGACGCAGATCAGCGCGCCCATGCCCACGGTGACGACGGCCAGGGCCAGCAGGCTCCACACGGTGGAGCGCACCGAGCGGAGCTTGGTCCACTCCGACCGGAGGACGCCGGCTGGTGACGGGTGCCCGGTTGCCGGAGGTGCCCCGGCGGCGGGGACGGGAACGGTGGTGGTCGGCATGGTCGAGCTCACCTCGCGGGATCGGGGACGGGACTGGCGGCCGCGGGCACATCGCCCCGGTACTCGACGCTGTCGGCGGTCAACTCCATGAACGCCTCCTCCAGCGAGGCGGACTGCGGCGACAGCTCGTGGAGGACGAACCCGGCCGCGGCGGCCGCCTCGCCGATGGCGGGAGCGGCCAAGCCCACGACGGCCAGCGCGCCGTCGCTCTCCGGCGTGACGGTGGCGCCGGCGCGCTGGAGCTCGCCGGCCAGTCCGGTGGCGTCGGGGGTGCGCACCCGGACGAACTGCCGGGAGCTGCCGGCGACGAAGTCGGCCATGGGGAGGTCGGCGATGAGGCGGCCGCGACCGATGACGACGACGTGGTCGGCGGTGAGGGCCATCTCGCTCATCAGGTGGCTGGAGACGAAGACGGTGCGCCCCTCGGCCGCCAGTCCACGGAGCAGGTTCCGCACCCAGCGGATCCCCTCGGGATCGAGCCCGTTCACCGGCTCGTCGAAGAGGAGGACACCGGGGTCGCCGAGGAGGGCGGCGGCCATGCCGAGGCGTTGCCCCATGCCCAACGAGAAGGTGCCGGCCCGCTTGCGGGCCACGTCCTCCAGCCCGACCAGCTCGAGGACGGCGTCGACCCGCGTGCGGGGGAGGCCGTTCGTCTGGGCAAGGCACCACAGGTGGTTGTAGGCGCTCCGCCCCGGGTGGACGGCCTTGGCCTCGAGGAGGGCGCCCACCTCCCGGAGCGGATGGCCGAGCTCGCCGTAGGGCCGGCCGTTCACCGTGGCACGGCCGCCGGAGGGGTGGTCGAGCCCCATGATCATCCGCATGGTGGTCGACTTGCCCGATCCGTTGGGGCCGAGGAACCCGGTCACCCGCCCTGGGCGGACCTCGAAGGAGAGGTCGTCGACGGCCAGCGTGTCCCCATAGCGCTTGGTCAGCGACTGCGCCTCGATCATCGGCACTCCTCGTCGGCTTCCGCCGCGGGTGGCCGGCGGTGTGCCCGGTCGGGCATCGCATCACTCTGCCCCATCGCCGCCCCGAAGTCCGGTCGCCCCCGACCGGCTGCCGCGGGCGTCCCGGACCGCCGCCGCCGTCCGCCGTCCGCGGACCGGTCCGGGACCTCGGTAGGCTCCCAGCCGGCCGGCGCCCGACCGGGGCGACGACCCGGCCGTGGGGGAGGGACGATGGGAGCGGTGGAGGGGAAGGTCGCGTTCATCACCGGCGCCGCCCGGGGCCAGGGTCGCAGCCACGCAGTGCGCCTGGCCGCCGAAGGCGCCGACATCATCGCGGTCGACCTGTGCGGTCCGGTGGCCAGCGCGGCGGCGCCACCGGCGACGCGCGCCGACCTGGACGAGACGGTCCACCGGGTTGAGGCGGCGGGAGGGCGGATCGTGGCCCGGGTGGCCGATGTCCGTGACCACGCCGCCATGGAGGAGGTGGTGGCCGAGGGTGTCGACGCTTTCGGGACCGTGGACATCGTCATCGCCAACGCCGGGATCTCCACCGTCGACGGGTTGTTCACGTGCACGCCCGACGTGTGGCGGGAGGTCATCGACATCAACCTCACGGGGGTGTTCAACACGCTGGTGGCCGGGACGAAGCCGATGGTGGCCGCCGGTTCCGGCGGATCGGTCGTGCTGGTCAGCTCCATCATGGGCCTGCGGGCGGCCGGGGGGATCCCCGCCTACACGGCGGCCAAGCACGGGGTGGTCGGGCTGATGCGTGCCGCCGCGCACGACCTGGCGCCTCACCGGATCCGGGTGAACGCCGTCCATCCCGGCAATGTGCGGACGGCCATGATCGACAACCCCGGCATGCACGCGCTCTTCCGCCCGGACCTGGCCGAGCCGACCCTCGACGACATCGCCGGTGGGCTCTCGACCATCAACCTGCTGCCCGAGCCGTGGGTGGAGCCCGAGGACGTGACCGAGGCGGTGCTCTGGCTGGTGTCCGATGCGTCGCGCTTCGTGACCGGCGTGACCCTCCCCGTCGACCTGGGCGCCACCGTCAAGTAGACCGCGCCGTACCCGGGGCCGTACCCCGGGCCGCACCCGGGGCCGTACCCGCCGGGACGTCCCGCCCGGTCGCCGCCGGGACCGGCCTCACCCGGACGACAGCCACGCCGCGACCGCCTCCTCGATGCAGGCGGCCACATCGGTGCGGGACCGCTCGGGCCCGCAGCGCTCCTCGAGGACGGCGACATCGGCTCCGCCGGACCGCGCCAGCTCGACGCCGTCGGGGTCGGCCCGCCCGGCCACGACCAGGCACGGCACGCCGAGGGCGCGTGCGTCCCCGACCACGCCCCCGACCACCTTCCCCGAGAAGGACAGCGCATCGAGCGAGCCCTCACCGGTGACGACGGCGTCGGCGCGCTCCAGCGCCCGCCGGAGCCTGACCCACGACGACACCAGGCCGTAGCCGCTGTCGAGGCGGGCACCGGCCACGGCCAGGGCGCCGCCCATCCCGCCCGCGGCGCCCGATCCGGGCAGGTCGGCCACGTCCCGCCCGGCTCGCAGTGCGTACTCGGATGCCAACCGGTCGAGGCGGGCCTCCAGCTCCTCCACCTGCGCCGGCGACGCGCCCTTCTGCGGGGCGAAGCGGCGGGCGGCGTCCCGGAACCGGGTGGCCGTGTCCCAGGCGGCGACCAGGGAGATGCGGTCCCCCAGCCCGCCCGCCTCGTCGATGGCCGCCACCAGGCCCTCGCCGCCGTCGGTGGTGGCGGACCCGCCGAGGCCGATGACGATGGTCCCCGGCGGTCCCACCGGGCACGGGGTGCGGGCGGCCTCCTCCGGGTCGATGCCGGCAAGTGTGCGGGCGGCCGCCACCACCAGCTCACCGGTGCCCCGGCTGGTGGCCCGGACGGGGTCGTTGGCCGCCGCCCCGCCGGCCACCACCAACCCCGATGCCTGGGCCGACTCGACGACGGCTCGACCGGCCCCGAGCCACCATCGGGCCCGGACGGGGGTGCGGGCCGGACCTGTCACACGCGCCGGGACGAGGGTGCCGCCCAGTGCGCTGCACACGGCCAGCAGCCCTTCGCCGCCGTCCGACAGGGGGAGGTCCACGGCCAGCCACCCGTGTGCCCGGGCGGCGCGCCCGGCCGCGGTCGTGGCGCCGTGCGCCGTGATGGTTCCCCGGAAGCCGTCGGGGGCTGTGACGAGGACGGGCACGACTTCACGCTAGGTCCCGGGCGACGGATCCGATCGCCCCGGGTCCAGGTAGGGACTTTCGGCCCTAGCTAGAACACGTTCTCGTTTCGTAGGGTGACGGCAGCGTCGGAGGGGGTAGAGCATGCAGTCGACGGAGGTGGAGGGACCGGACGCGCCGGTGGGGACGGACGGGCGCCCGGTCTGCCCGGTTCGCGTCCTCGACCGGGAGCTCTTTCGCGACCCACACGCCAGCTACGGGCGGTTGCGGGCGGAGGCGCCCGTGTCGTGGGACGGCGAGGTGCCGGCGTGGGTGCTGGCCCGGCACGCCGAGGTGGCCGAGGTGTCGCTGCACGCGGAGCGCTTCTGCTCCAGCCGGGGCATCCGCCCCCGCCAGTCGGTGGACCTGTCGATCGTCAGCCTCGACGGCGCCGAGCACGTCCGCCAGCGGCGGCTCATCAACCAGGGGTTCTCCCCCCGCATGATCCGCCTCATGGAGCCCCGCGTCCGGGAGGTGGTCACCGAGACGCTCGACCGGATCGCCGCCCTGGGCAGCTGCGACTTCGTGGCCGACATCGCCGTCCCCATCCCCCTGGTGGTGATCGCCGAGCTGATGGGTCTGCCCGTCGAGGACCGCGAGCGGTTCTGGCACTGGTCGGACCGGATGATGGGCGGTGACGGGCGGACCGACCCCGACGACCCGGCCCTCCTCGACGCCATGGCCGCCTTCGCCGAGTACACCGAGTACCTGAGCGGCAGGATCGAGGAGCGGCGCGCCGCCTACCGCGCCGCCAAGGAGGCAGGGGGTGGGCAGGCGCCGCCGCCCGGTGACGATCTCATCAGCGTGCTGGTGGCGGCGGCCGAGGACGACGTCCTCCACACCGATGCCGAGCTCACCAAGGACGAGCTGACCATGTTCCTGGTCGTCGTCGTGATCGCCGGCAACGAGACGACCCGCAACGCCATGTCCGGGGGGATGCTCGCCTTCAGCCGGTTCCCCGACCAGTGGCGCCGCCTGGTGGCCGAGCCGGCGCTGATGCCGACCGCGGTGGACGAGATCGTGCGTTGGGTGACGCCCGTCATCAGCTTCGCCCGGACGGCCACTGCCCCCACCGAGCTGGCCGGCCACGCCGTCGACGAGGGTGACAAGCTGCTCATGCTCTACCAGTCGGCCAACCGGGACGAGTCCGTGTTCGACCGGCCCGACGAGCTCCGCATCGACCGCACCCCCAACCCGCACCTGGCCTTCGGCATCGGGCCCCACGTCTGCCTCGGGATCAACCTGGCCAAGCTGGAGCTCCGGGTGCTCTTCGAGGAACTGGTGCGGCGGTTCCCCGACATGGCGGTGGTGCCGGGCACGGAGCCCGCCTACGGGGACTCCACCCTGGTGCACGCGCTCGCCACCCTCCCCGTCACCTATTCGCCCGAACCCACCGGCGCCCGCTGAGGCGCGCCCGGATCCGGAGAGAGGAACACCATGGAATTCGGCATCTTCATCAACGGCTACCTCCCCGGGCCGGCCGCCCACGACTCGGACAGCGAGCACCTGATGTACGAGCGCGAGGCCCGCTACGTCGAGACGGCCGACCGCAACAACTGGAAGTACGCCTGGTTCGGGGAGCACCACGCCCTGACGGAGTACAGCCACTGCTCCGCCCCCGAGGTGGTCATGGGCTACGCGGCCCGGGCCACCGAGCGCATCCACCTGGGCTCCGCCATCATGAACCTGTCACCGCGGGTGAACCACCCGGTGCGCAACGCCGAGCGGGCGGCGGCCCTCGACCACCTGTCGGGTCGCCGCTACGAGTGGGGCACGGGCCGGGGGGCCGGCAGCCATGAGATCGCCACCTTCAACATCCTCGACAAGGACTCGACGAAGGCGGAGTGGGAGGAGGTGATCGCCGAGATCCCCCGCATGTGGGAGCAGCGTGACTACTCGTTCGCGGGCGAGCACTTCACCGTGCCCACCGCCCACGACATCCTGCCGAAGCCGTGGGCGCCCGGCCATCCTCCCATCTGGGTGGCGTGCGGCAACCCGGGCACCTTCGCCACCGCCGGGCGCCTGGGCATCGGCGCCATCGCCTTCAACTTCGAGCCCGTCTACGCGCTCGCCGGCCGCATCCAGGCCTACAAGGAGGCGATCGCCGGGTGCACCGAGCCGGTCGGGCAGTTCATGAACGACAACGTCATGATCACCAACGCGGTGATCTGCCTGTCCGACCGGGACCGGGCCCGCCAGGTGGCCATGCGCCCGGGCCGGGGCTACCTGTACTCCATGGTCTGCCTGTACCACGACACCATGCCCCGGCCCGAGCACGCGCCGGTCTGGCCCCACCAGCCGCCGGCCATCCCCGACGAGGAGACCCTCGACCGGCTGATCGCCGAGGGGTGGCTGCTGTGCGGCACGCCCGACGAGGTGGCCGAGCAGGTGGAGCGCTACCACTCGGTGGGCGCCGACCAGCTGGTGTTCGGACTTCCCGCCGACTGCGTGGCGGACGAGGAGGTCCACGAGATGCTCGAGCTCTTCGGGTCCAAGGTGATCCCCCAGTTCGACCGGGACCCCGTCCACTCCACCACCCGGGCTCGGGAGCACGCCGTGCGCAAGTACCCGGACTTCGCCGGGCCCGTTCCCGAGATCACCGTCGACGCCCTGCCGACGAACGCCATCCTGCGCTGAACCTCCCCGGGTCCTGGTTGGCACTCATACTTGTTGACTGCTAGCAGTCAAGCACTAAGAGTGCTAACATAGTGATGGTTCCCGTAGGTGAGGGGACCGGAAGACCGACCGCACCTCGGAGGTGGAAACCATGGCACTGGTACGCAGCGATCCGTTCCGGGACCTCGACCGGGTCGTCCAGCAACTGTGGGGCCCCGTGGGCCAGGCGCGCCCGCTGTCCATGCCGATGGACGCGCACCGGCGGGGCGACCGGTTCCTGGTGCAGCTGGACCTGCCTGGTGTCGACCCGGCGGGCATCGACCTTACGGTGGAGGACAACGTGCTCACCATCCGGGCCGAGCGTCCCGCTCCGGAACCGTCCGACGACGTGGAGACACTGGTGGCCGAACGGTTGCACGGGACCTTCACCCGGCAGCTCGTCCTCGGTGAGAACCTCGACACGGAGCACATCGAGGCCGACTACCGCGACGGCGTGCTCACTCTCGGCATCCCGGTGGCCGAGGCGGCCAAGCCCCGCCGGATCCCGGTAACGGCGCCGGCGCGCGGCGACGAGGCCCCCCGCCTGGCCAGCTAGTCCCACGGACGGTCGCCGACTGGTGCCCCCGCCGGGAACGACCCGGGCCGGGGGCACCGCCGCGCCGGGACCGTGGGCGAAGGGTGGGCAACCGGTGTGTGGGGCGGGCCGCTGCCCGGCGCGCCCGGGTGTCAGCCTCGGGCCCGGGCCACGGAGGCATCGATCTCGGCCCAGGCCGCCGGCGCCCCCTCGAACCCGCCCACGTTCGTCTGCTTGCCGGGTTCGAGGTCCTTGTAGACGTCGAAGAAGTGGGCGATCTCGTCGGTCAGGTGCCCGGGGAGGTCGTCCAGGTCCCGCACCTGCTCCCACAGGGGATCGCCCAGGGCCACGGTGATGATCTTGGCGTCGGGGCCCTTCTCGTCGGACATCCAGAAGACGCCGACCGGCCGGCACGCCACCAGGCAGCCGGGGAAGGTCGGCTCGTCGATGAGGACGAGGGCATCGAGCGGGTCGCCGTCCTCGGCCAGCGTGTCGGGCACGAACCCGTAGTCGGCCGGGTAGAACGTGGCCGAGAACAGCCGCCGGTCGAGGCGGATCAGGTGCCGCTCGTGGTCGTACTCGTACTTGTTCCGGCTGCCCCGGGGGATCTCGACGATCACCTCGACGTGCCGCTCACCGGCCTGGTCGCCCATGGTCCTCCTCAGTGCCCCGGGAACGCAACGTAGCGCGCCACCGGCCTGCCGGCCGTTCGTGCCGGCGCGCCCGTGCCGGATCACGCCGGTGCCCCGGTATCGTTGGTCGATGACAGTCGATGCCCCGCAACGTGGCGGGTCCGATGCCCCGCAACGTGGCGGGTCCGGGGAGCCCGACGCCGGCAGCCCGCCCTACTTCGCTCGGCAGCTCTCCGACCTCGACTTCAACGACCGGCTCCTCGACCTGGTGGCCGACCCGTCGGTCCCCCTCCTCGAGCGGGTCAAGTTCGTGGCCCTGTTCACCGAGCGGATCGACGAGTTCTTCCAGGTCCAGGTGGCCGGGCTCAAGCGCCAGATCGACGCCGGCATGCACTCCCGGGCGCTGAACGGGGCGCTCCCCGATCAGCTGCTCGCCGACGTGCGGGCATCGATCGAGCGCATGCTCACCCGCCAGGCGTCACTGGTCCACGGCACCCTCGCCCCCGAGCTGCGCAGCCAGGGCATTGCGGTGTGCGACTGGGCCGACCTCGACGACGACGAGCGGGTGGCCATGCGGGAGGTGTTCGACCGGCTGGTCCTGCCGGTGGTGACCCCCCTCACCGTCGATCCCAGCCACCCGTTCCCCTACATCTCCAACCTGTCGCTCAACATCGGCGTGCACGTGCGCAACCCGGACGAGCCCGACGCGCGCTTCGCCCGGGTGAAGGTTCCTCCCAACGTGCCCCGCCTGCTCCCACTGCCGGGCGGCGGGCGCTTCGTCCCCATCGAGCAGATCCTGACCGCCTTCCTCGACGAGCTCTTCCCGGGCATGGAGATCGGTGACCCGTGCGTCTTCCGGGTCACCCGCGACGCCGACCTCACCCTCGAGGACGACGTGGCCGACGATCTCCTGCTCGCGCTCCAGGAGGAGCTCCGCCGGCGCCGGTTCCTGCCCGTCGTGCGGCTCGAGGTGGACAGCCGCACCTCCGACGGTCCGGTGGCGTGGCTGGCCGACGAGCTGGGCCTCGGCCCCGCCGACGTCTACCGGATCGAGGGCCCGCTCGGCCTCGACTGCCTGTGGACGCTGCACGCCCTCGACCGGCCCGATCTGCACGACCCGCCCTGGGCCCCGCTCGTCCCCCGGCCGCTGGCGCCGATCGAGCGGGGGGACGAGGCGTCGATCTTCGACATCCTCGACCGGCAGGACGTGCTCGTCCACCACCCCTACGACTCGTTCTCCGCGTCGGTCGAGGAGCTCGTCTCCGAGGCCGCCGACGACCCCTACGTGCTGGCCATCAAGCAGTGCCTGTACCGCACCTCGGGCGACAGCCCGGTGGTGGCCGCGCTGGTGCGGGCGGCCGAGCACGGCAAACAGGTCGCCGTGCTGGTGGAGGTGACGGCCCGGTTCGACGAGGAGGCCAACATCGGGTGGGCCCGGACCCTCGAGGAGGCGGGGGCCCACGTGGTCTACGGGCTGCTCGGCCTGAAGACCCACGCGAAGACCACCCTCGTCGTCCGGCACGTGGGCGACGACGTCCGGCGCTACTGCCACGTCGGCACCGGCAACTACAACCCGAAGACGGCCCGCATGTACGAGGACCTGGGCCTGCTCTCGTCCCGGCCGGCGCTCGGCGCCGACCTGACCCGGTTCTTCAACTACATCACCGGCTTCAGCCACCCGCCGGACTACGAGGAGCTGGTCACGTCGCCGGGGGGCATCCGGGCCAGCATGCTCGAGCACATCGCGGCCGAGGCCGCGCACGGCCCCGACGGCCGGATCGTGCTGAAGGCGAACGGGCTGGACGACCCGGAGATCATCGACGCCCTCTATGAGGCCTCGGCGGCCGGCGTCCCCATCGACCTGGTCATCCGGGGCATCTGCTGCCTGCGCCCGGGTATCCCCGGGCGATCCGACACGATCCGCGTCCGCTCCATCGTCGGACGCTTCCTCGAGCACTCGCGGATCTTCCGGTTCGGTGGGACCGGCGGTCGCCCGGCCCGGATCTTCATCGGGTCGGCCGACCTGCGCCGGCGGAACCTGGACCGGCGGGTGGAGGCGATGATCGCCATCGACGATCCCGTGGCCGTGGCCAAGCTGGAGCGCATCGTCGAGCTCAACCTGGCTGACGACAGCCAGGCCTGGGAGCTCGGCCCCGACGGGGTGTGGACTCGCTGCCCGTCCGTGACGGGCGCTGATCTGCAGGCGTCCTTGCGAGCTGCCGCCTACGAGGAGAGCGTGGGCGGGGGGGACGGCGTGCCGGGTGGCCCCGGGGCGGGGACCCCGGCGTCCTAGGGGCACGGTGATGGTCGATCGGAACGACGGCGGCACCCTCCCCCCAGGGACGCCCGCCCCCGACCCCGCCGCAGGACCCGGCCCCGGTGAGGCGACCCACCGCCGTGCTCGCCGCCTGGCCTGGATGTACGCCCTCGGAGCCGCCGCACTGGTGCCGTGGGTCACATGGCTGGCCCTCAGCCTCCCCAAGCGGAGCTTCGACCACCACTACAAGGCGGCATGGGTCGGGTTCGACCTCCTCCTCATCCTGGCCATGGGCCGCACCGCCTACCTGGGGTTCCGCGAGGACGCCCGCATGGAGATCCCGGCCACCGCCACCGCCACCCTGCTGATCGTCGACGCCTGGTTCGACGTGACGACGTCGGCCAGCCGGGAGGCCGCCGCCGTCGCCATCTTCTTCGCGGTGGTCGCCGAGCTGCCCATCGCCTTCTTCTCGCTCTACGTGGCGTTCCGGGCCAACGCGCGCCTGGCCCAGCGGGCCGGGCTTCCGTCCCACCCACCCGGCAGCTGGCTGCGCCAGCTCATGGGCGGTCGGTTGGACGCCATGCACGCCCACGGCCTCGGCCACCGGTACGGGCACGCCCACGGGCAGGGCGGTGAAGGCGCAGACCGGCGGGGAGCCGGTGAGGCCGGTGGTGCGACCGGCTAGGCCGGCTGGCCCGGGGCGAGGGCGGCGTCGATCCGGCTCATCACCTCGTCGTCGAGACGGCTGGCCACCTCCAGGGCGGCCAGGTTCTCGTGGACCTGCTCCACCCGGCTGGCGCCGGTGATGACGGTCGAGACGTGCGGGTTGCGCGTGCACCAGGCGATGGCCAGCTGGGCCAGGGTGCACCCCAGGTCGTCGGCCACGGCCCGCAGGCCGGCCACGGTGGCGTTGCGCTCCTCGTCGGTCAGCAGGTTGGCCAGCCACTCGTAGCCCGGAAGCGTCGCCCGCGAACCCTCGGGCACGCCGTCGAGGTACTTGCCGGTGAGGAGCCCGGAGGCGAGCGGGCTCCAGGTGGTCAGCCCGAGGCCGATCCCGTCGTAGAGGGGGAGGTACTCCTGCTCGACGCGGTCCCGCCACAGGAGGTTGTACTGGGGCTGCTCGACCACCGGCTTGTGGAGATGGTGGCGCTCGGCGATGTCCCACGCCTCGCGGATGGCCTCGGCCGGCCACTCGGAGGTGCCCCAGTAGAGTGCCTGGCCACGGGTGACCATGTCGGACATGGCCCACACCGTCTCCTCGATCGGGGTGTTGGGGTCCGGGCGATGGCAGTAGACGAGGTCGACGAAGTCGAGCCCGAGCCGGTCCAGTGACCCGGCGATGGCCTGGGTCAGGTACTTCCGGTTCAGGGTGTTGCGCATGTTGACGCCGTCGTGGAGGCCCCAGAAGAGCTTGGTGGACACGACGTAGCTGTGGCGTGGCCAGCCCAGGCGGGCGATGGTCTCGCCCATGATGCGCTCGGACTCGCCCCCGGCGTAGGCCTCGGCGTTGTCGAAGAAGTTGACGCCGGCGTCGTAGGCGGCTGACAGGCAGTCGGCGGCAAGGTCACCGGCCAGCTGGGGCCCGAAGGTCACCCAGGATCCGAAGGACAGCACGCTCACCCGCAACCCGGTGCCGCCCAACCGTCGGTACTCCATCTCCATGGTCACTCCTCGTCGTGTCGTCGCAGCCAGGGGCGCAGACCGGCGTCCCCGGCCACACCCTACGGGCCGGGCCGCCGGAGCGGTTCGCAGGCGCATGTGGCACGCGCATGGGCACAATTGGGACCTTCGGCCCTAATGGAACACGTTGCCGATCTGTACCGTGCCCCCGGGGGGTCGTCTGCGCCTCCCGTGGGGAGGATGGCCGATGACCGTGACCGACGACGCCGATCGTCCGGCGTACGACGAGTTGCCGAGCGAGTCGCCGCTCGGCGCACCGCTCGACTGGGCCTGGCTGCGGGGAGCCAAGAGCGAGTGGGGGATCCACCCGAAGCCGAGCCCGCGGGGCCTCACCATGCTCGACATCGCGGTGGGCACCTACGGCGACATTCCCGAGCACCCGCCGCGCCGGTCGATGGCGCCGCGGGGTGCCGACGTCGACGACGACGTCGTCGACATGGGCTACATCCTCAACTCGAAGACGGACGTGTGGGCGGAGAACACCCGCGAGCTCTACGAAGAGGCCGTCGCCCGGCAGTGGTCGGCGACGAGGGACATCCCCTGGGGCGAGCTCCAGGAGCTCCCCGACGACGTGGAGCACGCCGTGTGCCAGCTCTGCACCCTCCTGACCGAGGTCGAGATGATCGCGGCCGACCTGCCGGCCAAGTGGATGTGGCGCATGAACCACGACTTCATCGAAGCCAAGATGTTCCTCTGCACGCAGATCATGGACGAGGCCCGCCACGCCGAGGTCTTCCGCAAGCGGGCCCTCGCCAACGGGGGTGGCCTCCTGCTGTCGCGGGGCGGACCCACCAGCCTGCTCCGCACCATCATCGAGGCGAAGACCTACACCCAGGCCTCCGCACTGCTGCACCTGCTCGGCGAGGGCTTCGTCCTCGACATCTTCCGGATGGGCGAGCTCATCGCACCGACCGACGTGGAGAAGCGGATCTTCCGCATGTGCATGCAGGACGAGGCCCGCCACGTCGCCTACGGCACCATGCACCTCCGCTACGCGGTGGAGAACGATCCCGACGTCGCCGAGGAGATCCACGCCGCCCTCGACCACGGGGAGCAGGTCCTGATCGACTTCGGCACCGCTCCCGATGTCAGCACGGCCCTCGCCCTGCTCCTCGCCGGCGGCGCCGAGCACGTCGAGGACAAGGGCTTCCCGCTCGCCCTCGAGCTCACGAAGAAGCAGTTCACCTCGTACCTGGCCCGGTGCGAGCGGGCCGGGATCAGCCGGCTGGAACGCACGACGGTGCCGCTCGACCTGTTGGGCATCGACCCGGAGCAGGTCCGGGGCGCCGCTCCGGCGGCCCAGGGAGCGCAGTCATGAGCCCGGCCATCGACACGGTTGCGTTCTTCGACGCACTCTCCGACGAGATGAACGCGTCGACGGAGCGGCTGCGGATCGTCGGCGATGCCGACATGACCGCGGTGGTGGTCATGCACCGGCCCGGGGGCGATCTGCGCGTCCGGCTGGTCTTCGAGGGCCTGATCTGCGCGGGCGTGGCCGAGGTCGGCGCGGAGGAGGCCGGCCATGCCGACTTCGCCCTGGTGGGCGACCTGGCCGACTGGCAGGGCATGTTCGACGACATCGTCGCCAACGGCCGGGCGACCGGGCTGTGGACCATCAACAGCCTGGCCCTGCTGGGCGACCGCATCAGCTGCCAGGGGGACGACCCCATGGGACTCGACAAGTTCTCCCGCTTCAACCAGACGTTGCAGGAGTTCTTCGACGGCGCCGCCCGCATCGCGGTCGCGGCCTGAACGGCAGGAGGAGATCACCATGGACGCACCCCGCTGCCCGCACTGCGGCGAACCGGTCACCCGTGCGCTCGACCTGCCCTATGGCTGGTGGGAGTGGACGGGCGACGGCTACCGCCTGACCACCGCCTCGGACCGGGTGGACGTCTCCCCCTGGGTCCACTGGGACTGCATGGGCGAGCTGCGCCAGTTCCACCCGCAGGACGTGGGCACCTACCAGATGCGATGATGGGAAGGCTATGAGCTTCCGGGTCGAGGAGGACGTGTGCATCGGCTGCGGTGCGTGTGACTTCTCGTGCCCGACGGGGGCGCTGACCAAGACCGAGTCGTTCCTCGGGCTCTTCGCCATCGACCCCTACACCTGCGATGACTGCGCCATCTGCGTGGAGAAGTGCCCGGTCATGGCCATCGTCCCCGATCCGGCGTGGCCGGTGTGCCGGGGGCACGGCTGCCCGCTCACCTCCAAGCGGCTGGCCGGGGTGGACTGCGCCATCTGGCAGGAGCGCTGCCCGTCGTGCGGCTCGACCATGTGGATCACGCCCGACGGCCGCCATGCCTGCTCCCGCTGCGACCTCGAGATGAAGGTCACGTGCCCGAAGAGCCGCCATCTGGGGGAGACGGCACCGTCGCCGTCGCCCGTGTCGGCCCGTCACTGAGGAGATCAGGGAAAGGCTCCCCGGTCGGGGTGGGCCTACACGGGAGCGATGGCGGGGCCGGGTGCCACAAGGGCGATCGCGCGCTGCCGTGCGGGTGGGCCCTTCCCCGGCGCGCACCCGCTGCATCCGGACCGGACGGTGGTCCGGATCCCCCAGCCGTTACCGGCGACAGGTGCGCCGTGCGTAAGCTCAGCGTCCGGGAGCTCGGGGTACCAGCTGGATGGCGATGCGGCCGGCGTGGCCCAGGTAGCCCGGGAGCGACGCCGACGTCCGTTGCCACGGCGTGAGGAAGATGCTGGCGTGCTCGCGGCCGTTCGTCACGTACGCGGTGCCGAACTCGACGCGCCACTCGCGGCTCACCGACGGGCGGATCCCCCGGCTGTCGAGCTGATTGACGAACCCGATGAACTCTTCCAACTGGATGAGGTCCGGTCCGTCGTCTTCGACGTAGACGTGCTCGCCCCGGTGGAGCCGGGGGACCACGAGTGCGGCCAGCCTTCCGACCACGGGGTCCGATGCGGCAGAGAGCGGTGGGATGCGCGCAACCTGGACGACGGCGGCCACCGCTATCACGCAGGCCAGGCCCGCGACGGTGAGTCGAGTGGCCGTTCGTGACGATGCCGGTAGCCGCCGGGGCAGTCCGAGTGAGCCGAGCCCGATGAGCGAGACGACGGGGCAGACGATCGACCACCAGATCAGGTAGCCGAAGAACAGACCGGGAATGCGCAACGCGGACAGGAGTGAGACCACGGTGCCGAGGATCCCGACGGCGCCGGCCGATATGGCGAACGGTCGGTGCCTGAGGATGCCGCCCACCACGGCGACGACGGCCGCGACCAGGCACAGCCCGGTGGCGATCAGTTTCACGGTGGGATGTACCGGTGGCGTCCAGAGGACGGAGCCGATGACCCGAGCCGGCCCGGTGGCCAGGACTCCTTGCGCCGTGACGGTGCCCCAGAAGGCGATGGCGAGGTTCTGACCCTGGCGGGCAGCGGAGAAGTACCGGGCGATCCGGGTCAGGTTCCCCGGGTGACCCGTGATCTGCTCGACGAGCGGAGGGATCCAGGCGAGCACGACCAGGGTGCCGCCCGCTGCCCACCACCCGAGCCTCTTCGGACGGCGTCGCGCTCGCGCAGGGGGGTCGAGGGCCGGTTTGCCTCCTGCCCGCCGGCTCATCAAGGTCCGGGCCACCGTGGCGACCACCGCCGCAAGACCGCACACGGCCACCAGCGGGGCCGTGGCGATATCGGTCTGAACCACGAACGTGCCGCTGACGGCGGCCCCCAAGAGCGACAGCGGTGACCCGGCTGGCCCCGCGGCACAGAGGACCAGCGTGAGGAGGAGGGGGAACACGATGACCGTCGGGTTCCACGGGCTCACCAGCGCACCGAGCCGGCTCTCGGAGTAGGTCACGTCGAGCGGTCCGGTGAACGAGATCTGGACGGCGAGGAGGCCGATGGCGCCGGCTGCCCACAGCGCCGCACCGTCGCCGGCACGTCGCCGGACCGCCCACACGGAGCATGCCGCCGCGGCCCCGTTGATGGTGGCGGCGCCGACGAACAGCGCTCTCGGTCCGCTTCCGATCAGCCGGGCCGGAATTGACAGCAGGTAGAACAACGAGGGGCCGGGGTGGTTCCAATTGTTGCGGTCGAAGGGGCCCAGCGACTGCGCCCATGACAGTGCGTTCCGGGTGTGGAGCTCGATGAGCGCCAGGTCGTCGGGCAGGGTGATCCGGGGCGACGCCTCCACCATGAGCCGGACCACGCCGACGGCGAACGGTAGGAGTACCAGGCCGGCGGCGAACCAGGGTGGGACCTGACGGCGGGTCCGTGGCGGGCTCGAGCCGGCTGGCGGAGAGGCCCGCTCCATGACCGGCCGAGTGTACCGGCAACGCCGAATTGCGGGCGGGTCCGCCTGACCGGTTGTCGGCGTGTAGATCACGCTTTGTGACTTACTTGTCACTAATAGTGACATTAGGCCCTGGGGTGCAGGGCAGTTCGCCCGTACCGTGACACGAGGAACGTAGTGGATCGTGGCGGCTGGAGGGCCTGGGGTGATGGGGAGACGTGGGACGGCAACGGTGGCGGCACGAGTGGCGGCTTCCGGTGGTACGGATTCAGGAGCTCGGAGCGGTGCGGAGCCGAACGGGCCGATGCCGGGTGACCGCGACATCATCCCGCCCAATGTGCTCCACGCCTTCCAGCGGGCACTGTTCATCGCAGATCAGGAGACGGCTCGCCATGCAGCCCGGGTGGGGGCGGCAGCAGCGGCGCTGGGCAGATGGATGGGCCTGCCCGCCGGTGAGGTCCGGTTGCTGCGGGCGGCCGGCATCCTCCACGACCTCGGCAAGCTGGTCGTTCCTCAGGAGATTCTCGACAAGCCAGGCCCGCTGACCGCCGACGAGTGGGTCGAGGTCCGCCGCCATCCGTCGGTGGGCGCCGACATCCTGCTGGCCGTCTCGGCCGACCTGGCGCCGCTGGCCGACGCAGTCCGCTCGCACCATGAGCGGTGGGATGGCTCCGGCTATCCCGACGGTCGCGCCGGGGAGCAGATCCCGCTCGCCGGCAGGATCCTGGCCGTGGTCGACGTGTTCGATGCCGTCACATGCACCCGGAGCTACCGGACACACACCTTGGGGGAGCTCGAGGCGCGTGCGCTCCTGGTCGCCGAATCGGGCAGTCATTTCGATGCATCCGTCGTCAGGACGTATCTCGCGGTGCGGGCCACTACCCCGACGGGCCAGACCTGGCGCCGCCCGGAGAGCGGGTCCTCCGCGCGGGATCCCGCCCTGGTGGAGGCGACGCGATGACGACCGGTGTCCACGGGTGGGCGGTGGTCCGTGACGAGGCTGCTGTGGGCGTCACATGCGTGGCGCTGGCCGTGACGGCAGCACTGTCCCTGCACGGCGCACTGGTCGCCAGCGGTCCGTCCCGACCGCTCGCCCTCACCGTGACGCCGATCGCCACGGTCACCAGCCTGTCGGGGCGAAGCGTGTACGCGGACGTGGCCGCTCCGGATGGGGCGCTCCCCCAGCAGGTGGCGATCGACACGCATGCCCCGACCTCGGTGGGGGGCGAACTGTCCGCATGGGTCTGCAGCCGGCGCTGGGTGACGGCGACGGGCGCCTGCCCTGGTCGGACCGCGCAGGTCGAGGCGCCCGGCGCCCCCTCCCGGATCGCCCTCGTGTCCGTCCCTCCGTCGATGGCAGCCGGAGACGCCGCCCACTTCCGCTTCGTGCTGGCCGGGCCGCCAGGGAATGGCGGGGGGGCGCTCGCCCTCTCAGTGGTGCCCGTCTGAGCCGAAGGGTGGCAGGTCGCTGCAGGGGCGGGCGTCCCGGCCCGAGCGCCGACAGGCCGTCAGCCGATGCGTATGGGTCCGTGGTCCGGCACCGGGCCCGCGCTCGTCCCCACCGGGTCCAGCCGGACGATGGCGCCGGTGTCGCCCTCCGCCATCTCGTCCATGCCGATCGGTCCAGCGGCCCGGCCCGCCAGGAACTGCTGGATCACCGGATCGTCCGACGCGCACATGTCCGCCTTCGTCCCGAAGCGCACCAGCCGGGACCGGAACAGGAGGCCGAGGTGGTCAGCGGTGCGCATGACCGACTGGATGTTGTGCGTGATCACGAAGAAGGTGGCCCCGGTCTCGCGTTGGGCCGTCAGGACCAGGTCGTCGAGGTAGGCGACCCGCACCGGATCCAGGCCGGAGTCCGGCTCGTCGAACAGGACGATCTCGGGCTCGAGCACCATCGCCCGGGCGAGGCCCGCCCGCTTCTTCATCCCGCCCGAGACTTCGCCCGGCAGCTTGTTCAGATGGTCGCCGAGCCCGACGAGCTCGGCGTTCCTGTCAACGATCTGCTGGATCTCCCGCTCGCTCTTCCGGGTGTGTTCGCGCAGCGGGAACGCGATGTTCTCCCGCAGGCTCATCGAGCCGAAGAGCGCGCCATCCTGGAACAGGACGCCGAACTTGCGCCGGACCCGGAAGAGGTCACGTTGACCGAGTGATCCGATGGATGAGCCGTCCACCACCACCTCACCGGTGTCCGGCCGGAGCAGGCCGATGATGACCTTGAGCAGGACGGACTTGCCGGTCCCCGACGGACCGAGGATGGCGGTGATGGCACCGCGTGGGACGTCGAAGGTCACGTCCCGGAGGACCGTGTGGGTGCCGAACGACTTCGAGACGCCGCGCACGGAGATGGCCGCGTCCGTACGGTCGATCGTCGGCAGCCCAACCTTGACCGCCTTCATCTTCGAACGGAGCACTCCCGGTCCCTCCCACTGGTCACGGCGGGGACGCCCCCGGCGCAGCCGCTTGTCGGCCTTGGTAGGGGAACGCTCCCGGGAGGGGGACCTTTCGGTGGATCAGCCGGAAGTCGAGCCGAGCAGCCCGCTGCTCGTGCTGTTCAGCGTGTTCGACAGCCCGCTGCTCGTGCTGTTCAGCGTGTTCGACAACCCGCTGCTCGTGCTGTTCAGCGTGTTCGACAACCCGCTGCTCGTGCTGTTCAGGGTGTTCGACAGCCCGCTGCTCGTGCTGTTCAGCGTGTTCGACAGCCCGCTGCTCGTGCTGTTCAGCGTGTTCGACAGCCCGCTGCTCGTGCTGTTCAGGGTGTTCGACAGCCCGCTGCTCGTGCTGTTCAGGGTGTTCGACAGCCCGCTGCTCGTGCTGTTCAGCGTGTTCGACAACCCGCTGCTCGTGCTGTTCAGCGTGTTCGACAACCCGCTGCTCGTGCTGTTCAGCGTGTTCGACAACCCGCTGCTCGTCCCCGGACCGGATCCGGTGCCCGATGCGGGAGCCGGGGACGGCCCTGAGGACGGCGGCACGGGCGACGTGGCTGGACGCAGCGGTGTGGCCGTCCCGCCAGCCCCAGCCGTGGACGACGGCGGCACGGTGTGCGTCCCCGTCGTGCTCCCGGCGGTGGGCGACGCATGGGACGGAACGGCCACGACCGGCCGGACCGGCACCTGGGGTCGGGCCGCTGCGCCGGACAGCATGAGCGCGGTGCCGACGGCGACGGCGACGGCACCCGTGGCCACGGCCATCTGCGGAACGTAGGAGGCAGCTGGCTCCTCGCCGACGACCATGTGCTGGCCCACGGCCGCAGCGTGGCGGAGCGGGACGGCGACGCGCGCCACCAGGCGCCTGGGCAGGGCCAGGACCAGGGCGATGAAGCCGCCAACCCGGCTTTCGGGGCCGGCCATCACGGCGAATTCGCGCTTGAGGGCCTGGCGTGCACGCCACAGGAGCGTTTCCACCGCGGCGACACCGACCCCCTCGTGCTCCGCGATCGCCTGGTAGGACCAGCCGGATCCCTCGCGCAGCCCGAGCACCCGCTGGTGGCGCGACGAGAGCTTGGCGAACGCGGCGGACACCATCTGCGCGTCGGCCTGGCGGACGAGCGCGTCCTCGGCGTCGTCATGGGCGACGTCGGCCGCCTGGAGCTGGGCGTCGTCCACGGGTGTCTGGCGCCGGCGACGGCGCTGGATGTCGACGCACTGGTTGGCGGCGATCACCGTCAGCCACGGGTAGAAGCGCCGCTCGCCGGCGAAGTTGGGGAGCGCCCGCCACGCCTTCGCGAACGCCTCCTGGGCAGCGTCCTCCGCCTCGTGCTGGTCGCGGAGGCGCTGGAGGCAGAACCGGAAGAGCCGGCGGTGGTAGCGCCGGTAGAGGACGTCGAAGGCGGTCGCATCACCGGCCTGGCACCGTTCGACGAGCTCACGATCCCGCCGGATGTCCACGTTGCCGTCGCCGGATTCGCTGACGTCCACCAGGCCATCGGGAACCACACCGACAAGGTGGATGTCGTCGCTTCGGAGCGCCACGTCCCCGTCCTCCCCGTACCTGCCACCCGGCGTAGATCGCTCAGATGACTACCCCTCGCCTGAGGTCGCGCACCTCGAGGCAACGTCACTATACGGATCGTTCCCCGTCCTGCCTACCGGGCAACGGACACTGATGAGACAACTTTCGGACAACCCGCCGTCCGGACCGTCAAGACCGCAAGGTCGGGCGCCGACAGCCGTTCCCCCTCCGACGACTGCGGCTGACCGACCGCCCTCGGGCGACTCGGCGGCCGGCGCCCGCCAGCGGGTACCAGTCAGTAGGGACCGGGGAACCGGACATGGATGCTGCTCCCCGACGCATCGGGATCGCAGCGCAAGCGGAGGAGGATGACATGAGGGGACGCATGCGCGAGATCGCATCGTCACTGGCGGTGGTGTCGGCGGTGGTGGCTGCCGCAGCGGTGCCAGTCGCCATTGCCGGCACGGCAGGGGCATCGCCGGCGCCGGGCTCGTTCCAGGGTGAGGCGCACGGCCAGGCACTTGCCGTCACGATCGGGGGCAATCCCCTGACCGCAGGTGTGTCGCGGGCGATGGTCGCGTCCACGCCCACCGCCCAGGCGAACGGATCGGGCGAGCTCACGCCCGGATTGACCTCGAGCCAGTCGGCCAGCGCGACCAAGGCCGGCCAGAACGACGTCGCAGCCCAGACCTGTGCCGCCCCGCCGCCGTTCCCGGTGCCCGCACCGCTGTCCGGCGCCGGCTCGCTGTCACTCGGACTGGCCTGCGGATCGGCGAGCGCCACGGTTGACGCCGCCGGGCTCCCGTCGTCGACGTCCACCGGCTCCATCGCCTCGCTGGGCATCAGCGGCTCGGGTGCGCTCAACCAGATCGTGCAGGCGGGCGCGCCGCTGGCCGGGACGTTGCAGTCCGTCCTCGGAGCGCTCCCGCCGCTTCCCGCCGGCGGCGCCACGCTCGGAAGCGTGCTCGACCAGCTGGGTGCGTCGGTGACCGCAGCCACAGGACTGGTGACGGTCGGTGTGGGCCCGTCCACGTCGGCGGTCACGACGACGACGTCGAGCGTGACGGCCACGGCCTCCTCGCAGGGAGCGACCGTCGGCCTGCTGCCGGGCGTGGGGCCGAAGGGGGCACCGCTCCTCTCCGTCACCGTGGGCAAGGCCACTGTGACATCCACGCTGGACCGGGGCACCGCGGCCGGGACGGCGACGGCCGACCCGGGCATCGTCTCCGTCTCCTTCGGCACGGCCGCCACCGGCGTGCAGACGGTCACGATCGCTCCCGGCCAGTCGCAGACGTTCCTGTCGGGCACGCCGTTGGCCAGCACCATCTCGGTGGGAGCGGGCAGCGTCACCCACGGCCCGGGTGCGGCCACCGCGACCGCCCACGGCGTCACGTTGGACCTGGCGACGGGGATCGACGGTGGGATCTCCGTGGACCTGGCCAGCGCCGGGTCGTCGGTCAGCGGTGCCGCACCGGCCGCCCCGGCTTCGCTGCCCTTCACCCCGTCGACGACCGCGCCACCGGCAGCGTCGCCGGCGCCGGCACCCGCCCAGATCGTGGGCGCCACCTCGGTGCACACGGGTGAGCCGTGGGGCGGTGCCACCCCGATCGTGGGGCTGGCGCTGGCCACCGGACTCTCGCTCGTCTACAGGCGCCGGCTGACGCAGCTGGTCCGAGCAGCTGCGGCCCGTCTCGTCCGCTGACGCCGATGCGGGGTACGTGGTTGGTGGGGCGCCGGCGCGGAGCCGCCGGCGCCCCAGGGGCGAGAACGTGGAGGTCGCGCCAGGCCGGCCGGGCAGCGGTGACCGTGCTCGGCGTGCTCCTGGTGTGGGGGTCGCTCGGGTTCACCGGGTACGCAGCAGGATGGACATTGCACAAGGACCACGCCCAGAACGTCCTCCTCCGTCAGGCTTCGGCCCACGGAGTCAGGAGCGCCACCGCCACCCCGCAGCCGTGTGTGCAGGCCCAGCCCGCGACCGGGCAACTGGCCGGCGTGGTCTCCATCCCGACCATCGGGCTACGGGCCCCAGTGGAGCAGGGCACCGGCGACACACAACTCGCGGTCGCCGTGGGCCACGTACCGGCCTCGGTGTGGCCGGGCGAGGCGGGCACCTCCGTGCTTCTCGGTCACGACGTGAGCTACTTCGTCCACCTCGACGCACTGCATCCGGGCGACCTCGTCCAGTACCAGGATCGGTGCAGCACGGTGGAGTACCGGGTGACCGGGAGCCACGTCGTCCCAGCCGGCAGCCCTATCGACAATTCATCGGGCCCGACTCTCGTCCTCGACACGTGCTGGCCCACCAATGCCCTCTTCTACACGTCGCAGCGCCTGCTGGTGGACGCGGTGGAGGTGAGCGGAGGCCAGGGAGGACGTCGCGGCCCGACCGGTCCCACCCCCACGGCGGCGCCGCCCACCTACTCGGTCCCGGCGCCGCCTGCCCTGGTTGCCCAGGGCCTGACACTCCAGCAGAACGAAGAGCCGATGGGCACCCTCACGTTGACCGGCTCGCCGTCGATGTCGTGGGAGGAATCGCCCGGCCCGTTGGCCCTCACCGCGTCGGCACTCGAGGCCTTCTTCGGTGGCGTGCACGCCACCGGATCGGATCGGGCCGACTGGTGGAGCGCCGTTGCGCCCGGCGTGGCGATGCCGGGGCCGCTCGTCGGCGCGACCGTCTCCGGGCACGACGCGCCACTCGACGTGTCGATCGACTCGGTCAACGGGGTCCCGGATGCCGTCACCCTGACGACTGACGTGACGGTGTCGGGTGGCGCCGCTCCGGGCCCCTATCACGAGGTGGTCACCGAGGACGTCAGCAGCGGCGTGGTGACCGTCCACACCTGGCAGATGACGTGGAGATGAACGATGCATGACGCCTACGCCTTCGACCGCGCCGATCACCGGCCTGCGAGTGCTCCAGCGATCGACCACCTGCTCCAGCGGTGCGGGGAGATCGCGGTCGCCACTGGGCGGTCGGCGGCACATGCCGGCACGCTGGTTCGCCGACATGTCCGCACCCTGGTCGTGGTGGCCGGCGGTGTGGCCAGCCTCGGCGTGGGGGCGGCACTGGGGGGAGCCGATGCCTCGGTGGCGGTCTCGGTGCCCGGAGTGCATGTCCTGCACCGGGCTGCCCCGTCAGCGTCGGCCGTCCCCAGGCCGGCACCGGGAGCCATCGCACCCGGAGCAGCCCCCGCCGCCCGGCCGGCACCGGCTCCGGAGCACGACGTCGCGCCCCGATCGAGCCCGGCCCGGCCGGCCCTGCAGGTGTCCTCCGTAGCTACGGCATCGCTCGTGACGCCGGAACCGGTGCCTCCGGCACCCGTCCTGACGGCGCCGGGGTCGGCGCCGTCGGCATCGGGCACACCCGCAAGCGGCACGGCCGGCAGTGATCCTTCGGCAGGCCTACCGGCCGGCTCGACCGGGACCGGCTCGACCGGAACCGGCTCGACCGGAACCGGCTCGACCGGAACCGGCTCGACCGGAACCGGCACATCAGGGACCGGGACATCAGGGACCGGCACATCAGGGACCGGGACGGGGAGTTCGGCCGCCACCGGCGGCTCGGGTACCGGCTCGACCGGAACCGGCACGTCGAGCTCCGGGTCGGGAGGTACCTCGGGAACCGGCTCGACCGGTACCGGCTCTGGCACGTCGGGCTCCGGCGCCTCCGGAACAGGCTCGGGTTCGGGCTCCGGCTTCGGCTCCGGCTCCGGCTCCGGCTCCGGCTCCGGCTCCGGCTCCGGCTCCGGCTCCGGCTCCGGCTCCGGCTCCGGCTCCGGCTCCGGCTCGTCGGGTGGGCTTGGGGGCGCGCTGGGCGGTCTGCTCGGCAGCCTCTGAACGCTGCATCGGGACGGGCCGGTGCAGCCGCGCGTATCCGTCGATCGTGACCGCAAGGTGCCGGCCGGATCGACGTTCCATGTTCGTAGGGGTCGCGCTGTCACGAGTGGGACCACGGAAGGCGATGAGCGGTACCCACGTAGGGCGTGCCGGGAAGAGGGGAGGGGTAGTGCCGGATCGAGCGGTGCTCGGTGACCGGGCTGGAACGGTGGGTGGGGTACCCAGGGAGCGCCGGACCCGGCCCGGTGGGTCGCGGATCGGCACGTTCCTGGACGAGGTGGGGACGATGTTCGCCACCGCCCTCGAAGCGCTGCGGCTCGGGCTGCGTCAGGGCGTGCCCGTGGGCGAGTTCCTCGACCAGTGCTGGTTCCTGGCCCGGGTCACGACGCTCCCGCTCATCCTGGTGTCGATCCCCTTCGGCATGGTGATCGCGCTCGAGGTCGGTTCGTTGCTGCAGCAGATCGGAGCTCAGTCACAGCTCGGCGCGGCGATGGTGCTGGCCGTGGTGCGGGAGCAGGCACCGGTCGCCACCGCCCTGTTGATCGCGGGTGCCGGCGGATCGGCCATGTGCGCCGACCTGGGCTCACGGCGCATCCGGGACGAGATCGCGGCCATGGAGGTCATGGGCGTCAATCCGCTGCAGCGACTGGTCCTGCCCAGGCTCCTGGCGGCGACCCTGGTGGCGGTCCTGCTCGACAGCGTCGTGTCGGTGGCCGGGATCGCTGGCGGGCTCTACTTCGGGACGCACAACATCCACATCACCTCGAGCAGCTTCTTCGCGACGTTCAGCGAGCTCAGCCAGCTCGCTGACCTGTGGATGGCGTTGGCGAAGGCGGCCGTGTTCGGCTTCCTCGCCGCCATGGTCGCCTGCTACAAGGGCATGTCGGCGAAGGGCGGCCCGAAGGGCGTGGGGGACGCCGTCAACCAGGCGGTGGTGATCACCTTCGTCCTGGCCTTCTTCGTCAACTTCGTCCTCACCATCGTGTACTTCAACTTCGTCCCCCAGAAGGGGATCTGACATGCCGAGCGCCGCGGCCACCCTCGTGGACAGTGCGTACGAACAGGTGGCGTTCGCCGCCCGGGTCGTGCGATCGCTGCCGGCCGCTCTCCGGTACCGGCGCGAGATCGCGCTGATCGTCTCCGACATCACCATCGGCACCGGGGCGCTCGTCATCGGGGGCGGCATGTTCTTCGTCGTGACGAGCATCGCCTTCTTCACGGGGACCGAGGTCGGCCTGGAAGGGTTCACCGGCCTGCACCAGATCGGCGCCCAGGCATTCACCGGCGTGGTCTCGTCGCTGGCGAACACGCGCGAGATCACCCCGCTCGTCGCCGGCGTGGCCCTGGCCGCCCAGGTCGGCGCCGGGTTCACCGCCCAGCTCGGCGCCATGCGGATCTCCGAGGAGATCGACGCGCTCGAGGTCCTGGGAGTGGACAGCGTCGCCTACCTGGTCGGCACCCGGGTGTGGGCGGCGCTCATCACCATGATCCCGCTCTACCTGGCTGCGCTCTTCGCCAGCTTCATCGCCACCGAGCTGATCGTGACCCAGTTCTTCCACCTGTCCGCCGGCACCTACAACCACTACTTCCGGCTCTTCCTGCCACCCATCGACGTCCTCTACTCGTTCCTGAAGGCGATGGTCTTCGCCATCGCCGTCACCTTCATCCACTGCGCGTACGGGTACCGCGCCTCGGGCGGGCCGGCCGGCGTGGGCGTCTCGGCGGGCCGGGCCATCCGCGTCTCGATCATCGTCGTGGTCGTCGTCAACTTCATCCTCTCGATCGTGCTCTTCGGCGGTGTGGGTTCCACGGCGAGGTTGGTCGGATGAGCGCCCTACGGGTGGTCGTGCGGGCCGCCGTCGTGCTGTCGGTCATCGCCGGTGCCGTCGCCGGCGTCACGGTGGCGGTCGCGGCATCGGATGGCGCGTTCGCCGGTTCCTACCAGGTGGTGGGGACGTTCCCCGCCGCCGGCCAGGGGCTCCATCCGGGCTCGGAGGTCACCTTCGACGGCGTCCAGGTCGGCCGGGTCGGTTCGATCGCCCTCGCCGGCCAGCGCGCCCGGATCACGCTCGTGCTCCAGCACCAGTTCCGGCTCCCCCGAGCCGCCACCGCCACCATCCGTCCGCAGAACCTGTTCGGCGCGGAAGAGATCGCCCTCACCTCCCCCCATGGCGATGCCGGCCCGTGGGTGGCCGCCGGGGCGACGGTGGCCCGCACGGCCATCTCCAACCAGATCGCCGATCTCTTCGCCGTCGCCGATCCGCTGTTGTCGAAGGTCGACGCCGCCGACCTGTCCTCGTCGCTGTCCGAGCTCGACCAGGCGACGTCGGGCGAAGGCCCCCGGATCGCCTCCGGCCTCTCGGCCGGGAGCCGCCTGGCCGGCCTGCTGGCCACCACGATCGGCGCTCAGCTCCACGCGCTCGACTCGCTGACCGCCTTCTCCGCGGCGGTCGCACCGGACGGTGCCGGCATCAACGCCGTGGCGGGCCAGGCCAACGCGGCCCTCCCCGCGATCAACGCCGCCGAGGCCGCGTACCAGCACCTCCTCGACACCCTCACCCCCCTGGCTCACGACGTCGCCCAGTTCCTGGCCGCCTATCGGCCGGACATCGGTGCCCTGCTGCAGAGCGGCGACAACGTGACCCGGGTGCTGGTCGCCCACCAGAGCGACATCGAAGCCCTGGTGCGCGGGCTCTACCAGTACGTGACCAAGATCGCCCTGGCCGCATCGGGTTCGCAGACGTTGCCCGACGGCTCGAAGTTCGCCTACTTCCGCACCTTCATCGAGTTCAGCGACGTGAACAACCTCGTGTGCAACCTGATCGCCCCGGCGGCTCCGTCGCTCTCGTACCTCGCTCCCCTCCAACAGGCACTCGGCGCGTCGGGGAGCGCGTTCGACTGCTCGGCACAGGTGTCGACGTTCAATTCGCTGCAGCACGGCTCGGCCACGACAGCGCCACCGCCTGCGACGCCGGCGCCCGCAGCCACGACGCTCCCCACCGGGACGGGCGCGCTGTCCGCTCAGGGAGCGGCCGTGGCCGGTCAGCTCTACCAGGCGCTCGGTGCGCCGCAGGCCCCCGCGCCCCACACGTTGGCGGGCTACCTCTCGATGCTCCTGGGGGCCGGATGAAGGGCCGGGCCCGGCAGGGACGCTCGCGGCACCTGGGAACCGCCCTGCGGTTCGGTGCCTTCGTGGTGGTGTGCCTCGTCCTGCTGGTCGCACTGGCCCAGCGGATCGGCAACCTCAGCCTCTTCAGCCACCGCGTCACCTACGAGGCCCAGCTCTCGGACGCCACCGGCCTCCAGCCGTCGGACTCGGTCAAGATCGCCGGGGTCACCGTCGGGCAGGTCACCGCCATCGGCGTCCAGCGGGGACACGCCCTCGTCACCTTCGCCGTCAACAGCGGCGTGCACCTCCGCACCAGCACGAAGGCGGGGCTCCGGTGGCACAACGTGCTGGGCCAGCAGTACCTCTACCTCTACCCGGGCGCCACAGGCACCGCCCTCCGCCCCGGCGGGGTCATCCCCCTCGCCAACGACGTGGCGAGCGCCAGCGTCGGTGCCCTCCTCAACGCGCTGGGCCCGTTCCTCTCGGCCGTGAACCCGCAGCAGGCCAACACCTTCCTGCGCAGCGTGGTCGCCGCCCTCGACGGCAACGAAGCCAAGGTCAACAGCCTGATCGCCGACGCCGCCACCGTGTCGCAGACCGTCGGCTCACTCGACAGCCAGGTCGGCCAGGTCATCGGTGATCTCGACCAGGTGCTGACCGCACTCGCGCACCGAAGCGGTGACATCGGCACCCTGCTCTCCAACCTGCAGTCGGTGGCACAGACCCTGGCCAGCCACAACGCCCTCCTCGACTCCGTCGTCACCAACCTCGCCTCGGTGACCGGCGAATTCGCCGGGCTCGTCCGGTCGAACCAGGGAACGCTGCAGTCCTCCATCGCCGACCTCCAGTCGGTGACCTCGGTGGTCCAGGCACACGAAGCCGCCCTGTCCCAGGGGCTGTCGACCCTGGGGTCGGGTCTCGCTCCCTACGCGGAGATCTCGGCGTTCGGCCAGTGGTTCCAGATCCAGACCGTCTACACGTGCATGGCCGGCGAGACGAGCTGTACCTACATCAACCCGTCCAACCCACCGGCCGGGTCCGCGCCCGGCGGGGCGGCACTTCCCGGGGGACTGGGAACGCCGGGGACGTCACCGCTGTCCATGCTCCAGATGGTCGCCGGCACAGGGAGCGGTTCGTGAAGGCCTTCACCGACCGCAATCCCCGGCGCATCGGGATCGTGGCTGCTGGCGTCATCGTCGCCGTGGTGGCCGCCGTCCTCGTCCTCAACCGGTCGTTCTTCGCGTCCGGCTACGCGGTCGACGCCCGCTTCCCGGCGGCCGGCGGCATCTCGCCGGGCACCGACGTCCTGGTGGCGGGGGTGAAGGTCGGCTCGGTGACCTCCGTTCGCCTGGTGGGTGACCACGTCGACGTGTCGATGCTGATCGATCACGGGGTGGTGCTCCCGTCCCGCACCGCTGCGGCCGTCAGCGTCCAGACCCTTCTCGGACAGCTGGACGTGACCCTGCGCCCGATCTCGGGATGGTCGCGGCCGCTGGCCAGCGGGGCGTTGATCACGGACACGTCGCTGCCCACCGAGCTCTACAACGTGGAGAACGAGGCCGGCACCGTCCTGGCCGGCACCGATGCGGGCGCGCTCAACAGCCTGGTGACGGAGCTCTCCTCCATCGCGGCGGGGAAGCGGACCGAGATCACCCAGATCGTCAACGGACTCAACCGGTTCACCGGCGTCGTCGACCAGCGCCGCACTCAGGTCAGCCAGCTGATCGACGCGGCCAACGTGCTGTCTGCAGCGGTCCAGCATCGGGACACCCAGCTTGCGTCGGCCATCGACAATCTGTCCACGGTTGTCGGCGGGTTGGCCCAGCACAGCACCGACCTCGGGACGCTCATCGTCAACACCGAGCAGGCTGCCTCCCAGGTGGACACCCTGGTGGGGCGGAACACACCGCAGTTGACGGGATTGATCAACCACCTCGATTCGGTGCTCGGCGTGCTCTCGACCCACCAGCTCGACCTGGCCCAGGGGGTCTCCACGCTGGCCAGCGCGGTGACCGGATTCCAGTCGGTCGGGTACTCGGGACCGGGCAACACGCCCAACCAGTGGGCCAACATCTACACCAACCTGCTCGGCACCTCGGGTGTCTACGGCGTGCTGGGCAACTGCGGCGCGCTCGACCAGGTCCTCGACCAGGCGCTCGGACCGGATCCGCTGGCGTGCAACCAACGGTCGGGACCGCTGGCTCCCGGCGCCGGTGCCACCGTGCCGGGAACGTCGCCGACCGCTGCCGCCGGTTCCACGGGGCTGGGGAGCGTGGTCACCGGAGGTGGCTCATGACTCGCCGTGCCGTCCGTCTCGGGGCGTGGGTCGTCTCGGTCGCCATCGTCGTCACCGGCGCGGCGGTGGCCGTGAGCCGGTCCGCCCCCACCTACGAGCTCCAGGCCGTCTTCGCCAGTGCTGACGGGTTGTTCGCGGGCAACAGCGTGGAGATCCTCGGCGTCCCCTCGGGCACGGTGCGGTCGGTGACGAACGTGGGAGACGCCGTCCGGGTCGCGATGACCCTCGACGGCGACCGGCGGGTGCCGGTGGGAGCCCACGCCGCACTCGTCTCGCCGAACCTCCTCGGCGAGCCGTCCATCGAGCTGTCGCCCGGATACACGGGCGGACCCTCGCTGCGCCCAGGGGCGACGATCGCCGAATCCGACACGTCGGTGCCGGTGTCGACCGACCGGCTGCTGCGCGACCTCCAGGCGTTCCTGTCCAAGATCGACCCGACGGCGACCGGCAACCTGATCACGAACCTGGCCACCGACCTGGCCGGCCAGGGCACGGGCATCAACGCGCTGCTCGGCAACGCGGCCGGGACGGTGTCGCTGCTGGCGCAGAAGGGTGACGACCTCGGCCGGCTCGAGGCGGCACTGGCCCAGATCACCGCCACGCTGCGCAACCGGACGTCGACGATCACCGGCCTGATCCGCAACTACGACACGGTCACCTCGGTCATCGCCGCCCATCAGGGGCAGCTGGGCACGGCGCTCTCCGACCTCTCGGACGCCACCGCCAAGCTGTCGCAGTTCCTGTCCCCCAACCTGGGGACGATCGAGAGCGACATCGCCGGTGTCACCAGGGTGGGGAGGACGCTCGATCGGAACCTGTCCTCCCTCGACCAGACCCTGTCGTCCGCCGTGCTCCTCTTCACCGCCGCCCAGCGCGCCTACGACCCCGCGCACAACTGGCTGAACCTGAACAACCAGCTCGCTCCCGGCCTCACCTCGGCGGTCCTGGCCGGCCTGCTCCGTGACCGGCTCGCCGGCATCTGCCGGCGGCTCCTGGCCCACCATGCCGCTGGGCTCGACGCCTCCCAGCGGTCGACCCTGACCACCTGTGGCAACCCGAGCTCGGGGTTCTTCAACCCGATCCTGGATCTCTTCCCACCCATCCTGAACGCGCTGACCACCGGTGCCGGCGGGGGGCCGAACCCGGCGGCACTCCAGGCCCTGCTGGCCAAGGGGCTGGCCATGATCCCCGGCACCTCGGCCCTGGCCGCGACGCCGGTCGGTGCCCAGGCGCCGTCCGGCACCCCAGCGGCGCCGTCCGGCAGCACGTCCGGCGGCACGCCGTCACTGCAGGCACCGGCCGCTGCGCAGCTCCCGCCGCTGCCGGGTCAGTCCTCGGGTACCGCCGCACCGTCAGGTGGAGGATCGTCGGGCTCCGGTGGCGGGCTGGGCGGGCTGCTCGGTGGCTTGTTCGGAGGTCTGTGAGATGCGTATCCCGTCCGCCACACCCCGGCCCGGGGTCCACGCCCGCACCTGGTTGCGGACCGCCGCCGTCGCCGTCGCCGTCGTCGGGTCGGCCGCGGTCGTCGCCGGTTGCCAGGCGCCCTTCAGCGCGCCTCCCACCGTCTCGGTCGCTGCCGACTTCAGCGACGTGGGCGACCTGGCCGTCGGGGCGCCGGTCGAGCTGGCCGACATCCCCGTCGGCCATGTGACATCGATCACGTTGCAGGGCTCCGAGGCCCGGGTGGCCATGGCCGTCCAGCGCTCGGCCGCCGTTCCCGCCGACGCCACCGCCGAGCTCCGGCGCACGTCGCTCCTCGGCGAGCGCTTCATCTCCCTCGTCCCGCCGACGGGGGGGAACCCGGCGCCGTTGCGTGACGGCGAGCTTCTCCCCCGGGCCGTCGTGATCCCCGGGATCCAGCAGTTCGTGTCGGCCGGAGCATCGGTGGTGGGCGCCATCGACACCACCCGCCTGGCCGACCTGATCGCCACCGGGGCCCAGGGCTTCGGCGGCCAACAGCAGCAGCTGCGGCAGCTGATCGACGGGTTCGCCACCGTGGCCCACGGGTACGCGAGCCGCACGTCGGACATCTCCAGGCTGGTCGACACGATGGACCAGCTGTCCTCCTCCCTGGCGCCGGCATCCGGTCAGGACGCGGCGGCGGTCACGACGCTGGCCCACACCACATCCCTGCTCGCCGACCAGTCGCAGCGGTTCGACCACCTGTTGCAGTCGCTCCAGGACCTGTCCGTCCAGGGGAGGGGCATCCTCGAGTCCTACATCCCCCAGATAGACGACGAGCTGGCCGGGCTGGCCTCGACCTCCCAGGCGCTGGCCGCCACCGAGTCGGACCTCGGCAAGCTGATCGACGGGATTCCCGGGCACAACGCCGCGGTGAAGTCGGCCACCGTGGATCACCAGCTCCAGGTGCTCGATGACCTCGTCGTCTGCGGCCTGCCGGGAGGCGGCGCCAACGCGGCGGTGCCGGCCCAGACGTGCGGGGGTGGCGGATGATCACCCGCCGGATCGTCGTGAACCTCGTGACCTTCTTCACCGTGTCGGCCGTGCTGGTGGTGTTCGGACTGCTCGACCTGCTCGGCAACCCGTTCGCGGCGCCGACCGTCGTCGACACGGTCCTCGCCAATGCGGACGGCCTCTACCCCGGCTTCACCGTGACCCTGAACGGCGTGCCTGTCGGCTCGGTGCGAAGCGTCCAGCTGACGCGTGGCGGCGTGCTCGTCGCCATGGCCCTCGACCCCGGCTCGCGGGTACCCGGCGATGTGGCCGCCCGGATCGAGGTGGCCAATCCCCTCGGTGAGCAGCAGATCGACCTCGTCCCTCAGCACGGGGGCACGGCGCCGCCGCTCGTCAACGGGGCCCGGGTGCCCATGGCACCCGGTGGAGGCCCGGCTGACATCGGCCAGGTGGTGGCGGCCGCCACCCGGCTGTTGGCGGCGATCCCGGTCGGCGACCTCAACACTGTCCTCCACCAGACCGCCGTGGCGCTCGACGGCAGGGCGGCCGCCGTGCGGGCGCTGATCAATGACGGCCAGCAATTCTCGCAGGAGTTCGTCGGGTATCAGCAGGCGTTCCGGACCCTCCTGGCCGACGCTCCGCCCGTGCTCGACTCGGTGACGGCGGCCGGGCCGCAGCTCCACGACGCGTTGACGACGACAGCCGCCCTCCTCGGCGTGCTGGCCAGCCACCAGCAGGCGGTGCTCTCGCTGCTCCGTTCGGGAGCCAGCACTGCGCAGCTGCTCGACGCCGCCGTCGTGGCGGAGCGTCCCAACCTCGCCTGCCTCGTCCACGATCTGCGGGACACGGTGGTGAACCTCGCGCAGCCGGCCAACCTGGGCTCGTTGGCCGGCGCACTGGCCACCAACGGATCGTTCTTCACCATCGTCAACGAGCTGACGCCGACAGGTCCGGCCCGCAGCCTGGTAGCCGGCCAGCCGGCCAGTGCGGACCAGGTATGGCTCCGGACACGGCTCCTGCTCCCGCCCGTGCTGAGCCCACAGGCGGTCACCTATGCGCAACAACGGACCTTGCCGGACATCCTGCCCGGCGCGGCGTGCCGGACGGAATTCGGCGCCGGGGTGGCGGCGGGAACGCAGGCCGGCTTCGTGCCGGAGGCGCCCGGCGTCACGGTCGTCCCACCGACGCCGGCTGAGGCGCAGGTGCGGGGGTCGGGTACCCCGCCGACGGACCCCACCCTGGCCGGGGACCCCGCGCCCACCGGCGGTGGCGCACCGGCGGGACCCGCCGTTCCGGTGATGGGCTCGGCCGCCGTACTGGCCGCAGGACCGCTCCGGCGCCGCGCTCGGCGCTTCCGCCGAGATCTCCGTGCGGCACCACGGGGGCGTCGCACCCACCATGAGGAGGAACACCATGGCTGAACATGGTCGTCACGCTGTCCCCGCCACCGACGCCGACGAGCGCCCAGGTGACGGCAGGCCCGCCCGAGCTCGTGGGGTGGCGACGATCGACCGGGAGAGCGGAGGCGTCCGGGTCGACACCACCGCCGCGGCCCGACGTGCCACCCGGCGGCGCTCGCCCACCCCGCCCGAGGAGGCCCGGGAAGGGAGCGCCGCTGGTGCCGCCCAGGCATCTGATGGCGACCGGCCTCCCTCGGGACGTCGTCTGCGATCGCTCGGGCGACGGCTGGTCGCCGTGGCCGCCGTGGTGGGCATCGCCGGCACCCTGCTCTTCGGGCACGCCTGGGCCGTGCAACGCCAGCAGGCGGCCAACGAGGCGAGCGTCCGATCGGTGGCCAACGGCTTCCTGCTGTCCCTCACGAACTTCGACGCAAAGTCGATCGACGCGGACTTCAACCGGGTCCAGTCCTACGCCACCGGGAGCTTCGCCTCCCAGGCCAACCAGTTCTTCGGCTCGACCATCCGCAAGCAGCTGGAGGCGGCCCTCGCCTCCTCCAGGGGCCAGGTCCGTGACCTGTTCGTCCAGTCCGCCTCGGCCGGGAAGGCGACCGTCTTCGCCGTGGTGGACCAGACCTACGTGAACGCCAAGATGTCGGCGCCGGCAGCCGACGTACTCCGGATCGTGCTCGACCTCGCCTCCCGACCGTCAGGCTGGAAGGTGGCCGACGTCACCGTCCTCGGGAGTGGGAGCGCCACCTCGCCCACCACGTCGGCCGGCCCGGCCGCGTCGTCTGCGCCGTCCGGGGGCTGAGCCCGTAGGGGGAGCCGTCCGCGTGCGAGCTCTGTCCCCGGCCATGCCCTGAGCTCGACTCCTGGGACCGGCCCCGGTCGAGGAGGTCGCCGACCACCGCACCCACGCCGCCGGCAGTGGTCGACACGTCAGTCGCCACGGTCGACACCACGGTCGACACCACGGTGCCGACCACCCCACCACCTGCCGGCGCCGTCGTGCCCCGGCCCGGTGGCGGTGACGGAGCTGGTGTCGGTGCCGGTGATGGCACTGGCGCCGGCGACGTCTTGGGAGCCGGTGCCGGCGTGGCCACGCTGGTGGGCACGGTCGTCGATCGGATGGCGACGAGTGATCCGGGCTGCCCGGCCGACGACGTCGAGTGGTTCGTCGTGCCGCCGGCGGCCGCTGGCGTACCCGGCACCGTCGCATGCGGGGAGGGCGGCGGGGCAACGGTGGTCGGCGTGGTCGCCGGTGGCTGGGCAGGAGCGGCTACCGGCGGTTGGCCGCTCCGCGTCGTATGGGGCTCCGGGGGTAGGGCGACGTGCAGCGCGCCTGTCTCGAGGACCGGTGCAGCGCCGCCGGCGAGGGCCAGCCCAGCCACCAGCGCGGCGGATGCCGCCCGGGTGCGACGCCGGGGGCGCTCAGCGATCCTCGCGATGCCGCCGGCAGCGCCCGCGGCATCGCCACCGGTGATGAGGGCGAGGGACGCTCCGGAGCGCTTCGCCCGGCGACGCTGGTACAGGTCGGCATCGGCGAGATCCAGAAGGTCGGTGATCCGGGCGGCGGGATCGGACGTGGTCGCCATTCCCCAGCTGAAGGGTGGCGCACCGGCGGTCACCCGCTCGAGGAGCGCCGGGACGTCGGCTGCACTCGCTCCGGCCAGCACGGCGACGAATTCGTCGCCGCCGATCCGGTACAGGGCGTCGCCAGCCCGGAGGTGTGAGGCGAACGAGCCGGCCAGCGCCACGAGCGCCCGATCGCCGGCGGCGTGGCCTTCGCGGTCGTTGGTCTCCTTCAGCCCGTCCAGGTCGACCATCACCACGGCCAGCCGTTGGCCGAAGCGGCCCATCTGCGCCAGCGTCCGGGTGAGCTCCGTATGAAGTGCCCGGCGATTGCCGGCTCCGGTCAGAGGATCGACGAGGGCGGCCTGCTCGAGGCGGTCGAGGGCTTCGTCGGCGGCATGATCGGCGATGACCCGCACCGAACGTTCGATGGCGATGTCATCTCGCGGGTCGGATCCGGCGTCGATCACCTCCGGCAGGAGCAGGAGGCGCTCCCGCATGAGGCGCACTGACCCGTGCGCGTCCGACCAGCGTCGACCGGCCCGTTCGGCCACGCGGTGTGCCCAGACGTCCTCGCCGGTGTGCTGGCGGCCGCCGCCTCCTCCGCGCTGGAGCTCGACCAGCAGGCGAAGTGCGGCGATGACGCCGACGGCCTCGTCGTCGGGCCAGCTGTCATCGGTTCCCGACGGGATGTCGAGGTCCTCGGTTCCCGTGGCGCGACCGGCGAAGGCCTGGTCGGCGGCGCCCGACCCCAGGTGGTCGTCCCCACCGCGGCCAGCGAGCTGCCGCCACTGCTCGGCGATCTCGTGGTCTGTCGCTGCCCTCAGCGTGACCATGGTCCAGATGCCTCCCCGGTTCCGTGCCGTCCCTACCCAGAAGGCGACCGGAACAGTCCCACCAACACAATACGTAGTGGAGAACTCACATGGAGCGTCGACCTTGCGAAACGTCCGAAAATTGTGATTTGCGCCCGTAAGGTCCGTGCGGTCGGCCCGTTTCCCCTCCGTCACCTGCCGGCAGCGAAGCCGGCAGTCCGCGAACGAAGGGGAATACATGTCAGCGATCAGTAGGACGGCGAAGATCGTCGGAAGTGCGGCAGGCGTGGCTGGCCTGGTCATCGTGGCCGGAGGGGCCCTCCCGGGCAGCGCATCACCTGCGCTCCCGATGCCGAAGCTTCCCAGCCTGCCCACCGGCACCCAGTGCGTGAGCACGCCGGCGCCGCCGGCCAACCCGCTGCCCGTCTCCGGTTCCGACCTGGGAACGGCGTCGGTCGCCGGTGGTGGCGGCTCCCTGAGCGTGTCGTCCACCAAGGGCGCCACCCTGTGCATGACGCCCCCCGCCGCACCTTCGGGTCTGCCCTCGGGTCTGCCCTCGGGTCTGCCCTCGGGTCTGCCCTCGGGTCTGCCGTCCGGTCTGCCGTCCGGTCTGCCCTCGGGTCTGCCCTCGGGTCTGCCCTCGGGTCTGCCCTCGGGTCTGCCCTCGGGTCTGCCCTCGGGTCTGCCCTCGGGTCTGCCCTCGGGTCTGCCCTCGGGTCTGCCCTCCGGTCTGCCGTCCGGTCTGCCCTCCGGTCTGCCGTCACTCCCCGGTTCGGGCTCCGGCGGCTCGGGCTCGGGGCTTCCCGGCCTGCCCTCCGGCACCCAGTGCGTGAGCACGCCGGCACCTCCGGCCAACCCGCTGCCCATCTCGGGCTCGGGCGGTGGCTCGGTGTCGATCGCCGGTGGTGGCGGCTCCCTGAACGTGTCGTCCTCCAAGGGCGCCACCCTGTGCGTGACGCCGCCGGCCGCCCCGTCGCTCCCTGGCTCGGGTTCGGGCTCGGGGCTTCCCGGTCTGCCCTCCGGCACCCAGTGCGTGAGCACGCCGGCTCCCCCGGCCAACCCGCTGCCCATCTCGGGCTCGGGCGGTGGTGCGGTGTCGATCGCCGGTGGTGGCGGTTCCCTGAACGTGTCGTCCTCCAAGGGCGCCACCCTCTGCATGACGCTGCCGTAGTCCTCGTCATGCCACCTCTGCCGGCACCACGCGAACCTGCCGTGTCGAACGGGGTTACCCCCGTGTCCCGCTCGACAGGTGCCGGCTCGTCGCCCACCTCCGGACTCCCGCTACCCCTACCCACCAGCGCGAGTGGACCCGTCCGTACGGTCACGCCGTCCCTACCGGCGTTCGTACACGCTGACGAGCCCGCTTCGACAACCGGCGGGAGCTCCGGAGGGGGCGACTTTTTCCCCGGGGACGATGGTCATCGGCAACGAGCTTCGGCCACCGGGTTCGGGGCGGGCGCGCCTCCGGGGCACTGAGGCGCTCAACCGCTGAACGGCCCACCGGCCGACTGATGTCAGGACTGCAGCCGACCCGCCCGGGTGGATCCCTCCGCCCGGGCGGCGGCGCGCCCGGCGTCTGCTCGGGACTCGGCGTGGTGCCGCGATGGACCCCACGCCGCCCCAGGTCCCGCCGGGACCGTACTGCACCTCCGTTGGTCGGGCTGCCCGGATTTGAACCGGGGACCTCTGCGTCCCGAACGCAGCGCGCTAACCAAACTGCGCCACAGCCCGTATGGGGGGCGGATGACCGCTCCCTCGACCCTGATGCTAACCGACGGCGCCGCTCTCGTCGGTGGGTGGATCGTCCGCATCCCCCAGGGTGTCCGGTAGCTGGCTCCCGGTGCGTTCGAAGATCACCTTGGCCACGCGCCGCCGGTCCATCTCGGCGATCCGCAGGGTCCATCCGTCGATCTCCAACGACTCCCCCTCGGCGGGGATGTGGCCGAACCCGTCGAAGCAGAAGCCCCCGAGCGTCACGTACTCGCCGTCCGGCAGGTCGACGTCGAGGGCGTCCCGAACGTCGTCGACGTTCATCCTGGCGTCCACCAGCCATCGGCGGCCATCCACCCGGACGACGTCGGGTTCGTCGTCGGGGTCGAACTCGTCCGGCAGGGCACCGACGAGCGCCCCGAGGACGTCCTTCACGGTCAGGACCCCCTCGACACCGCCGTGCTCGTCGACCACCACGGCGAAGGCCCGCCGTTGGCGACGCATCTCGGCGAGGACGTCGAGGACGTAGCGGGACTCCGGCACCAGGTAGGGCTGCCGCAGGCGACGCGAGATAGCGACGGGGTCGAGCTCGAAGCCAGCGGTGCGTCCGCCTCCCGCATCGCGGGCCTCGGCCGGCCCACCAGCGGCCCGGCGGTTGCCACCGCCGATCCGCCACCCGGCCCGGAACAGGTCGTTGACGAACAGGACGCCCACCAGGTCGTCCAGGTGGTCGGCGTAGACGGGGAAGCACTGGTGCCCCGTCTCGCGCACGGCTCTCGTCACGTCGTCGGCCGAGACGGGGATGGCCAGGGCGACGACGTCCACCCGAGGCGTCATGACCTCGCGGACGGTCGTCTCGCGCAGGTCCCGGAGCGCCTCGGTGATGATCTGCTCCTGAGCGTCGCCCCCGGCGCGGATCTCGGTGCGACCGCGTGCGCCTTCGGGTGACGCGCCGGTCCGGTCACGCCTGCGGAACATGCGGGCGCCCAGGTCGTTCAGGCGCCGACCGATGCCTGTCCGGCTCGCACCGACGTCGGTACGTAGGACTCGTCGAAGAACGTCCCGCCGTGGAGGAGCGTGGCGACCGCCCGACGGAGCCTGATCGGGTCGAGCGGTTTGACCACCCAGCCCTCGGCGCCGGATCGGCGTGCGAGGAACACATCGGGCCTGCGGTCGAGGAGCATCAGCACGGGGATGTGGGGGAGCTGGCCGTAGGACGCCTCGAGGCGGAGCTCCAGGCACACGGCCATGCCGCCCATGGAGCCCATCTGCAGATCGACGACGAGCAGGTCGGGAGCCTCCTCGGCCACCATGGCCAGGGCTTCGGGGCCCGAGGTCGCCTCGATGACCTCGACCCCCGGGCCTGCCGCGACCGCTGCGACCTCCGCCCGGACCGATGGTGCGTCACTTGCCACGATGATGGTGGGCACGGACGCAGGTTAGCCGTTCGGCGGGGGCCCTTGGCTCGGCCCCGGTCGGGTCACGACCCGAAGAGGACGGCCGCCACCTCCTCCAGCCCGGCCAGATCGTGGACGTCCGAGCTGAGCATGGGTACGCGCACGACGGGTGCCGGGTCCACCTGGCGGACGAGGGCGGCGATGGTGTCCTCCTCCCGGTCGGCCGCTGCCGAGACGGCGCGCAGGTTGGCCACCATGAGGCCGAAGTCGGCGCCAGCGGCACCGGGCGGCGCGTCGGGCACGCCGGCCAGCACGCCGGGGGTGGCGAACCGGGGGAGGACCCGGTTCACCACCAGGGCGGCCGTCGACATCTCCGACTCCTGGAGCTTGGCCGCGAAGTGCACAGCCTCGTCGACGGAGTCGGGCCTGGGCGCCGCCACCAGGACGAACGCGGTCGACGGCTGGGCGAGGAGGTCGCGCACGTGCTGGGCCCTCACCCGGAACCCCTCCTCCATGCCCTCGAAGAGCTGGAAGAAGACCACGGCGTCCTTCACGATCTCTGCTCCGGCAACCTTGGCGATCGTGCGCAGCAGCGCCTGGGCGGCGACGCCCATGACCCGGAGCGAGGCCCGGGTCGGCATCATCAGGACCTGGAACAGCCGGTTGGAGAGGAAGTGGGTGAGGCGCCTCGGGGCGTCGAGGAAGTCGAGGGCGTTGCGTGACGGCGGGGTGTCCACCACCACCAGGTCGAACTCGTCGCTCGTCACCAGCTCGTGGAGCTTCTCCATCGCCATGTACTCGTGGGTCCCCGACAGCGAGGTGCTGAGGCTCCGGTAGATGCGGTTGGCCAGGATGCCCTCCGCCTGTTCGGGTGAGTCGGCCTCCCGGTGGACCAGGTCGTCGAAGGTGCGCTTGGGGTCGAGCATCAGGGCGGCCAGGCGCCCGGGCCACGGCCCGTCGATGTCGGTGGGCGTGTTCGGGAGGGTGTCCACACCCAGCGAGTTGGCCAGCCGGCGGGCGGGGTCGATGGTGACGACGCACGCCTGCCGCCCGGCGCGTGCCGCCTCGAGGGCGAGGACGGCCGCGGTCGTGGTCTTGCCGACGCCACCGGAGCCACAGCAGACGATGACGTGGCGCTCGGCGACGAGCTCCGACAGCCCGGCAGCCGGCGTCACGGCGCGACCGGTTCGTGTTGGGGGATGGCGGCGATGCCCCGGGCCAGGGATGTGGCCAGGGCCTCGAGCTCGGCTGGGCCGATGGTGGCGCTGAACACGAACGGCGCCCGGAGCTGGGGCAGGGGGAGCTCGGTGGCGAGCCGGGCCGCCTGCTCGGCCTGGAGCGACACCCGCCCGTGCCGGAAGGCCCAGGCGGCGTCGAGGGCGGCCTCCGTCGTGGCGTCGACGGCGACCCCGGCCCGCGCCGCTGCGCCGGCCGCTCGCAGGCCCACCTGGCCGGGTGGCTCGTCGATCCCGTTCACGATGATGGGCCCGAGGGCCACCCCCACCTCGTCCTCCAGCCGGTAGGCGGCCTCGACGGCTTCGTTGACGGGCATCTCCTCCGGCAGGGTGACGAGGACGACCTGGCAGCGGGACGGGTCGGTGAGGAGCTCCACCACGTCGGCTGCCTGGGCGCGGACGGGGCCGCCCCGGGCGGCGGCCAGCAGGCCGCTCGCCGAGGTGAGGAAGGTCATGGCGTGCCCGGTGGCGGGAGCGTCGACGATGATCAGGTCGGCCACCCGCTCCCGTTCGAGCTGTTTGATCTTCCCGAGGACGAGGATGTCGCGGATCCCCGGGATGGCGCCGGCCACGACGTCGATGATCCCGGAGGAGACGAGGCGCTTGGAGATGCGCTTCATGCCGTGATCGGCCAGGTACTCCAGCAGGGCGTCGTCGGGGGTGATCATGCGGGCGTGGACCGTGCCCGGCGGGACGGCGCCCGCGGGCGGGTCCGCGCCGTCCTCGACGACGGTGGCGCCGGCGGCGCTCAGGATGGTGGCGTCGTAAGCGAGGGCGGTGGCATGCCCGAACGCGGCGGAGACGCCGGTCCGGCCCTCGAGCTCGACGACCAGCACCGACAGGCCGGCGTCCGCGGCCATGCGGGCCAGGGCCGCGGCCATCGTGGTCTTGCCCACGCCCCCCTTGCCGGCGACCACGAGAACGCGACTCTGTGCGCAGAAGGACCGGACGTCCATGACGACCGGAGCGTAGCGCCACGATCCCGTCCTCCAGCGGGCAGCGACGTGGACTCCCCTGGCCGGGAGGCACGCCGCCGGCGGCACAACGGGCGCCCATGGGCCGCCCTGGACGTCCGCGGTCGGCCGTGCTGCGGAAGAATTCCTGGTCACGACCCTTGTCACCTGCCGATCCCGCCGTGTACCTTCGGGGCCGGAGGAGTGTCGTGGGCACGAAGGGGGCGCAGTTCACATGACGCAGGCGGTCGAGAGTTGGCAGGTTCGCGCGTCGTGTCGCGGGCCCCAGGCGGACATGTTCTTCCCGCCGGCGCATCCGGAGCGCAAAGAGGAGCGTGCCCGCAGAGAGTCCCAGGCGAAGCAGATCTGCCGCACCTGTCCCGTGTGCACCGACTGCCTCGAGTACGCCATCCGCATCCGTGAGCCTCACGGGATCTGGGGCGGCCTGAACGAGGCGGAGCGCAAGCAGCTGGCGGACCGTCGGGCCGGCTGACCTGGGCCGGGACCGCACACCCGGCACGACGGGCTCCTCAGGGCTGACGGAGGCCGAGCGCCTGGTCAGCCTGGCGGACGCCGGGTGAGGAACAGACGGCCGCCGGGCGTTGTCCCGTGGCTGTGCAGATCCCTGCGCTGAGCTGGTTCGCCGCCGCGATGATCGCTTCCGTGGTGATCGCTGTCGGGTCGGTGAGCTGCCCGGCGATCGACGTCATGGGAGCGGAGCCGAGAACGGCCGGGCTGAATTGGGAGGTGGCCAGCGCCTCGATGCCGGCCACGTCCACCAGGGGAAGGGTGCCGGGCGGCATGCCGTCGGCGGCGGCCTGGCTGGCTCGGTCGAGTGCGGGTCGGTCCCGCGCCGGCACGGTGCCGAGGGACTGGAACGCCCCGTCGGGTCCCCGGACGTTCGAGAACTGCTCGGTGGCCGAAAGGACGACGTACGGGCTGGTGTAGGTCGCTCCGACGAAGGAGAAGGAGTGGACGGCGGGGAAGGCCGCGTTCGACGAGGACGCGACGGCCGACAGCCGCGTGAATTGGCCGAACCGGGCCAGGGCGACGACGAGGGGCCACCGCTCGGCGGCGCAGAACGCGCAGTACTCGGCACCCACGTAGATGACCTCGGGCTTGCCCCGATCCGTGATGGTGGACGGCGGTGACAACACGGTCGGCGCCGTCCACGACGCGTTCGCCGGTCCGTTGCCCACGGCGTCGAACACGGCGGCAGGGACGCCCGACACCTGGGCCACCACCACCGCCGGTGCCGTGGCCTGGTGGACGGCGTTCCGGGCCGGTGGCCGGGCGGTGATGGCCACGATGACGAGGACGATGACCCCCAGCACGATGGCGATGGTCGCCCCCAGGGCGAACCGGGCGGTGCGGGTCAGTGCGATGGGCTGCGGGGTCCGCCGCTCCTCCAGCTCGCCGTCGGCCGGTCGGACGTCGTCACCGGGTTGGTCGTCCCCTCCGGCCACGGCTCACGCCGGGTCGTCGGCCCGATGGGCACCGGTGGACACCGGGCCAGCGCGGGATCCGTCCGCATCGTTGCCACCGTCCGGGTCCTGGGCGCCCCCGTCCCAGGTGCCCGCGGCGGCGAGGGCGTAGGGGGTGGCGGGAGCGATGATCACGAAGAGGAAGAAGGTCACGACGTGTACCGACGTGCACCACATGCAGAGGGACTTGATGATGAACAGCTCGGCACTGATCAGGTAGATGATCATCCCCACGCCGCTGATGGACAGGGCCAGGCGGGCCCAGTGGACCCACCGGCGCCCCGCCCGCCACGCCATGGGGGTGCACAGGAGCAGCATCGGCACGAAGAAGGCCAGCCCCAGCACGGCCACCGGGATCCCGAAGACGTAGGACTGCGGGCTGGTGGTGACCTTCTCACAGTTGATGAAGCCGCCGCCTGCTGGGCAGCTGAGGCTGACGTGCGTGTCGAAGTGGGTGATGGTCAGGTAGGTGGCCACCCCCAGCCCGAAGACGGTCAGGACCAGGGTGGTGGCGGGCTGCCAGCGCAGGGGACGCACGGTCAGGCTCCGCTGCCCTGACTGCCTACGGGCCCGGTCACAGCTTCAGCGCCTTGGTCGCCGCCTTCACCCCGGCGCTCGAGCACACGTTGGCGGGTTGCTGCCCGGTCCCGGCGCAGATCCCGGCGGTGATGTAGTTGGCTGTGGCAACGATTGCCTGGGTGATGGTGTTGGTCGGGTCGGACAGCACGGATGCGATCTGCTGCCACGTCAGCCCGGAGAGGATCAGCGGGGTGTAGGACGCTCCGGAGACGATCACCTTGTTGTCGATGTCCATGTAGGGGAACGAGATCCCCTGGGTGTTCCCGGGGACGAACGGCGGGGCCGCGTACTTGTTGAGGACCGCCTGCTGTTCCTTGGTGGGCGTCTGGAGGGTGGTGTAGCCCGCGCACGACGTGTTGGCGGCGTCGGCGATGTTGGTGCACGCCTCGATCGCCTGGAAGGTGACGTAGGAACTGGTGAGCGTGGCCGTCCGGAAGCTGAACGTGTGGGTGTTGCTGGCGTAGTCCGTGGGTGAGGAGCCGGTGATCTGCAGGCCCGACCATGTCCCGAACCGGGACAGGGCGGCGACCACGGCCCACCGCTCGGCTGCACAGAACGGGCAGTACTCGGCGCCGTAGTAGAGGACGGCGGGCGCATGGCCCCCGAGTGACAGGGCCGGCTGGCCGGTGATGACGCTGGGCGCGGTCAGCTGGGCCGAGCCCGGCGCGGTGACGCCCACCGTGTTGAAGACGGAGGCGGGGATGGAGGTCACGTCGTGGACGACGTTGGCCGGCGCCGGGGTGACCGGGATCGGGCCGGAACCGTTGCCCGTCGCCGTGTTGGAGCCTCCGGTCACCTTCACGATCACCAGCACGGCGACCACCACGATCACCAGGCCCACCGCCCCCCAGGCGATGAGGGCACCGGACGGGCCGCGCGGTGCCGGGGCGCCGCCGCGCGGTGCCGGGGCGCCGCCTCGCCGCGCGCCACCGGCCCCTTTCCCGGTGACGGGACGGCTCTGCTGGCGGCTCTGGTCCTTGGCCGAGGCGGGCTTGGGGGTGTTGCCGCCCTTGGAGGCTCCCGGCTTGTTGTCGGCTGCCATCGTCGCTGGTACTCCCCTCGAACGCCGGCGCTTCCGGCCGCGTGAGCGTACCGCCTGGCGGGGCGGCGGTGCCGTCATCGCGCCGGGGTCCCCACCGAACGTTCCCAGTGGTCATATGCTCACGCTCCATGTCGGCGATGGCCTTCCTGCCCGACCTGCCGCTCGTGCCCGGCGTCCGCCGGGAACGCACCGCGGCGCCTGCCCGCATGGCCGGGGGCCGGGTGGTGGTGGACGGCCGGAGCGTCCCGTTCCACACGGCCGGCTCGGCCGGGGGTCCCGTCGCCGTGTTCCTGCACGGCTGGGGGCTGCGGCCCAACAGTTACCGGGCGGCCATCGAGCACGTCGCCCGGGCCGGTTGCCGGGTGGTGGCTCCCGCCCTCCCCGGGTTCGGCGGCACCCGCGAGCTCTCGGGCGACCAGCGGTCCTTCCCGGGGTACGCGGCATGGGTGGGCCGGTTCCTCGACGCCGTCGGGGTCGACCGTGTGGACCTGGTGGTCGGCCACTCGTTCGGCGGCGGCGTGGCCACCCAGTTCGCCCACGACGCCGGGGGCCGGGCGGGCTCGCTGCTGCTGGCCAATGCCATCGGCAGCCCCGTCTGGTCCATCAGGGCGGCGGAGGTCCGGACCATGGTCGAGCGACCGGTGTGGGACTGGGGCCGCCACCTGGGGACCGATCTCCTGCACGGGCCGGGGATGCTGCGGATCCTGCCCCCGATCGTGGAGGACGTCGTCCCCAACCTGCTCACCAACCCGCTCGGGTTCTGGCGGACGGGCCAGTTCATCCGCCGGGCCGATCTGGTCGGTGCGCTCGCCGACCTGCGGGACCGTGGGCTCCCGATCGAGGTCCTGTGGTCCGATCGCGACCGTCTGGTGCCCCGGTCGGCCTTCGACGCCGTCCGGGAGGCGGCGGGCGTCGAGGGACGGGTCGTCGAGGGACCACACGCCTGGCTCGTCGGCGACCCGGTCCCCCTGGGCGAGTCGGCGCTGCACTGCCTGGTGGCCGCTGGCGGCCTCCCGGCACGCTGCGCCCCCTTCCCGGCCTGACGCAACCTGGGCACCGGCGCTCGGCGGGGACGGTGGGTCCGCCGCCCGGACGGGTAGGCGGCGCCGTACCCCGGCCCGGTACCCTGACGGCATGCCCCCCGTCCGCGACGCCGCCACGATCATGCTCGTGCGGGACGCGCTCGACGGTTCGGGTATCGAGGTCTGCATGCTCCAGCGCAACCTGGCCGCCGAGTTCGTCGCCGGCGCCTACGTGTTCCCCGGTGGCGCGGTGGACGACGCCGATCGCCAGCCCGAAGCCGCCCGGTGGTGTGAGGGGAGGACGGACCGCACCGCCAGCGAGGCCCTCGGCCTGGAGGTCGGAGGGCTGGCCTTCTGGGTGGCCGCACTGCGGGAGTGCTTCGAGGAGGCCGGCGTGCTCCTCGCCCGCCACCGGGGTGAGCCCGGCCGGCCGGGCCCGCTGCTCGACACGTCCGATCCGGCCATGGCCACGCGTTTCGCCCGCCACCGGGACGACCTGAACGAGGGGCGGGTCGGTCTCGCCGAGGTGTGCGAGGCGGAGGACCTGGTGCTCCCGGTGGGCGACATCCACTACGTGAGCCACTGGATCACCCCGGAGGTCGCTCCCAAGCGCTACGACACCCGCTTCTTCGTCGCGCTGTCCCCGTCCGGCCAGCAGGCCGTCCACGACGACGGCGAGACCATCGCCACCAGTTGGGTCCGGCCGGCCGACGCACTCGACCAGGCCGGCGCCGGGCGCATCGAATTGATGCCGCCGACGGTGGCCAACCTGTCCGCCATCGGCCGGTTCCCCACCGCCGACGCCGTGATCGACTGGGCCAGGTCGGTGACCGACGTGCCGACCATCCTGCCCATCGTCCGGGTGGAGGGAGGCGAGCTCATCGTGCTGCGGCCCGGTGATGCCGGTTACGACGAGGCAGCGGCGGAGGCCGCTGCCGCTGCCCGGGATGGCGCACCCGGGCCCGGACTGGCCGCCGGCGGGGCGTGACCCCGGGCGCTACCCCGCCGCCGTTCCCCCACGACGAACCCGTCCACGTCGTCCCCGGGGTCGTGCGCGTCACGGCCGCCAACCCGGGTGTGATGACCGGCCCCGGTACCAACACCTACCTGGTGGGAACGGAGGATGTCGCCGTCATCGATCCGGGACCCGACGACGCCGCCCACCTGGCCGCGGTGGTCGCCGCCGGGGCCGGCCGCATCCGCTGGATCCTCGTCACCCACACCCACCCTGACCACGCGCCGGGCGCCGCCGCGCTGGCCCGTGCGACGGGCGCGGTCCGCATGGGGTTCGCCTCCCGTGACCAGTTCGCCGCCGAGGCGACCCTGGCCGACGGCGACGTGGTCCCGGTGCCCGGCGCGCCGCTGCGTGCGGTGCACACGCCGGGCCACGCCTCGAACCACCTCTGCTACCTGGCCGACCTGGGCGCGGGTGCATCGCCCCGGCGGGTCCTGTTCACCGGTGACCACGTGATGGACGGGTCCACGGTGGTCATCAGCCCTCCGGACGGCGACCTTGATGCCTACCTCGCCAGCCTCGAGCGCGTGCTCCGGCTCGACCCGCCAGCCGACGCCCTGGCGCCCGGCCACGGCTCGCTGATCACCGACCCGCCCGGCGCGCTGCGGGCGATCCTGGACCACCGCCGTGCCCGCACGGCGAAGGTCCAGGACGCGCTGGCCCGACGAGGTCGGGCCACGGTCGCCGAGCTGCTCCCCGACGCCTACGACGACGTCGACGCCGCCCGCCACCCCATCGCCGCCCGGTCGCTGTGGGCCCATCTGCGTTCGCTGGCCCGGGGTGGGCAGGTGGGTACGAGCGACGTGGACGACCCCGATGCCACCTGGTGGGTCGTGGGCAGGGACGTGGCTGGCTGACGGGCACCGGGTGGCCGGTCAGCTGCCGGCCCGCACCGCCTCCTCCACCCGGGCCAGCAGGCGGGCACTGCACCCGGCCATGGGCACCACGGGGGCCAGCTCGGTGGCCACCCGCTCGGCCAGCCCGGCGAAGACCGGTGCCAGCTCGCCGCCACCGGCCGCCACCGGCTCGCCTGCGTCGCCCCCGGCGGGCAGGGACGGGTGGAGGGGAACGGTGCCGGCCAGGGGCACTCCCAGCTCGGTGGCCAGGCGCGAACCGCCCCCCGAGCCGAACAGCGGGTAGTGCTCGCCGTGGTCACAGGTGAACCCGCTCATGTTCTCGACGACCCCGATCACCCGGAGGTGTCCCTTGCGGGCCATGGCCGCAGCCCGCGCCGCCACCTTCTGGGCGGCGAGGGGCGGCGTGGTGACGATGAGCACCTCGGTACGGGGCAGCATGCGTGCCAGGCCCATCTGGATGTCGCCCGTCCCCGGGGGCATGTCGATGAGCAGGTAGTCGAGGTCGCCCCAGTGGACGTCCTCCAGGAACTGCTGGACGGCACGGTTGAGCACCAGGCCACGCCACATGATGGCGCTGTCCTCGCCGGCCAGGAACCCCATCGAGAGCACCCGCAGCAGGCCGGGGCCCACCCGTCGCTCCAGCGGCACCATCTTGGACTGGCGGGCTTCGATCTCGCCCTGCATGCCGAGGAGCCGGGGGATGGAGAACCCCCAGATGTCGGCGTCGAGGACGCCCACCACCAGTCCCCTGCCGGCGAGGGCGACGGCCAGGTTGGCGGTGACCGAGCTCTTGCCCACCCCACCCTTCCCGGACGAGACGGCGACGACGCGCGCCCGCTCGGGGACGGCGGTGGCCGGTGCCCGCTCGGCAGCGACCCGGCGGGCCACGTCCATCACGGCTGCACGCCGGGCGGCGTCCATCACCGTCGTGTGCACATGCACCGACGTGACGCCGGCGAGCGTGCCGATCCTTGCGGTCACGTCGTCCCGGATCTGGTTGCGGAGGGGGCACCCGGCGATGGTCAGGGCCACGCCGACCTCGACCTCGCCACCGGCACCGACGTCGACCGTGGTCACCATGCCCAGGTCGACGATGCTGGCGCCGAGCTCGGGATCGACCACCGCCCCGAGGGCGGCCCGGACCTCCTCCTCGCTCGGTGGGGTCGCACCCTCCACGTCGGGCTCCCCGGCTGGCGGCAGCGGTCCGCTCGGCACGAGGACGAGCGTACCGGCGACCGGGCGCGCACCGGCCGGACCAGGAACCGGCCGGACCAGGGGCCCGGCGAACGACCGGGCGGGCGGCGGGGTAGGATGGCACCGCCGCCGCACCGGAGGGGATGCAGGTCGTCGGGTGACCGCCCGGGTGGGCCTGCGCCGGATCGGCGCCGACAACGTTCTCGAGGAGGTAGGCCGATGACCATCACGTCGCAGCCCGTCAGCATCGGCAGCAAGCCGGTACCCGTCACCCTCACCGACGCAGCCGCGTCCAAGGTCGCAGAGCTCCTCTCCCAGGAGGACACCGACGAGCTCGCCCTGCGCGTGGCCGTCCGGCCCGGTGGGTGCTCGGGCTTCAGCTACGAGATGTTCTTCGACTCGGAGATCGCCGACGACGATGTGGTCCGTGAGTTCGGGACGGTGAAGGTCGTGGTCGATCCGACCAGCGCCGACCTGCTCACCGGCTCCACCCTCGACTACGCCGATGGGCTGACCGACGCGGGGTTCCACGTCACCAACCCCAACGCCACCCGCACCTGCGGCTGCGGCTCCTCCTTCAGCTGAGCGCGGCCGCGCTGCGCTGAGCCCGATGACGGCCGACGGCGGTCTCCGCTGCACGGTCGACGGCATCGAGGTCGCCCTCCCGGCGGACGGCGCCACCCTCCTCGACGTCCTGCGTGACCAGCTGGGCATCCACTCGGTCAAGGACGGCTGCAGCCCGCAGGGCCAGTGCGGGTGCTGCACGGTGTGGGTTGACGGCGCCCCCCGCGTCTCCTGCGTGACGCCGGCCCGCCGTGTGGCCGGGCGGGAGGTCACCACCCTCGACGGCCTGCCGGACGACGTGCGCCAGCTGTGGGCCGACGCTCTGGTGTCGACGGGTGGCAGCCAGTGCGGCTTCTGCACGCCGGGGATCATCATGCGCCTGGGTGCGGTGGTGTCGCCGGGGGAGCCGGCGCCGATCGACCAGGTGGAGCGGGGGCTCGCCGCCCACCTGTGCCGGTGCACCGGTTGGCAGACGATCGTCGAGGCGGCCGAGGCGGTGGGGGCGGGCCAGCTGCCGCCGTCCGGGCGCGATCTCGACGCCGCCGCCCGGCGGGCGACGCTCGAGGGCCAGGCGACCCAGCGGGTGGGACCGGGGGTGGCGCTGGGCGACGGGGGCTTCGCCGACGACAGCGCACCGGTCGGCGCCCTGGTGGCCGTGCCCGACCCGACAGGGGGCTACGCCATCGGCTCGGACCTGGCCGAGGCCCGCCGGAACGCCGGCACCGTCCAGGGGAGGCGGTCGACGGTGACCGCCGCCCCGCCCCTGCCGCTGCCTGCGGGGTCGTGGGACCTCACGCTGCAGACCTCGTGGGTCGAGCCCGCCTACCTGGAGCCGGACGCCTCGTGGTGCGATCCGGGTGGGGTCCCGGCCGCGCCGCTCGGCAACGGTGGTGCGTTCGGGGGCAAGGTGGCGAGCCCGGTCGCCGGCCATGCCCGTGAGCTGGCTGACCGATATGGCCGGCCGGTGCGTGTGCTGTGGCGGCGCGAGGACGTCGTCCGCCGCGGTCCGAAGCGCCCACCGGTGGCGGGCGGCATCCGGGTGGATGGCACGGGGGTGCTCCACGTGGGCGCACCGCCCGGCGTCGATCTCGGCCGCGCCATCGAGGCGGCGTCCGCCGTGGCACCGGGGCTGACCGTCGAACGCGTCGAGCTGACCGGCCCGGCGGCGTCCACCGCCCTGCGGGCCGCCGTGTGGGCTGAGGCGGCCGTCCTCGCCAGATGCGCGTCGGTGCTGGGAGTGGCCGGCCCCGGGCAGCACGTCGACGTGCCGGTCTCGGTGGCGGATCCCGCCGGCGGCAGCGCACGGGTACGGCTGGCTGCGGATGGGACCGTCGACGTCGAGGTCGAGGCGGGTGACGTGCTCGACCTGACCGTCCTCCGCTCCTACTGCATCGGGAGCGTCCACCAGGCACTCGGGTGGGTGACGAGCGAGGGCGTGGCCGTCGACGCCGACGGAACGGTGCTGGACCTCACCGTCCGCTCCTTCGGTGTCGTGCCGGCCCGCGCCATGCCCACCGTCCGGGTGCGCCCGCTGCCCGGTGACGGTCCGCCGCGCCGGGTGTCGGATGCCGTGTTCGCGGCGGCCGCCGCCGCGTTCTGGCTGGCAGCGGGGTTGGCGCCGAAGTGGCCCGTCGCGGGACAGGGCACGTAGGGTGGTCGGCGGCGACGGGGCCGGAGACCACCTGCGATGCGGAGGCGGAACGATGGGACAGGCGAGGTGAGCACGCCGATCGGTCCGTACCGGCCGGTTGTCCGGGCGGGTCCGTGGCTGATCTGCTCGGGCCAGCTCGGCCTGGAGCACCAGCCGGCGCCCGCCGGTGGTCCCCCCCGCCTGGTGGAGGGGGGGACGGTGGCCCAACTGACCCAGGCGCTGGCCAACGGGGCGAGGCTCCTCGAGGGCGAGGGCTCGTCCCTCGGCGACGTGGTCAAGGCCACGGTCTTCCTGGTCGATATGGAGGAGTACGGCGCCGTGAACGAGGCCTACGTCCGAGCGTTCGGGACGCACCGGCCGGCGCGCACGGTGGTGGCTGTGGCCGCGCTCCCCATGGGCGCGGCAGTGGAGGTCGAGCTGTGGGCCTACGCTCCGACGGAGTGAGTGACCCGGCCGCGTGGGGATGGGCCGAGCAGCTCTTCGACCTGTTGGAGGAAGGCGTCGTCGTGGTCGACGGCGACGAGCGGATCCAGGTGTGGAACGCAGGAGCGGAGCGGACGCTCGGGCGCCAGGCCTCCCAGGTGGTCGGGCGGCGGATCGACACCGTGTTCGACCCGTCGTCGGTGGCCGTGATCCGGGGCATGCTGGCCGCCTGCCCCACCACCCGACCCCCTGTCGGCGACCCGTCGCGGCTCGGCCCCTTCCCCGTGTCGGAGACCCGCGACGCCCACCAGCGCCCCGACGGCCGGCGGGTGGCCATCGAATGGACCTGCTACCCGGTCTTCCACTCTGACGGGGAGTTCTTCGGCGTAGCGGCCGTCGTCGCGGACGTGAGCGCGGTGACGGTGGCGGACAAGCAGCGCGCCGCCCTGTCCCGGCTCAGCACCAGGGCGCTGGGGGCCGGCGCGGCGCGTGAGGTGCTCGACCTCGCCGTGGCCGCCGTGGCGGAGGCGCTCGACGTGGCCTACGTCTCGCTGCTCGAGATGGTGCCCGAGCGGGACGAGTTCGTGCTGGTGGCCACGCACGGTTGGGAGCACGCAGAGCTCGGCGTGACCACCATCAAGCTGGCCGAGGGGGCCCAGTCGGTGGTGGCGCTCACGACCGACGGCCCGGTCGTCTCGGAGAACGTGTGGTCGGATCCCCGCTTCAACCCGTCGGTGCTGTTGCGCAGCTTCCAGCGCCGGGTGGGGGCGAGCGCCATGGTCGCCATCCGTGCCGGTGGGCGGCCGTGGGGTGTCCTGGCCGCCCACGACACGTCGAACCGTGCGTTCACCCGCGAAGAGCTCGACGTGTTCCAGACCATCGCCAACGTGGTGGCGACCGTGGTCGAGCGTGAGCAGTCGGGTCGGCAGTCGATCGACGACGACCGGCAGCTGCAGCTCGAGATGGTCGGCAAGATCGCCACCGGTGTGGCGCACGACCTGAACAACGTCCTCTCGGGCATCGACGCACTGGCCGCGCTGGCAGCCGACGACATGGAGCTCACCCCGGGGCTGTCCGAGATCCTCGAGCACATCCGGGCCGAGGTCGACATCGGGCATGCCATCGTCTCCCAGGTGGTCGAGTTCACCAACCTTGTCGCCTCCGACGACGTTCCCGTCGAGCTGGCGGAGTTCCTCGACGAGCTCGTCCGGCGCCTGGCCCGCACGGTGCCGGCCGGCGTATCCCTCCGGTTCCGGCCCACCGGGCAGCCGATCACCGTCGCCGTCGGCGCGGTCACCGTCCACCGGATCGTGACCAACCTGGTCACCAACGCTGTGGCCGCGCTGTCCGGCAGTGGCACCGTCCGGGTCGAGGCGTCCGTCGAGACCGTCACCGTCGTGACCTCGGTCGATCGGGAGCTGTCCTCGGGCCGGTGGGCACGGATCGACGTGATCGACGACGGACCCGGCATCGACCCCGACCTGTTGGAGCGGGTGTTCGATCCCACGTTCACCACCAAAGCGGGCGGCATGGGCCTGGGTCTCACCCAGGTCCTGGGGTTGACCACCCGGTATGGCGGGCGGGCCCAGTTGGAGCGCCGACCCGAGGGGGGGATGATCGCCTCGGTGTGGCTGCCGACGGTGTGAGGCTGTCCGATCAGGGCGACCAGGTCGTCTGGCCGAAGCGGTAGCCGACGGACCGGACCGTCTGGATGAGCGAGGCGTGCTCCTCGCCCAGCTTGGCCCGAAGCCGCCGGATGTGCACATCGACGGTGCGGGCCCCCCCGTAGTACTCGTAGCCCCACACCCGGCTGAGGAGGGTCTCCCTCGTGAACACCTTGCCCGGTCGCGCGGCCAGGAACCGGAGCAGTTCGTACTCCATGTAGGTGAGGTCGAGCACGCGACCGGCCACGGCGGCCTGGTAGGTCTCCAGGTTGAGGACGAGGGGGCCGTGCTCCAGCAGTTCGGACCGCAGCCCGCGGCCCGTCCGCCAGAAGAGGTGGGCCAGCCGGACGGTGAGCTCGTCGGGATTGACCGGGTCGAGGCACAGGTCGTCGAAGAGGTCCTCACGTAGTTCGAGGTCGGCCAACTGGCCGGGACCCACGATCACGATGACGGGCGCGAGCGGCACCTCGCGCGAGCGGACGGACCGGCACAGGGCGAACGCACCGGCGGGATCGTCGCATGCCGAGATGACGGCGCCGGCCCACCCGTCCTCGGGCTCGAGGCCTGCTGCCTGGTCGGGCCCGTCGACGGCCCGCCACGGGTAGCCGGCCCGCTCCAGCACGCCGGCGACCACCGACGGGAGCGGATCGGGGAAGCAGAGCAGCGGTTCCATGTGGGGCCTGCCTCCTTCCGTGTGTCCGGGTCTCGTCGGGTGTGGTGGGGTGTCGGGTGTCGGGTGCCGGCGCTCAGAGCAGGGGCAGGTAACGGTCGAGCTCGAACGGGGTCACCTGCGACGTGTAGGCGGACCATTCGGCCCGCTTGTTGCGCAGGAACCACTCGAAGACGTGGTCGCCCAGCGTGGTGGCGACCAGCTCGGATCTCGACATGGCCGAGAGCGCCTCGTCGAGGCTGGCGGGCAGGTGGACGATGCCCTCCGCCGCCAGGTCCTCCGGTGTCAGGTCGAAGAGGTTGGCACGGGCCTCGCCGGGCAGGTCGTAGCCCTTGGTGATGCCCTCGAGCCCGGCGGCCAGGATGACGGCGAAGGCGAGGTAGGGGTTGCACGCGCTGTCCGGCGCCCGGTACTCGATCCGGGTCGACTCCGGCTTCGACGCCTTGACCACCGGCACCCGAACCAGGGCCGAGCGGTTGTTGTGTGCCCACGACACGTGCACGGGGGCCTCGTAGCCGGCGACCAGGCGCTTGTAGGAGTTGACCCACTGGTTGGTGATCGCCGTGATCTCGCCGGCGTGGTGGAGGAGGCCGGCGATGAACTGACGGGCCAGTTCCGAAAGGCCGTGCGGCGCACCCGGCTCCACGAACGCGTTCTCCTCGCCCCGGAACAGCGACAGGTGGGTGTGCATGCCCGAGCCCTGCACCCCGGCCAGCGGCTTGGGCATGAAGCTGGCGTGGACGCCCTGCTGGCGGGCCAGCTCCTTGACCACCTGGCGAACGGTCATCACCGTGTCAGCCATGGTGAGGGCGTCGGTGTAGCGGAGGTCGATCTCGTGCTGGCTGGGTGCATCCTCGTGCTGGGCGTGCTCGACGGGGATGCCCATCTCCTCCAACGTGAGCACCGTCTGCTGGCGGATGGTCGAGGCGCGGTCGGCGGCGGTCAGCTCGAAGTAGGACCCGGAGTCGAGCCCGCGGGGAGGTCGCGAGGCGTCACTGTCCTCGAAGTAGAAGAACTCGATCTCCGGTGCGGCGAAGAAGGTCAGTCCCGCGTCGCGTGCACGTCCGAGGGTACGGCGGAGCACGTGCCGCGGGCAGCCCTGGAATGGCGTGCCGTCGAGGTCGAAGATGTCGCAGAAGACGCGGGCGACCGGAGCGCCGTCGGGCTCCCGCCCCCCGGTTCCGTGCCAGGGGAGGAGCTGGAACGTGGTGGCGTCCGGGCGGGCGAGGACGTCGCTCTCCTGGACCCTGCTGAAGCCGTCGATGGCCGATCCATCGAAGGTCATCCCCTCCTCGAGGGCGTTCTCCAGCTCGGCCGGCGTGATCGAGAACGTCTTCGGCGTGCCCAGCACGTCGGTGAACCACAGCTGGACGAACCGGATCCCGCGCTCTTCCACCGTCCGGAGGACGTACTCGCCCTGGCTGTCCATGTGCTCATGCCTCCCGGTGGCAGGGGTGCCGGACCTTCGGTCCGCCACCCGCGATTGTCGCAGGTCGATCCCGGCCGTGAGCCGGGACGGTGGTGGAACGAGAGGAGCCGGGCCCGGGGGCCCGGCTCCTCTCGTCGATTGGTCCGACCGGCGTCCCCGGGCGGGCCGCCGGGTCGTCGGACGGGAACCGCCTCAGCCCTCGATGGCGCTGCAGACGGTGTTGGTGATCAGCCGGCTGACCACGTAGGGGTCCATGTTGGCGTTCGGCCGCCGGTCCTCGAGGTAGCCCTTGCGGTCCTTCGCCACCTGCCACGGGATCCGGATGGATGCACCCCGGTCCGAGGTCCCGTAGCTGAACTGGGTGTAGTGGGCGGTCTCGTGGTGGCCGGTGAGCCGGTCCTCGATCCCGATGCCGTAGTTGTTGACGTGCTCGTCGACGTTCTTCCCGATCGCCTCGCAGGCGGCGATGATGTGGTCCCAACCGCCCTCCTCGCGCATCGGCTTGATGGAGAAGTTCGTGTGGGCACCGGCGCCGTTCCAGTCGCCCAGGATCGGCTTCGGCTCCAGGGTGGCGAACACGCCGAAGTCCTCGGCGATGCGGAAGAGGAGCCAGCGGGCCACCCACAGCTGATCACCGATCAGCGGCGGGGGCAGGATCCCGATCTGGAACTCCCACTGACCCATCATCACCTCGGCGTTGGTGCCCTCGATGGCCAGACCGGCCTGCAGACAGGCGGCGGTGTGGCGCTCGACGATGTCACGGCCGGGCATCTTGTCGCCGCCCACGCCGCAGTAGTACGGGCCCTGGGGGGCCGGGTAGCCGGCGGTGGGCCAGCCGAGGGGCCGCCCCTCCTTGAAGAAGGTGTACTCCTGCTCGATGCCGAACCACGGCTCGTAGGAGGCGTACTTCTCGGCGACCTCGACGCAGGCGGCCCGGGTGTTGGTCGGGTGGGGGGTGAAGTCGGTGTGGAGCACCTCGCACATGACCAGCACGTCCTCAGGTCCCCGCAGGGGGTCCGGGCAGACGAAGACCGGGTTGAGGACGCAGTCGGAGTCACTGCCCTCGGCCTGGTTGGTGCTCGACCCGTCGAACCCCCAGATGCCCGGCTCCTTGCCGTCGGCGACGATCTTCGTCTTGCTCCGCAGGAGAGGCGACGGCTCCGTACCGTCGATCCAGATGTACTCCGCTTGGTATGGCACTCGCACTCCTCTGCTCGTCCGTTTGATGATGATCGGCGCCGCCGGTCGTGGACCGGGGGGCCGGACCCGCCGGGGTGCGGACCCCCGACGAGGCACCCAGCCTGCCAGATCGGCGTGTCCCGGCTGTTTCCCGTATGTAAATACTGCGTGAACAGGCGGCCGCGCGCCAGGTGGCCTCCCGGGGGACGCGAATTCCATGGGCCGGCCGGCCCCGGGCTCCTGGGGGCCGGCGACCCGCCGGTAGGCTGCTGCCCATGTCGAGGGTGCGGTTGGCGCTGTGCCAGCTCAACAGCGTCGTCGGCGATCTCGACGGCAACGCGGCTCGTATCGTCGAGGCGCTGGCGGAGGCCGAAGCGGCAGGGGCGGACATCGCCGTCTTCCCCGAACTGAGCATCACCGGGTACCCCCCCGAGGACCTGGTCGAGCGCCCGGCGTTCGTGGCCGCGAACCTGATCGCACTGGACGAGGTGGTGCGGGCCACCGGCCGGTGCGCCGCAGTGATCGGGTTCGTGGACCGGATCGGTGAGCGGGGCAGGGCCAACGCGGCAGCGCTTGCCGTCGAGGGCCGGGTGGTGGCCAGCTACCACAAGCGGATCCTGCCGAACTACGGCGTCTTCGACGAGCAGCGCTGGTTCGCACCGGGGACGAGCCCGGTCGAGACGTTCGTGGTGGCCGGGGTGACCGGCGCCCTGTCGGTGTGCGAGGACGTGTGGGTGCGCGGCGGTCCGGTGGCTGCACAAGCGGTCGCCGGCGCCCGGCTGATCTGCAACATCAACGCGTCGCCGTACTCGGCCGGGCGGCGCGACGACCGCCTGGCCATGCTCCGGGAGCGGGTCGAGGAGACGGGCTGCACGATCGCTTACGTCAACCAGGTCGGCGGCCAGGACGAGCTGGTGTTCGACGGCGGGTCGATGGTGGTGGCCCCGGACGGGACCCTGGTGGCCTCGGCCCGCCAGTTCGTCGAGGAGATCCTGGTGGCCGACGTCGACGTGCCGGACCAGCCGGCCCGCCCGGCCCACCCGGACGGCGGTAGCGGGGCCCGCCGGCCGCCCTCGGTCGTCGTGACCACCGCCACGCGGGGCACGGGTTCCCTGCCGGGCACGGTCGCCGACGTGCCCCGGGCCGATGCCGAGGTCTACGACGCACTCGTCCTCGGCACGAGGGACTACGTCCGGAAGAACGGTTTCACCGACGCCGTCATCGGTCTGTCGGGCGGCATCGACTCCTCCCTGGTGGCCGTGGTGGCGACCGACGCGCTCGGATCCGAGCACGTGCACGGTGTGGCCATGCCGTCGCGCTACTCCAGCGAGGGGTCGGTCGCCGATGCCGCGACGTTGGCGGCCAACCTGGGGATCGACCTGGTGACGGTGCCCATCGAGCCGGCGCACGGTGTCTTCGGCGAGATGCTCGCCGCCGTGCTCGGCACGGAGCCGGCCGGCCTGACCGACGAGAACCTCCAGTCACGGATCCGGGGCGTCCTCCTCATGGCGATCTCCAACGCCACCGGCCGTATCGTCCTCACCACCGGCAACAAGTCGGAGATGGCGACGGGGTACTCCACGCTCTACGGCGACTCCGCCGGAGGGTTCGCCGTCATCAAGGACGTCCCGAAGACACTGGTCTACGCACTGTGCCGCTACCGGAACGCCATCGCCGGAGGTGAGCTGGTGCCCGCCGCGGTGCTGGAGAAGCCACCGTCCGCGGAGTTGCGCCCCGACCAGCGCGATGTGCAGTCCCTCCCCCCCTACGAGGTCCTCGATCCCGTGCTGGCCGGGTACGTGGAGGGGGACCGCTCGGTGGAGGAGCTGGTGGCCGAGGGGTTCGACCCCGACGTCGCCGCCCGGGTGGCCGACCTGGTCGACCGGGCCGAGTACAAGCGACGCCAGATGCCCCCGGGGGTCCGCATCACGACGAAGGCGTTCGGCAAGGATCGGCGCATGCCGATCACCAACCGCTACCACGGCACGGCGCCCGGGGCCGACCGGTGACCGTCCCCGGGGCGCGCCCGGACGGGGCCGGCGCCACGTTCCTCACCCTCACCGAGAGCGCCCGGCGGGCGGGTGCCGCACGGTGGGTGGAGAGCCGGCTGTTCGCCGTCACCGGCGGGTGGGCGACCTCGGCGCCCCTGCCGGCGGCCCAGGTCCACTTCGCCGGGCAGAGTGCCCACCATGCCAGGCACGCCGAGCTGTGGCGCCAGCGCATCCCCGTCCTCGCCTGGGTCGACCCCGATGCGCTCACCATCGCACCGTCCGGCCCCGTCGAGGCCGCCCTCGACCGCCTGGTGGGGATCGCGGGGGGTGACGGAGCGGGAGGGGAGAACGGCAGCCCTGGCGCGCTGCCCCTCCTGGCCGGGCTGGCCCGGGTGGTCCTTCCCCGGTTGGTCGTCAGTTACCAGCGCCACCGCGCCCGGTGCTCACAGGTGGCCGACGGCCCGGTGATCGACACCCTCGACGTCGTGCTCGCCGACACGGTCGACGACTGGCGGCGCTGTGAGGGGATGGTGCAGGAACTGGCGGTCCGGCCGCACGATCTGGCCGCAGTCCACCAATTCGTCGACGACCTGGAGCGCCTGTTGGTCCAGGTGGAGGGGGCTCCGGGGCTGCTCGAGCCGTTGCGCCACGGTGGGTGAGCACAGGGAGGCGTGCCAGGACGGCGTCCCCTCCGTGGCCGGGTCTGGTCGCCCTCCGTGGACGGGTCTGGTCGGAGGACTTGACGCGTTCGGTAAACTTCGAGTGCGGCACGTTGCGCCCGTTGGGCGTTCGGATGAGCCACCCGCCGGATAGAGGAGCCAGGTTGCCCCCCACCATCAGGAACGGCGATCGGAAGGCGGGAGCCCACACCAGTGGGCCTGACGAAGGATTCGAGGACGTTGGCTAAGGAGCGGCTGGAGCGAGATGACGAGGACCTGGTCCGGCTGTACCTGACGGACATCGGCCAGTACCCGCTTCTCACCAAGGACGACGAGGTCCGGCTGGCCCAGGCCATCGAGGCAGGGCGCGAAGCGGATGCCGAGCTGGCGTCCGCCCCGAAAGGTCTGACCCCGGCCAAGAAGCGCGAGCTCCGTCGCACCGCGCTCCAGGGTGAGCACGCCCAGCAGACGTTCGTCCAGTCGAACCTGCGCCTCGTGGTGTCGATCGCGAAGAAGTACCAGGCGTCCGGCCTGCCCCTCCTCGACCTCATCCAGGAGGGGAACCTGGGGCTCATGCACGCCGTCGAGAAGTTTGACTGGCGCAAGGGGTTCAAGTTCTCCACCTACGCCACGTGGTGGATCCGACAGGCGATCACGCGGGGCATCGCCAACACGGGCAGGACCATCCGGCTGCCGGTGCACGCCGGCGACACTCTGGCCCGGGTGCAGAAGGCCCAGGCCCGCCTGGAGCTCAAGTTCGGCCGGCCGGCCACACTCGCCGAGCTGGGTGCCGAAGTGGAGATGCCCGAGGACAAGCTCGTCGAGGCCCTCCGCTTCCGGGCGGAGCCGTTGTCCCTCTCCGAGCCGCTCCGTGAGGACGGCGACGCCGAGCTCGGCGACGTGGTCGAGGACCGTTCCGCCGAGTCACCCTTCGAGGTGGCGGCCGTGTCCCTTCTGCCCGACGAGATCGGCCGGCTCCTGTCCCCGCTCGACGAGCGTGAGCGGGAGATCCTCCGGCTGCGTTTCGGCCTGGATCGCGGTGAGCCGCGCACGCTCGAGGAGGTGGGCGAGCACTTCAACCTGACCCGGGAGCGGATCCGCCAGATCGAGGCCCGGGCCATGTCGAAGCTCCGCCACCCGTCGTCGGACACGGGGGCACGCGACCTGCTGACCGTCTGAGGTCGGCAGCAGCCGCCCTCCGGGGGCGGACGACCGCCGGCCCCTGCCGGGAGAGGTGCGCCAGCCGTTCGTCGTCGTCAGTCGGGAGCGGTGAGCCGGTAGCCGGCACCCCGCACGGTGAGGATCAACGGCGCCCTGCCCGCCTCGTTCACCTTGCGACGCAGGTGGCCCACGTAGACGTCGACCACGTTGCTGCCCGGCTCGAAGGCGTAGTCCCACACCTGGTCGAGGATCTGGGCCCGCGACAGCACCTGGGTCGGATGGCGCATGAACAGCTCGAGGAGCGCCCACTCCCGGTGCGAGAGGTCGATGCGGCGGTTGGCTCGCCACGCCACCTTCGAGAGCAGGTCGAGCCGCAGATCGCCCACGGTGAGGACGGTCGCCTCCGTCTGGACCTCGCTGCGGAGGACGGCACGGATCCGCGCCAGCAACTCCTCGAACGAGAAGGGCTTGGTCATGTAGTCGTTGGCACCGGCATCGAGGCCCAGCACCTTGTCCGTCACCTCGGCCCGGGCGGTCAGGATGATGACCGGCGTGGTACCCCCGCGCTGCCGGTGGCGACGCAGCACGTCGAGGCCGTCACCCTCGGCCAGCCCGAGGTCGAGGAGGACCAGACCGATCGACGACCCTTCGGCCCGCAGCACGGCGTCGGCCACCAGCGCCGTGTCGACGATGTCGGTGGCGTGTCCCTCGGCGCCCAGCCCCTTGCGGAGGAAGGACGCGATGCCTGGGTCATCTTCGACGACGAGGATCCGCACCTCAGATCCCGACCATCTCCACCGGCAGGGTGGCCCGCACCCGGTCCGGGGGGATCGTGATGGTGGCGCGGCAGCCGCCGAGGGGCGACGACCCGAGCGCGAACGTGCCGCCATGGGCTCGGGCCACCGCGGCGACGATGGCCAGACCCAGACCACTGCCACCGGAGGCGGCCTGTTCCGGCCGGCCGAAGCGGGCCAACGCCACGGCGATCTGGTCTGGTGCCAGTCCGGGCCCGCTGTCGTCGACCGAGATGGCCACCCCGCCGTCGGCCTCGAGGGTGGCGGCGATGGCGATGGTGTCGTCCGCTCCGGTGGCCTTCACCGCGTTGTCGAGCAGGTTCAGCAACGCACCCCGGAGCTTGTCGGCGTCCACGTCGATGACGACGTCGGGCGCTTCCGAACGCGTCCACTGGCGTGGGGCGAGGACCACGGCGGCCTCGAAGGTGTCGGCCACCATGGCGCGCAGGTCGACCGGGTGCGTCTCGAGGAAGTCGGGCTCGAGCACCCGGCCGAGCATGAGGAGGCGCTCCACCAGGTTGCGCATGTGGTCGAGCTCGTCGATGACCGTCTGCACGGTGGACCGCACCTCGTCAGGGTCCTCGACCCCCACCCGCTGCATCACCTCGAGGTGGCCCCTGGCGACGGTCAGCGGGGTGCGCATCTGGTGGGAGACGTCCGAGATCAGGCGCCGCTGGGCCTCGATGGCGGCCGACAGGCGGTCGAGCATGCCGTCGAACGTGGCGGCCAGCTGGCCCACCTCGTCGTCGGTCCCCTGGTCCCCCAGTCGGCGGTCGAGCTCGCCCTGGGCTGCGGCGTCGGCGGCGGCGGTGATGCGACCCACGGTGCGCAGCAGCCGCCGCAGGAGCAGATAGGCGGCGACCACGGCGGCCAGAAGGGCGACCACCGCTTCGCCGGCCAGCACGAGCACCACCCGGTGCTGGTCCGCCCGGATGCCGGTCAGGTCGGCGGCGGCCACAAGCGTTCCGAGGGTCCGGGTGCCGGACCGGATGGGTGAGACGACGACCAGGAGAGGCATGCCGCCGGCCGTCAGCTCGTCCGTCGACGTGGTCTGCGGCGGACGGTCCAGGAGGGCCTGGAGCGTGGGATCGGCCAGGAGCGGTCCCGAGCCGGTGCTCCCCAAGTGGACGGGGCCGGCCAGGCCGACCAGGAGGTAGTCGCCTTTCGGGAGGACCTGGGCCGAGAGGTAGCGGACGGACCGGGCGGCAAGGTCGGTGGGTGCCGTGCTGCGCACGGTCCCCGCGTACTGGCGGACCTGGGCTGTCAGGTCGTTCGACACGGTGGCCATGGAGTGGGACGTGAAGATGCGCTCGGTCTCGAAGGTGGTCAGGCCGAGCACGATGGCCAGCAGGACGGCGAGGAACCCGGCGAGGCGCGTCGCCGTGCCCGGCCGCCGGATCCACCCATGACCGCCAGCGGCAGGTGTCAATGGTCCCCGGAGTCCGAGGGGCTGGTGGTGGCCGTGCTCCCGTTCGACCCGCCGTCACCCGATCCGTCCGTCGGCTTGGACGCCGGCGCCGGCGACGGCGAGTCGCTCCCCGAGCCAGACGTTCCCTGGTCGGCGGTGACAGGTGGGGCCTCGGGCACGGTGGCCGGCGGTGGCTCGGTGGCCGGCGGTGGCTCGGTGGTCGCCGGTGCCTCGGTGGTCGGCGGTGCGGCACCGCCCTGACCGGACGGGGCGGCCGACCCGTTGGTGTCGGACGGCTCGGTCCCGTGCTCCACCACCACGGGCCGGGTGGCGGTGACCACCGTCGAGCCGTCGTGGGGGCTGTCGGCCGGTGCCGGCGTCGGCGACGGTCCGACGGCGGCGACGTCGACGGCGGGCGGCGCCGGTTCAGCCCGGCTGACCAGGGCCCCACCGAGGCCACCGGCCACCAGCACCGAAGCGACCAGGGCGCCTGCGATCGGCCCCAGCCACCACGACGGACCCGGGGCACCACTGGCGGTGCCAGCCGTGACGTTGCGGGACGTCTTCGCGCTCACCGGGCCCTCCATGCGCTCCATGGTGCCCGAACGGAGGGCGTCGTGCCCGTCGACTCGCCGGGGACCTCCCTGACGACGATGGCCTGCCGGGGGCACGCAGCCGCAGCGCGACGGAGCCGGCGGGCATCGCCCGGCTCGTCCACCTCGGCCGTGCCGACCCGGGCGAACCCCCACCCGTCGAGATCGATGGTCTCCGGGGCCAGCAGGGCGCACATGCCGTGTCCCCGGCAGCGGGTCAGGTCGATCGAGACGCGCACGGTCATCGGGATGACCTCGCCGGCACGCGTGGCACCGCCAGCCAGCCCCCGGCCGGGCCGGGGGGGCACGGGATCCCTGCGCGGTGCCGGTCGGCGTCCGCTCCGGACGCCCGGAGCGCGGACGAGAGGAGATGGGCGGCACCGTCGGGAAGGTGGCAGGCGCCCCGCCCGGGCAGGTCCTCGAGGAGTCGGAGCATCTGGCGCTGCGAGCGCCGGCTGGTGCGCCCGCGGGCCAGCCCGGCGGCCGAGGCGGTGAGGATGGGTAGGCCCTGGACGCACGGCCCGCACTGGCCGGCCGATCCGGCGGTGAGGAACTCGAGGAGCCGCGCCGTCTCGGCCAGCACGCACGCTCCAAGTGGCAGCACGCCGATGACGCCGCTGCCCAGGCTCGCTCCCACGGTCCGCAGCCCGGCGGCGTCGAGCGGCAGTTGCAGCGCGGTTTGGCCGTCGACCCAGGTGCCTGCGTAGCCACCGATGAGCACGGCGCCCGGTGCGCCGGGCACGCCGGCGGTGCTGAGCACGTCCGCCACCGAGGCGGGACCCGACACCTCGAAGACGCGTCCCGGCTCGGCGACCGCGCCCACCACGGTCACCAGGCGCGTGCCGGGCGTGGACGGGCTGCCGAGCCCGGCCCACAGCTCGGGGCCCACTCGCGTGATCATGGCGACATGGGCCACCGTCTCGACGTTGTAGACGAGGACCGGTCGGCCGCCCCCCGGTCCTTCGGTGGCGAGCGGCCGGCGGTGGGGGAAGGGAACCGGCGGACCACCGGCCAGCATCGATGCCACCGCGCTGGCCTCCCCGCTGACGTAGGAGTCGGGCCCGACGGTGATGTGCCACCGGGGATCGGCCACCCCCCGCTGGCGGCGCTCGTCGGCGGCCGCCCGGAGCGCGGCGATGGTCCCGTCTGAACCGCGGTGGACGTGCACGATGGCCTCGGCGGCCCCCGCCGCCCACACGATCAGGGCCAGCCCGTCGAGGACGAGATGAGGACGGAGCTGGCAGAGGAGGCGGTCCTTGCCGCTGGCCGGCTCGCTCTCGCTGGCGTTGACCACCACCAAGGGGGGCGTGACGGCGGCCCGGGCAGTGGCGAGCTTGGCCGCCGAGGGGAAGGCGCCCCCACCCCGTCCCGTCAGGCCGGCCGCCTCGATGGCGGCGAGGATCGCCTCAGGGGCCAGATGGAGTCCGGCGGGTCCGAGCCGGGCGAGGTGGGCGTCGAGCGACTCCGCTCCGGCACCGGCCGGCGGCCCGGCCAGGAGCAGTGCGCCCGGTGCGCCGGGCATCGCCACGTGCCCGGCACGCGGCCCGTCGTGGCGCGCCTCGTGGCGATGGAAGTTGCGAGGCGGCATGGCGGAGTGGTTGGGGGTGGGGCGGGAGATGGGCTCGTGGCCTGCGGCACCGTTCATCGGACGGCGTCCTGGTGGTGGGGCCAGGCTGCCGTCGGGTGATCAGGCTGCCCGAACGGGGGCAGCGCCACCGGGGGGGTGCGCCCCGCGGCGACGCTGGATGCGCCGCCGGCCGCGGGCCACGCCACCGGGGAGGTCGGAACCGGTGCCGGGACCGTTGTATTCGCCGCTGCCGGTGTGTGCCATGGAGCCGTGCCAGCAGGCTGCACTGTCGACGGCTGGGCGGTCGACGGCTGCACTGTCGACGGCTGCACAGGGGGCTGGACGGGCTCGGGCACGGGCCGGGAGCGACCGGCCAGCGCGCGGGTGGCGGCCACGAGGGAGACGAGCACGATGGTGGCGGCGTAGACGAGCCGGAGGGAGGCGGTGTCACTTCCGGCGGTGATCCCGTGCCAGGCGGACACGGCGAAGATCCCCAGGCTGAGTTGGTGGACCGGGTACCAGGCGTGCCGGCCCACGATGCCGGCGAGGGCTGCCGTGGCCGTGGTGAGGACGATCCCGTAGAGAGCCAGCGTCCCGAGGGTCACGGCAGCGGGCCGGTAGGTGGCGTGGCCGGGGAGGAACACCCCCGCCCAGCCGACGCCCGCGTAGCGGTCGAGCGCGAGGGCGGTCACGTGCCCGGCGACGAGGACGACGGTGGCGGCTGCCAGCACGGCGTGGAAGCGGAGGCGGGTGGCGCGACCGACGGCCCGATGGGTGGCCCACGGATGTCGGAACCACAGCCCGGCCGTCACCAGCGCGGTGAGGGACAGGTAGGAGGCGACGCCGAGACCGCGCCCGGCGATCCACGGGAACATCCGGTTGTGGACCAGCGGCGACGTGGCGACGGCGAGCCAGTGGCCGGCCAGGACCGACCCGACGATGACGGCGCCGGCCGTCAGCGATGTCCGGTTGCCGGCCTTCATCGGGCGACCCAGGTGAGCGACGGTGCCATCGACCGGCTCCAGGCGACCTCTCCCGCCTCGGTCACCCACAGGGCGGCGAGGCCTCGCCGTGCGGCGGCCGCCGCGATGCCAGCGGCCCCGGCCAGGAACAGGGACTTGCTCCACACCTCGGCGGCGGCGGGGTCCCGGCCCACCACGGTCACCGCGGCCAGCCCCTCGCCGCCGGGCTCGCCGGTGGCCGGATCGATGAGGTGGTGGACGGCCCGCCCGCCCGCCCGCCAGCGCCGGACCCGGGTCGATGAGGTCGCGCAGGCCCGATCCACGAGGCTGACGACGGCGACGGGCTCGGTGCCCCCGGCGGGGTCCTCCACGCCCACCATCCAGGCGTCTGCGTCGTCCGGCCGCCCGACGGCGATGCAGTCGCCACCGGCCTCGATCAGCCCGCCGCCGGTATCGGCCAGCTCGGCCGCCGCCCAACGGAGCGCCAGGCCCTTGCCGATCCCTCCGAGATCGACGGCGTCGGGACCGAGGAGGACCTCAGGGCTCGGACCACCGCGCAGGCGAGGTCGCCACGGCCCCCGCCGCATGGGCCCGGTTCGCTGGTGCGCCGCACGGCGGGTCGCCGGAACTGCCCCCGGCCTCCCGATGTCGGTGAAGGTGCGGTCGTAGCCCAGTGCCACCAACCGGTCGTGCACCCTCGGGTCGAACGTGCCGCCGGTCGCCTGGTGCGCCGAGTGCGCGGCATGGAGTGCCCGGAAGCAGGTCTGGTCGACACGCTGCCAGCGGTCCGGGTGGCGGTTGGCGACCGACAGCGGGCTGCGCTCGTCGAATCGTGAGCACGAGTGGTCGACGGCGGTGAACACATCGAGCGCTGCCCGGGCCGCCTGCTCGGCCGCTGGACCCGTCGTAGCGGTCCGCACGGAGACGCGGGTGCCCATCGCCCGTCGGGACAGGACGAGGTCGGTGTGCCCGGAGGTGTCCGCCAGCGGATCAGGGGACATAGGACGCGCCGGTGGTGGCGTGGGTGGGAGGCGGTGGCGCCGGCGCGGCGCGGACGGGTGCCGGTGCTGGCGCGGCCGCCTGGACCGGCACGGGGGTCGGTGCGGGCGCGGGTTCGGTGGCCACGGGTGCCGATGCCTGTGCGGACAGTGCGGAGATCGCTGCCTGCTCTGCAGCGATCTGTTGGCGGAGCTGGGCGATCCTGGCCAGCTGCTCGGCCTCCTGGCGCGCCAGCGCCGGCTCGGTCGTGGTGGTGGTCGCCACCACCGGCTGGGTGGCGGTCGCCGGCGCCGCCGGCGCGGTCGCCGCCGGGGGGTGCGACGCGGCCAGGACCGGCGTAGTGGTGGCCGCCCACGTGACGGCCAGCCCGGTGATGGCCGCCGAGGTCGCTACGGCCGCCGCCGGCGCCCGGAGGCGCCGGCGGTCACCACTGGCCTTGTCGAGCCCGCTCCCGGGGACGGCCTCAGCCATCAGAGGAGCCCGACGATCCCGACGATCCCGACGAGGAGTCGGGGCTCCTGTCGGAGCCCGACCCCGAGGTCGTGGTGCCAGAGCCCGACCCCGAGGTCGTGCCCGATCCTGTCCCGGACGAGGACCCGGACGTCGACGTGCCGCCCCACTCGGTGGCGTCGGAGCCCCGGTGGTCGTCGCCGTAGCTCCCGCTGCCCGAGCTGCCTTCCGAGGGCTCGGACGGTTCGGTCCACGTCGGCGTGGTCACGGGCGGCGCCGTCACCGGCGGAGGCGTCGTCACCGGTGGTGTCGTCGTCGGTGGGGCTGCTTCGCGCGCCGCCGCCGCCGCCTTGGCCGCCGCCAGCTGCTTGTCGAGGCTGGCCTTCTCGGCGGCCAGGCCGTTGATCGTGTTGCCGAGGGTGTCCTGCGTCGAGGACGGCGCCGGTGTGGTGACCGTCGTGTGGGTCGGGCTCGTGGTCGTCACCGCCGGGTGGGACGGGGCCGAGGGTGCGGCCGTTGCCACCCCTCCGGCGACCAGCCCCGCTGACGCTGCGATGCCGACGATCCAGGGCTTGAGTGGCGACATGAGGGTTCCTCCATGGGTGGGTCTCGGTGCGTTTCGGTGACGCGTGGTGCGATGCCGACAACTGTGCGTGCCGTAGCTGAGCGCAACGTGAAACGTCGATGAACGTTCCTTCATGAATCGGGCCCATGGGGGTGGGGCCGGACGGGGTCGGGCGTGGGCGCCCTCGGGACGACGCGTGCCCCCAGACGAGTTCCGGGAGGCGGGCGCCAGTGGCTCGGAAGGGCCGCCGGAGGGGTTGCGGCCGCCGGTGCGCGCCGGCGGGTGAGCGGCTACCATCGCCCGGTATGAAGAAGCTGCTCGTCCTGGCCGTTCTCGTCGCGCTCGGGGTCGTCGCCGCCAAGCGGCTCCGCGCCGCCTGATCCACCGGCCACCTGGCCAACGGGCCGGCCGGCCGCCGGTCCCGACAACGCACGGCAGGTAACCTGCGAGGCGACCCGCCTCCGCCAGCCGAGGCGCGCCCGTGCTCAGGTCGGCGGGTTCCGCCTCATGATCCGCCAGGCCAGCAGCAACGCGCCGGTCACGGCGACGGCTCCCGCTGCGGTGGCCGTCGCCGGGAGGCTCGGCACCGGGACGCGATCCCGGAGGCGGACCGGCTTCGTGAACTGGACGGTCTCCCAGCCGCGCTCCCGGGCGACCTTGGCCAGGACGCGGTCGGGATTGACCGCCACCGGGTGGCCGACCGCCTCGAGCATCGGGAGATCGGTGTACGAGTCCGAGTAGGCCGACGAACCGCCCAGGTCGAGCCCGTCAGCGGCGGCGAGGTCACGGATGGCCTCCGCCTTGAAGGGGCCGTAGGCGTAGAACGCCATCTCGCCCGTGTAGCGGCCGTCGTCGTCGACGACGGCCCGGGTGGCGATGGCGCCGTCGACGCCGAGGTGGTCGGCGAGGGGCTGGACGATCTCCTCGGGTGACGCCGAGACCAGGTAGACGCGTTCGCCGGCGGCGCGGTGGGCCTCGATGAGATCGAGGGCCTCCGCGTAGATGATCGGCTCGACCGTCTCCTCCAGTGCCTCGCGCACGATCCCACGGATCTGCTCCCGGTCCCACCCGCGGGTCAGGGTGAGCATGGACTCCCGGACCCGCTCGAGCTTCTGCTCGCTCGCCCCCAGGTGCAGGTAGATGAGCTGTGAGGCCAGGGCTCGGACGACCAGGCGGCGGTTGATGAGGCCGCCACGGTAGAAGGGTCCGCCGAACGCGGCGATCGAAGCCTTGGCGATCACCGTCTTGTCGAGGTCGAAGAAGGCGGCGCGCACCGACCTTCAGTGTCCCACGAGAAGCTGCTGGACCCGGTCCTCCGCCTCGGCCGTCACCAGAACCAGCACTTCGTCGCCGGCGGCCAGGCGCGTGTCGCCCCTCGGCACGATCAGCCGGTCGTCGCGCACGACGGCGACGACGGTGGCCTCCCGGGGGACGCCCAGGTCGGCGATGCTCGACCCGGCGGCGGGCGAGTCGTCGGCCAGGGTGACCTCCACCAGGTGGGCGTTCCCTCCCTCGAACCGGAGCAGGCGCACGAGGGAGCCGACCGACACCGCCTCCTCGACCAGCGCGGTGAGGAGCTGCGGGGTGGACACCGAGACGTCGACCCCCCAGCTCTCGTTGAAGAGCCACTGGTTCTTCGGATGGTTGACCCGGGCCACCACCCGGGGAACGGCGAACTCCTGCTTGGCCAGCAGGGAGATCACCAGGTTGTCCTCGTCGTCCCCCGTGGCGGCCACAACCACGTCCACGTCGGCCATGCCGGCCGCGTCGAGCGAGCTGACCTCGCACGCGTCGGCGGCCACCCACTCGATGTCGAGGCTCGGGCGCAACCGCTCGACCAGGTCGGGGTCCTGCTCGAACACCAGCACGTGGTGGCCGACGGCGTGGAGGTCGGCGGCGATGGCCGTCCCGACGCTGCCGGCCCCGGCGATGGCGACCTTCATCGCCCGCCTCCGTGGCCCGAGGGCGTGCCCGACCCGGCCGAGGCCGGCTCGCCCGCAAGCCTGGCCTCGAGGTCGGCGCGGGCGTCGACGGCCACCATGAGATGGAGGACGTCGCCCTCCTGGCCCACCAGCTCGCCGATGTCGAGCCGGGCCACGCCTGCCCGGGTGACCGAGACGAGCCGGACCTCGCCGGGCCGGTCGAGTGTGCGGAGGAGCTGGCCGGCCAGATGGTCGGGCAGGGTCCGCTCGACCAGGGTCACGGTCCCCGTGGTGTCCGACCACTCGGTGGCGGAGGTGCCCGGGATCAGCCGGCGCTCGACCTGGTCGATGGTCCACGAGACGGTGGCGACGGTGGGGATGCCCAGGCGCAGGTAGATCTGGGCCCGACGGGGGTCGTAGATCCGGGCGACGACGTTGGCGATCTCGTACGTCTCGCGGGCGATCCGGGCGGTGAGGATGTTCGAGTTGTCGCCGCTCGTCACCGCGGCCAGCGCGCCGGCCCGGTCGGCGCCGGCCTGGTCGAGCGCGTCGCGGTCGAAGCCCGATCCGACGACCGTCGTGCCCGGCCAGCCGGCGGGCAGCCGGCGGAAGGCCCGGAGGTTCTTGTCCAGGATGGCCACCGAGTGGCCGTTGGCGGAAAGGCGGGTGGCCAGGCCGGAACCCACCCGACCGCAGCCGACGACGATGACGTGCACGGGCACCATGCAACACGCAAGACCGGGGCCTGACAACTCGGCCCCACCCTGCACCGTGTTTTACTGATGCCCATGGACGCCCCCACCTCCGTGGAGCAGCCACCCCCGTACCCCCGGCAGCGGGCGGTCCGCCCGGCCTCGGCCGCAACCCCTTCGATCGACCTCCCCGAGACGCTCCGGTACCGCCTGAAGAACAAGCTCCTCGGTCCTCCGCTCGTCAACGAGCAGCTCAGCTCGGAGCGCCTGGGTCGCCCGACCGCCCTCGGCGTGCTCGCCCCCGACTGCATCTCGTCGTCGGCGTACGGCACCGAGGAGATGCTCAACCAGATGATCCGGTTCGTGGGGTTGGCCGCCTTCTCCCTGGTGGTCCCCATCACCGTGGCCATCCTCGGCGTGCTGTTCTTCGTCACCCTGTCCTATCTGGACGTCCTCCATCTCTATACGAAGTCCGGCGGTGCGTACGTGGTCGCCCGGGAGAACTTCGGCTCCAACGTGGCCCAGGTCGCCGCTGTCGCCCTCCTCATCGACTACACGGTGACCGTCGCCGTCCAGACGGCGGCGGGCACCGCTGCGCTGACGTCGGCCTTCCACGGCCTGCTCCCCTACACGGTGCCGATCACCGTGGGCGTGGTCCTGCTCCTGCTCTACGGCAACCTCCGCGGGATCCGCGAGGCGGGCCGGATCTTCGCCTTCCCCACCTACTTCTTCATCGTCTCCCTCGGCATGGTGATCGTCGTGGGGTACGTCCGGGAGGCGGCCGGCCAGCTGCACCCGATCCCCCTTCCCCACGAGGGGATCGGTCCCGTGGGCACGCCCGGGCACGGGTTGCTGATGGGGCTGGCGTTCATCACCCTGCTGCGGGCGTTCGCCAACGGCGGCTCGTCGCTGACCGGACTCGAGGCCATCTCCAACGGTGTGGCGTCGTTCCGGCCCCCGGTCAGCCGGAACTCGCGTTCCACGCTCATCCTCATGAGCTCGGTCCTCGCGTTCCTGGTGTTCGGCGTGACGATGCTGGCCCACTGGACCCATGCCGTCCCCTACACGGCCGGGTCGCCCACCGTGGTCTCGCAGGAGGTCCGCGCCGTCTTCGGCACCACCGGCCTCGGACACGCCCTCTTCTACGTGGTCCAGTTCGCCACCCTGCTCATCCTCTACACCGGCGCCAACACCAGCTTCAACGGGTTCCCGTTCCTCGCCAGCTTCGTGGCCGAGGACTCGTTCCTCCCCCGCCAGCTGACCCGGCGGGGGCACCGCCTGGCCTTCTCCAACGGGATCATCGTGCTTGCCATCGTGGCCATCGCCCTGCTGCTGGCCACCGACGCCAAGGTCGACAGCCTGGTGGCCCTCTACGCCATCGGCGTCTTCACCGGGTTCGCCATGGCCGGGGCGGGCATGACCCGCCACCACTTCAAGGTGCGGTCGGGACGATGGCGGAAAGGCATGGTGGTGAACGGCTTCTCGGCCGTGCTCACCGCCAGCATCGTCCTCATCTTCGCCATCGTGAAGTTCACGGAGGGCGCCTGGGTCATCGTGGTCGTCGGTCCCCTGATGTTCCTGGGGCTTCTCCGCATGCACCGCCAGTACCAGCGCGAGGCAGCCCAGCTGGTGGAGGGGGCCCCGGCGGCGGCCGAGGCGCCGGTCCTGTCGCGCCACCTCGTCGTCGTCCTGGTGGACCGCCTCGACATGGCGACCGCCCGTGCCGTCCAGTACGCCCGGACGCTGCTCCCCGACGAGCTCCGGGCGGTGCACTTCTGCATCGACGACGTCGAGGCGGCCACCCTCGAGGCGGGGTGGGCGAGGCTGGGTCTGAGCCATCTCCCGCTCGACGTCATCGAGTGCTCGGACCGCCGGCTGACCCGTGCCGCGCTGCAGCTGGCGGCGGAGAGCATCGCCGACGGCGACACGGAGCTCACCATCCTCCTGCCCCGCCGGGGCTATGCCGGAGGCTGGAACAGGCTGCTCCACGACCGGACGGCCGACCGGATCGCCACCGTCGTCAGCCAGCTGCCGCACGTCAACGCCACGGTCGTCCCCTACCAGCTCACCGGGGGCTGGTTCGCCCGCCGGCGGGAGTGGGGTCGGCCACCGGCCGGCGCCGGCCGGCCGGGGGAGGCTCCGGTGGCGGGCGGGGGAGCCGGCGAAGGCGCCCCCGCCCGTGACGAGCTCGAGCGGGCCGCGTTCGGCGAGCGGGTGGACGACGCCCAGCCCATCGGCGAGGTCCAGTGGCGCCGCCGGGTGCGGATCGCCGGGCGGATCCGGTCGGTCCGGGTCCAGCCCAGGGCGGGAACGGCCAACCTGGAGTGCGTCATCGCCGACGGGACCGGCCAGCTGCTCCTCGTCTTCCAGGGCCGCCGGAAGATCCCCGGCATCCAGCCGGGCGCCCGCATGCTGGTCGAGGGGATGGTGGGTGACTGGAGCCACCGCCAGGCCATTCTCAACCCGGACTACGAGCTCGTCGCCGGCCCCGACGCCGACGCCGAATGAGGCCGCCGACGGCGAACCTTGCCCGGTGCGCCGAATGTGGCTAGTTTCTCCCCGCGCTGTACGGGCCGCCGCGCTGGGCGGCGCGCGCCCGAACCCGGTACTTCCGGCGATAGCCGGTCGTGTCCATCGGGAGGCCGGCTTGCCGGCCCGGCGAGCGGCCTCGCCGCCGCGATGACAACCCGGCGCCTCGAGCACGACCTGAACCGAAGGGAGCAGTACCGATGATCCACCTCTTCGCCGAAGGGGGGTACCAGAACTTCCTCCTCTCCGGAGCGGAGAAGGGCTGGCTGGTCTTCGCCCTGGCCGCCGGCCTCATCTCGGTCATCGTCGGGGTCCTCCTCATGCGGGGCGTCCTGGCCGCCGACCAGGGAACGGCCCCGATGAAGGACATCGCCAAGGCCATCCAGGAGGGTGCCGAGGCGTTCCTCGCCCGCCAGTTCAAGACGATCCTGGCCATCGTCGTCCCGCTGGCCGTCCTCATCTTCTTCACCGCCACGAAGGTGACCCACACGGTCCACGGCCACACGGTCGTCGACCTGACCTTCGCCCAGGCGGGCCTGTACCGCGTCATCTGCTTCCTCGCCGGCGCCCTGTGCTCGGGCCTGACCGGCTTCATCGGGATGAGCCTGGCCGTCCGGGGCAACGTCCGGACGGCGGCGGCCGCCCGCGAGGGGCAGATGGCCCCGGCGCTGAAGGTCGCCTTCCGCACCGGCGCCATCACCGGCCTGTTCTGCGTGGGCCTGGGGCTGCTCGGTGCCACCACCATCGTCTTCGTGTTCCAGAACAGCGCCACCGCCGTGCTCGTCGGGTTCGGCTTCGGCGCCTCGCTGCTCGCCCTCTTCATGCGGGTCGGCGGCGGCATCTTCACCAAGGCGGCCGACGTCGGTGCCGACCTGGTCGGCAAGGTCGAGGCCGGGATCCCCGAGGACGACCCCCGGAACGCGGCCACCATCGCCGACAACGTGGGCGACAACGTGGGCGACTGCGCCGGCATGGCGGCCGACCTCTTCGAGTCGTACGCCATCACCATCATCGCCGCCATCATCCTCGGCTTCGCCGCCTTCAACTCGATCGGCCGCGGGGGCCAGTCGGCAAAGGCGGTCGTCTTCCCGCTGATCGTTCCGGCCATCGGGATCCTGGCCACCGTGATCGGCGTCTTCGTGGTGCGGGCGACCAAGCGCGACAAGTCGGCCATGGCGCCCATCAACCGGGGCGTGTGGACGGCCGCCGCGCTCACCATCGCCGGCACCGCCGTCGTCGCCGGGGCCTACCTCCACTACTGGAAGGCGTTCTTCGCCGTGCTCATCGGCGTGGCACTGATGATCGTCGCCAGCGCCATCACCGAGCAGTTCACCTCGACCGAACGGAGCCCCGTCCGCGAGATCGCCGAGTCCGCCCGAACCGGTCCGGCCACCACCACCCTCGCCGGCATCGCCATCGGCCTCGAGTCGTCCGTGTGGGCCATCATCGCCATCGCCATCGCCATCGGCGCCGCGGTCGGCATGGCCGGCGGCAACATCGAGCTCTCGCTCTACCTGGTGTCGCTGATCGGGATCGGGTTGCTCTCCACGGCCGGCATGATCGTGTCGGAGGACAGCTTCGGCCCCGTCTCCGACAACGCCGCCGGCGTGGCCGAGATGTCCGGCGAGTTCACCGGCGAGGCCGAGCGGGTCATGGTCAGCCTCGACGCCGTGGGCAACACCACCAAGGCGGTGACCAAGGGCGTGGCCATCGGCTCCGCCGTCATCGCGGCGGTGTCCCTGTTCGCGTCGTTCATCGAGACGGTCGGCACGCAGCTGGGGCTCACCAAGCCGGCCGGCGGTGGTGTGAACTGGCTCTTCAACGCCAGCCAGACCCAGATCAACGTCTCCCACCCGACCGTGTTCATCGGGTTGCTCGTCGGGGGCTCGATCGCCTTCATCTTCTCGTCGCTGGCCATCCGGGCCGTCGGCCGCACCGCCGGCACCGTCGTCCAGGAGGTGCGGCGCCAGTTCCGCGAGCACCCCGGCATCATGGACTACTCGGAGAAGCCCCAGTACGGGCGGGTGATCTCCATCTGCACGGCAGCCTCGCAGCGCGAGCTGGCCACCCCGGCCCTGCTCGCCGTGCTCACGCCGGTGATCATCGGGTTCGGCATCAACTACCTGGCCCTCGGAGCGTTCCTGGCCGCGGCCATCCTCACCGGGCAGCTGATGGCCAACTTCCTCTCGAATTCCGGTGGGGCCTGGGACAACGCCAAGAAGTACATCGAGGACGGCCACGAAGGGGGCAAGGGCTCCGACGCCCACAAGGCCGCCGTGATCGGCGACACCATCGGTGACCCCTTCAAGGACACCGCCGGCCCGGCGCTCAACCCGCTGATCAAGGTGATGAACCTGGTGTCGCTGCTGATCCTCCCGGCCGTCATCACCCTCCATGCCCACACCGGCGCCCGGCTGGGGATCGCCGGTGGCGCCCTGGTGGTCCTGCTGGTCGCCATCGGCTTCTCGAAGCGGAAGGCCGCTGCCATGGACAGCGAAGTGCCGACCGCGCCCGAGGCGGCCACGGTCGGCTGACGGCCCGGCGGACCCACGACCAGGTGCCGGTGGCAGCTGGTGGTGGGTTGACAGCCTGGCCCGGAGCCTCCACCCTGGCGTGACGACCATGCCGACCTCGACGGAACCCACGGCGAGCGGGAACAGTGGGCGCCGACGCGCCGGGTCCGCCGCGTCCGGCGGCGGGCGGCCGCTGGTCATCGTGGAGTCGCCGGCCAAGGCGAAGACGATCGCCGGCATGCTCGGCCCGGAGTACGTGGTCGAGTCGTCGATCGGCCACATCCGGGACCTGCCCAGGGGGGCCGACGAGGTGCCTGCCGCCCTGAAGGGTGAGGCGTGGGCCCGCCTCGGCGTCGACGTGGACAACGGCTTCAAGCCGCTCTATGTGGTCTCGCCGGACAAGAAGCAGCACGTGGCCAAGCTCAAGAGCCTCGTGAAGCAGGCCAGCGAGGTCTACCTGGCGTCCGACGAGGACCGCGAGGGGGAGTCCATCGCCTGGCACCTCCTCGAGGTCCTCTCGCCCACCGTCCCCGTCAAGCGGATGGTGTTCCACGAGATCACGCCGGCGGCCATCGAGCGGGCCGTGCACGAATGGCGTGACGTCGACCGCCGGCTGGTGGACGCCCAGGAGGCCCGCCGCATCCTGGATCGCCTCTACGGCTACGAGGTCTCCCCCGTGCTGTGGAAGAAGGTGATGCCCCGCCTGTCGGCCGGGAGGGTCCAGAGCGTGGCCACCCGCATGGTGGTCGAGCGCGAACGGGCCCGGATGCGGTTCCGCTCGGCCGCATGGTGGGGCATCGAGGGAACGTTCGCCGTCGCGGAGGCATCGGAGGGCTCGCCCGCCACCCTCGACGCGTCGCTGGTGAGCATCGACGGGGTGGCCCTGGCCACCGGGCGCGACTTCGGCGAGTCGGGTGAGCTGGTGGCGAAGGGCCCCGTCCACGTGCTGGGCGAGGCGGAGGCACGGGCACTGGCGGCGGGGCTGGAGGGGCAGCCGTTCTCGGTCACGTCGGTGACCGAGAAGCCGTTCCGCCGCTCCCCGGCAGCCCCCTTCATCACCTCCACCCTCCAGCAGGAGGCCGGTCGCAAGCTCCGCTTCAGCGCCCAGCGCACCATGCAGGTGGCCCAGCGCCTGTACGAGGCCGGATGGATCACCTACATGCGGACCGACGCCACCACCCTCTCCGACCAGGCGCTGACCGCGGCCCGGCGCCAGGCGGCCGAGCTCTACGGCGCCGACTACGTGCCCTCCCAGCCCCGCCGCTACGAGCGGAAGGTGAAGAACGCCCAGGAGGCCCACGAGGCCATTAGGCCGGCCGGTGAGGAGTTCCGGACCCCGGACCAGGCCGCGTCCTCGCTGTCCGGCGACGAGCTCCGCCTCTACGAGCTGGTGTGGAAGCGCACGGTCGCCTCGCAAATGGCCGACGCCACCGGCACCAGCGCCCAGGTCCGCCTGGCCGGGTCCGCCCCGGACCGGACCACGGGCACGTCGCGCACGGCCGAGTTCCAGGCCACGGGCAAGGTGATCCGGTTCCCCGGGTTCCTCCGCGCCTACGTGGAGGGCGAGGACGACCCCGAGGCCGAGCTGGCCGAGCGGGAGGTCCACCTCCCGCCCCTGGCCGAGGGTGATCCCCTCGCCACCCGGTCCCTCGAGCCGGGTTCCCACGCCACCCAGCCGCCGGCCCGTTACACGGAGGCGTCGCTGGTGAAGGCGATGGAGGAGCTCGGGGTGGGGCGGCCGTCGACCTATGCGAGCGTGATCGCCACCATCCTGGATCGGGGCTACGTCTGGAAGAAGGGGACGGCACTCGTCCCCTCGTTCACCGCGTTCGCGGTGGTGGGCCTGCTGGAGCGGTACTTCGGCGAACTGGTGGACTACGGCTTCACCGCGTCGATGGAGGACGACCTCGACGCCATCGCCTCGGGCCAGGCCGAGGCGCTGCCCTGGCTGGAGCGCTTCTACTTCGGGACGGCCGGGCCGGGTGCCAACGGTGGTGCCGACGCGGCCCATACCGACGGCCGGCTCGGGCTCAAGCGCGAGGTCGCCACCTATCTGGGTGAGATCGACGCCCGCGAGATCAACTCGATCCCCATCGGCGAGGATGCCGCCGGGCGGGTGATCGTCGCACGTGTCGGCCGTTACGGGCCCTACCTGCAGCGGGGCGACGACCGGGTCTCGATCCCCGATGACCTGGCGCCGGACGAGCTGACGGTGGAGCGGGCCACCGAGCTCCTCGACGCGCCGTCGTCGGACCGTGTGCTCGGCACCGACCCCGAGACGGGGCTCGACGTCTGGGTCCGGGCCGGCAGGTTCGGCCCCTACGTGCAGCTGGGCGAGGTCACCGAGGGCGGGGATCGGCCCCGTACGTCGTCGCTGTTCGCGTCGATGAGCCCGGCGTCGATGACCCTCGACCAGGCCCTCGACCTCCTCTCCATCCCCCGGACGGTCGGCGTCGATCCCGACGATGGCCAGGAGATCATCGCGTTGAACGGCCGGTTCGGTCCCTACCTGAAGAAGGGGAACGACAGCCGGAGCCTGGCAGCGGAGGAGCAGCTGCTGACGGTGACGGTGGACGAGGCCCGTGCCCTGTTCGCCCAGCCGAAGACGGGGAGGGGCCGCGCCGCAAAGCCGCCGCTGCGTGAGCTCGGACCCGATCCCGAGTCCGGCCAGCCGATGGTGCTGAAGGACGGCCGTTTCGGTCCCTACGTGACCGACGGCACCACCAACGCGTCGCTGCGGCGGGGTGACGACGTCGAGACCTTGACGGTCGAGCGGGCGGCCGAGCTCCTGGCCGAGCGCCGTGCTGCCGGCCCTTCCACCCGGGGGAAGAAGACAGCCGCCAAGAAGACAGCCGCCAAGAAGACAGCCGCCAAGAAGACAGCCGCCAAGAAGACAGCCGCCAAGAAGACTGCGGCCAAGAAGACTGCGGCCAAGAAGACTGCGGCCAAGAAGACTGCGGCCACGTCCCCGGAGGACGGGAGCTGAGCGACGGCCCCCGGGCTCCGGAGGCCGCCCCCCGTGGCCGGCTGGTCGCGTTCGAGGGGATCGACGGCTGCGGCAAGTCCACCCAGGCGGCTCGTGCCGCCGCCTGGCTCGGTGCCGAGTTGACCTTCGAGCCGGGTGCGACCCGCCTGGGCCAGGCCCTCCGCCCGCTGGCCCTCGGGGCGCCGGGAATGGTGCTCGACCCGACGGCCGAGGCGCTGTTGATGCTGGCCGACCGTGCCCAGCACGTCGCCGAGGTGGTGGGCCCCGCCCTCGCCGGCGGGCGGTGGGTCGTGACCGACCGCTACGGCGCGTCGACCCTCGCCTACCAGGGCTATGGCCGAGCCATCGACCTCGACCTCCTCGTACGGCTGCAGGCGTGGGTCACGGGAGGCGTGGAACCCGACCTCAACGTGTTGATCGACGTGCCGGTCGATGACGCCCTGGCCAGGCGTGGCGGCCGGGCGACCGATGGCATCGAGTCGCTCGACGGCGGGTTCCACGGTCGGGTGGCCGACGGGTTCCGGGCTCAGGCCGCGGCGGACCCGGCCCACTGGCTGGTCGTCGACGGGCGACCCGATCCCGACACCGTCGCCGCGTCCGTGCGGGCTGGGATCGCCAGCCGAGTGGGAACGCCGAGCGGAACGGGTGGTGGCGCGTGACGGGCGGGACCGTCTCGGCGGTGCCGGTGCCTGAGCTGTTCACCGGCGTCGTGGGTCAGCCAGCAGCGCTGACCGCGCTGACGGCGGCCGCCCGCCGTCCGGTCCACGCCTACCTGTTCGAAGGGCCGCCGGGCGCCGGCAAGCGGGCTGCAGCGGCGTCCTTCGCCGCCGCGCTCCTCTGCCCGAGCGGGGGCTGCGGGTCCTGCCCGGCCTGCCGGCGGGCACTGGCGGGGACCCATCCCGACCTCGTCGAGTTCGAGCGGACCGGTGCCGGCCTCGACATGGACACCGTCCGGGCCGTGGTGGCGCGGGCGCAGCGCCGGCCCATGGAGGCCGACCGGCAGGTCCTCATCGTCCCCGACCTCCACCTCGCCGCCCGGGCGGTGCCGGCCCTCCTCAAGACGGTCGAGGAGCCCCCGCCGGGCACCGTCTTCGTGCTGCTGGCCGACGAACACCCTCCGTGGCTCGAGACCATCGCCAGCCGGTGTGCCCGGGTCCGCTTCACTTCGGTTCCCCACGCGGCTCTGGCCGGCTGGTTGGTCGACCAGGGCGTCGACAGGGCCGAGGTCGACGCCATCGCCTCCGCCGCCGGTGGCAGGGTGGACCGGGCCCGGCTGCTGGCCACCGATCCGGCCTTCGCCGAGCGTCGGGAACGGTGGCGCACCATACCCTCGCGTCTCGACGGCTCCGGCCACACCGTGGCCTCGCTGGTGGACGAGGTCCTCGCCGCCACCGACGCCGCCCTCGAGCCGCTGCGGTCGGTGCACGCGGCCGAGCTCGAGGCATTGGCCGCTCGGGCCGAGGCGACGGGCGTGTCGCGGTCCTCGGGTCGCAAGGAGGCCGAGGAGCGCCACCATCGCCAGGAGCGGCGGTACCGCACGGACGAATTGCGGGCCGGCCTCGCCGTCCTGGCCGAGGAGTACCGGGAGCGTGCCCGGCGGGCTGCCACGGCGACGCCGGTCGGAGGGGCGACCGCCCACGAGCTGCGACGATGCCTCGACGCGGTCGAGGCCGTCACCGCGGCCTCCGGGGCGCTCGGTCGCAACCCGAACGAGGGGCTCCTCCTCCAGGCGCTGTTCGCTGGCCTGTCGGGCATGGGGGCGGCTGCCTGACGAGGCCGGCCGGGCGCCCACGACCCCCGGGACGCCGGTGCCGGCGCGTCGGATAGCCTGAGGCCCGCAGTTCGCCTGGGTAGCTCAGCCGGCAGAGCAACGCACTCGTAATGCGTAGGTCAGGGGTTCGATTCCCCTCCCAGGCTCCACGACGTCAGGGGTGGCGCTTCGCCTTCGCCCCGACCAGTGTGTAGGGTGCTCCCATGGCCGATCAGGCGGAGTTTGCCGAGCTCGCCATGGTGCACATGGCCGCCCTCTACACGGCCGCCCTCCGCCTGACCCGCAACCCCTCCGACGCCGAGGACCTCGTCCAGGAGACGTACCTCAAGGCCTACCGGGCGTTCGGCAGCTTCGCCGAGGGGACGAACCTGAAGGCCTGGCTCTACAAGATCCTGACCAACACGTTCATCAACTCCTATCGGGCGAAGAAGCGGCGCCCGGAGGTGGCGGACGTGGAGGACGTGGAGGACCTCTACCTCTACCATCACCTCGCCGCCGATCAAGCGGGCGGCCTGGGACGAAGCGCTGAGGACGAGGTGCTGGACCGGTTCACCGACTCGGACGTGAAGGAGGCGATCGAGTCGCTTCCCGAGGCGTTCCGCATCGCCGTGCTCCTGGCCGACGTGGAGGGCTTCTCCTACAAGGAGATCGCCGACATCACCGACGTGCCGATCGGCACGGTGATGAGCAGGATCCACCGCGGAAGAAAGGCGCTCCAGAAGGCGTTGGCAACCTATGGTGCCGTTCACGGACTGGTCGTGACCGGCGGCGATGGCCACTAGGAGAGCGGGCCCGATGGATCGTGAGGAACAGGAGTCCGGGAGCGGGCAGGCGGAGCTCGATCCGGACGCGCCCATCACCATGGCCGGCTTCCCCAGCTGCGACGAGACGATCGAGCGCCTTTACTACTACCTGGACGGCGAGCTGACCGAGCAGCGCCGGGAGGAGATCGGCCGCCACCTGGACCTGTGCGGTCCGTGCGGGTCGGCGGTCGAGTTCGAGGCCGAGCTGCGTAAGGTGGTCGCCAACCGGTGCCGGGAGCGTGTCCCCGACTCCCTCATCGACCGGGTGGCCGCCGCTCTCGACGCCGAGCAGCTGCGGGCGCGTGCCGGCGGGCTCGAGTCGGCCGGCCCGGCGGATCCCCGTTGACCGCGGGCCTCGCGCCGGCGGGCCTGCTCCCTAGACTGTCGCCATGACGCTCGGAGAACCCTTCCGGTCGGGCAACGACACACGGTCGGGAACGTCGAGCGCGGTGTCCTGGTCGGTGGCGGAGCGCACGGCGGCGTGGGTGGGCAACCGCACGCCGCCCCCCGACGGCTACCGCTCCGACGAGCTCCAGGCCCACTTCGACCGGGTGACGGCGGAGGCCGAGGAGCTGGTGGCCGCGTCCACCGGGCTCCGGGCCCCGACGGGGCCGGCCCGGGCGCGCGTGACCGATCGGGCCGGGTGGGTCCAGGCCAACACGGCGTCGTTCCGCCGCCTGATGGGCCCGCACCTCGACCGCCTCGACCCCGTGTCGCGCCTGGGCGCGCTCGGGCGAGCCGGGCCGTTGTCCGAGCGTGCCGCACGATCGTTCGCCGCCGCCGGCCGGGTGGCCACCGGAGTTCAGATGGGTGCCATCCTCGGTTGGATGTCCACCCGGGTGCTCGGGCAGTACGACCTGCTCCTCACCGAGGAGGCCGCCGAGGACCAGGATCTCGTCTACTTCGTCGGGCCGAACGTGGTCGCCCTGGAGCGCCGCTATGGCTTCGAGCCTGAGGAGTTCCGCCTGTGGCTGGCCCTCCACGAGGTGACCCACCGGTGCCAGTTCACCGCCATCCCGTGGATGCGCGACCACTTCGTCTCCCTCGTGGACCAGGGCCTCAGCTCGCTGGATCCGGACCCCGCGCGGTTCGCCGAGGCCCTGCGGCGGGTGACGGAGGAGATCCGCGCCGGTCGCAATCCGCTGCGGGAGGCGGGTGCCCTCGGGCTCGTCGCCTCCGAGGAGCAACTTGAGGTCCTGCACCGGATCCAGGCGCTCATGAGCCTGCTCGAAGGGCACGGCGACGTCACCATGGACCGGGCCGGGGCCGCCGTCATCCCGAGCGCGGCCCGCTTCAGCCGGGTGTTGCGGGAGCGCCGCCACCAGGCCCGTGGGCCGGCCCGCCTGCTGCGCCAGCTCATCGGCCTCGAGGCGAAGCTCCGCCAGTACGAGGAAGGGGAGCGTTTCATCGGCGCCGTCGAGGCATCCGGCGGTCCCGAACTGCTGGCCAGGGCGTGGGAGGGACCCGAGTGGCTCCCCACGCTGGCCGAGATCCGCGACCCGCAGGCATGGATCCGCCGTGTCGGCACCCAACCCGCCCTCTCCATCTGAGCTCGCAGACGCGCTCCTCGGCCGCTGCGACTTCCCGCCACCGGGAACGCCGCTGACCTGCGCCGTCTCCGGTGGACCGGACTCGCTGGCCCTCCTCTACCTGGCCACCCGTGCCGGCTGCCGGGTCACCGCCGTCCACGTGGATCATGGCCTCCGCCCCGGGAGCGCGGCGGAGGCCGGCATCGTCGAACGCGCTGCGGCCCGTTTCGGCGCCGCCTTCAGGGCGGAGCGGGTCGACGTCGTCCCCGGGCCCAACCTCGAGGCCCGCGCCCGGGACGCCCGCCGGGCGGCGGTGGGCGTGGACGCGGCCACCGGTCACACGGCCGACGACCAGGCCGAGACGGTGCTGGCCAACCTGCTGCGGGGGGCGGGCGTCGACGGCCTGGCCGGCATGCGTCACGGTCCCCGCCACCCGATCCTGCGGCTTCGGCGGTCCGAGACCCGGGCGCTGTGCGAGGCACTGGGCCTGCACCCGGTGGACGATCCCATGAACCGGGACCCCCGGTTCCTGCGGACCTCGGTGCGCTCCCGCCTCCTGCCCCTCGTGAACGAGCTGGCCGGGCGGGACGTGGTGCCCGTCCTGGCACGGCAGGCGGAGCTCCTGGCTGGGGACGCCGACGTGCTGGCCGAGGTGGCCGGACTGGTCGACGCCACCGATGCCCGGGCGCTCGCCGGTGCGCCGGTCCCCGTCGGGCGCCGGATCGTACGCCGCTGGCTGGCCGGCCTGGGTCCGCATCCTCGCTCCTCCGCCGAGATCGAGCGGGTCCTGGCCGTGGCCCGGGGCGATGCGGTGGCGACGGAACTGGAAGGGGGGGTGCGCGTGTCCCGCTCCCGAGGTCGCCTGTCGGTGGCGCCGTCACCGTCCGGTGTCGTGGACGTGTCGGTGCCCCCTGGCGTCGACCCGGCCGAGCCACCGGCCGACCGCTCGGAGATGCCCGGACGGTCGGGCCCGCTCCTCCGGTACAGTCGGCCCGTGCCGAACGGCCCCATCGCCCGAGCGGGTGACCAGGGATGAGCGAGCGGGGTGTCGACCCCGACGGGGTCGTCGGCGACGTCGTCGTCTCCGAGGAGCGCCTCCTGCGCCGGATCGACGAGCTCGGTGCGGAGATCAGCGCCGACTACGCCGACCGGCCCCCCCTGCTGGTGGGGGTGCTGAAGGGCGCCTTCACCTTCATGAGCGACCTGTCCCGCTCGATCCGCCTACCGGTCGAGATCGACTTCATGGCGGTGTCGTCCTATGGCAGCGCCACCCGGACCTCGGGCGTCGTCCGCATCGTCAAGGACCTCGACGCCGACCTGGCCGGCCGGCACGTCCTGGTGGTCGAGGACATCGTCGACAGCGGCCTCACGCTCAATTACCTCCGCCGCTACCTGTGGGCGCGGGGGCCGGCCAGCCTCGAGGTGTGCGCCCTCCTGGTCAAGGAGGGCCGCCAGCGGACCGACCCCGACCTTCGCTACGTGGGGTTCCGGATCCCGCCGGACTTCGTCGTCGGCTACGGGCTGGACGTGGGCGAGCGCCTGCGGAACCTCCGTGCCGTCCACGCCTACCTGGGCGACCAGGAGCGAGCAGCGGGGCCGACCGCCCCGTGAGCCGGCGGACGAGTGGCCGGGCGCACCCCGTGCCCGGGCGGAACGAGCCGTTCTGCCCGGCCCGGCGCACGGACCGGGTGGATCGGGCGGGTGGAACGGATCCGGTGTGGACCGAGGATCCGGTGAGGAGCGCGGAACCTGTGAGGAGCACGGATCCGGTGAGGAGCACGGATCCGGTGAGGAGAGGAGCAGCGGGATGAGCGTTGATGCCCAACGGGTCGAGCGGGCGGTGACCGAACTGCTCGAGGCCATCGGCGAGGACCCCGATCGGGACGGACTGCAGCGCACCCCGGCCCGGGTCGCCCACATGTACGCCGAGCTGTTCGCCGGGCTCGACGAGGATCCGGGCTCCCACCTCGAGGTCACCTTCGCCGCCGACCACGACGAGATGGTGATGGTGCGGGACATCCCCTTCGCCTCGCTGTGCGAGCACCACCTGATCCCGTTCATGGGTCGGGCGCACGTGGCCTACATCCCGGCGGACGATGGACGCATCACCGGTCTGTCGAAATTGGCACGGCTGGTCGACGGCTATGCCCGGCGCCTCCAGGTCCAGGAGCGCATGACCTCACAGATCGCCAACGCCGTCGAGGCGGCCCTGGCCCCGAAGGGGGTCCTGGTGGTGGTGGAGGCCGAGCACCTGTGCATGTCGATGCGGGGGGTGAAGAAGCCCGGGACCCTGACGGTGACGTCGTCGGTCCGGGGCCTGTTCAGGACGGACTCGGCCACCCGGGCGGAGGCGATGCAGTTCGTCCACGGTCGTTGAGGGCGCCGTGGCGCCCGCCGGCTCGGCAGGGCGGCGCCCCGGTCGCCTACGCTGGGCGACCATGATCCGGCCGCCTGAGCGTGGACGTCCGTTGGTGATGGGCATCCTCAACGTCACGCCGGACTCGTTCTCCGACGGGGGGGAGTGGTTCGAGACCGACCGGGCCATCGCCCGGGGTCACGACATGATCGACCAGGGGGCCGACATCGTGGACGTGGGTGGGGAGTCGTCCCGACCGGGGGCCCGGCCGGTCGACACGGACGAGGAGCTCCGCCGGATCGTGCCCGTGGTCCAGGCCCTGGCCGGTGCCGTCCGGGTGTCGGTCGACACGGTGAAGGCCGATGTCGCAGGGGCTGCCCTCGCCGCCGGTGCGACCCTGGTGAACGACGTCTCCGCCACCCTGTGGTCGGTCGCTGCCGAGCACGGTGCCGGCTGGGTGGCCATGCACCGGCGGGGGACGCCCGCCGACATGCAGGACGATCCCACCTACGACGACGTGGTCGCCGACGTGAGCGCCTTCCTGGTCGCACGGGCGGAGGAGGCCAGGGCGGCGGGCGTGGAGGAAATCTGGATCGACCCGGGCATCGGGTTCGGCAAGACCGCCGAGCACAACCTCGCCCTTCTCGGCGCCACCGCCGAGCTGGCCGCCACCGGCTATCCGGTCCTCGTCGGCACCAGCCGGAAATCATTCCTCGGGGCCCTGGCCAGGGACGCTGGCGGCCGTCCCGCCCCCGTGCACCAGCGGCTGGCCGGTTCGGTGGCCACCGCCACGTGGGCGATGGTGCAGGGCGCGTCGATGGTCCGCGTCCATGACGTCACCGAGACGGTCCAGGCAGCCAGCCTGGTCGGGTGGGGTCCCGGCCGGGTGCCGGAGCCGGCGCGATGAGGGGGAAGTGGGCCGCTGGCATCCCGCCCCGCAACTTCACCTGGGTCATCCGTGACCGGCTCGCCATCAGCGAGCGCCCGGGCGGCTTCGCTCCCAACCACCGGCGGGTGCGCCGGAACGAGGAGATCATCTGGTTGCGGGCCCAGGGCTTCACCCGGGTGGTGTCGCTCCTGCCCTCACCCCACAACCTGGCTGCCTACGACGAACAGGGGCTGGCCTGCGTCCACTTCCCGATGCCGCCCTCGGGCGACGTCCGGGGTGTGCTCGGTGACGTGTTCCAGTGGCTGCACGGGGAGATCACCACCGGTGAGCGGGTGCTCGTCCACCAGGACGAACTGGGAGATCGGGTGATGGGGGTGGCCGCCGGGTACCTGGTGTGGTCGGCCCGCCTGCCCGACGCACCCCAGGCCACGACGGTGGTGGAACGGCTCATCGGCCACCCGATGGGGCCGGCGGGGAGGGAGCTCGTGGCCCTGTCCGTCGATCTCGCCCCGCCCGAGCCGCCGGCCGCCGCCGGCTCGGCCCGGACGCCCGCCTGAACGTGCCGGATCCCCGCTCGGTGGACGGCTCGAGCCGGATCGAGGTTCGCGGGCTGCGGGTGGTGGCCACCCACGGGGTGCTCCCCGAGGAGCAGGCGAGACCTCAGCCGTTCGAGATCGACGTGGACCTCGTGGTCGATCTGTCCACCGCTGCGGGGAGCGACAGCCTGGCGGACACCGTCGACTACGGGAACGTGGTGGACAGGATCGTCGCCCTCGTGTCCGCCGGCCCGCCGCAACGCCTGCTCGAGTCGCTCGCCGACCGCGCTGCCCTCGATGCGCTCGCCGCAGACGACCGTGTGCTGTCGGCGACGGTCACGGTGCGGAAGCTCCGGCCCCCGGTAGCCGCCGACGTCGCTTCTGTCGGCGTGCGGATCACACGGTCCCGGATCCGGTGACGGTCGTCCGGTGACGGTCGTCCGGCCCGATCGGCCGACCGTCCGGGCCTTCATCGGCCTGGGCTCGAACCTGGGGGACCGCTGGGCCCACCTCCGCCGGGCCGTCGACCAGCTCCGGGGGGACGGCTCCGCCACCGTCACCGGCATCTCGCCCGTCTACGAGACGGCGCCGGTCGGCGGGCCGGCCGACCAGGGTCCGTACCTGAACGTCGTGGTTGAGCTGGCTGTACCCGCACCGTGCGACCCCTACCGCCTGCTCGCCGAGTGCCGGCGCCTCGAGGCGGCCGCCGGGCGGGTGCGCGTCGTCCGCTGGGGGCCACGCACCCTTGACGCCGATGTGCTCTGGATCGACGGGGTGACACTCGACGATCCCGAGCTCACCGTCCCCCATCCCCGGATGTTCGAGCGTCGCTTCGTCATGGCGCCGCTGTCAGCGCTCGCCCCGGACCTGGCGGACCCGGCTGCGGTCGGACGCGCTGGTGGCGACGTGGCCGAGGTGGGTACACTGTGAGCTTCAGATGAAGATGCTCTGACGCGAACGGCACTCGTTGCAGGCCGGAACGTCGAAAGGGGTCTCGTGGACGCGGTGCGCGTGATCGGTCCGGGACGGGCCGGGCGATCAGTGGTTGCGGCACTCGAAGCCGTAGGGGGGGTCGCCGTGAATGGGGTGCTGGGTCGTGGCGACCCCGTGGAAGGTGCTGGCCACGGTGTCGATCTCCTGATCGTCGCCACGCCGGACGACGCCATCGCTGGCGTTGCCGGGCGGATCGAGCCCGACGAGGGGACGGTGGTGGTCCACCTGTCCGGAGCGTGTGGCCTGGACGTGCTGGCGCCCCACCCCCATCGGGCCAGCCTCCATCCGCTGGTCGCCCTGCCCGACGCCGAGCGTGGTGCTCGCCGGCTGCGCGACGGGACGACCTTCGCCGTGTCGGGATCGGACGAGGTCGCACTGGCCGCCATGGGCCGGATCGTGGCGGTTCTCGGGGGAACGGCTGTCGTCGTCCCCGAGTGGGCCCGCACCGCCTACCACGCTGCGGCGGCCGTCGCCGCCAACCACCTGGTCGCTCTCCTCGGCCAGGTGGAGCGCATCGCCGCCGAGGCCGGCCTCCCCCTCTCGCTGTTCGAAGGCCTCGTCCGTGGTGCCGTCGACGACGCCTTCTCCGCCGGTCCCGGCCGTGCGCTGACCGGCCCGGCGGCCCGGGGTGACCTCGGGACGCTGCAGCGCCACCGCGACGTGCTGGCGGCACTGCCGGGCGGGTCCGAGGAGGTGGCCGCCTACGACGCCCTGGTCGCCATGGCACGCCGCCTGGTCGCCGACGGTCCTGCCACCTACAGTCCTGCCACCGGCGGTCCCGCCACCTACCGGCCGGGCGTGGTACGGGCCGGCCACGACGCCGGTGCCGCAGCATGACCGCCGCCACCGTGCCCGACCTGCCGGACGAGCCGACGGGTAGGCCCGCGGCCGTCTTCACCCTCCTGTCCGAGTACGCGTCCGCGCTCGACAACGTGCGTGCCGGCGGGCGCACGGTCGGTTTCGTCCCGACGATGGGGGCGCTGCACGCCGGCCACCAGGCACTGGTGGCGAGGGCGGCCTCCGAGTGCGATGTCGTCGCCGTGAGCATCTTCGTCAACCCCCTGCAGTTCGGGGACCCTGACGACCTGGAGCGCTATCCCCGCTACCCGGACGCCGACGTCATGGCCGCCGGAGATGCGGGGGCGACGTTCGTGCTCATGCCCGAGGTGGCCGAGATGTACCCGGCATTCCCGGCACCGGTGCCGACGGCCGTCACGGTGAGTGGCCTGGCCGATCGGTGGGAGGGCGCGGCCCGGCCCGGCCACTTCAGCGGCGTCGCCACCGTGGTGGCGAAGCTCTTCGCCATCACCGGCCGCTGCCGGGCCTACTTCGGGGAGAAGGACTACCAGCAGCTGGCCGTGGTCCGCCGCATGGCGAACGACCTCTCGTTCCCCGTCGAGGTGGTCGGGTGCCCGACGGTGCGCGACGACGACGGGCTCGCCCTCTCGAGCCGGAACGTGCGCCTCAGCCCCGACGAGCGCCGGGCGGCGGCCGTGATCCCCCAGGCCCTGGCGGCCGGGGCACGGGCCATCACCGAGGGCGAGTACCGGCCGTCGATGGTCGAGGCCCTCATGAGCCAGGTCATCGCCGAGGAGCCGGCCGTCGAACTGGACTACGCCGTCGTGGTCGACGGCAACGACCTCACCCCGGCCATCGCGCTCCGGCCCGATCGACCGCTCCGGCTCCTCCTCGCCGCCCGGGTGGGCGGCGTCCGGCTGATCGACAACCTGGATCCGGCAGCCGGATCGAACGGGATTCCCGCGCCGCAGCGTTCGGTCTCCTATGCAGCAACCCCGATCAACCCGACCCAGCCGGTGATGGTGCACCGCAGCCGGCCCGTTCCTGCTCCCGCCGCAGATCAGAAGAAAGAGAAGTGAGCCCCATGCGCCGACGCATGATGAAGTCCAAGATCCACCGCGCGACGGTCACGGACGCCAACCTCAACTATGTGGGGTCCATCAGTCTGGACCCGGCCCTCATGGAGGCCGCCGACGTGCTCGAGTGGGAGCAGGTGACGGTGCTCGACATCGACAACGGCGCCCGGTTCGAGACCTATGCCATCGTCGGGGGACCGGGCGAGGTGTGCCTGAACGGCGCGGCCGCCCGGCTCGTCCACCGGGGCGACAAGGTGATCGTGATCACCTACGCCGACTACGAGCCGGCCGAGCTCGAGGAGTTCGCACCTCGGATCGTCCACGTGGACGGGGCCAACCGGATGATCGACGAGGAGAGCGCCAAGCTCGACGCAGAGCTCGACCGCATCACCCAGGCGTGAGCGACGCGACAGCCGGCTGGGGAGCGCGGCACGGCGACCTCGACGTCCTCGTCGTCGGCAGCGGTGTCGCCGGGCTGTCGTGCGCGCTGCGCCTCGCCTCCGGTGGGCTCCGCGTGGGGGTCCTGACCAAAGGGGAGCTCGTCCAGTCGGCCACCCGCTGGGCCCAGGGTGGGGTGGCCGCCGTCCTCGGCGGCGACGAGGACTCGACCGATCTCCACCTGGCAGACACGCTGGCCGCCGGTGCCGGTCTGTGCGACGTGGACGCGGTGCGGGTGCTCGTCGACGAGGGACCGGTGCGGGTGCGGGAGCTGATCGCGCAGGGCGCCCGGTTCGACATGGGCCCGGGCGGGGACTTCGCACGGGCCCGGGAGGGCGGCCACTCGGCAGCCCGGGTCGTCCACGCCGGCGGTGCGGCCACCGGTGCCGAGGTGGAACGGGCCCTGGTGGAGGCGACACACCAGACGGCAGCCGCCGTCCTCGAGGGGTGGTTCGCCCTCGAATTGCTGGTCGAGAGTGGCCGGTGCCGGGGCGTGCGTTCCCTGCCCCCGCTGGGTGCTGACGGCGCACCTGCGCCGGCCGTGGACGTGCGTGCCGCTCATACCGTGCTGGCCACCGGCGGGGCCGGCCAGCTCTACGCGGTCACCACCAACCCACCCGAGTCCACGGGCGACGGGTTGGCCATGGCCCTGCGTGCCGGCGTGCCCGTGGCCGACGTCGAGTTCATGCAGTTCCACCCCACCGCCCTGCATCATCCGGCGATGCCCCGCCCGTTGCTGTCCGAGGCGCTCCGTGGGCACGGCGCCCTCCTGCGCGACGCGTCGGGGGAGCGGTTCGTCGACGAGCTGGCCCCCCGGGACGTGGTGAGCAGGGCGATGGCCGCCCGCATGCGGGCACAGGGAGTGGAGCACCTCTGGCTCGATGCCACCGGGCTCGAGGCCTTCGGCTCGCGCTTCCCGACGATCTCGGCCGAGCTCGAGGCGGTCGGGTTGGACCCGGCATCGGACTGGCTGCCCATCGCCCCGGCCGCCCACTACCTGTCCGGCGGCGTCATGACCGACCTCCGTGGTGCCAGTGCCCTTCCGGGCCTGTGGGCAGCCGGCGAGGTGGCGTGCTCGGGCGTCCACGGCGCCAACCGGTTGGCGTCGAACTCCCTCCTCGAGGGCATGGTGTTCGGGGCCCGGCTGGCCGAGGCCGTGCTCGACGGTGTCGACGGACCGGCCCCGACCGGCGTGATGCACGCGCTCCTCGACGGGGGATCCGACGACCGTGGCCCGCTCGATGCCGCCCCGCTGGCCCAGGCGGGATCGGCGGGCACGGTGCCTCCTCCGGGCGACCCGTCGGGTCCACTCGACGCGGCCAAGGCCCGGGAGGACCTCCAGCGGGTGATGACCTCCGGTGCCGGCGTCATCCGCGACGCCGCCTCGTTGGACGGCGCCGCCCGCGCCGCCGACCTGCTCCGTAAGGCGGCGCCCGCCGTGCACGATCGGGCGTCGGGGGAGCTCGCCGACCTGCTCGACGCCTCCCGAGCGGTGCTCCGGGCGGCGTCTGTCCGGACCGAGACCCGGGGTGCCCACGCCCGCAGTGACCATCCCGACACGGATCCGGCATGGCGTCGGAGGATCGTCCTCAGCGCGGGTAGGGTCGCCGTTCTGGACGAGCTGGTCGCGCCGTGAGCGGGCCGGACGTGCCGGGCGGCCGTGGCGAACGGCGCCCGGTCACCGAGAACGGGAGTGGCGAGGGCGTGGACGAGGGAATGACCGGGAGGTCGGCCGGCGCCGTCTCCTGGGTCGATGTCGATCCGCCCCGGCCTGCGGTCCTCGACGTGGTGGCCCGGGCGCTTGCCGAGGACCTCCTGCCCATGGGCGACCTGACGGCCGGCCTGGTGCCGCCGGACGTCAACCGGGCCGTGGCCGTGGTCAGCCGGGCCGAAGGCGTCGTGGCCGGTCGAGCCTGCGCCGAGGAGGTCTTCGCCCAGGTCGACCCGACGGTGGCCGTCGACTGGCGCCTCCCCGACGGCGAGCCGGTCGCCCCCGGCGCGGTGGTCGCCGTCGTCGAGGGCCCCCTCCGCTCGATCCTCACCGCCGAGCGCACCGCCCTCAACCTGCTCTGCCACCTGTCCGGCATCGCCACGCTGACCAGGCGCTATGTGGACGCCGTCACCGCCGCCAATCCGTCGACCCGCGTGCTCGACACCCGCAAGACCCTGCCCGGCCTGCGATCCGTCCAGAAGGCGGCAGTGCGTGCCGGCGGCGGCACCAACCATCGGGGCAGCCTGTCCGAGGCCGTGCTGGTGAAGGACAACCACCTGGGCGGTCTCACCATCGCCGAGGCCGTCGCAGTCGCCGCCCGGCGCTGGCCGGGACGCATGATCGAGGTCGAGTGCGACACCGCCGACCAGGTGGTCGAGGCGGTCGCCGCCGGCGCCACCGTCGTCATGCTCGACAACATGTCCCCGGAGGACGCAGCCCGGTGCGTCGGTCTCGTGCGGCGTGACGGTCCGGGCGTCCTCGTCGAGGTGTCAGGCGGCGTCACGCTCGAGCGTGCGCCCGCCTACGCGGCCGCCGGCGTCGACCTGGTGTCGGTCGGGGCGCTCACCCATTCGGCCCCCAGCCTCGACCTCGGTCTCGACCTCATGGACGGTCCCCGTCCCGGCCCCGACCCCCAATCGACCGCCCCCGACCGGCAAGGGAGCTGACCATGCTGCTCGCCATCGACGTCGGCAACACCGAGACCGTCGTCGGCCTGTTCACCGACGACCTGGCCGCCGGTGCGACCGTCGCCCACGGCGACGGCACCGAGCCCGCGGGTCTCGCACACCACTGGCGGCTGTCGACCGTCGCCGAGCGGACGGCCGACGAGCACGCCCTGCTCCTGACCCAGCTCCTCGATCTCGACGGCCTGGACATCGACACCGAGGTCAGCGGCATCGCCGTCACGTCGTCGGTCCCGCTCGTCACCGCCAGCCTCCGGCAGATGGCCTCCCGGTGGTTCGACGTCCCCACCGTCGTGCTGGAGCCGGGCGTGAAGAGCGGTATGCCCATCCTCTACGACAACCCGAAGGAGGTCGGGGCCGACCGGATCGCCAACGCGGTGGGCGCCTACGACCTCTTCGGGGGGCCCAGCGTCGTCGTCGACCTGGGGACGGCGACGACGTTCGACGCCATCTCGGCGGCGGGCGAGTACCTGGGGGGCGCCATCACCCCGGGCGTGGCCATCAGCCTCGACGCCCTCTTCGCACAGGCGGCCGCCCTCCGGCGGGTCGAACTGGTCGAGCCTCGCAGCGTCATCGGCAAGTCGACGGTGGAGTCGATCCAGTCGGGCGCGCTCTACGGGTTCGCCGGTCAGGTGGACGGCCTGTGCCGCCGGTTCGCTGCCGTCCTGGGCGAGTGCACCGTGGTCGCCACCGGGGGCCTGTCCGAGCTCATCGCCCCCTACGCCGACACGATCGAGCACGTCGAGCCGTGGCTCACCCTCCACGGCCTGCGCATCATCTACGACCGCAACACCCAGCCGGCAGGGACCACCCGTCGTGGCTGAGGGCGCAGGAGAGGCGCAGGTGGCCGGGCCGGCGGCCGGGGACGGTCCGGCCAGGGGGAGCGCGCCGGGCGGTGGCGAGCCGGCCCGCCCGACCATCCCCTACCGCTTCGACCGCACGGCGGAGGCGGCCGACCTCCATACCCGCTACGGCGACCTCGGTCCCGGGGACGAGACGGGGGACGTCGTCTCGGTGGCCGGCCGGGTGATGCTCAAGCGTGACCAGGGGAAGCTCGCCTTCGCCGAGTTGCGCGACTCGTCCGGATCGATCCAGCTGTTCGCGCTGTCCTCGGTGACCGAGGACTTCGAGGCGTTCAGCAGGCTGTCGCTCGGTGACTGGGTCGGAGCCACCGGCACCGTGGTCCGGACCCGGCGCGGCGAGCTGAGCGTCAAGGTGACGGGCTGGGCCCTGCTGGCCGAGGCCCGCCGGGCCTTCGGCGACAAGTGGCGGGGCGTGACCGACGTCGAGACCCGCTTCCGCCAGCGCGAGGTGGACCTGTGGGCCAACGAGCAGAGCCGCCAGGTGCTCCTCCTGCGCAGCCGTGCCATCTCGTGGCTGCGGCGCTCGCTCGAGGACCGGGGCTTCGTGGAGGTGGAAACGCCCATGCTCCACCCGCTACCCGGAGGCGCCACGGCACGCCCGTTCGTCACCCACCACAACGCCCTCGACGCCGAGCTCTACCTCCGCATCGCCCCCGAGCTCTACCTGAAGCGGCTGGTGGTCGGTGGGTTCGAGCGGGTGTTCGAGATCGGCCGGGTCTTCCGCAACGAGGGGCTCTCCCCCCGCCACAACCCCGAATTCACCATGCTCGAGCTCTACCAGGCCTACGCCGACATCACCGATCTGTTCACCCTGGTGGAGGACCTGGTGGCCGGTCTGGCCACCGCCCTGTGCGGTTCGACCACCCTCACCTACGGCGGCCGGAGCCTCGACCTGGCCCCACCGTGGCGGCGGGCGTCGCTGGCCGAGCTGGTCGCCGAGCACGGTGGCATCGACGTCAGCCTGGACACCCCCCTCGACGAGCTGCGGCGGCTGGTCACCGAGACCGGGGTGGAGGTCCAGCAGTCCTGGGGCCCGGGCAAGCTGCTCCTCGAGCTCTACGAGAAGCACGCCGAGCCGGCCCTGTGGGGACCGGTCTTCGTGACCGACTTCCCGGTGGAGGTGTCACCTCTGGCACGCCGCCACCGGGACGACCCCCGCCTCACGGAGCGGTTCGAGGCCATCGTGGCCGGACGCGAGCTCGCGAACGCCTTCACCGAGCTGACCGATCCCGATGACCAGCGTGGCCGGTTCGAGGCCCAGGCGGCAGCGAAGTCGGCCGGTGACGACGAAGCCATGCCGGTGGACGAGGAGTACCTGCGTGCCCTGGAGCACGGGTTGCCCCCTACGGCCGGCCTGGGGATCGGCATCGATCGCCTGGTGATGCTGCTCGCCGACGTCGCCAACATCCGGGAGGTCATCGCCTTCCCCACGCTGCGCCCCGACCGCTGACCGGAGGCTCCAGGCTTTACAATTCCCTAATCCCCCGGTGACCTCCCTCACACGGCGCCGTGGGAGAACGGAGATGGAGGCGAGGTCATCTCGGCCCCAGACCACCGGGTCCACCAGGGATGTCGGTGGCCCGAGCACCATCTCGAGGGAAGGAACAGACGATGTTGAAGAAGTTCGTGATCGGAGCGGTCGCAGCCGGGACGGTGGCGGTCGGCGCCGTCGGGACGGCAGACGCCGTGTCGGGGAACGCTGCGCCGGTGACGACGTCGCCGGCATCGGCAGTGGTGGCGGCGAACCCGGCGACGGGCTCGGTTCCGTCGACCGGCACCAAGCGGCAGCACACGTTCAGCTGCTCGAACGGACCCAAGGTCCTCCAGCGGATCGCCACCGTCGAGGCTCACCTCTCGGCCGGCCTGCCCAAGCTCCACGCCGCCGAGCAGCGGGCCACCCAGAACGGGAAGACGAAGCGGGCAGCGAAGATCGAGCGGCTGATCACCCGCCTGGAGAGCTCGAAGCTCCAGACCCGGCTGCAGCGGGTGACCCAGCGGATCGAGCAGACCTGCCACATCTCGGCACCTGCGGGGTCGACGGGTACTGGGTCGACGGGTACTGGGTCGACGGGTACTGGGTCGACGGGTACTGGGTCGACGGGTACTGGGTCGACGGGTACTGGGTCGACGGGTACTGGGTCGACAGCGTCCGCCTGACGGTCGAAGCGCAGCCCCCGCCCGTAAGGGCGGGGGCTCAGGCCGTGGGCAGCCCTTGGAGTAGGGACTCGGCCAGCCTGGCCAGCCCCGAACGCAGCCCGGCGTCGGGAAGGGCGCCGGCCGCCTCGGCCGCCCGGGCCGCGTACCGCTTGCCGGCCGCCACCGAGGCGGCGATGGCCGGAGAGGTGGCGACGATGGAGCGTGCCTTGTCGCGCTCCGGCTGGCCGAGCGGCTGGCCCAGCAACGGCCGGAGCTCGGGCCCGACGGTGGGGTCCCCCAGCGCCAGGAGGACCGGCAGGGTGTAGATGCCCTCGGCCAGGTCCTGGCCAGCCGGCTTGCCCAGCTCCTCCTCGGTCCCGACCACGTCGAGGATGTCGTCGCGGACCTGGAAGAGCATGCCGAAGGTCCTGCCGAAGGTGGTCAGGGCCTCGACCTGGTCACGGGGCAGGCCCGCCGTGATGGCGCCGATCCGGCACGACGTGGCCATGAGGGAGGCCGTCTTCCCTGCAATGGCCTGGGTGTAGTCGTCTTCGGTGCGACCGACCTGGAAGGCGGCCCGCACCTCGGTCACCTGGCCCTGGCACAGATCGCCGAGGGTCTTGGCCAGCAACGCGGCGATCTCCGTTCCCAGTCCGGCGGCGATCTCGGCCGAACGAGCCAGCAGGAAGTCCCCGGCCACGATGGCCACCAGGTTGCCGAAGCGGGAGTTCACGCTCTCCACGTTGCGCCGCATGGTCGCCTCGTCCATGACGTCGTCGTGATAGAGGGATGCCAGGTGGACGAGCTCGACGGCGACCGCTCCGAGCAGGTCCTCCCGTGTCGCGTCCCTGCCGGCCGACGTCGCCGCGGCCAGGGCCAGGACCGGCCGGAGCCGCTTGCCGCCCGCTGCGATCAGATGGGTCGTCACCTCGTCGAGGAAGCCGTCGCCGGTCACGACGGATTCCCGCAGGAGGGGCTCAAGTCGAGCCAATTCTGTTTCGATGGTGGGAAGACCGAGGACCTCTGTGACGTTCACTGTCCATGACGATAGGCGCTCTGGCCGATCGTCGGGAAAACGAGGTCGGTGCGGGTGCGGCCGACACTCACCCCTGTAGACTCGGAGCAGTTGTTCCATACCGCATTGGAGGCGGTCGGGTGTTCGAACGTTTCACAGACCGGGCACGGAGAGTGTTGGTGCTGGCGCAGGAAGAGGCGCGCCTGCTGAACCACAGCTTCATCGGCACCGAGCACATCCTGCTGGGGCTGATCCACGAGGGCGAGGGCGTCGCCGCCAAGGCGCTCGAATCGCTCGGCGTGTCCCTCGAGGCCGTCCGGGAGAAGGTCGAGGAGACGATCGGGCTCGCCGGCACCGCGCCGACGGGCTCGCCTCCCTTCACGCCCCGTGCGAAGAAGGTCCTCGAGCTCTCGCTGCGCGAGGCGCTCCAGCTCGGTCACAGCTACATCGGCACCGAGCACATGCTGCTGGGGTTGGTGCGTGAGGGCGAGGGCGTCGCCGCCCAGGTCCTCCAGAGCCTGGGGGCCGACCTGCCCCGGGTTCGCCAGACGGTCATCCAGCTGCTCTCGGGCTACCAGGGCAAGGAGGCGGTCGGTGCCGGTGCCCCCGGTTCCGGGACGTCCGACGCCCCCACCGGTTCACCCGTGCTCGACCAGTTCGGCAGGAACCTGACCGCGCTCGCCCGCGACCACAAGCTCGACCCGGTCATCGGCCGTGAGAAAGAGATCGAGCGGGTCATGCAGGTGCTGTCCCGCCGCACCAAGAACAACCCGGTCCTGATCGGCGAGCCTGGTGTGGGGAAGACGGCCATCGTCGAAGGGCTCGCCCAGCGCATCGTCGCCGACGAGGTGCCCGAGACCCTCACCGGCAAGCAGCTCTACACCCTCGACCTCGGCGCACTCGTGGCGGGCAGCCGGTACCGGGGTGACTTCGAGGAGCGCCTGAAGAAGGTCCTGAAGGAGATCCGCACCCGCGGCGACATCATCCTCTTCATCGACGAGCTCCACACCCTGGTGGGCGCCGGCGCGGCCGAGGGCGCCATCGACGCAGCGTCCATCCTCAAGCCGATGCTGGCCCGTGGCGAGTTGCAGACCATCGGGGCCACCACCCTCGACGAGTACCGCAAGCACCTGGAGAAGGACGCCGCCCTCGAGCGCCGCTTCCAGCCCATCAAGGTCGAGCAGCCGAACGTGGCCCTCACCATCGAGATCCTGAAGGGCCTGCGTGACCGCTACGAGTCGCACCACTCGGTGACGATCACGGACCAGGCCCTGGTGGCTGCGGCCAACCTGGCCGACCGCTACCTGGCTGACCGCTACCTGCCCGACAAGGCCATCGACCTGATCGACGAGGCTGGCAGCCGTCTCCGGATCCGCCGCATGGCGACCCCGCCCTCCTACAAGAAGCTGGAGGAGGAGATCTCGCGCCTGCGGGCCGACAAGGAAGCCGCCATCGAGAAGCAGGCGTTCGACCAGGCGAAGAAGCTGGCCGAGCAGGAGAAGGAGCGCCTCGAGCGCAAGGAGGCCATGGAGGCCGAGTGGAAGGCCGAGGGCGTCGACCTGTTCGACGTCGTCGACGAGGAGGTCATCGCCGAGGTCCTCGCCAACTGGACGGGCATCCCCGTCTACCGGCTGACCGAGGAGGAGACGGCCAAGCTCCTGCGCATGGAGGAGGAGCTCCACAAGCGGGTTGTCGGCCAGGAGCCGGCCATCGCCGCCCTGTCCCGCTCGATCCGCCGGACCCGGGCCGGGCTGAAGGACCCCAAGCGTCCGAGCGGCTCGTTCATCTTCCTCGGACCCACCGGCGTGGGCAAGACGGAGCTGGCGAAGACGCTCGCCGAGTTCCTCTTCGACGACGAGGACGCCCTCATCCAGCTCGACATGTCCGAGTACATGGAGAAGCACACCGTCAGCCGCCTGGTGGGCTCGCCCCCCGGCTACGTCGGCTACGAGGAGGGCGGCCAGCTGACCGAGGCGGTGCGGCGCAAGCCGTTCTCCGTCGTCCTCTTCGACGAGGTCGAGAAGGCCCACCCGGACGTGTTCAACGCCCTCCTCCAGATCCTCGAGGACGGGCGCCTGACCGACGCCCAGGGACGCTCGGTGGACTTCAAGAACACCGTGCTGATCATGACCTCGAACCTGGGGACGGCCGACCTGCGCAAGTCGTCGGTCGGGTTCGCCAAGTCGTCCGAGGCGGTCACCTACGAACGCATGAAGACGAAGGTCAACGAGGCCCTGAAGGCCCACTTCCGGCCCGAGTTCCTCAACCGGATCGATGAGGTCGTGGTCTTCCACGAGCTCTCCAAGGACGAGGTCATCGAGATCGTCGACCTCATGATCCAGCGGGTGTCCGACCAGATCGAGCTCCAGGGCATGAGCCTCGTGCTCACGCCGGCGGCGAAGCTCCTCCTGGCCGAGCGCGGCTACGACCCGCTTCTCGGGGCCCGGCCGCTGCGGCGTGCCATCCAGCAGCTGGTCGAGGACCCGCTCTCGGAGCGGATCCTGTGGAAGGAGTTCCGGGTGGGCGAGACGATCGTCGTCGACGCCGAGCCGGTCACGGCCGACGAGGCCGCCCAGTCCGAGGCCAAGGGAACGCCCCTCGTCGTCGGCGAGCAGCACCTGACCTTCAAGGCCATCGAGGGCATCGAGCCTCCGCCGGTCGAGATGGCAGGGGCGGGTCCCGCCGCCGAGTGACGGCCATGCCGGTGGGGCCGTCAGGTCCCCGCCGGCCCTCCAGGTCCTGCTTTCCCCAGGCTCGGCTGGCCCCGACGCCTCCCGTGTGAGCGCCGCGGAGGGCGCGCGTGGTGCGCCCTCCGTGCGGCCAGCCGGCCAGCCGGCCGGACCACTGCCGCCGGGCTGTCACAGCCCGTCCGTAGGGTGCCGGCATGACCACCCGAGCCGCACCCCACGTCTGCAGTGCATGCGGGCACCGAGCCCTCCGGTGGAGCGGGCGGTGCCCGTCCTGTGCGGCGTGGAACACCCTCGAGGCATCCCCCCCGCCGTCGGCGGGTTGGGTCCCCCAGGTGGTGGGTGAGGCGGGGTCCATGCCGGTGCCGCTCGCGGAGATCCCGATGGGCGCGACCGAGGTCCTGCCCACCGGGCTGTCCGAGCTCGACCGGGTCCTTTCCGGGGGTCTCGTGCCCGGTTCGGTCACCGTGCTCGGTGGCGAGCCCGGTGTCGGCAAGTCGACGCTGCTCCTCCAGGTGCTGGCCGCACGGGCCGCCGCGGGGGCACGGGTCCTCCTGGCGTCGGCCGAGGAGTCGGCCCACCAGGTGCGTCGCAGGGCAGGGCGGCTGGGCGAGCTCGCCCCCGGGTTGCTCGTCCTGCCGGGGACCAGCATCGCGGCCATCGAGGCGGCTGTCGACGCCGTGCGGCCCGAACTGGTGGTCGTCGACTCGATCCAGTCGGTCGTCGCCGGTGAGCCCACCCCCGGGCGGTCTCCGGGGGCGGGCAGCGTCGCCCGGGTTCGCGAGTGTGCCGAGGTCCTGGCGGCCATGGCCAAGCGGGCGGACGTGGCGACCGTCCTCGTCGGCCACGTCACCAAGGACGGCTCGCTTGCCGGGCCACGGGCCCTCGAGCACCTGGTCGACACCGTCCTCTCGTTCGAGGGGGACCGCCACCACGCCCTCCGCCTCCTGCGAGCGGTGAAGCACCGCTTCGGGCCGACGGGGGAGATCGGCCTCTTCCAGATGGAGGAGGCAGGGCTGGCGCCGGTGGACGACCCCGCCCGCCTGCTGCTCGGGGACCGCCGGCCCGGCGCACCCGGCGGCACGGTCGTCGCCGTGCTCGAGGGACGTCGCACACTGGTGGCGGAACTGCAGGCCCTGGTCGTCCACGCCACCACGCAACAGCCCCGGCGCGCCTCGGTCGGATTGGACCCGGGCCGGCTGGCCATGACGCTCGCCGTGCTCCAACGCCACACCGACCTGCCCGTCAGGCACGTGGACGTGTTCGCTTCGGTCGTCGGGGGGATCCGGGCCACCGAGCCTGCCGCCGACCTGGCCGTGGCCATCGCCGTCGCCTCCGCCGTGAGCGGCGTTCCGGTCCCGTCCGACCTCGTCGCCGTGGGCGAAGTGGGCCTCACCGGCGAGGTCCGACAGGTGCCGGACCTGCGGCGCCGGCTCGACGAGTCGGCCCGGTGCGGGTTCAGCCGGGCTGTCGTGCCCCGCTCGGCTCCTCCCGGCCCAGACGGGATGCAGCTGGTCCGCGTCGACTCGGTGGGCCAGGCGTTGGCCCACCTCGACCTGATCTCGCTGGGCCGGCCGCCCGCCTCGGGGCAGGCCCGTCCAGGTACGCTCTTGGCGTGAGCGCGCTCCATCGGTCGGCCATGGGCGATGCCCTGGCCATGGTGGCACCGGGCCGGCCGTTGCGTGAGGGTCTGGACCGGATCCTCCTGGCCAAGCGGGGGGCGCTGGTGGTGGTGGGCGACGATCCCGCCGTGCTCTCCATCTGCTCCGGCGGGTTCCTGCTCGACGCGGAGTTCAGCCCTCAACGCCTGTCCGAGCTGGCCAAGATGGACGGCGCCATCATCCTGGCCGCCGACGCCTCCCGCATCGCCAGGGCCAACGTCCACCTCGTGCCCAAGGCATCGATCCCGACCACCGAGACGGGCACCCGCCACCGCACGGCCGAACGGGTGGCCCGTTCCATCGACGTGCCCGTCATCTCGGTGTCGGCGGCCATGTCGGTCATCGCCGTCTACCGCAACGACCGCAAGCGCACCCTCCAACCGGTCGGGTGGCTGGTCGACCGTGCCGACCGGGCCCTCGCCACCCTGCAGCGGTTCCGGAGCAGGTTCGACGCGGCGGTGACCCAGCTCTCCAGCCTCGAGGTGGAGGACACCGTGTCGGTGGGGGACGTCGTCGGCGTGCTCCAGTCCGCCGAGATGGTGGCCCGGATCGCCGAGGAGGTCGCCGGGTACCTGGTGGAGCTGGGTGACGACGGGCGCCTGGTGCGGCTCCAGCTGGCTGAGCTGACCGACGGGGTGGCGTCCACCCTGCGCCTGGTCATCCGCGACTACATGGGCCGGCCCACCGGCGGCACCGACCGGATCACGGCCGTCGAGCGTGCCGTTCTGGCACTGTCCAGGCTGAGCTCCGACGAGCTCATCGACAGCCGGCGGGTGGCCGAGGTGCTCTCCCTGTCGGCAGCCCAGACCGATCCCCAGGCGGTGGTGGAGCCCCGCGGCTACCGCCTGCTCAGCAGGCTCCCCAGGTTCTCCGACACCATCATCGAACGGATCGTCGACCGGTTCTCCAACCTCCAGGAGATCATGCGTGCCTCCCTGGTCGAGTTGGAGCAGGTGGAGGGGGTGGGGACGGCGAAAGCGCGTTCGGTGAAGGACGGACTGTCCCGGCTGGCCGAGGCCAACATCTTGGAGCGCTACCAGTAGGGCGGGCGGGGGACGGTGCCGGCACCGTGTACCCTTGAGTGCCTGATTCATGGGGATCCCATCGCTGTCGCGGGCAGAGCGCGATGCTGAGGACCCCGCTTTCGCTGCCCAGGAGGCACGGTGTTCGACATCGGTGACAAGGTCGTCTATCCCCACCACGGCGCTGCCGTCGTGGAGCGGCGCGAGACCAAGGAGGCCTTCGGGAAGAAGCAGGAATACCTCGTCCTGCGCCTCGCCTACGGCGACCTCACCCTGATGGTCCCGGCCGACAACACCGACGGCGTCGGGCTGCGTGAGGTGATCAACGACGAGGAGGTGGAGGAGGTCTTCGCGGTGCTCCGGAAGAAGGAGGCCCGCATGCCCACCAACTGGTCGCGGCGCTACAAGAACCACTCGGAGAAGCTCCGCTCCGGCGACATCTACCAGGTGGCCGAGGTGGTGCGGAACCTCTCCATCCGCGACAAGGACAAGGGCCTCTCGGCCGGCGAGAAGCGGATGCTGGGCCGGGCCCGCCAGATCCTCGTGTCCGAGCTGACGTTCGCGCTCGGCGTGGACGAGGAGGCGGCCGAGAAGCGCCTGGACGAGGCCCTGCCCTGATCGCCGGGAACGGACCGGCGGGGCTGGCGGGGCGGACGGGCGCCACGCGTTCGCCGCAGCGACCCGAGGACGGGGCCACGGGTGCCTCGAGCGCCGATCGGGGCGTGTGGGCCATCGTCGTCGCCGGTGGGAACGGCAGCCGCTTCGGTGGCCCCAAGCAGTTCGCGCCGGTCGGGGGCCGACCGCTCGTCGAATGGTCACTCGAGGCGGCGTCTGCGTGTGCCGACGGCGTGGTCCTGGTCGTGCCCGAGGACGAGCTCGTCGCCGAGCCGCGATTCGATCGGGCCGGCGCCGATGTGGTGGTGTCGGGCGGTCCGACCCGGGCGGCATCGGTGCGGGCCGGATTGGCCGCCGTCCCTGACGGTGCCACCATCGTCGTGGTCCACGATGCCGCCCGCCCACTGGCGTCTCCTGCGCTGTTCCGGGCGGTGATCGCCGCCGTGCTCGATGACGGACAGGTGGGAGGGGCCATCCCTGGCGTGCCGGTCACCGACACGCTGAAGGAGGTCGACGCCGGTGTGGTCGTCGCCACCGTGCCCCGTGACCGCCTGGTGGCCGTCCAGACGCCGCAGGCCTTCCGCGCCGCCGTGCTTCGATCCGCACACGCGGCCGGCGGGGAGGCGACCGACGACGCAGCGCTCGTCGAACAGCAGGGTGGGTCGGTGGTGGTGGTCGACGGCGAGCCGGCCAACCTGAAAGTGACCGTGGAGCGGGACCTGGCCCTGGTCGAGGCGGCGCTGGCCGACGCCTCGTCGCAGGAGGCGCGATGAACACGGCCGGGGGAGTCCCGCCCCTCCGTATCGGTCAGGGCGTCGACTTCCACCGCTTCAGCGAGGATCCGGACCGACCCCTCGTCCTGGGGGGCGTGGTGGTCACCGGTCCGGGCGCCCGAGGGCTCGACGGCCACAGCGATGCCGATGCGGTGGCCCACGCGCTGGCCGACGCCATCCTCGGCGCGGCGAGGCTGGGCGACATCGGCACGCACTTCCCTCCCGGCGACCCGACGTGGGCGGGTGCCGACAGCATGGACCTGTTGTCCCGGGCTGCCGGGCTGGCTGCGGACGCCGGTTGGGAACTGGTGAACGCCGACTGCACGGTGATGGCGGAGGCGCCCCGTCTGGCGCCGTTCGTGGGGCCGATGACGGCCCGCTTGGAGGAGGTGGTCGGCGCCCCGGTGTCGGTCAAGGCCACCACCACCGAAGGCATGGGTGCCGTCGGGCGTGGCGAAGGGATCGGGGCCATGGCCGTCGTCCTCCTCGCCGCCCGTCGTGACGGAGGCGGACGGTGAGCCCGGCCAGAGGTTCCCGTCCGGGCCGTCCGGGCCGTGGTTCGGGCGGCGCCGGTGGGCGTGGTCGAGGTTCGGCGGGATCGGGTAGGTCGGGAAGGTCTGGAAACGGATCGGCCAGCGCCGGCCGATCGTCGGGCGGGAGTGCCAAGGCAGCCGGCCGGGCCGGCGGTGGCGGCTCGACACGTGGCGTCGGTCGGGAACGGCAAGCGGCGGCACCGGGGTGGAGTGGTCGGGGACGCGACACCGGTCGTGCCGGTCGTCCAGCAGGAACCGGTGGGCATGGTGGCCTCGGCGGTGACCAGGTTGAAGGGCGCCAGGCCGTCCGGGCACTCCTCGACGCAGGCCGCCGCCAGGTGCGCTCGCTCTATCTCGCCGAGGCCATGGACCCGGCTCCGGTCCTCGACGAGATCGAGGAGCTGGCCAGGCGCCGGCGGGTGCGGGTGCAGTACGTCTCGCGCGGCAGGATCGACGCCATGGCACGCACGGACGGGCCCCAGGGCGTCGTCGCCCTGGCCGAGCCGTTGCGAGCGGTGGAACTGGCGTCGCTGTGCGTGACGTCGGCGGACGGGAGCGCACCGTTCCTGCTCGTCCTGGACCGCATCACCGATCCCCAGAACCTGGGGGGCCTCCTCCGCAGCGCCGAGTGCGCCGGCGTCAGTGGGGTCATCCTTCCCCGCCACCGGGCCGCTCATGTGACCCCGACGGTGGCGAAGGTGGCGGCTGGCGCCATCGAGTATGTACCCATGGCCCTCGTGGCCGGTATCCCCACCGCGCTCCGCCAGCTGACCGAACAGGGGATCTGGACCGTCGGTTTGGCGGCCGAGGCCCAGCGCAGCTTCTACGACCTCGATGCCGGAGAGGGGCCGGTGGCCCTCGTGCTCGGCGCCGAAGGCACCGGCTTGTCGGACCTGGTCCGCAAACGCTGCGATGTGCTGGCTGCCCTTCCCCAGCGTGGGGTGCTCGGTTCGCTCAACGTGACGGCGGCCGGCACGGTGGCCTGCTTCGAGATCGCCCGCCACCGGGGCTGACGCGCCGCCGCCACCGGGAGCGGGGCCGACGCACGGGCAGGAGCGGAGCCGGTGGACCAGTGGCGGCAAGTCCGGGGTGTCTCCCGTTGCCACATGCCGCCGCCGGCGTACACGGGTTCGCCCGTACCCGGGCGCGCCACGGCCCGACCGGTTCGGTCGGGCCGTGGCGTGGTGCTCGGGGTCCCGGCGGACCGGGACGGTCTCAGGCGGCTGCGGAGCCCACCATCGGGGCCACCAGCTGGATGTTGCCGGTCGACCCCTTGAACGAGGCGCCGGGGCCGAAGGTGAAGACACCACCGTCGGCTGCGAACTCCCAGTACCCGGTGCCGTTCGGAGCGGCGGTCATGCCGATCACCGGCTTGTTGAGCGACTTGCCGCCCATCGAGCCGTAGTAGTGGGCGTCACCGAAGGTGAAGATCCCACCGTCGGAGGCGACCAACCAGTACCCCTTGCCGTCGGGCGTGGACGAGATGGCCACGATCGGCTTGTTGAGCTGCTTGCCGCCCATCGAGCCGTAGTAGTGGGCACTTCCGAAGGCGAACACGCCGCCGTCGGCGGCGACCATCCACAGCCCCTTGCCGTCGGGAGCGGCCGTTGCACCCACGATCGGCTGGGCCAGCGTATGCCCGGCCAGCGAGCCGTAGAAGGAGGCGTCACCGAAGGTGTAGGTCCCGCCTGCCGCGGTCACCAGCGTGTAGCCCTGGTCATCGAGGGTGGGGACGATTGCCACCACCGGTGACGACGGCGGGTTGGCGCCGAGCGATCCGTAGTAGTGGGCATCGCCGAAGGCGAACACCCCACCGTCGGAGGCGGCCAGCCAGTAGCCCTGGTTGTCGAGCGTCGGGGCGAACGCCGTGACCGGAGCGGTCAAGTGGTGTCCACCCGTCGAGCCGAAGTACCCGGTGTGGATGGCGAACACCCCACCGTCGGACGCCGCCAGCCAGTAGCCGTCTCCGGCCGTGCCCTGGCGGTCGGTGGCACCGGCCAGGCCACAGCTGGTGTCGCCCACGACGTTGCCGCCGGCCGTGCCGAAGCCGATGGTGCCCGCGTTGGTGCAGTCCAACTCGGCACCGGCGTGGGTCACGTTGCCGGCGACCGTGGTGGCGGCGAAGTCGATGCCGTTGACGTTGTCGGCGGACCACACACCGGCACCGGCGTCGGCCACGTTCCCGGCGATGCGGACGTGGTCGGTGACGACCGCAGAGAAGTAGCCGGAGGACGATACATTCGACCAGATGCCACCACCGGCGTTGCCCGTGCCGCTGGCCACGTTGTCGAGGACGGCCGAACCGGTCAGCTGGAGGTCCCAGTCGTTGGCGTAGCCGGCGCCGACGGTGGCGGTGTTCCCTGAGATGGTCGTGCCCGAGACGACCTGGGCATCGTCGGAGTAGATGCCGCCGCCGGCAAAGTCGGCGTGGTTGTTCGACACCACGGTGTTGCGCAGGGTGGTGGTGTCGTACAGGGCGAGGCCGCCACCCACGCCCTGGGCTTGGTAGAGCGTGGTCGACGCTGGGGACGTCCCCGTTGCCGAGTTGCCGGTGATGACGTCGTTCACGAACAGCTCGCCGTAGGAGCAGTTGTAGACGCCGCCACCCTGGCCGTCGACCGACGTGTTGTCGGACACGGTGGAGTCGGCCAAGTAGAGGCCGGTGTACGAATCATCCATGATCCCGCCGCCGCCCGTGCAGTCGTTGGTATTGGTCGGGCCGTTCACCACCGTGTTGCCGGTGACGGTCGAGTGCTCCACGTCAGCGGCGCCGTAGGAGGCGTAGATACCGCCGCCGCTGGCGGCAGACGAGCGGGACGTGGAGGTGGACGTCGCCGTGTTGCGCGAGATGACGGCATCGCTGAAGACGCCGGGACCGTACTCGATGTACACGCCGGCACCCTGGGCATCTTGGTCGGCCGTCGCCTGGTTTCCGGTGATGGTCACGCCCAGGAACTGGGTCATCCCGTAGTACGCGTAGGCACCTCCGCCGTAGGCGCTGACACCGGTCGCACCACTCGCAGCGCCGGCCACGTTGTCGGCGATGACGGTACCGGTGATCTGGGTGGCCTCGTCGCCGTAGATGCCGCCACCCTCGGCTGAGCTGTTGCTCGACGCAAGCGCCTGGTTATGGGAGATGGTGCCACCGGTGATGGTGGTGGCCGCGTAGGTGTAGATGCCACCGCCGTATTCCGCGGCGTTGCCGTTGACGGCCACGTCGGTGAGCGTCATCGAGCCGTTGCCGGTGTAGATGCCACCGCCATCGGACCCGGCGGTGTTACCCGTCACCGATCCGCCTGTCAGCCACAGGGCGCCTTCGTCGAAGATGCCGCCACCCTCGTCGTTGCTGCCGCTGCCGCCGCTCGCCGTGCCGCCGGTCACGGCAACGTCGTTCAGCACGGCGGTGTCGCTGGCATCGCTGATGAGCAGGTCACCGCCGTTGTAGGAGAAGCTGCCCGTGCCCGGTGCCGTCCCGTTCTCCAGCGTGAGGTCGTTCACGGTGACGAACGAAGTACCCGAGGCCGCCTTCGTGACCTCGAGCACCCGGCTGGCGCCGGCCCCGTTGATGAGGGTCGCCGTCGTCCCGGCGCCTTCGAGGGTGATGCCGGCCGGGTCGGAGGCCACAAGTGCACCGAGGGTGAGCGTGTAGGTCCCCGCCGGGATGGTGATGGCGGCGGGGATGCCCAACGCGTTCGCCTCTTGGATGGCGGCCCGGATCGAGCACTTGCCGGTGCTGTCGGCGCAGTAGCCGATGCCGGGTGTGGCGTCAGCGGTATCCGCCGTGGTGTTCACGGTGAAGGTCTCGGTGGGCGCCGGTGACGTGCGCGGTGCGGGCGCAGCGTGGGGCGTCGCCGTGATGGCGTGGGAGGTGACCGACGAGTGGTGGTGGTTCGGATTGGGCGGCAGTGCCCCGCCCGGCACCGAGGCGGCCGCGGCTGGTGTCGCGGTCGCGGCGGTGACGGCCAGCGGTGCTGCCACCAGGACGAGCCCCGTGAGCGTGGCCGCGCCGGCGCCCAGCCATCGATGGATGCGGCCTCGGTCGCGGTTGTCGGGGGTCATGCCTGCTCCTTGCCTCCTGCTCCGGACTACGTGGAGGGCATAGGGGAGTGCACCCGATACTGCGCGCGCAGTCCACGTTGAGCGACGTCGTAACGCGAAAAGTTGCAGGTGCGAACCCGGAGATGCCCGCCACTGTTCTAGCGCGCCGTGCGTCGGGGCGGGCGGATTCGCATGGCTCCGTTGCGACCGACGACCGCACCGGTGGGCCGGTCCGAGGCGTCGGTGGGCCGGTTCACCGGTGGCGATCGCCGGCGTCGGTCGGCAACCGCCGGACGACCTTCCCGGGGCCCGGCCTGGGATCAGTCGCCGGTGACGGTCACCCCGTGCCAGAAGGCCCGGTAGTCGCGGATCTCGGCGGCTGCATCCGAGGGCTCGGGGTAGAACCAGGCGGCGTCGGGGTTCTCGTCGCCGTCGACCACGATCGTCTCGTAGCTGGCTTCACCCTTCCACGGGCACCGGGTGTGCGTCGGGCTGGCGACGAAGCGCTCTCGGCGGACCGAGTCCGGTGGGAAGTAGTGGTTGCCTTCGATGACGATGGTGGCGTCGCTCTCGGCGAGGGCCGTGCCGTCCCAGATGGCTCGCATAGCCATGTCCCTGCCGGCACCGGCGAGCCCAGCGCGCTTGCCGGATGTTCCCGCTGTCTGTCCTCCCCGGCCGCCGTCGGCGGCGCCATCCGGACCGGCCGCTGGTCGATCAGCAGTAGGGGGTGGCCAGGGTCAGCTGGAACTCGTCGCCGGGGGAGCGCCACGTCGCCTGGGTGACGAAACCGCAGGCCAGGAGCTCGTCTTCGAGACCGGTAGGCGTGAATTTGCAGCTGATCTCCGTCCGCAGCTCCTCGCCGGCGGCGAAGTGGACGGTGAGGTCGAGCGCACGGACGTGCACGGTGGTGTCGCGCTCGGACCGCAACCGCATCTCGATCCACTGCTCGCCGGCGTTCCACAGCGCCACGTGGGCGAACTGGTCGGGAGCGAAGTCGGCACCGAGCTCCCGGTTCAGCACGTGGAGGACGTTCCGGTTGAACTCGGCTGTCACGCCGGCGGCGTCGTCGTAGGCGGCGACCAGCCGTGCCGGGTCCTTGACCAGGTCCGTTCCCAGCAGGAGGCAGTCGCCCGGGTCCATGGCGCAGTCCAGCTCGGCGAGGAACCGCCGCCGCTCGGCGGGATCGAGGTTGCCGATGGTGCCACCCAGGAACGCGAACATCCGCCGCCCCTCCCGCGGCAGGAGGCCGAGATGGCGGTGGAAGTCCCCGACCGCGGCCCGGACCTCCAGGGCGGGATGCTCGGTCACCAGCGCCTCGGCCGCCTCGACGAGCACCTCCTCGCTGACGTCGAGGGGGACGAACCGCTCCAGGGTGCCGTTGGCTCCCATGGCGTCGAGCAGGATCCGCGACTTGTCGCAGGTGCCCGCGCCCAGCTCCACCAGCGTGTCCGCCTTCGCCAGCTGGGCGATCTCGCCCGCGTGGTGGTCCAGGATCCACCGTTCCGAGCGGGTCGGGTAGTACTCCTCGAGCCGGGTGATCTGGTCGAACAGCCGGCTCCCCCGCTCGTCGTAGAAGTAGACGGGCGGCAGGCACTTCGGGGAGGTGGTCAGGCCGTCGCGCACGTCCCGTTCCATGGTGGCGCGCAGGTCGGCCGGCGTCAGATGGACCTCCACCGTGCTTCGCACATCGGGATTGGTCGGAATGGGGGACCTCCTGTCAGGTGTTGGCCGCGCTCGCATGTTCGGTTGCATGTCCGGTTCTGGTTCGGCGCCGCCACCGGGCGCGTATGGGTTCAGGCGGCAGGGGGTGGTCCGGTCGTCATGCGTCGCGGGCCAGCCGGACACCGGAGAAGGCCCATCGTGCCGAGGCGGGGAAGAAGTTCCGGTAGGTGGTGCGGGCGTGGCCGGCCGGTGTGGCGCAGCTGCCCCCGCGGAGCACGTACTGGTTGACCATGAACTTCCCGTTGTACTCGCCGACCGCTCCTGCGGCCGCCGTGAACCCGGGGTAGGGGGCGTACGAGCTCGACGTCCACTGCCACACCCCGCCGCCCGGGCGGTCGGGGCGTGCCGGCCGGGGGTGGAGGCGATCGAGGTGCAGATGGTCGGCGGCGGGGTCGCCGTCGCGGGTGGCCGCCTCCCACTCGAACTCGGTGGGCAGCCGGTAGCCGGCCCACCGGGCGAAGGCGTCGGCCTCGAAGTAACTGACGTGGCACACGGGCTCGGACGGCGCCACGGGGCGCGGTCCGCCGAGGGTGAAGACGTGCCAGCCTCCACGGCCCCTCCCCGGGGAGCCGGCATGGTCGTGGTGGGCGTGGCCTGCTGCGAGCTCGTCCTCCCGGAACCAGTACAGGGGAGCGTCCCAGCCGGACGACTCCACGGTGGCCCACCCCTCCGACAGCCACAGCTCGGGACGCCCGTAGCCGCCGTCGTCCATGAACTCGAGCCACGCACCGCAGGTGACCGGCTGGTCGGCCAACTCGAAGGGACGGAGCAGGACCTGGTGCCGGGGGAGCTCGTTGTCGAAGGAGAAGCCGTCGCCGTCGTGCCCGATGTCGACGATGCCGCCGGGGTGGCTCAGCCACGACGGGCTCCCGGGCGCCCCCGGCGCTGACCAGGTAGATGCGCTGCCGCCGTCGACGCCCTCCTCCTCGGCGAACGGTTCGGGGCCGATGAGCTTCGGGTCGTAGGCGGGAAGGAGGGGACTGCGCGACAGGACGTGCTTGATGTCCATGACCAGGAGCTCCTGGTGCTGCTGCTCGTGGTGGATGCCCAGCTCGACCAGGCTGGCCGCGGCGTTGTCGAGGCCGACTGCGAAGAGGGCCTCCATGGCGTCGTCGACGTGGTCCCGGTAGGCGGCGATCTCGGCGATGCCGGGGCGGGAGAGGAGCCCGCGTTCGGCCCGGGTGTGACGCGCCCCTACCGCCACGTAGTACGAGTTGAAGAGGAAGGCGTAGGCGTCGTCGAACGCCCGGTAGCCGGCGAGGCGGTCACCGAGCAGGAACGTCTCGAAGAACCACGACGTGTGGGCACGGTGCCACTTGGTGGGGCTGACGTCGGGCATGGACTGGACCGTCTGGTCCTCGGCCGAGAGTGGCGCTGCCAGGGCCTCGGTCAGGGCGCGGGTGGCCCGGTAGCGCGCCACCAACGATGAGGCAGTCTGCGTGGTCGTCACGTCCGCCATCGACGTTCCCTTCCGGCTGGCTCCCGGTGTCCAGGGTGCATGGCGATGGAACACCGTCCGCGACGACGTTAATCCCCATCGCCGCCGGGTCGTGCGCGTTCGTCGGACACGGTGGGTGACGGAGCGGCCCCCATTGGCGCGGAACAGGGCGGGTGCTACCCGCCTTTCGAGCGGTTGCCCTACGCCGGCGCCGGGCGCTGGTAGCTGCCCACGGGCGAGCGGAGCCCGACGGCGAGCCTGTTCCACCCGTTGATGGCGATGACGGCCAGGGTAAGGGCGACGATCTCGTCGGGGTCGAACTCGGCGGCGACGAGATCGTAGGGATCGTCCGGCCCTCCCGGCGATGCCATCAGCGTCAGGTACTCACACCAGGCGAGGGCGGCACGTTCGCGCTCCGAGTACACCGGCGCCTCCGTCCAGGCGGCGACGAGGTGAAGGCGCTGAGGGGCCACACCGATGGCGGCGGCGTCCTTGGTGTGCATGTCGAGGCAGTAACCGCACCGGTTCAACTGCGACGCCCGGATCTTCACGAGTTCGAGGAGCTCGGGCTCGAGGGTGCTGGCATGGACGGCTGCTTCCACGCCCAGCATCGCCTGCACAGCTCGAGGGAACACGTGGCGGTAGTCGACGCGCATTGGTGCATCCTCTCCGATCGCCCCGGGCTCCGATCCGCCCGCCGCGCCCGAGTTACCGTGAATATCTGTTGATGACTAGAATATCGAACCGATCGCGATTGGTCCCTCCGATGCGTTCCGGGTGGATGCGACGACCGCCGTCACGCGAGCCCGATGGAGCCGACCCATCGCGAGTTCCGCCAGCGACCCCGCGGCGGGCGCCGGTCGCAGCGCATCGGACGGACCTTCGCGGAGGGAGGACCATGGACGCGACGACGTTCCTCGGCATCCACCATCTCGACCTGTCGGTGGCCGATGCCGAATCAAGTGCTGACTGGTACGGACGGGTTCTCGACGCCCGGCGCCTCCGGCGCGTCGAGTTCCCCTCACGCACGATGATCGTGCTGGTCCATGACCGGTCCGGACTGGTGATCGGGCTCAACCAGCACCACGAGTCGGCAGGCGAGCCGTTCGACGAGCGTGTCGCCGGGCTCGATCACGTCGGCTTCACAGTGGAGAGCCGTGCGGCGCTCGATGAGTGGCAGCTTCGCCTGGAGCGGCTCGGGGTGCTGTTCTCGCCGGTCGCCGACGTCGCAGCAGGCTCTGCGCTCGTCTTCCGTGATCCGGACAACATCCAGCTCGAACTGTGGTGGCCCAAGCCCCACTCCTGAACCTGGCGACACCGGCAGCCACCTCCCGACCAACGGCTGAACGGCACGCGGGCAGCTACTCCGAGTAGTTCCAGTTGCGACTAGCACTCGCACGCACCGAGGAGCGGAGGTCAGACGCACGCGGATGCTGGGGCATGACCCGTCGTTCATCGGACTATCGCGGCGATGGCGGTGGTGAATCCAGGCGAAGAGGCTGACAGCACCGGGATCGGGTGTACGGGCCAGCCGGATGAGGAGGTCAAGCGGGTCGACGCCTGCTGGGGTGCGGTCCGAAGCGCACTCATGATCGGGACCTGGGCTGGCGCCTCGCCAGGTGCGCTTGCCGCTCCAGACCTTGCGGCTCACGACGGCGGGGCGGACAGCCTGCTCGCCCTGCTGATTGGTGGCGTCGATGTCGGGATTGTCGAGGAAGGCGAAGAGGGCGTTGCGCTCGGCGGCGAGGTGCGTGACCAGCCGGCGCTTGGCGTCGAGGGTACGGGCTTCCTTGGCCGGCAGCTCGATCGGCTCAGCCAGATCTGAGGCGACGCCCCGCGCTTTCCCGCAGCCGGCTCGCGGGCGCCGAGTGCGGCAAGCAGGATCTCCTTCACCTGCCGAGCGGCACCTCTCGCCCAGCCCGCCAGGTCGGACGATAGCTCGACGCAGCGGCGGGGCAGGTGAGCTGGGCAGTTCTGGTGGGTGGCCTTGTCGTAGCTGCGGCAGGCGACCCAGCAGTCCCGGACCAGGGTGCCATCGTGGTCCTCGTCGAGCAGCACGGTGGCCGCCTCGAAGCCCCGTCGCTCGGACACGTTGTAGACGGGCGCCTCCTTCGGGGCCGCCGCCCACAGCCAGGCACTACGGCCCTCCACCCGCCAGCCGGTCTCGCCCTTCACCACCATGCCGGCATCGTTGAGCTTCTCGACGATGGCCTCCTGGGCTGGGACGGAATCGCTGCCCGCTTCCTGCGCACCCGGCGAGAGCGCACCAGGAGCGACGGGCACCCCGAAGCGGGAGAGCACGGCCGAGGTTTCGCGAAGCTGAGCCCGAGGGCGTAGCGCAACCAAGTGGCAAGCCCACGAGCACGGGGCCCGATCTGACTAGCGGCAGCTTCGAGGCAACCGAGGTCTACTCAGGATGTCGACGCTGGAGGCGCTTCTTGCACGACCGGCACCGTCCGATCCCGACGGTGAAGCGGGTGACGATCGGCCGGGCGTCACGCAGCTCGCAGGAGAACTGCTCGGCTTCCCGCTCGAAGACCACCCCACCGCCGTAGTCGGGGCGGTACGTGGGCATCGGTGTAGCGAGCTCCCGGTCGACCGGCCCCACCGGTACGCCTCGATGACCGTGACGTCCGTGGTCCTTCCCCGAACGGCGACACGGACGAGCCGGCTCCGCTGCCGGGTCACCCTTGGAGAGCGGTGCCGCCTGGCGTTCCCCCGAACGCCGCCTGTCTTCCAGCAACGTCTCCTGCTCGGCGACGGAGCCGCTCACGGAGATGACCGCGGCCCGGAGAGCGGACAGCAGAACTGGCGGAGCGATGGTCGCGAGCTCATCAAACGTAGTGATCCCATAGGACCCGGCGCCGAGGCTTCCCACTCGAGGTCCGCACAAACGATCCCGCCGGCAGGCGGCGCACGAGCACCGAGGTCGTCGGCGCAAGCCGCCTGATGGTGTCGTGGGCCAGCGCAACGGCGGCCTCCCGTTCCTCCTCAAGCAACACCAGAACAGTCGGCGTGGTGTCCACGAGGCCAAGTGTGACAACGACCTTGTGCGGTTGGAGGCCGGCATGGACGAGGGCGAGCTCCAGGTCCTCGGCGAACACGGGACGGCCTCGGACCTTCAGGGCGTCGCCCATTCGACCGATCAGGTACAACTCCTCGTCAACCAGGACTCCGGCGTCGCCTGTGAACAGTCGGCCTTCCTCGAAGCGCGTCGACGACAAGGGGTTGCCATCGTGCCAGTAGCCGGCGGCCACTGACGCTCCTTCAACCACCACTTCGCCGACCGTCCCATCGGGGAGCTCCTCTCCGGACTCCGAGACGACCCTCACGATGGTGCCCGACAGGGCTCTGCCGCATGTCAGGATGCCACTGGTGTCCAGAGGATCGCTTCTTCTCTCAATGACCTTCGTACCACCGGCATTCAATCGGATTGTCCCCAGCGGATCACCGGGTCGGACTCCCGTGACAGCGAGGGTCGACTCAGCCAGGCCGTATGCGGGGAGCAACGCGCCGGGGCGGAGCCCGATGGCGCCCAGAGCCGCCTGAGCGCGTTGCAACAACCGCGGATCAGTCCGCTCAGCTCCCAGCACGATTCCCTGCACCGACGACAGGTCGAGCCCACTGCAATCGTCCATTCTGGCGCGTCGCAGTAGATAGCCGAGACCGAAACTGGGCATGGCGCTGAATGCGGCACCGTGCTCAGAGAAGCACTGCACATACCGTCCAGGGTCGGCGATGAAAGCTGTGGGGGACATCGACCACAGGTCGGATCCACAGCAGATAGGGGCCAAGAGGCAACCGACGAGGCCCATGTCGTGGTGGACGGGGAGCCACGAGGCGACGGGGAGCCCTGGTGAGAATCCCAACCACCGAGCGATGGCGTTGATATTGGCCTCGAGGGCGCTCGCCGGGACGGCCACGCCCTTGGCCAAGCTGCTGGAACCCGACGTGAATTGCAGCAGCGCGATCCGGGCGGGGTCCCGGACGGGGTCGGTCCCCTCCACGTTCGGGTTGCTGGGGGAGCGGTCAGGGGGCCGGGGCGAGGAGCTCGCCATCACCCCGCTCGCTCTGCGACCTTCTGCCGCCACAGCTTCAGAGCTGACGACCGGGATGGCGCGGGGCCCCGTGGCGGCGGCAGTGGCAGCTATGGCCACGATCTCGCCGGCATTCTCGGGGTCGGTCACGACCATCCGGGGACTGCCCGACATGAGCACGCCTTCAAGATGTCGAAGATAGGTGGTTCGGTCCTCGTACGCGGTCCGGGGAGCAACCGGGGAAGGGATCGCCCCCCGCAACAGAGTCCCGAAGAACGACGCTATGAACCGGGCGCTCCCCGGGAGGACGGTCATCACGACATCGCCAGCTCCCACGCCCATCTGCTCCAGCCCGGCCGCCGCCTCCCGCACGTCGCCGGCCAGCCGGTCGTATGCGACGAACTCCCAGGTGCCGTCGTCGGAGGCAAAATGGACGCCGCGCTGAGGATCGGGCTGATCGAGCCAATCGAGCAGACGCCGTTCAAGCCTGCTGCCTGGTCGCATCTCGATAGGCCCGGGCATCGTCTCCCTTTCCGAGGGGCAGTCACGGACGCGTCACCACCACCTTCCGTGGAACACCGGACCGCCAGGAGCAGATTCTGACCGAACCCGTGCGCACATGCCAACGCTGCCCTGATCATCGACGGCGCTCAACCCAGCGTCGAATCGAGCGTGACAACGCCCATCGTGCGAAAGCAATCTGGATTCTTGACACCCATTGGGGCACTCGCTACAGTCAACCCGCCCGGGTCGGATTGCGACCCGGTGCGGCGGTTCGAATTAAGCGGTTGTGGCGGTGGGGTCGAGTGCCCCAACTTCTGTGACAGTCGGTCGTATTCGGCGCGCCTTGTGTCTTCGCGGAACGGAGGAATACGTGATCGAATCCGAGGGCCGTCCCGGATCGAAATTGCTCGACGACAAGGCATCGTTCTGTTCCTTCATCCAGGGGGAATTTGATCTTCCTGAACGCCCAGATGGGCGCGATCGCCTGGTCGAAGACCTCGGCTTCGACTCCTTTCTACTGCTGGAGCTCGTCGTCGTTATCCACGAGGCATTTGGACGCTCCTCCACGACCGGGCCCAAGCCAGCAGGAGAATATCCGATCCTGACTACTGTCGATGACGCGCTTGCCTACGCGTTTGATACTGCTGCAGCATCCGGTGAAGCGGAGGCTACAGCCGTCCGTGCAGCGCAGTGAACAGCTACGCCACAGATGCCCGCTCCTACTCTGCATGCAACGATCGCAGGGACGATCGGATTGGGCTGGTAAGCGAGTTTGTGGACCGAGTCCTCAACGATCACAGCCGAGAAGCACTCCACGCACTAGTTGCGGCGAACTTTGTGGACCACCACCCCATCGTCTTCGGCAACCAATACCCGGACCAGCCGGTCGCGGGTTCGCTTACGACGATGCAAACATTGATCGAGGCACTCGATCACCCGTCTGCGGATCTCACCTTCCATCTCGAGGACGCCTTCGCCACCGGAGATCGGGTCGCTTACCGACTCTTCGGCTCCGGTCAAGTCGAGGGACCCGCCGTCCCCGTCACCTTGCTCTGCGAGTCGGTCGGCATCTTCCGCATTGAGAACGACCGCCTCGCTGAACGCTGGGGACCCATCAGCGTGGCACCGGTATGACGGGCATCACGCCCGTCGCGGAGTTTGCCGTGCCACCAACGGAGCCTTCTGATCTGCTATTACCGGCTGAGGTGCGGGCGTTCCGGACGGGACGCTGGGTCCGCATGGTTCCCGTAGAGCATAGCCATATCGACTTCCTCTACAGTCTCGTTTGCGACGAGTGGACGGGGCCGCGTTGGCGGTACCTCGGGGCGGTCCCACCTCGTGAGCAGTTCCAGACGGAAATGTCACAAGGACTGCTTGCCCAGTTCGTGGTGGTGGAGCGAGCCACCGGCCAGCCAGTCGGCCATGTTCAAGCGTACAATCCTGATATCAATGCGGGCGTAGCCTCCCTTGCAGCCGCAATGGCTCCAGCTGCTCACCGGACTGGAATCGGTATAGAGGCTGGCTATCTCTTTGCTCAATATCTGTTTCAGACATTCAGGCTTCGAAAGCTCTATATCGAGGTACCCAGCTTTAATCTGCCGCTGCTTCGCGGCGCCATTGCCGCGGTCGGGCGCCTCGAAGGCGTGTTGAAGGGCCATGTGTACTACGACGGCCGCTTTTGGGATCGGCATGTCGTTGCCATCTACAGAGAAGATCTCGCCGACAAATCCATGCGGGACGTGCTCCGTCAGCGCGACCTCACGCGGCCGGATAGGCGTCCAACCGACGGCCCGGCTGCATAAAGTAGGAAAGGATGCGCCCCTCGATCCTGACGTAAAGAGTTCCGTAGATTAGCTCAGTTCCCGATTCACTCGGGGGTAAACAGCCGCCGTCAACGCGCCGTATCGCCATCGCTGGTGCGCTACGAAGCGGAGTAATAGTTCGGCACTGACTTCAAGTTCAAAGGATCAGATCTATTATGCGACGATATTCTGAGAAAGCTCTGAAAGTTGCAGTGGCAGGTGCGGCAACCGCGGCACCCATCGGTGCGGGAGTGCAGTTTGCTTCTCAGGGGTCTGCGGTTGCAGCGGCCACCGGTTGCGCCCCCCCGTCCAGGTACCAGGTGACCTATTTTCAGGCTTGTATTGCAACGGGGCCGAACAGCACTGGTCTCTATGTTGACTCGCTTCATGGCTGGGGTATGGTGCAAGCAACGTGCTACAGTGGGGTCTGCCTCTTTGCGAATCCCGGTAAGTACCATGTAAGCATTAATGCGCCGGGCGGCAATGTCTTGGTCAATGGTCCCACGATTGATGTTCAGAGTAATGCCTCTCCGACCATAGTGAGTGGTCCGACTTGGACGGCTAACAAGAACGTGCCGGCGGGCAATTACTGCTCAGATCTCTGGTACCAAGATGGTCCCAGCCATTGGTCCTTGGCGACGGCGGCCTGCATCGACGTGCACTCCTGAGGCATACGAAAACGATCGTGCAAGTACTGTGGGGTCGAGCACCTGACGAACAAGAGTCGGGACTCGACCCCACAGATGATGCTGGAGGGCTGATGCCGTTGTTGTCGAACGTCGGCAGTGCGGACGACGTGGCGATCCGTGCCCGGGACCTCTGCAAGCATTTCGGCACTACCGCTGCTGTGCGAGGATGTTCCTTTGACGTCCGCTTCGGTGAGGTGACGGGCTTCCTGGGTCCCAATGGAGCCGGAAAGACGACCACGCTGAAGTTGATCGTGGGTCTGCTCAAGCCGTCGCAGGGATCAGTTCTCGTCGCAGGGCGGCCGTTCGCCGTCCATCGGCGACCGGCTGCCGTGCTCGGCTCGATGTTCGAGCAGGCTGGGTTCTTTCCGGGCTGCAGTGCACGGGCGCACGCCCGGATCGTCGCTGACGCTGTCGGGGTCTCCGGGCGCAGGGTGGAAGAGGTCCTCGACATCGTGGGCCTCGCCGCCGTGGCACGGCGTCCAGTGCGTGCCTTGTCGCTTGGCATGCGGCAACGCCTGTCGCTGGGAGTGGCCCTGCTCGCCGATCCGCCGATCCTCCTTCTGGACGAGCCGACAAACGGGCTCGACCCTGAGGGCATTGCCTGGTTCCGCGCGTTTGCCCGTGCCCAGGCTGCCCGGGGGCGAGCGGTCTTCATCGCCTCTCACCTCCTTGCGGAAATGGCACAGAGCATTGACCACGTCGTCGTGGTGGCCGAGGGCCAGATCCGTGCCGATTGCTCGCTGTCAGAGTTCATCGCGTCGGGTGCTGTCAGCACCGAGGTCCGTACGGACCGCCCCGAGGTCCTGGCGGCGGCACTCCGAGATCGCGGCTACGACGTACATGAGGTCGCGGCGACCCCCGGTCTCCTCGTGATTGCAGGAAAGGTCGCCGACGAGGTCGGCCGGATCGCGGCAATGGCGGGAACGCCGGTGCTCGCCCTCGGCATCCGCGAGCCCTCGCTCGAGGCCATCTACATGGCCCACACTTCGGGAGCGAGCCTGCCGATGACCGCGGGTTCCCTCGACCTGTGGGGTGCGGCGAGGGACTCGACCGGGTCGGCCGACCGCCGATGACGGTGCCAAACGTTCACCTGGGTCTTCCCCGGGCGGAGCTCCGGAAGCTCGTCATGCTCCGATGGACATGGGTGGCAGCGGGAGTGGGGGTCCTGCTCGCCGCCGGCACGGCCGGAATTCTGGCCGCCCGGAGCGGGGTCCCGAACTTCCCCGGGTCGGTGCATGTCATCCACCCTGACGTGGCCGCCAGGCTGCAAGAACAGGCAGATGCGGGTTCGCTCGCCGAGTACGGAGCGATCATATTCGGAGTCGTCGGAGGGACGATCGAGTGGCGGGCTCGGACCTGGGCCGTGAGCCTCACCGCCCGCCCAAGACGGTGGGACGTCGTGGTGGTGAAGTTCGTCGTTGCGTTCTTCGGCGGTGCCGCTATCGGCGTGGCTGGCACGATGGCTGCCGGGGCTGTCGCCTCCGCCTTCGTTCCTCACGACGCCCGGGTGTTCCACCTCCAACACGCCGCTGGAGCGCCGACGATCTCGATGCTTTGGCACGCTGTTGCCACCACAGCTCCTGGGACCGCACTGGCCTGCGGGTTGCTCGCTACCCTATGGAGCGCCATAGGCCTCCTCGTCCGTTTGCCGGCACTCGCCGTCACGGGAGCAGTGGCCTATGCCGTCGGCCTGCGTTGGTATCTGGCTGAAGCAGCGCCGAACCTGGCGCGCTGGCTGCCGGAATGGGCGAGTCAGGGCTTCGCCCAGTCTCCCCAAGCGTTGACGATCGCTGCCATAAGCGGCAGCAATCAGACGGCGACACCGAGCGCCGTCGCCGGAGCGGTGGTCGTCACAGCCGTGGTGATTGTGGCTGCGGTTGCAGCGGCCCTGTCGATCAGACGGACAGAGCGCGCGTGACTCCTGGCGGGCCGTCGATGGATGGCCGGCGCCACGTAGTGCGGGCCGAGTGGCGAAAGGTCGCCTGGGCCAAGAGCACGTGGGCACTCGTCACCGCGACCGGGTTGGCCGGCGGGCTGGCCGGGGCGGTGAACGCCTTCCATGAGCGGCTGCTGCCGGGTGCCTCTGCCGGAGCGCTCGTCGCACCGGCGGCGGCCAGCGAGCTGTTCGCCGCGATCCTCTGCGTGCTCGTACTCAGTGCTGAAGATGTTCACCATACGTGGACCACGACCCTCGTGGTCGTGCCGCAGCGCGCCCTACTTCTTGGCGCCAAGTGGAGCGTCGGTCTGACCGGTGCTGCGGCGTTCGCTGTCGTGTCGCTGAGCGGTTGCGTGCTCGGCGTCGAGGCCGAGGGCCTCCTCTTCCCGGTTGTCGGGCATATCTCGATGAGCACGCTCATGGTCGCCGCCAGCTCGGAGCTCCTGCGAATCATGCTGGCCGTCGTCGTTGTCGCCTCCGTCTGGATGGGGGTCGCCACGATCTGGCCGAATCGCTCCGCGGTCCTGACGCTGCTGGTGGCCTGGGAGCTGGCGGTGGCGAACCTGCTGGCCCTGAGCGACCCTGGGGTGGCCAAGTGGGTGCCCGAGGGGATTGTGCAGGTGATCGCTCCTCCGGTCCTCATGGTGAATCTCGTCGACCAGATGAACCACGGAACGCTCGTCTCGGTGCCGGTCGCAGCTGCGTACCTGACGGGCTTGCTGGCAACCCTTGCTGCCGTCGGTGCCTGGCGGTTCGTGAGCCGTGACGACTTCGAAAAGCGATGAGTGTGTCACCCGCCAGCATGGGACCGCCTTTCCGCCACCAGCATGGGACCGCCTCGTCTCCCATTGTGCTTCCGCCCGTAGTGTTTCCGGGCCGGCACGGCGATGTCACTCCGTGGGCCTCGTGCGGATCCCCGGCGCCTTGTCGACGGCACTCTCCGATCCGATTCGCGGCTTCTGCTGTTTGGTGCGGGGCCCCTACGTGGTGGGGCCTCGGACAGGCCGTACGGCTTGCACGTGGGTGGCACCGGGGTGATCCTCGGTGAGTTCCTGGCCGGACGGTCGTCTGACCGGCACCGGCTTCCTTCGGCACGCGGAAGTACCGCTCCACTTCTATCGGCTCAGCTCTGTGATGCGGCGGGTCCTGATCGACGAGCGGACGTGGCGCCCATTCGCCCTCGTACCCGCACACGGTGTTCGGGCTGAGGTACTGCCAACGGTTGCGCTTCCATCCCCCGATGGCGACGATGATCGTCAACTGGTCGGTCACGGGCGCGCCGGCGGTGAGAGGACCGCGGGTGCCGGCAGGTGTTTGAGGGAGCGTCCCTACTCGGCAACCAGCCGGGACAGCTCCCAACTGGCCGGTCGCTTGGCCCCATGGCACCTGATGCTTCGGTGCTGCACCCGCCCTCGGTCGTCCCGGCCGACGAAGACCTGTACCTCCGACGCTCCGGTGCGCGTACTTGGATGCCGGGGCGTGACCGGTCGCTCATCGGCGTATACGCAGTGGTGACCGTGGGGATTTCAGGCAATGAGGCTGACGGCACCGGGGTCGGGCGCTCGTGCCAGCCGGATGAGGAAGTCGATCGGGTCGATGCCCTGCTGGGTGGCGGTCCGGATCGCACTCATGATCCGGCCCTGGGTGGCGGCTCCTCGCCAGGTTCGGTTGGCTCCCCACACCTCGCGGTTCACGACGGCCGGCCGGATGGCCTGCTCGCTCCGCCAGTTGGTGGCGTCGACGTCGGGGTTGTCGAGGAAGGTGAAGAGGGCGTCGGCTTCGGCGGTGAGGTGCTTGACCAGCCGGCGGTTGGCGTGGTGGGGGTGGGCTACTCCGGCGAGCAGCTCGATCCGCTCAGTGAGGTCACGGTCGACGGCCCAGCGCTTGCAAACTATCCGATGTGAGCTGCAATCAAAGGAGAGCCGGTGGTGGGACTCGAACCCACGACCTGACGATTACAAGTCGCCTGCGCTACCAGCTGCGCCACACCGGCACTGGTGGCCCGCCCGGAGGCGAACCCTGCGAAGCCTAGAGGCCGGATCCACGTCCGAGTGCCGGGCGTCGTCCGCACGCAGGCGGCAACGGCCGCGCCGGTTCGTTGGTCGAGCTGCCGTCCTGCCGGTGGGCGCCATCCCGCCCCGGCCCGTGCGGTGGTTCTTGCACCCCTGCCCCCTGCCGGGCAGGCTTGCGGGGCATGGCCAGCCCTGAAGAGCCCCGCCGGCGCCCGGGAGCACGTCCGTCGCCGGATCGGCGGCCGTTCCCGTTCGCCCGGGCTGTCCTCCTCCTCGTCCTCTTCGTCATCCTCGCTGTGCTCCTCGTCAGTCAGGTGCACCCGACCGCGATCAAGGGTTCGGCCACCTCGCCTCAGGTGGCGGCCACCACGACGACGGCCCCCCACCCGACCACGACCACCACCACCGCCCCACCGACCAACGTCCCCGTCCTGGTAGCCAACGGCTCGACGTCCTCCGGGGCCGCCGGCGACCTGTCGAACCAGCTCCGCAGCGCAGGGTGGTCGGTCCTGCCGGCGGTCAACGCCACCATCTCGGTGGCGAAGTCGAGCGTGTACTACGCGGCCGGCCAGGAGGGCCCGGCCAGGGCCATCGCGTCGTCGCTCCACCTGCCGTCCAGCGCCGTCCAGCCGCTCACCAGCTCGGCGCCGGTGGCCGCCACCGGCGGCGCCGACGTCGTGATCATCATCGGTGCCGACCTCGGCCCCCAGGTGGTGTCGGCCTCCACGTCGTCGACCCTGGGGTGAGCGGTCCCGACGATCTCGGGCGACACCTGGGGTCGTTGGCCCCCATCGCAGCGGCCGGCCGGCGGGCGGCGGTCATCACCGATTTCGACGGCACGCTGGCGGCCATAGTCGAGGACCCCGGGGCCGCCCGCCCCGTGCCGGGCGCCCGTGAGGCGTTGGCCCGCGCCGCCTCGGTGTTCGGGACGGTGGCGGTCGTGTCCGGACGCCCGCTGTCCTTCCTGGCCCGACACCTGGGCGACATCGAGGGCGTGGTCCTCGTGGGGATCTACGGTCTCGAGCGGTGGGTGGACGGGAGCCCGGTCGAGGTCCCGGCGGCCGACCCGTGGCGGCCGGTCGTGTCCGTCGTCGCCGACCGCCTCGCGGCCGTGGCGCCGGACGGCGTCGAGGTGGAGCGCAAGGGGCTGGCCGTCACCGTGCACTGGCGCCGGCGACCGGACCAGGCGGCGCGGATGGCCGAGGCGGTAGCGGTCGAGGGGGAACGCTCCGGGCTGGTCTCCCACCCGGGTCGTGCCACGCTCGAGCTCCGCCCCCCGATCGACGTGGACAAGGGGACGGTCGTCGGCGAACTGGTGGCCGGCGCCGGCGCGGCGTGCTTCTTCGGTGATGATCTCGGCGACCTGCCCGCGTTCGCCGCCCTGGACCGGGTGGCGCTTGACGAGGGAATCCCGGTGGCGAAGGTGGTCGCAGCCGACGCCGAATGTCCTCCTGAAGTGGTGGCACTCGCCGACGTCCTGGTGGACGGACCCGCAGGTGCCGTCCGTGCCCTCGACGGGATGGCAGCGGCTGCGGCAGCACCAGCCGGCTGAGGTTGCACCAGCCGGCTGAGGTTGCACCAGCCGGCTGAAGTTGCACCAGCCGGCTGAAGTTGCACCAGCCGCCCGCTACTCGGCCGCCCGGAGCTGGTCCGCCAGCCAGTGGACCGGGTGGCGGGACGTGATGATGGACCGGGCGGCCTCGGCCCGTTTCGCACGCTCGGCGAGCGGCATCTCCAGCGCCTCGACCAGGGCGTCACAGGTCCCGCTCACGTCGTAAGGAGGGACCTCCACCACCGCGGGGGCGAGCTCGGCGAATGCACCGGTCTCGCGTGACAGGGCGACCACGCCGTCGGTCCGGTTGACCAAAGGTCCTTCCTTCGCCACCAGGTTCATGCCGTCGCGCACCGGGTTGACGACGAGCACGTCGTAGCGGGAAAGGGCTGCCAGCGACCGGGGGAAGTCGTCCTCCACGTGGAGGACGACGGGGGTCCAGTCGGACGTCCCCCACCGGTCGTTGATCCGCGCCACCTCGGACTCGACCTCCGCCTGGTAGGCGGCGTACTCGGCCAGGCCCTGGCGGGACGGGTAGGTGAGCGCGAGGAAGGTCACCCGGCCACGCCACTGGGGGAAGCGGGCCAACAGCTCGTCGTAGGCCCAGAAGCCGCGGAGGACGTTCTTCGACAGCTCCATGCGGTCCACCCGCACGATGAGCTTGCGGTCCGAGGAGCCCAGCTCCCGGTCGAGCATCGCCGCCGCCCTCGACACCGAGGGGCTGCCGGCCTCCTCCTCGAGGCGGGCGGGGTCGGTGGACAGGGCCGAGACGAAGGTGGGCGCCGGCGGGCCTTCGCCCAGGCGCGCCTGGCACGCCTCGTAGGCGTCGGCCCAGCGCCGCGCGTGGAAGCCGCATGCCCGGAACGCGGCCATTCCGGCCAGGAGCTCGGCGACGGCCCGGTCCGGGAGCATGGCGAGGACGCCGGGTTCGGCGAACGGCGTATGGCTGAAGTGCACGGCCCGGAGATCGGGCCGGACATCGCGGAGCACCGACCCCACCAGGCAGAGGTGGTAGTCCTGGACCAGGATCCGCGCACCGGTGGGAGCAACGGATGCCACCCGCTCGGCCACCAGCTCGTTGAAGGCGCGGTAAGCGTCCCATGCGCGGTTCCACCCGGCGTCGGGACGGGGGCTCCGGGCCCCGTCGAAGAGATGGTGATGGCAGAACCAGAGGGTGGCGTTGGAGACGACGTCGTAGGCCTGGCGGTAGAGCTCGGGGTCGGGATCGACCATCTCCAGCCGGAAGCCGTGGGCCGACATGTGGCCGGCGCTGGCCGCCGCCCGGTCGGCGTCGGAGAGGGCGCACGACACCCACGTCGCCCCGGAGTCGGTCAGGAGGGGGCGGATGGTCCCCGCCAGTCCCCCGGCCGACGAGCTCCGCACCGGATTGCCGGCGTCGTCGAACGAGAACGACAGCGGCCCGCGATTGGAGACGACCACGGTGGTCCCCGGAGGTCCGAGGAGGTCCCCGAGGGCGGAACCGGAGGGGCTCCGATCCGCGCCCGCCCGGTGCGGATCGAGCTGGCCTTCGCCGCTCGCCATCTCCCCAACCCTAGCGGGCGAGACCTCGGCCATCCCCGTTCACGTGAAGACTGCCTGCTCAGGGGCTATGGATCGGAGGGCCAGGTCCGACCCGCTCGTAGAGCACCACCCCGCCCTTGCTCGCGACGGGAGTGAACTGGTGCGAGATCGACGCCAGGACCTTCCGGTCCCCGGCCGAGAGGTAGGCATCGGGCAGGAGCACGTAGCGGATGGCCGCGGCGGCGGGCAGTCGCTGACCGTCCTGGGTGAAGCGGCCCCAGTACTCGGCGTGGAACGGCGTGGGCCACAGGTAGATCTGCGTTCGGTGGTCCAGGTGGGCCACGAACGGGTACCAGGCGGACACCGCCGCATCGGGCGGGATGCGGGCCTCGAGGGCGGACGCTCCCCGGGCGAAGGAGCCGTTCGGGTTCCATGCCGGCGTCGGTACCTGGCGGGACCAGGGGGCGAGCCCCCACAGGACGCTCGACGCCAGCGCCGACACCACGGCGACGGCGGTGGCGGCCCGGCGCAGCCAGGTGCGGCGCAGGCGGGCGATGGCCCATACGGTGCCGATCACCACTACCGGGGCCAGGGGCATCGAGTAGTGGAAGACAATCTGGTGCATGTAGGGGTCGTTGCTCACCACGTTCTCGAACACGGCGAGCAACGCGATCGCTCCGACTTCGGGGCCGACGGCGAAGACCCACCCTGCGCTGCACGCCAGTTGCCACAGGTAAAAGAGGCGGCCGTCGCTCCCGAGGTACCGGAAGAACGCGGCGGGTCTCCGGAACGGTTCGGACAGGGCGCCCGTGATCCCCCCGAAGGGGATGCGGTCGGCGTAGAAGCCCGGCGCGCCGAGGAGCTGCTGGATGACCACGCCGTAGGCGAACGCCGTCCACGCTGCCGCCCCTGCGATCATGGCGGCCCCCCACCGCCGGTTCCGGCGGAGGAGTACCCACAGCCCGAGGGGGACGATGTAGGCGGCGACGTCCTCCTTGGCCAGCAGCGAGAGCACGGTGGCGACGGCCAGGAGGCGCCACTTCGACTCGATGGCCGCGTACAGGGCGAGGGCCAGGGTCAGGGTGAGCAACGCCTCCGGGTGGAACTGCTCCAGGAGCCCGTTCTGGAGGGAAGGACTCAGGAGCAGGGTGGCGGCGAGGAGGGTGGCGAGGGCCGCGCTGCCGAGGCGCCGCAACGCCAGCAGGTAGACGGGGATGGCCGCCGCGGCCACTGCGCACGCCTGGGCGGCGAGGAGCAACCTGACATCGGGATCGATCCAGTACAGGGGGACGAGGGGCAGGAGGATGAAGGAGGTGTGGTCCCCGAAGAGGTTCCGGCCCATGACGGTCACGAAGGGGGCGTGGAACCGGCTCAGGAGCCACAGCCCCTGGTCGAAGATCCCGAGGTCGAAGGCGGGCTGGCCGTAGCCCTCGTAGCTCTGGATGCTCGCCGCCGAGTAGTACGTGGCGAACGCGGCGATCATCACGATGACCGGCAGATGCCGGGCGAGGCGCCACGGGCTCTGCCCCTGGCCGGGCTCCGCCGGAGCCGCCCGTGCTCCGGCCTCCTCCTGCGTGCCCGGAGCGTCCGCGGCGCCGGCCCGGACAGCCGGGTGCGTCACCCGCGCGTGGGGATCTCGGCTCGCTGGAGGGCGGCTCGCAGGACGTCGGTCGCCTGGACCCGCAGTTCGGCGAGGGACCGGTTGCGGTGGGCGCGCACCCCCAGGTCGACCTGGGCCACGCTGTCGGGCCCGAACCGGGACACGACGTCGATGAGGAGGGCGATCTCCACCGCGTACCCGTCTGCGAGCCCGCACTTCTCCAGGACGGACCGCGGTGCCGCCGTCTCTCCGGCGAGGGGCTGCCGGATGCCGCGCAGGTCGGGGAAGAGGAGGTCGATGGCGGGCAGCGCCGTCAGCTGGGTGACGCGGCCCCCGCCGTCGATCTCGCCGTCGAGCGGTCGGAGGTAGAACCCTTTGACCAGGGAGATCGACTCGTCGGTGAGCAGCGGCCCGAGCAGGCCGGTGACGAAGTGGGGGCCGAAGGTGGTGACGTCCGCGTCGACGAAGGCGATGAGGTCGCCGCGTGCCATCTCCAGGCCGGCTGCCATGGCCTGGCCCTTACCCCCGAACCCGCCCGGCGGGCCGGCCACCACGGTCGCCCCTGCGGAACGGGCCACCTCGGCGGTGGCGTCCGTCGAGCCGTCGTCGACCACCAGCACCTCGTCGACGAGCGGGACACCGCCCGAGCCGGTGAGCCCGTCGACGATGGGCCGCACCACCCCGGCGATGGTTGCCACCTCGTTGAGGGCGGGGATGCACACGGTCACCCGCCGTGACCCCTTCGCCTCGAGGAGGCGCTCCAGTGGGTAGTCGGCGGCCTCGATCACCGGCCCACCACCGGGCACGGACGCGCCGCGAGTGACCTTCGGACCGGGGGCATCGGACATGCCGCCATCATCCCTCAAGAGCACGGGAGGCGCCCAGCGGGACGCCCGGTGCCGGCTGGTGAGGGGGCCGCATTGACGAAGGGTGCTTCCATCGTCCACCATGGAGCGATCATCCAGAGCGGCTGAGGGACGGGCCCTGTGACGCCGCGGCAACCAGTGATACCCGACACATCGTCGGGACGCCAGGTGCCAATGCCCGAGCGATGAGGGAGGTTCCTGTGAGTTCCGTTTCTGGCCTGCGCTGTCGAGAGTGCGGCCGTACCTATCCGGCCGAGGCCCTGCACGTCTGTGACTTCTGCTTCGGGCCGCTCGAGGTCAGCTACGACTACGACCAGATCCGCGCCACGGTGACGAGGGAGCGGATCGAGAGCGGTCCCAGGACCATCTGGCGCTACGCCGACCTGCTGCCGGTGGACGATCCCAACCCTGTCGACCTGGGCGCCGGGTTCACGCCCCTCGTCAGGGCCGACCGGTTGGCGGCCGAGCTCGGTCTGGGGGAGCTGTGGATCAAGGACGACACCGCCAACCCGACCGGGTCATTCAAGGACCGTGTCGTGTCGGTCGCCCTCACCAAGGCCCGCCAGCTGGGATTGAAGGTCGCCGCCTGCGCCTCGACGGGGAACCTGGCCAATTCGGTGGCGGCGCACGCAGCACGGGCGGGCCTGGAGTCGGTGGTCCTCATCCCCTCTGACCTGGAGCGGGCCAAGGTGACGATGACCGCCGTCTACGGGGGGCGTGTCGTCGCCGTCGACGGCACCTACGACGACGTCAACCGGCTGTGCGCGGAGCTGACGAGCGAGCACCCCGACTGGGCGTTCGTCAACGTCAACGTGCGGACCTACTACGCCGAGGGGTCGAAGACCCTCGCCTTCGAGACCGCTGAACAGCTGGGCTGGCGGGCCCCCGACCACGTGATCGTGCCCATCGGATCGGGGAGCCAGCTCACCAAGATCGCCAAGGGCTTCGCCGAGCTGGCCAAAGTCGGCCTCCTCGACGAGGTTCCCGAGGTGCGGGTGTCGGGGGCCCAGGCGGCCGGGTGCGCCCCCGTCGCCACGGCGTTCGCCGAGGGGACCGACGCCATCCGGCCGGTCAAGCCGTCGACGATCGCCAAGTCCCTGGCCATCGGCAACCCGGCGGACGGCTGGTATGCGCTGCAGACCATCCGCGAGTCGGGCGGCTCGTGTGCCGCCGTGACCGACGACGAGATCCTCGACGGGATCGAGCTCCTGGCCCGGACCGAGGGCATCTTCGCCGAGACGGCCGGCGGGGTGACGATCGCCACGCTGGCCAAACTGGCCGCGTCCGGCCAGGTGCGCTCGGACGAGTGCGTGGTGGCGATGGTAACCGGGCACGGGCTGAAGACGACCGAAGCACTGTTCGACCGGGTCGGGCCGACAGCTACGATCGCTCCCACCCTGGACGCGTTCGACGCTGCCGTCGACCTGGGCGCTGACGGCGTTCGGGCCGACGTAGCCGCGCAGAGGAGTGACCGATGAGCATCACTGTCCGCATCCCGACCCAGCTCCGCCAGCTCACCGGCGGTGCCGGCGAGATCAAGGTCGAGGGCTCGACGGTGGGCGAGGTGCTCAAGGCGTTGGACAGCGCCCATCCGGGCTTCGGCGAGCGGCTCTTCGACGACGCCGGCGAGCTGCGCAGGTTCGTCAACGTGTTCGTGGCCGACGAGGACGTCCGCTTCCTCGACGGGCTGTCGACCGCGGTGGCCGACGGCCAGACCGTCTCGGTGATCCCCGCCGTCGCCGGCGGCTGAACCCGGCTCTCCGCCGTCGCCGGTGGTTGAGTCCGGCTTCGCGGCCAGCCGGCCGAGGCCGGCAATGAGGCTCGTGACGGATCGTGCGCCCGGTGGCGGTGGCCGGCAGGTCCCGGTGCGCCCAGCTCTCCCCGGGCCGGCAACCGGATCTGAGGCACGGTCTTGCACGCAGGGGACCGACGTGGTTTGCTGTTAGCACTCAATCATCTAGAGTGCTAACGAAGAGTGACGGGTCCGACCCGGACGGGTCACCGATCGCAACGACCACGGAGGAACACCAGATGGCCAAGCTGATCTCATTCGACGAGGACGCCCGCCGTTCGCTCGAGAGCGGGATGAACAAGCTCGCTGACGCGGTGCGGGTCACCCTCGGGCCGAAGGGCCGGAACGTCGTGCTCGACAAGAAGTGGGGCGCACCGACGATCACCAACGACGGGGTCTCCATCGCCAAGGAGATCGAGCTCGAGGACCCCTACGAGAAGATCGGCGCCGAGCTGGTCAAGGAAGTGGCGAAGAAGACCGACGACGTTGCCGGCGACGGGACGACCACGGCGACGGTGCTCGCCTGGGCCCTGGTACGCGAAGGTCTGCGGAACGTCGCCGCCGGCGCCAACCCGATGGTCCTGAAGAAGGGCATCGAGGCGGGCGTCGAGGCGGCCGTCAGCTCCCTGCAGGGCATCGCCCGGGAGACGGAGACGAAGAGCCAGATCGCCCAGGTCGCCTCGATCTCGGCGGCCGACACCGAGATCGGCGAGCTGATCTCCGAGGCCATCGACAAGGTCGGCAAGGACGGCGTCATCACCGTCGAGGAGGCCCAGACCTTTGGTCTCGAGATCGACCTGGTCGAAGGGATGAGGTTCGACAAGGGCTACATCTCGCCCTACTTCGTCACCGACCCGGAGCGCATGGAGGCCGTCCTGGAGGATGCCTACGTGCTGCTGGTCGGCTCGAAGATCACCGCGGTGCGTGACCTGCTCCCGCTGCTGGAGAAGGTCATGCAGTCCGGCAAGCCGCTTGCCATCGTCGCCGAGGACGTCGAGGGCGAGGCGCTGGCCACGCTGGTCGTGAACAAGATCCGCGGCACGTTCAAGAGCGTCGCGGTGAAGGCGCCGGGCTTCGGCGAGCGCCGGAAGGCCATGCTCCAGGACATCGCCATCCTCACCGGCGGTCAGGTCGTCACCGAGGAGGTGGGCCTGAAGCTCGAGAACGTCGGCCTCGACCTGCTCGGTCGGGCCCGGAAGGTCGTCGTCACCAAGGACGAGACGACGGTCGTCGAGGGTGCCGGCTCCGATGACGAGATCAAGGGCCGGATCAGCCAGATCAAGACCGAGATCGAGAACACCGACTCCGACTACGACCGGGAGAAGCTCCAGGAGCGCCTGGCCAAGCTGTCGGGTGGCGTGGCCGTCATCAAGGTCGGGGCTGCCACCGAGGTCGAGCTGAAGGAGAAGAAGCACCGGATCGAGGACGCCGTCTCGACGACCAAGGCGGCCATCGAGGAGGGTGTCGTCCCCGGTGGTGGCGTGGCCCTCCTCCGTGCCCAGTCGGCCGTGCTCGACGTGGCCGGAAAGCTCGAGGGCGACGAGGCGACTGGTGCCCGGATCGTGGCCCGGGCCGTCGAGGAGCCGCTGAAGCAGATCGCCGTCAACGCCGGCCTCGAGGGCGGCGTCATCATCGACAAGGTCCGCAACCTGCCGAAGGCGACCGAGGGACTCAACGCGGCGACGGGCGAGTACGTCGACCTGTTCGACGCCGGTGTGATCGACGCGGCCAAGGTGACCCGGTCCGCCCTCCAGAACGCAGCGTCCATCGCCGCCCTGTTCCTCACGACCGAGGCGGTCATCGTGGACAAGCCCGAGGAGGGCGCTCCGGCCATGCCCGGTGGGGGCATGGACGACTTCTGATCGGCGGGCGCCGGCGACGGCGCCGTGACCGGAAGACAGCGTGTGCAGGACGGGGTGCCGCAAGGCACCCCGTCCTCGCGTACGGGCCGCTCATCGGGTCCGGCCCACCGGTCCCCCCGACCGGCTCCCGGGGCCGCCCGCCCCATCGGGCTCGGGCCACCCGCCCCCGGCCGGGTCCCGGGGCCGCCCGCCCGCCCCGGTGTCCCTAGACTGGCCCCGTGCCTCCCGAACCCCTCGAGCCATCCGTCGGCTGGGGCGTCCTCCACCTCTTCTGCCGGGTCCCCGCGCCACCGGTGCGGGTCGAGCGGGAGCAGGTCCTCACCGCCGTGAAGCAGGCCCAGGCGGACGGCGTCGGCGTCGTCTCGGTCGCGGTGCTCGGTCACAAGGCCGACCTGGCCTTCATGGTGCTGGGCCCCGACCTCTGGCGCCTGCGGCGCTTCCAGGCGGAGCTCCAGGCAGCCGGCCTGGAGCTGGCCGATTCGTACGTGTCGCTGACCGAGGTGTCCGAGTACGCCTCGGGCGTGCCTGACGCCATGAAGGAGGCCCGCCTCCATCCCGTCCTCCCACCGGAGGGCAAGCCGGCCTTCTGCTTCTACCCCATGTCGAAGCGGCGTGGCGACGCCGATGGCGCCAACTGGTACTCCCTCCCCTACGACCGCCGCAAGGAGCTCATGTACGCGCACGGGGCCGTTGGGCGGGAGTTCGCCGGGAGGGTGCTCCAGGTCGTCACGGGCTCGACCGGGATCGATGATTGGGAGTGGGGCGTGACGCTGTTCGCAGTGAACCCCGATGACCTGAAGGAGTGCGTCTACCGCATGCGCTTCGACGAGGGCTCGGCCCGTTTCGGCGAATTCGGGCCGTTCGTGACCGGCATGGTCGCCCCGACGTCGGACGTCCTCGATGCCGTCCTCGGCCACCACTGACGTCATGGGCGCGAACAGTCTGGCGGGGACCATCGCGGGCTCGCCAGCACCCTTACGGCCGGCAATGGACGGCCAGGTCGCACCGGCGCCAAGCCCGATCGCGGGGTCAGGTCCGAGGTCCGCCACGGGGCCGGCGTCGCTTGACAAGCTGCAGGCCGTCCTCGCTGAGCTCGCTCCCGTCGTGGTCGCCTTCAGCGGCGGTGCGGACTCGGCCTTTCTGGCGTGGGTGGCGACGACGACGCTCGGCACCGATGCTGCGCTGTGTGCCACCGCCGTTTCTCCGTCGCTCGCGCCCGAGGAGCTGGCGGACTGCCGCGCACTCGCACGTGAGTGGGGGCTGGCGCATGTGGAGGTCGAGACACACGAGCTGGAGCATTCCGGCTACGTGGCCAACGGCGCCGATCGGTGCTTCCACTGCAAGTCGGCGCTGATGGACGCGTTGGACGCGCTCGATCCGCTCCGGAGCGGTAGCGGGAGCAGCACCGGGAGCGCCAACGGGAGCAGCCAACGGACCGTCGTGCTCGGCGTGAACGTCGATGACCTCGGCGATCACCGGCCGGGCCAGCAGGCGGCTGCCGAGCGTGGTGCGCGTTTCCCCCTGGTCGAGGCCGGGTTCTCCAAAGCCGACGTGCGGGAGTGGTCGAAGCGTCTGGGCCTGCGCACGTGGGACAAGCCGGCGGCGGCGTGCCTGTCCTCCCGCCTGCCCTACGGCACGCCGGTGACGCTTGGCACGCTCAGTTCGGTCGCCGCCGCCGAGTCGGCATTGCGGTCGATGGGCCTGGCTGCGGTGCGGGTCCGCCACTACGGCGACACGGCCCGGATCGAGGTCCCGCTCGACGACCTGGCCGCGGTGGTCGGCCGGCGTGACGAGGTGGCTGCCCGGCTTCACGCTGCCGGGTACCGCTACGTGACGCTCGACCTCGACGGGCTGCGGTCCGGCAACCTGAACCAGGCACTCGAGAGACGAGGGGTGGCACCGTGATCGGTGTGAGAGTCCGATTGACATTTCCTGACGAGCTCGTGAGGGAGCCGATCCTCGCCCGGCTTGTCCGTGAGCGGGACGTCATGCCCAACATCCGGAGAGCGGACGTCGGTGAGCACTCAGGCTGGATCGTCTGTGAGATCGACGGCGACGGTCCAGCCGTCGACAGCGCGGTCGAGTGGTTACGCGACCAGGGCGTTCAGGTCGATCTGCTCGGCGACGTCATCGAGAGCTGATTCCCTGTGGGAGTCCGATCATCAAGCTGATCGCATCCGCATCCGGGGCGCCCCGCCGGCCACGACCTCGTAATCGCTGGTGAGAGGACCTCGTGATCGCTGGTGAGGGGCGTCAGCTGTCGCCGCCGGAGCGAACGGTCCATCCGGCTCCCGACACGGACCGCGGCTCGTAGAACACGCAGCCGTCGGGGCAGGCGAATGGGATCTGCTGGTTCGCTGACACCCGGCAGCGCTCGAGCTTCTCGTCGCGGGCGGTCGTCTGCATCACGTAGTGGCGGCAATCCGCCTTCACGGTCATGCCCCATTGTTGCTGATGTCAGGGGTGGCGGTGGTGTCGGGGGCCAGGAGACGCCCGGGAGCCGGCCCGGGAGCAGGGAGGTGGGCCGGCCAGGGGATGGCCGCAGCGCCGCGGCCGCAGAGCCGGCCAGGGAGAGGCCGCCGGCTGCTCCGTCGGTGCCGAACGGGACGGATCTGAGCGAACGAAGCGTGCCAGGCGGTGCTCGGGGGGCGCCCCCGGCAGCGCACCACGGCACCGGCAACGGGTATCGGGGCGCGCCGAGGTGGGAGGCGCCGGTGTAGCGTCGGCACGGTGGAACGGGATGCAGACGCCGTGCCGACCACGAAGCAGCTGCTGCGGTGGGGAGAGGCCCTGGCCGGTATCGCCCGGACCGGTCTCGGGTTCACCGAGTCCCTCTATGAGCGTGAGCGCTACGAAGAGGTGCTGCGAGTGGCCGCGGACATCCGAGCCGCCGCAGAAGAAGGCCTGACAGACGGGCAGGACGCCGCCGGCCTGGTCGAGGAGTGGCTGAGCTCGGTCGGCCGGGGTGTCCCCGGCTACGTCACCCCCAAGGTCGCGGTCGGTGCCATCGTGGGCAACGACAGCGGGGAGCTGCTGCTCGTGCGCCGAGCCGACTCGGGGGTCTGGCTGTACCCGACGGGGTGGGCGGACGTGGGCTACTCGGCGGCCGAGGTCGTGGCGAAGGAGGTCGAGGAGGAGACCGGAATCGAAGTCGAGGTGGAACGGCTCATCGCCGTGCTCGACGGGTTCCGGGTGGGGATGAGCCGGATCCCCATGTACTCGCTGGTCTTCCAGTGCCGGCCGATCGGTGGGGCACTCCGGGCCCACCCCCTCGAATGCGCCGACGTGGGCTGGTTCCCGCTCGACGACCTTCCTGAGCCGCTGGCCGGGATCGACCGCTGGGGACCCCAGGTCACCGCGGTGCTCCGGGGTGAACCGGTCGACGTCCTCTACGATCCCGTACGCCGACCGGTGTGGCGGGGGAACGATGGGTGAGGGGAGCGGGGACGCCGGGAGCGTCCAGGGGGACGCAGCGGCTCCCGTGGTCGAGGAGGTGGGCGACCCGGCCGCCGTCGATGCGGGGCTGGTCGACGCGTTCGTGCGGCTGATCCCCCAGCTGTCCTCGTCCGCCCCACCACCCACTGCTGACGAATTGCTCCAGATCGTGACGTCGCCGGCGACCGTGCTCTTCGTCGCCCGCGCCTCCGCCGATGGTCCGATCGTGGGGTCACTCACCCTGGCGCTGTTCCGGGTGCCGACCGGGATGCGGGCCTGGATCGAGGACGTCGTCGTTGACGAGGCCGCTCGAGGTGCCGGTATCGGGGATCTGTTGGTGTCGGCGGCGCTCGATCGTTCGCACCGGGAAGGTGCCCGCACCGTCGACCTGACCTCCCGGCCGAGCCGGGTCGCTGCCCACCGCCTGTACCGGCGGGCCGGTTTCGAGGAACGGGAGACGTCCGTCTACCGGCACCGGGCCGACTGATCGGTCAGGGGCGCCTTGGGCCCCCAGGCGTAGACCCCGGTCGCCCCCGGACCGGTCGGGGCGGCTCTCCTGACCCGGGTGTCAACCCCGGCGGCACGGATCGGGGGCGGGCTCGTGACGGCTGCGGCGTGCCGTCAGGTGAGCGGCGTGTAGCCAGGGACGTCCTCGTGGCGCGATCGCAGCTGTACCTTCGCCTCGGGGGCGCCGCTGAAGCGTCCGTGCGACCAGCGCACCTCCACGAAGCCTTCGGTCACGCGCTCGGCGCCCGTGCTGCGGTTGCGCACGCGCAGAGTCCAGTCGACCTGGGGCTGCCCGGCACCCACGGCCGGGCGGACGTCGAGAGCGAGGAACTCCCACGAGCGCCGCCAGTCCCACGGTGTGTCCACCCGGATGCGGAGCGGACCGGACGGCGAGGTGCCGAGCACGAAGTAGGGCGCCGGTGCCAGCCGCAGGAGGCGCCACGCCTGCAGTTCGCGTTCGGCCGTGGAGGCGAGCGATCCGTTCCAGCGTCGGGCGCTCTCGGCCGACACGGCCCGGGCGAGATCGAGATAGAGCGGCCGGAGCGGTTCGGGCCACGAGCGCCCGGGCAACAGACGACCGAGCGCTTTCCCGTCGACCGCCGTCAGGCCCTCGACGTCGTCGGGGTATCCGGAGGTGTCGCCCGGCCCACCGGGGGCTCCGGCTCGAAGCGATAAATGGCCGGGCGATGACGGGCCCGGCGATGACGGGCCGGGTGAGGGGGCGGAAGTATCGCGCGCTGCGCCTCCTATCCCGAGGACCTGCTGGCCCTGGTCGGTCGTCGGCGCGCGGGTCGGCGCGCAGGTCGGATCGGTGCCCGGAGGACCGTCGACCGCAGCATCGGGATCGAGGTCAGGCGGACCGGCCCCTGCCTGCGCTATGTACGTGACGGCTGCCCGGTACAGGGAGCGGTACTCGTCCGGGGCCGTCTCGAGGAACCAGTTCCGGGGAGCGGACCGGCCGAGGAAGAGACGAGCGGGAGACCGATTGGCCAGGACGTCCGACCGGGTCTTGATCGACACCAGGTAGACGTGGTCGACGCGCAGGTCGGCGGGGATGGGATCGGCTTCGACCTGCCGGTCGGGCCCCTTCCACTCGACCCGCCGGGGGAGGCGCCCACGGAGGCCGTCGGTGGCCGAGAGGAACGCCCGACCGTTGGCCCACGCGTTCTCGAACAGCGCATCGTGGGCTCCGGACCGGAACGCGCTTGCCAGCCGTGACCAGGTTCCCTCGTCCACGTTCAGGAACTCGGCCGGCGGCGTGGCCAGCCCCTCGCCCACCCCGACCCCGAGCATGCCGAGTCCGGTGGCGAGCTCGGTGATCTCCGTCTTCAGGCCGGGCATCGCCCCATGATGCTCGCGTCGGCACGGGGCTGGAGACCGGTGGGCGGTGGGTACGCCGCGCTGCGGGGGTCGAACCGGGGGTTGAACGGAGGTTCGAGCCGGGGGGCGACCGGGGGTCGGGAGCAACAGGGGGCGTGGTCGGCGGGGCGACTACCGGGCTCGACCGGGGGACCCGGCCTAACCTGCGGGGGTCCCCGCCCCAGGAGGCACCGATGCAGGCTCCCAGAACACCCCCGGAGGCGACGCCGGGGTTCACCATGGCCGACGCCACCCCGCCACCGATCGACGTGGTCCGGGCACCCGCCGGCTCTCCCGACATCGTGGCCGTCGTCCTCGACGACACCGGCTTCGGGCAACTCGGATGCTTCGGCTCCGGCATCGCCACCCCCAACCTCGACCGGCTGGCCGCCGGCGGGCTCCGCTACAACCGCTTCCACGTCACCGCCATGTGCTCGCCGACCCGGGCGTCGTTCCTCACCGGCCGGAACCACCACGCGGTGGGCATGGGCGTCGTGGCCGACCTGCCGGTCACGTTCCCCGGCTACACGGGGCGGATCCCGCCCTCGGCTGCCACCTTTCCCCGCATCCTCCGTGACGCCGGCTGGGGCACGCTGGCCGTCGGCAAGTGGCATCTCACCCCCCGCTGGGAGCGCTCGGCCGCCGGCCCGTTCGACCGCTGGCCGCTGGGGCTCGGCTTCGAGCGCTACTACGGGTTCCTGCAGGGGGACACCGGCCAGTGGGCGCCCAACCTGGTGTGCGACAACCACTACGTCGACCCGCCCCGCCGGCCCGAGGACGGCTACCACCTCACCGAGGACCTGGCCGACACGGCCATCCGCTACGTGACCGACCTCCACAACGCGGCGCCCGGCAAGCCGCTCGCCCTCTACTTCGCCCCCGGCGCCATGCACTCGCCCCACCAGGTGGCCGAGGAGTGGAGCGCGCCCTACCGGGGTCGGTTCGACGCCGGCTGGGACGCCTGGCGTGCCGAGGTGTTCGCCCGGCAGGTCGAGCTCGGTCTCGTCCCCGAGGGAACGGCGCTCACCGAGCGGCCCCCGTGGATCGACGACTGGGCGTCGCTGTCTCCCGACGAGCGCCGCATGCACGCCCGCCAGCAGGAGGTGTTCGCCGGGTTCCTCACCCACACGGACGCGCAGATCGGCCGGTTGATCGACGCCCTGGACGCCCTGGGCCGGTTGGAGAACACGCTCTTCATGGTCTTCTCCGATAACGGCGCCAGCGCCGAGGGCGGGCGGATCGGAAGCGTGAACGAGCACCGCTTCACGGCGCGGATCCCCGAGTCGCTGGAGGACAACCTGGCCGCGGTGGACGAGTGGGGCGGGTTCCGCACCTACAACCACTACTCGTGGGCGTGGGCGTGGGCGGGCAACACCCCCTTCCGCCTGTGGAAGCGCTACACGTGGCTGGGTGGCACGCGCTCGCCGCTCATCGTCCACTGGCCCCGCCGGATCAACGGCGCGGAGGCCGGCACGGTCCGCACCCAGTTCGTCCACGCCGTGGACTTGATGCCCACCGTGCTGGAGGCGGCCGGTGTCCCCCTCCCGACGGTGGTGGGCGGCGTCCCCCAGCAGGCCGTCGACGGGGCGTCCATCCTCCCGACGTTCACCGACCCGTCCGCTCCCTCCCCCCGCTCGACCCAGTACTTCGAGCTCCTCGGCTCCCGCTCGATCATCGACGGGCGGTGGAAGGCCACGACGGACCACGTCTCCGAGGGCGTCCTCGACGAGGAGGCGCTCCTCCTGGGCAGCCGGGAGTTCGCCGCTGACCACTGGGCGCTGTTCGACCTGTCGCAGGACTTCTCCGAGGCGCGCGATGTGGCCGCCGACCATCCCGACCTGGTGCGCTCGCTCCACGACCTGTGGCTCGCCGAGGCCCAACGGAACCAGGTGCTGCCGGTGGACGACACGTTGACGAACCGCTTGCGAGCCTTCGTGCCGCCGGCGTACCCGGCAGGGGCGGACCGGACGTACACGCCCGGGGCCGGCCCCGTCTGCGACGAGTCCGTGCCCATGCTCTTCGGCAGGTTCCGCATCAGCGCCGAGGTGGAGTGGGCCGGTGCCGGTGGTGGTGCGGGCGGTGGTGCGGGCGGTGGTGGTGCGGGTTCGGGTGGTGGTGGTTCGGGGTCGGCTGGTGCCGGTGGTGCCGGTGGTGCCGGTTCGGGTGCGCCGGGTGGCGTGGTTTGTGCACTCGGCGATTGGACGGGTGGCTATGCGCTCTTCGCCGTCGACGACCGGCTCGTCTTCTCCTTCTGCAGGGCGGGTGAGACGTTCGAGGTGGTTTCAGAGCCGTCGCTGTCGAGCCTCATTGGAGCTCCCGGTCGCCACCTCCTCGAAGCCGCGTTCGTCCCGGGTCAGGTCGCAGGGTCGCCGGCCGGTGGAACGTCGGGTGGAACGTCGGGAGGGAACGGTGGCCACGCCGGTGTCCTGGCACTTCTCGTCGACGGTGATCCGGTCGGGTCGGTCGGCTTCGACGGCATCTTCCCGGTGGCACTCCAGCACGGCGGAGCGGGGCTCAGGATCGGCCACGACGCCGGATTGCCCGTCTCCGAGCGCTACTGGCCGCCCTTCCCGTGGGCGGGAGTCGTGCACAGCGTTCGGGTGCGGACGCCCGGCGCCCGGCCCGATCCGCTCGAGGAGCTCCGAGCCGCGCTGCATGGCGACTGACGCCGGGAGTGGCCCAGGAGGCGGGATGGCCAAGGTGGCCTCGGGGTCGACCATTCACATCTCGACCCTGCTTCGGCGAACCAGTTCCTGTCGGGCCACGGTGCTCGCTCCTCGTGGGCGGTTGACGACCGCAGCCCCAGGAAAGGGAGGTTCTGAACCGGGCTGCCGGTCGACGTGACCGAATCGCGCCCCCGTCCAGCTGCGTTCAGCTGCGATCGTTGTCCCGCGCGAGACCTCCCGTAGGTATGTCACAAGGGCACCGATCGGGCGCGCCTGAGAATCTTCGTGGGGAGTGCTGGGAACCTGGGAGTAGAACTGCGGGACGAGGTGTTCTACGCTTTGGGAACGTTCTCATCTGGAGGCGAGACAGTGGACAAGCCGGGCATCTGAAACAAGCGCAGTCATCGCCGGAGGGCAATCACGCTTTCCTCTTCGGCTCCGTCGGCTCTGTGCTCGGCGCGGACTTCGTGCGTTGATCCGTGATCTTGTCGGCCATGCCCTCCCACTTGACGTACAAGCCGTCCCACCGGTCGCGGTCGTCGTAGACGGCGGGTTTCCACATCTGCCAGTAGTGGACGACCGAGTTGCCGAGAGTGTCGGCGATGTACGAAAGGTCCAGGCAGTCGATCTCCTCGAGCGAGGCGTAGTCCTCGAAGAAGTTGCCCAGCTTGAGGAGTTGGTAATGGTAGGCGGTGTTCTGCCTGTACGAGGCCTGGTAGATCTCCTTGAATCGCTCGGCGGACACGTCCTTGAGCGACCGCCTCACCGAGATCAGGGCGTCGTCATCCCACCTCCGAGCGAGGTCGATGGCCAGCGAGATGTGGCGGAGCTTCTTCGCCTCGACAAGTTGCCGACGTGCCAGGAACGCGCCGACAGCTGTCCCGACGATGCTGAGGGCGATGATCGCCGTACCGACAGCAGTCACCTGTTCGGCCCAGTTTGGTCCGGTCGTCGCCTGCAGCATGGGCGTGAGGTCTCCCCGCTCGAGCACGTGATCGTGGATCAGGTGCACGTTCCACTATCAGCGTGAGCCCGACGGCGTCGATCTGCCGTGACGCTCACACAGCTGACATTGTTTCATGGGTATTGAGCCATTGTCACACCCTCTCGGCATCATCCATGCATGATCCTTTCGACCCTGACGAAGGTGGCGGCGGACCTGCGCACCGTCTTGTCCGATCTCGAACCGGAGCGCCTGGAGGGGAAGGACGCGGCCGCCCTCCTGACTGCGTTCGCCGAGGTCGAGAGGCTCGCCGCGACGGGGAAGCTCCTCGCTGCACGCCGGGTCGAGTCCTCGAACGTATGGCGTGCCCGTGGCCACCGCTCGGCAGCCGAGCACGTCGCCGAGACCACCGGCACCGGTCTCGGTCCGGCGCTCGATGCGTTGACGACGGCCCGTCGCCTGGCTGCCTTGCCGACCACCGAGGACGCTGCACGGGACGGCTCCCTGTCGGAGCGCCAGCTCCAGGTGATCGCCGATGCAGCCTCGGTGACGCCGGGTGCCGAGCAGGAGCTGATCGACGCCGCACAGCAGCAGCCCATGAACCTCCTCAAGCTCCGGGCTCGGCGGGCCAAGGCCGCAGGGGACGGCCACGCACAGCGCTACGAGCAGATCCGGGCGAAGCGCTTCCTCAAGCACTGGACGGACCGTGACGGCGCCGTCCGGTTCGACGCCCGCCTGACCCCGGACGCCGGTGCACTGGTCATTGCAGCCATCAAGGCCCAGGCCTCCCGGATCGAGGCTGATGCCCGCAGGGCCGGCAGCACCGAGCCGAGGCGCGTCTTCGATGCCGATGCATTGGTCGCCCTGGCAACAGGCGGCGGGCGGAGCCGCGCACGTGGTGGCGCCACCGGCCGGCCGGCCGGGACCGACCCGACCTCGCACACCCGCGGAGGAGCGAGGCCCGCCCGCCCGGGCGTCGGGACGGGACCGTCAGCGAAGTGCGCGGCTTGCGGGGGCGATGAGCCTCACGGTGTCTCCACGGCGGCACCCGCCGTCGTCCACGTCCGTGTCGACCACGCCGCCCTGGTGCGCGGCAGTGTGGAGCACGGCGAGATCTGCGAGATCCCCGGGATCGGACCCATCCCCGTCGAGGTGGCCCGCCGCCTGGCCAGTGACTCGATCCTCAGCGTGCTCGTCACCGACGGGGTCGACGTCACCACCGTTGCCCATCTGGGTCGGACGATCCCGGCCGACCTCCGTCGGGCCCTGATGGACCGCGATCCGACGTGCGTGGTGCCCGGTTGCACTGTCGCCGAGGCCCTCGAGATCGACCACGTCCATCCCTTCGCAGACGGCGGCGAGACGACGCTCTCGAACCTCGCCCGCCTGTGCCACTGGCACCACTACCTGAAGACCCACCGTTCCTACCGGTTGCGACGAGACGATGGCGTGTGGGTGTTCGAACCGCCTGGGTGAGGGGGCTGTGCCCGCGTGCCGGGTCGATGGATCCGCCCAGTGCAGCCGTCCGGACTCCTGCCGGTCCGCCTAGAGAGCTGCCTGCTGATCGACCTGCGTGACACTGTGCCGGCGCGATGTCACGGCTGACCGCTCGCGCCGTTCGACTGGGCACGGAATGCCGCCTCGGCCGCGGCTGCCACGTCTCGCAGAGGGCGCCCGAGCGCGGCGGCCGCCCTGGCGACGTCGTCGTGCTCGGCCTTGACTCGGGCGCGGGAGGCCTTGACCCGGATCGCCTGGCCGTCGACGTCGACGATCCCGAGCGTGCGGGCCTGGGGCCACCGTTCGAGAACGGAGCCGCGGACGCCGAACGATCCCGTCCGGTCGACGAGAAGTGCCCGGAGCCGAGGCGCTTCGACCGGATCGCAGAGGACATGCACCGTGACGGCGGGGCGTCCCTTCTTCATGACGATGGGCGTCAGCCAGGCGTCGTGTGCCCCGGCGGCGACCAGATCGGCGATGGCGGTGGCCAATTGTTCGCCGGTGGCATCGTCGACGTTCGTCTCCAGGTGGCTCACCGGCTGTCCGGGCGAGTGGGCCGCTCCCAGGGTGGCTGTGGTGGGCTCGCCTCCTGGGTTGCCGCGCCTGTCATGCGATGGCCCATCGACGGGACCGGTCGGTTGGCCGAAGAGGGCGGGACCCGGCGTGCGCAGGCCGACCACGACCTGCGTGCAGTTCGGCAGCTCGTCCAGCTCCCGTGATCCGGCACCGAACCCGCTCGAGGTGATGTGCATGGCCGGCATCGGACCGAACCGCACGGCCAGAGCGGCGAGGATCGCGGCGCCAGTCGGTGTGGTCATCTCGGCGTCGATCTCCGAACCGACGACCGGGACGTCCCGCAGGAGCTCGACCACGGCGGGCGGTGGGTTCGGCAGGATCCCATGGGCGGCATGGATGACGCCTGAACCCTGGGTGACCGGGCTCGCCTCGACCTCGTCGACACCGAGCAGCTCCAGGGCAGCCATCGTTCCGACAATGTCGACGAGCGAGTCGTGACCGCCGACTTCGTGGAAGTGCACGCGCTCGGGGGGAAGGCCGTGGAGCCGGCCCTCCGCTTCGGCCAGGATCGTGAAGATGGCCAGAGACCGCTCGGCGACCCGTTCCGGGAGGTCGGCCTCGCCGAGGATGGCGGTGATGTCGCTGAACCGGCGGCTGGCCTGATCGTCGGTCACGCTGACCACCGCCCGGGTAGCGGCGATCCCACCCCGGAGCACGGGCTCGGCCCGCAGGTCCCAACCCCGGACTGGCAGCTGGCGCACGATCGACCTCACATCGTCGAGGTCGGCCCCCGCGTCGATCAGGCTCCCGAGCGCCATGTCGCCGGCGATGCCGGCGAAGCAGTGGAACCAGGCAACGGTGGGAAGCCCTGTTCCGGGGGCCGTCCGAGCCGCCGTCGGGGTGGAGCGCGACGGGCTGTCGGGTGCCGGGCTGTCGGGTGCCGGGCTGTCGGGTGCCGGGCTGTCGGGTGCCGGGCTGTCGGTCACGGCAGGATCCGGGCCACGGCGCACGCCGCGCCGAACCCGTTGTCGATCCCGACCACGGTCACGCCCGACGCACACGATGCGTGCATGGCCAGCAGCGCCGTCACGCCCTCGAGGCCGGCGCCGTAGCCGGTGCTCGTCGGCACTGCGACCACCGGTGCTGGCGTCACCCCACCCACCAGGCTTGCCAGCGCACCCTCCATGCCGGCCACCACCACGACGGCGTCGGCCTCGGCCAGCTCGTCGGCGGAGGCCAGGAGCCGGTGGACGCCTGCCACGCCGCAGTCGGGGAGCAGCACGTGGGGCAGTCCGAGCGCTCCCAGGGTCGCCGTGCACTCCCGGGCCACGGGCAGGTCGGAGGTACCGGCGGTGACGACGAGCACCCGGGCCGGGCGTGGCGCCGCCTCTCTCCATGCCACGGTGGCCAGCTCACCGCGCACCTGGTCGGCCCCCGTGGCTCGCCCCGTGACGGTGACGGTTCCGTCCGGGTGGTCGGCGAGGACGCGCTCCAGCTGTCCGCTGTCGGCCCGGGTGAGGATCACCGGGCCGCCGGCGTGTGGGCCGGTTGACGTGGCGTGTGGGCCGGTTGACGGTGCCAGCAGCTCGCCGACGATCCTCGAGCACTGCTCTGCCGTCTTGCCCTGGCCGTACACGGCCTCGGGCATCCCCTGGCGGAGCATCCGGTGGTGGTCCACCCGGGCGAACCCGAGGTCGGCAAAGGGCAGGCGCCGGAGGCGGGCCACCGCCTCGTCGGGCGTGCACTCGCCTGATCGGATCTGCTCGACCAGGCGGATGAGGGCGAGTTCGTCCATGTCGTTCACTATCCTGCCCGGGTATGGCCGGACCCGCATCATCGAGCATCGCGTTCCTGGGGCCGGCTGGCACCTTCACCGAGGAGGCCCTGCTCACCGAGCCCGACTTCGCCCAGCTCGACCTGGTCGAGCTGCCGTCGCTGGCCGACGTGCTCGAGGCCGTCGAGTCCGGCAAGGCCGATCTCGGGTTCGTGCCGATCGAGAACGCCATCGAGGGCACCGTCCGCGACACCCTCGACAGCCTGATCTTCGAGTCGAACCTCCTCATCCAACGCGAGGTGGTCCTCGACGTCCATCTCCACCTGATGGCTCCCCCGGGAACCTCGGTGGACGACGTGTCCAGGGTGGCGTCGATCCCCGTCGCCAGCGCCCAGTGCCGGCGCTTCATCGCCGAGCACCTGCGGGGTGCCGCGCTGGTGGCGGCCAACTCGACGGCCGAGGCGGCGCGCATGCTGGGTCAGGGCGATCCGTCGTTGGCCGACGGTCACACGGCCGCCATCGCTCCGCGCCTGGCCGCCGACCTGTACGGCCTGGAGATCCTGGCGGAGAACGTGGAGGACCACGCCGGCAACCAGACCCGCTTCGTGGCCGTCGCCCGGGAGGGGATCCCCGCACCGACGGGACACGACCGGACCAGCATCGTGTGCTTCCAGCAGGCGGACCGGCCGGGAAGCCTGCACGGCATCGTGGGCCAGTTCGCCGCCCGGAACATCAACCTGACCAAGGTGGAGTCCCGCCCGACGAAGAAGGCGCTCGGTGACTACTGCTTCGTGTTCGACCTCGACGGGCACATCGCCGACGAAGTCGTCGCCGACTGCCTGCGGGTCCTCCACGCCGAGCAGGCCGACGTCAAGTTCCTCGGCTCGTACCCGGCTGCTGGTCAGCAGGCCTCCGCCATCCGGCAGGAGGTGGACGCTGCGTGGCGGCGGGCCGACGAATGGCTGACGGGGTTGCGGGCGCAGATCGCAGAGCATCGAGGACCGCGAGACCGGTAGATGCGAGGTCGGCGGCCGTGGCGTGGCGTGGCGTGGCGTGGCGTCAGGCGGCGCATGGCCAGCGACGCCCAGCGGGCGGCTCCCGGCCAGGCCGGCTGAGTTTCGCTGGATCCGCGTATCCGGTACCTTCGAGGCGGCCTGCAATCGAAGGTACCGCCGCCGTGGCCGTGCGGCCGGCCGACCCAGGGGGGAACGACCATGACCGATACTGCCGCCGCCGACCAGGCGCTGCAGGGTGACAGCGGGATCATCGCCGAGCTCGAATCGTGGTTGGCATCCAATTGGGACCCGGACCTCACCGTGGGCGAGTGGTGGGAGCGGCTCGGCACCGCCGGCTGGTCGGCACCGTACCTGCCCGAACACGCCTACGGCCGCGGCCTGCTGCGGGCTGACGCCAACCGGGTGGCTGAGGTCATCGGCGAATTCGGTGCCCTCGGTGCTCCGGGCGGGCTCGGCCTGCTGCTGGCAGCACCGACCATCGCCGCCCACGGCACCCAGGAGCAGATCGACCTCTACGTCCGCGACATCGTGACCGGCAAGAAGGCCTGGTGCCAGTTGTTCAGCGAGCCTGCCGCCGGCTCCGACCTCGCCGGACTGCAGGCCCGGGCCGTCCGGGACGGCGACGAGTGGATCGTGAACGGCCAGAAAGTGTGGACGTCCGGCGGGCAGATCGCCGACCTCGGGATGCTCCTGGCCCGGACCGACCCTGACGTCCCCAAGCACCAGGGCATCTCCTACTTCGCCATCGACATGCACCAGCCGGGCGTCGACGTCCGCCCCCTGCGCGAGATGACCGGCCGGGCGCTGTTCAACGAGGTCTTCCTCACCGAGGCGCGCGTGGCCGACGCCGCCCTCATCGGCGGGATGAACCAGGGATGGGCGGTGGCCAACACCACACTCGCCAACGAGCGGGCCGGATTGGGATCCGGCGGTGGGAACGCTGCCGGCGGTGTTGCCACCCCGGGCACGGTGGTGGGCGACCTCGAGCGCCGGGCCGGCGACTTCGTCCGCTCCGGCAAGAGGTCGAGCGGGCGCCGGAGCGGCGGCGAGGGGTCGCTCCTCGGGGCCTCCCGCGGCGGTGCTGACCTCCTGATCGCCCTGGCCCGGGCGACCGACCAGGTCGGCGACCCGATCATCCGCCAGGAGCTGGCCCGCCTCTACACGTGGGGCGAGCTCGGGCGGTTCAACTCCCTCCGCCTCAAGGCGGCGAAGGAGGCGGGTCGGGACATCCCCGGCATGCCGAACATCGCCAAGCTCTCGATGAGCCAGATCATGCGGATGGCACGCGACCTCGGCATGCAGATCGCCGGTGCCGCCGGCACCCTGCACGCCTACGACGACGAGGGCCGGGCCGGCCTCACAGACGACGTGATGAACCCGATGGTGAAGATGGTGACGGAGATCGCCCTCTTCGCCCAGGCGCCGCCGATCTACGGCGGCACCGACCAGGTGCAGCGCAACATCATCGGTGAACGGGTTCTCGGGCTCCCGAAGGAGCCCAACAACGACCGCACCACCCCCTTCTCCGAGCTGCCCAAGAACAACTGATGGGCCACCCGGGAAGAGCCGACGGTCCGACGGTGCGTGACGGTCCGACGGTGCGTGACGGTCCGACGGTGCGTGACGGTCCGACGGTGCCTGACGGGCACGCGGCGATGACGGGGGTGCACCGATGATGGGCACGGGCGACTGGACGGTCACCGATCCGGTGGCGGCGGGGATGGACCCGTCCCGCCTCGAGCGGATCACGTGGCACCTCGACCACCGCTACCTGGAGCGGGGGAGGATCGCCGGGTGGCAGATGGCGGTGGTGCGCCACGGGACCGTCGCCTACGCCCGCTCCGCCGGGCTGATGGACCGGGAGCGGGACCGACCGGTGGTGGACGACACCATCTGGCGCATCTACTCGATGACCAAGCCCATCACGTCCATCGCCCTCATGCAGCTCTACGAACAGGGTGCGTTCCTGCTGACCGATCCGGTGGACCGCTTCATCCCCGAGTGGAAGAACCTCCAGGTCCAGGAGGTCGGCGACGGCGGCCAGCCACGTCTGGTGGCGCCGGAGCGGCCCATGAACGTGCGCGACGCCCTCATGCACACCACCGGGCTGGCCGGGAGCGTCGTCCCCAGCCACCCGCTCGACTACCGCTACCTCGAGGCGGTGAGGAACGCAGGGTCGGGGACCACCCTCGAACGGGCCTGCACCCTGCTCGCCGAGCTCCCGCTCAAGTTCCACCCGGGAACGGCGTGGAACTACGGGCTCTCCACCGACGTCTGCGCCCGGCTGGTCGAGGTCATCTCCGGCAAGGCCTTCGACGCGTACCTGGCCGACGAGATCCTCGGCCCCTTGGGGATGGAGGACACCGGGTTCGTCGTGCCCGACGGGGCGGCTGACCGGTTCGCCGCCTCGTACGCGTACAAGGCCGGGGGGCCACCCACCCTCGTCGACGACCCGGAGACCAGCCCCTACCGGCGCCGCCGCTCCTACCTGTCGGGCGCCGGCGGCCTCGTGTCCACCATGGGCGACTACGTCCGGTTCTGCCGGATGCTCCTGGGGGGAGGCGCACTCGACGGCACGCGGGTGATCGGGCGCAAGACGCTGGAGCTCATGACGATGAACCACCTCCCGGGGGGCACGGACCTCGCGCACATGGCCACCGGTGGGTTCGGGGAGTCGGGCTTCACCGGGGTCGGCTTCGGTCTCGGCTTCGCCATCTCGCAGGGACCGGCGGCAACGGGGGAGGCCGGCTCGGCGGGCGAGTACTCGTGGGGAGGTCTGGCCAGCACCGCCTTCTGGGTCGACCCGGTCGAGGACCTGGCCGCGGTGTTCATGACCCAGCTGGTGCCGTCGGTCACCTACCCGATCCGCTCACAGCTCCGCGCCCTCGTCTACCAGGCCCTGGCCGACTGAGCGTTGTCAGCTCACAGGCCGGACGGGTAGGTCTCCGGCGGCTCGCCCTCGACCCACAGGGACGTCCGCTCCAGCGGGACCAGCGCCTGGGTGCGGTCGATGTGGATGACGGCGTCGAACTGCTGGAGGAGCCGTGCCTCGAAGTAGTGGCTGGCCAGTTCGGTCTGTGGCCGGTAGATGACGCCGATGGCCCGTTCGAGGCGGGGTCGGGCCAGGTCGTCGCCGGCCAGCTCGCCGGTGGCCAGCCAGTATGCGGGAAGGTCGGCGCCGTGCAGCAACCACTCCAGGCTCTCCGACCGCCCCGGCCGCACGTGCTTCCGCTCGGCCGGACCGCCCCAGTCGCTGGCGGCCGTGACCCGTCCGGAAAAGGTGCTGAAGCCGATGAGGAAGGTGTCGCCGCCGTAGCGCTGCCGTGCCAACTGGCCGATGTTCAACTCGCCACGGGCGCCCATGGCCGTCGCCCGTGCATCGCCGACGTGCGAATTGTGCGCCCAGACGACGGCCTTCGTCCGCCCGCCCTGGTGGTCCAGGTGGTCGAGGAGCGCATCGAGCGTCGAGGCCATGTGCCGGTCACGGAGGTTCCACGAGGAGAGCTCGGCCCGGTACATCTGCTGGTAGTACTCCTCGGCGTCCCGCACCAGCTGGGCGTTCTGCTCGGCGTAGAACTGCTCGTCCTCGGCGACCCAACCGTCCCGGCTCAGGTAGATGCCTGCCCGTTGGCGGAGCTCGATGAGCTGGGCGACGACCTGCGTCTCGCACGGGTCGCTCGCACCGGTGGCGAGCGCGTACCCGTAGGCCTGGCCGTCCCCGCCGATGTGGTCGAAACAGGAGTAGCGCTCCCGAGCGCGCCCCGCCTCGGTCGGGTCGACCTGGTCCAGGTACTCGATCACGGCTTCGATCGACGCCCGCAGGCTGTAGAGATCGAGGCCGTAGAAGCGGGCCTTCGTCGAGGGGCTCCGCTGGGTGTCGTTGCGCGCCCGCAGCCATTCGACGAAGGCCACGACGTCCTGGTTCCTCCACATCCACGTCGGGAAGCGGCGGAAGTCGGCCAGCGAGTGGTCCGCGTCCGGATCGTCGGACATACCCATGACGTAGCGGTTGACCCGGTACGCGTCCGGCCAGTCCCCCTCGACGGCCACCACGGTGAAGCCGAGCTCGTCGATGAGGCGCCGCGTGATGCGGGCACGTTCCCGGTAGAACTCGTGGGTGCCGTGCGAGGCCTCGCCGATCAGCACGAGCCGGCGGTCCCCGACCAGCGACAGGAGGGTGTCGTAGTCCTCGACGACGCCGGTCACGGGTCTGGCGCGCAGGGTGATCTCCTGGAGCGACCGTTCGGTCGAAGGTGACGCGACCGGGTGTGCCTGCACCAGATCAGCGTGCGGTGCGCGGCGCCGGCGGGCCAGGGCCGGAGGTCATGTCGTGGCTGGTCCCGCCGTCAGAGGTGGCGGGAGGCAGCGGGGGCCGTGGGTGGCAGCACAGGCCGTGGGTGGCAGCGGGGGCCGTGGGTGGCAGGAGCGCCTGGGTGATCGGTTGAGTGGTGGCGTTGCGCCCATCGGCAGCGGACTGGCCCCGGACGGCCGCAGGCGTGGTGCTCCGTCACGCCGGTGCAGTTCCGGGAGCCGGGGGGAAGGCCGGACCGGGCGGCTACCCTTGGCCGCGTCCGGAGGGATGGCAGAGCGGACGAATGCACGGCTCTTGAAAAGCCGCGAGACCTTGGTCTCCGTGGGTTCGAATCCCACTCCCTCCGCAGGTCAGGGGCACTTTCTGGTTGAGGGCCCGGGTGCAAAATTAGCCGCTGTCCATAATCTGTCCATAATTCTGTGGGCGAAACTATGCTCTGAGGCATGGCGGGAAGCATCAGGCAGCGGGGTCCAGGACGGTGGCAGGTGCGGGTGTCGGCGGGCCGTGATCCGGCCACCGGTCGCTACCGGTACGTGACCGCGTCCGTCGAGGGCGGCAAGCGCGACGCCCAGCGGGCGGCAGCGAAGCTCGAGCACGAGGTCCGCGAGGGTCGAGCGTCGGGGGAGCGGGGGACCGTGTCCGACCTCCTGGAGAAGTGGATGGCGCACCTCGAGGCCCAGGGACGGGCGCCGACGACCATGGTGCGCTACCGGTCGGCCATCGACGTCCGGATCGCCCCCGCCCTCGGCCACCTGAAGGTGACCGACCTCACCGCCGCCGACCTCGACGCCTTCTACGCCGGGCTGTTGCGACAGGGGCTCCAGCCCCTGTCCGTTCGCAAGTGCCATGCCGTGCTGTCGGCTGCGCTCCACCAGGCCGAGAAGTGGGGGTGGGTCGACCGCAACCCCATCGTGCGCTCGTCACCCCCGCCCGCACGCCAGCGCGAGATTGTTCCGCCGACTGTCGACGAGGTCCGGCTACTTCTCGTGGAGTGCGAGCGCCTCAATCCCGACCTGGCCCGCCTCTTCTACGTGGCCGCTACCACCGGTTGCCGGCGAGGCGAGCTCTGCGGGCTGCAGTGGGGCGACGTCGACCTCGAACAGGCCACGCTGCTCGTCGCTCGGTCGATCTCGGACACCCCGGGGAGCGTCGTCGTGAAGGACACGAAGACTCACCAGGCACGTCGCATCGCGCTCGACCCTTCGACGGTCGAGGTCCTCCGGGCGCACCGGGCCGAGGTAGACGCACGAGCGGCCGCTGCCGGGACGACGATCAGGCCGCACGGGTTCGTGTGGTCCCAGGAAGTCGACGCGTCCGCGCCCTACCGACCCATCCGGGTCTCCGGGACGTTCCGCAGCGTCCGGGACAAGCTCGGGCTCGAGCACGTCACCTTCCACGGCCTGCGTCACTTCTCGGCGACAGCGCTTGCCGGCAGGGGCGTGGGCATCCGTACGATCGCGGGCCGGCTGGGACACGCCAACCCGAACCTGACGCTCCGCACTTACGCCCACTTCCTCGAGGCGGCCGACCGGGAGGCGGCAAACGTGATGGGCGAGCTCGCTGCGGGGTTCAGCCCGGTCATCGGTGGCCCGGCGTCGTCCACGTTGCCGACGGTCGAGGTGCCGCGGGCGACGACGGCGAGCGAGGGCGCTGAGGTACCGAACAGGGGGTGACGGCACTGCGCATGTCAGCGTGGTGTGACCGTCGCAAGCGGATGACCGTGCGTCCGAGGGTGCGCCCGAACGAACGGGCTCCACGGGACCCTGGCCACCACGACGCCGCAGTGGGACCACCTCAGATCACGACCGGAAGCGACCCCGCTCCAGGCCGAGGCGCCGATGGTCGATGATCCTCAGATGGGCCGGCGACCACGAGGGCGACGTACGGCCGGCGGCGGTCCGGGCCTCTTCGAGTTCCGCATCCTCTTGTGGCTGGTCGTTGCCGCCTGTCTCCCGTTCACCGGTAGCGCCACCTTGTTCCGGGACGTCTTCGGGCTCGGTTGGCCGGTGGCGGTGCCGCTCGGTATCGCCACGGGGAGCGTCTTCTACGTCGCCGTCATCTTCGGGTTGCGGAGGCTCAGGCGCCCGACAAAGGGTCCGTGTCCGCCCCGGCTTCGCTCCGAGAGTAGGTGCGGACCGCCCCATCCCCTGCCTCAGCCGAGGTGGGGCGGGTCGCAACGGGGCGCTGCCGGGATCAGATGGCGTGGAGAAGCTGTCGATTCCCGGGGTGCACGATCGGCCCCCGACCAAGCGGCTCTTCGGATTTGAACGGGGTCGACCCGGCTGCGTGGCTATGGGTGCTCGCGATCGCCGTCTGCCCATGAACGGCACCTCGGGGATAGCCGTGGCCACCTTGAAAGGCGCGCGTTCTGGGCTACCGGCGGTCGTGCGTCAGGCGAGCCGAGCGCCGGTTCTGTGACCCTTCTCGGTCTACCGTCCAGCGAGGCCGCGTGTGATTCTGCCTGCGATCAGCCCGATCAAACCCACTTGAGCAGAGAGACAGGACCGGCGATCGGCTCTCAGCGGCTGGGGGGCCAGGCTCGCCCGATTCTGTCGCACCCCTCCTTCTACAGTGGTGGTCATGACAGCTACACCCTCGCTCTGTCGGAGGGGGATACGTACCAGGACAGATCGGATGGTTGGCATAAACAGGCCGAGGGTGATGTTCCAACGCCGGACCGTAGGGGAACCCGCGGCGTGAGCAAACTGACGCTTCCCCAACTCGAACGGCACCGCCTCGCCGCAGCCGACATTCTCCGGGACTCCATGGAGGCTTCTGCCTACAAGGAATACATCCTCGGCATGCTGTTCCTAAAGTACGCCTCGGACGAGTTCGAGATCGAGCACGACGAGGTCGTCTCAGAGCAACTCGATAAGGGCAGGTCACAGGTCGGCGCCGAGGCCCGTGCTAAATCGCCGGCGTTCTACAAGACCTTCTCCGTCCCGAAGGAGGCCCGCTGGCCCCAGATGCGGGACCTCCTGCACAAGGGCCATCGGAGACGGCCCCAATACCGCGCTCCCAGCCCTGGAGCACCACAACTTGGCAGGGTCATGCCAGACTATGAGGATCGTCGGACCCACTTTGCTCGGCTTGGCCCTTCCCTCTGGTTCGGCCTTGAGGCGGAGTCGAGCGCTGGAGCGCAGTAATGGCTACGGTCGACTCCCAGATCCGCAGCATCGGCGTCAACATCTCCGGCAACATCGACGCACTGGCTGATGACCGACCGCTGCTGGCTCAGAATCTGCTCTCTCAGCTTCGGAACCTGGTCGAGGCGGTCGCGGTCCGCCTCCACTTGGGCAACGGCGACGCGGAATTTCACTACGACCTGACGAAGGCAGCGGTTGGCTGGGCAGGCACCCAGGGCAAGCAGATCAATTTCCTGCACCGCTTTCACAAACTGCTCCAGATGAGCGCATCGCACTACACGCTCGAGGGTGACGCATCTGAACGGCTGATGTTGAAGTACTACGAGTACCTGTTGCGGACGCGCACGCTGTTGCGTGAAGCGTGTGACATCGACATCATCGGCAACCTTGAGAGGTTCCCGGTCGATCTCGACCCGTCGCTGCGCGAGTACCACCAGAAGATTGCGGAGCGAATCGAAGCTTCCCGCGTCCTGACCGACGACCAGGGTCAGCGGAACCGCTACTACGTCAACAAGGTGCGCCCGTTCTTCACCGGCGGCGGGATCTACTACGAGGTGACGTTCTCGAACATCAGCGACCGGATCAACAAGTTCGACCGCATGATCGCCTTCACCGATGTCGACATGACCGACGAGTATGCAGCGAACCTGACGTTGCTGGCGGACGCGATCACGGTTCTTGGTCAGACCATGCCGATCACGATTATCCGGACTTGGGAGGTGTCCATTCGGCCCTGCGAGCTCAACAACTTCGCCAGGATCCTCGGCCACTCGATTGCCGCTAGCTCCGGTAGTGCCGAGTACCGGAACCTCATGAGGTTCCTGACCGACACGTCGTCCAATCTTCTCGATCTCATGGACGTAGATGACCTTAGCTACAACCAGATCAAGGGCGCCATCACCGAGCGCGTAGCGAAGCCGCTGATCTTCCCGGTACTCGACCAGGCTCGCCAACTCATCCGGGCGAAGTCGGCGGGCGAGAACATGCTCCGCTACCTCATGCTCCAGATGAACAACCGGATCCTCAAGCTGCAGTTCGATGGGGAGGGCTGCCCATACCTGTCAAACTTAAAGCTCTCCTGGAGCTGCAAGCCCTTCGACACCATGCCGTTTTGCACCTCCGCCCGACATCACAATCCCCGCTTCGTAGATCTCGCCGCGAGCTTGGATGCCACCGGACGGACCCACGAGTTGCTCGCACGCAGAGTGAAGAACAACGTCGAGCGACACGGAATGCTCTATACCCCCGTGGCGGACCTCAAAGGCTTCGGCTCCGTCGACGATTTAGTGGCGCAGTACAACGGAAATGTCTACTACAAGCATCCGGGACGCAAGCTCATCCAGGACAAGGGCCACGTCTTCATGCGGGAGTACGAGGACGGCACCGTCGACATCATCAAGAAGCTTCAGGAGTACGTCACTTCAGGGGTGGACGGGTACAAGGATGCCATCGAGCGTTGGCTCGGGGAGACGCCGCTCAAGATCGATGACGAATTCAAGCGGGCGGCACTGAAGAAGCTGTTCGCCCAGTCACGTGTCGCTCTGATCTACGGCGCCGCCGGCACGGGCAAGTCCACGATGGTCAACTACATCGCCAACTACTTCGGCGACAAGAAGAAGCTCTTCCTCGCACACACAAACCCGGCCAAGGACAACCTCGAGCGCAAGGTTGCTGCTCAGAACACCGAGTTCCGCACCATTTCCAGCCAGGCCTGGCGGACCGGGATACAGCCGGAGTACGACGTGCTCGTGATCGACGAATGCAGCACCGTCGATAACGCCAATCTTCTGAAAGTGCTGGAGAACACGTCCTTCAAACTGCTGGTGCTGGTCGGTGACGTCTACCAGATCGAGTCGATCCAGTTCGGAAATTGGTTCAGCATTATCCGGTCGTTCGTACCGGCGGACTCGGTCTTCGAACTCACGAAGCCATTCCGGACCAGCAACACAGCGCTGCTCGATTTCTGGGCCAAAGTACGCCATCTTGAGGACGGCATCGATGAGGTGATCGCGCAGAATGGGTATTCGGCTGTACTCGACCAGTCGCTTTTCGAAGCTCAGCGAGCGGACGAGATCATTCTGTGTCTGAACTACGACGGGCTGTACGGCATCAACAACGTGAACCGCTTCCTCCAGAGCAGTAACCCTGGTAAGGCCGTGGTGTGGGGTGCAGCGACCTACAAGGTCGGCGACCCAGTGCTGTTCAACGAGATCGACCGGTTCAAGCCGGTCATGTACAACAACCTCAAGGGCCGGATCGTGGACGTCGTCCTGCATGCCGATCGGGTTCAGTTCGAGGTCTGGCTGGATCGCAGCGTCACGGCCTTTGATGTCGACGGCTTCGATTTGCGCTACGTGAGCGATTCGACCGTCCAGTTCGACGTGTACTACCGAGGGAGTACCGACGAGGACGACGAAGTGGTCAACACCGCCGTGCCCTTCCAAGTCGCCTACGCCGTCTCAATCCACAAGGCGCAGGGCTTGGAGTACGACTCAGTCAAGATCGTTATCACTGACGCCAACGAAGAGGACATCACGCACAGCATCTTCTACACGGCGGTGACCCGATCTCGTGAGCGTCTTAGGATCTTCTGGACTCCCGAGACGCAGCAGGCCGTCCTGAAGAGCCTCCAGCGAACCACTAACCATAAGGACGCCGCGCTCCTGTCTAGGCGTCGAGGACTGACTCCGGCCCGACTGTCGCGGAGCCGGTAAGGCCCACTATGACGCCTGCCCATCGATCGTCAGCGCCAGGCGCATCGCTGATTCCCCAGGAGCAAGGCAACGGGCCGACCCTGACACGCGGAGACAACGATGCTCTCGACGCCTTGGCAATTCTCGCTCGTCCGTGGGTGTTCACGCAGTCGCATCCACTGACGACGTCGGATTTCATCAATGAGGCGAAGGAGCTTGGGATCGATCTGGATCCCGCAACACTTCGTGAGCTCTATCGCCGTGGGTACGTTCGCCCCCTCGTCGAGCTCATGACTCGTACAGTGGCAGCGCCAAGAGAGGTACCGCCGGGACCGGCACCGGGAAGCACGACACTCGCCGCGATCTACCGCTCTCTCGAAACTGGCCGCATCCGTGATCTAGCTCGGACCCCCTACCGACGACAGCTCCGCTTTGACACCCGACGACTGGACGACCCACCCGGATGGCAGAACGGGCTGATCTACAGCTTTTGGCAGCTCCTGGCAGTCGCCGACCTGCGATCGATCCTGCAGCAGCGCAAAGTCATCGGTCCGTATGAGCGTCGCCGCGTGATCCTGCCGGCCATCACCGACTGGTCGCTCCAGAGAGTTGAGCTCTCGGCTCGCTTCGCTATGGTCCTGACTGCGTTGGAGCCGGCGTACTTCCCTTCTGTAGTACCTGAGTGGTTGCACCTCATGAGTGCGGACGCCGAACAGTGGAGAGAATTCCGCAAGAGATTTGATCCGGTCGAAGCAGCATCGACCCTTGGCGTAACCGCACCGGAAGTCAAGAACTACGCCGAGTCAATGCTCAGCCAAGCTCGCCGAGCCGACCCGACAGGGGACTGGTCCCAGCTAATCCGGCGAGGCTCCAAGGATTCTTGGAAGACCTTGACCGGGGAGGCTCGGGCCGCGCACAACCTCCGACTCGCCGCAGAGATCTTGCTGCTCTTCTACGAACACCTCGTCGAGGAAGACCAAGCCCCGCCATTGCCGACCATTGACGGGATGGCCCGGCATCCACTACACGAGCGTATCTCCGATCGAAGCGGCAAAGAACTCGATCGGCTGCTTGGTGGCTTTGGCATCTCGCCCCACCCCGGAGTCGTGTTCGTCGTGGAAGGCGAAGCAGAGGAGCTAATCGTGCCGAGGGTGTTCGACCACCTGGGCATCTGCAGAGCACCTGACTTGGTCCGGGTGTTATGCATGCGTGGCGCGGCCAAGCACAAGCAGCTGCCCCTGGTCGCGGCCGCCACCGCCGCTCCCATCGTGGGCGAACGCCGCAGAGATAGCTACGACATGATTCGGCCGCCAACACGGCTCCTCATCGCGATTGATCGCGACCAGCCGTGGGACACCCCGGAGAAGGTCCAGCAGCGCCGAAAACTCATTCTCGACGAGATCCGGAAGGTGCTCGCTGCTCAAGGTGCCGTCGTACGTGATGACGACCTGGAGGAGCTCGTCCTCGTTCGCCAGTGGCACGCGAAATGCTTCGAGTTCGCCCACTTCTCCGACGATGAGCTTGCCGACGCCATGATGGCCATCCACCCAACGTGCGGCTGGCTGGATCGCGACTCGCTGATTGCAAAGATCGCAGTTGTCCGCTTGCGGGGACTCGACGTTGAAGCCGTCTGGGATGCGGACTGGATACCGAAGCCGTCCAAGACCGACCTGGCCAAGGCCCTCTGGCCTGTGTTGGCAGCACAGATCGATGCGGCACAGCAGGACCCCAACGCCGCTGTGCCTGAGGTCGTCAAGGTGGTGATCGAGGGCTACCAACTCGCCAAGCGAGCGACGATCGGCAACTTCGTGATCCGAGCGAGCGAGGCCGAGGACTAGCGGATCCCCAGCGACTCGATTGCCTTTCGCACCGGAAGTCTGCCGATATCTCGTCTACCCTGGCTACCGCAGGGTAAGCCCCGCATCTGGATGCCACGCATATGCGGTTCTTCGGATCTCAGCGGGGTGAGACCGTTCCGAGCAGGCTCCAGTTCGGCTTGCCGGCGTAGAGGAGCGCGCGGATCCGGTAGTTCCGGAACGACACCAGCCCGAACGCGACGCGCT
>JAJZDI010000021.1:0-4164 GCA_021806045.1 Actinomycetes bacterium
CCGAGCTCGCCGAACCGGGCCGTCAACACGTCGAGGAGGTCTTCGTCGTCGGTCGGCTCGCGGACGGCCTCGACGAGAATTGCCCGCATCTCGGCCTCCATCGACCGACCGTGGGCGGCCGCTCGGACCCGCAGGCGTTCTCGAACGGTGTCGTCCAAGTTCCGAATGCTGACTGCTGCCATCACGACCACCTCTGCTAGCAATGCTAGCACCCCAACCACCAACCGGATTCCGGTGTTCGGGTCCCGCGCGGTCTCGGGCGCACCGCCGTCCGGCGGCTCGCGGACCGCATTGTCCAGATCGTTCGAGGTGGCTGAGCGACGAAGGGCCTGGTAGGCGGCTAGGCGTTCCGCACCGTCTGCGCAGGGGCATGGGCGTCCGGCCCCGGTCCTGCGGCCACCCCAGCCGCGCCGTTCTGGAACGCGCCCCTCCGGGTAAACCTGCCTCCTCCGTGCCTCGTCTTCAGCGACGGTGGCGCCGCCAGGGAGGGGATCAACGCATGATCGCCCTCAGTGACGTCAGGCGGTCCCGAGATGGTCAACCAACACGGTGCTCAACACCTGCGGGAGAGTGACGGTGAGCCGGCCTGTAGGCGGGATTCTGTCCCCCGCCCGGAGGCGAGGGGGTGGTCATCCATCTGAGCGGTCCACCTGGGGGTGGCCTCCCCGAGGGGAGAGCCGGACGGGCAGCCCGTGCCCCCGTTTCGACCTTGCTCCGGGTGGGGTTTACCGAGCCGGCCGGGTCACCCCGGCCGCTGGTGCGCTCTTACCGCACCGTTTCAACCTTGCCTGTGCGCCGGAGCGCCATCGGCGGTCTGCTTTCTGTGGCACTGTCCTGCGGGTCGCCCCGACTGGCCGTTAGCCAGCACCCTGCCCTGCGGAGTCCCGACCTTCCTCGACCCGTGCCCGGTCGGGTCTCCCCGATGGGTACGGACCGCGACCACCCGGCCGACTCACCGTCATCCCCATGCTGCCACAGGTTCACCTCGATCCGATCCGTGCGCCGTCTGGCCCCTCGGCCCGGGATGTGGGCGAATCGGGAGACCGATGCCGGCCCGGGTGCGCGTACGCGAATGGCGTGCTGGACCGATGGCGCCAGATCGGACCGGGCGAGAAGCTGCTCACATGCGGTGGGTGGCGATGGTGGGAGGCGGGGTGGCGGTGTGCCTGGCGCTTCCGGGATGCGGCACGACGGCTGGACGCTCGTCGTCGGCGTCCCCGCCCCCGACCACGTCGGCATCCGCTCACCAGTCGCCAGCTCGGCCATCGACGACGCCTCCGCCAGCGCCGCAGCCGTCAACCACGACGACAGTCGAACCGGCACTCTTCTCCATGGAGACGTGTGGCGGCATCCTCGCCGACCGGGTGCTCCAGCCGGGGGTCAGCCTCGAGAGCTTCGTGCTCACCCAGGCCGACGTACCCGCCGGTTACGTCGGCGGCGCGGTGACCTCGATCCCGGCGGCCGGCGAGAGTGCCCCCACCGGGTCCCAGGCGGCCTTCTATGCCTCGGTGCCGAGCACGGTGCCGGTCGCACACGTGAGGTTCACCGTCGGACCGGCCGACCAGAGCGCGCCAGTGGCGGGGTCGACGTACATCGCCATCGACGAGACGATCGGGATGGTGCGCTCCACATCCGAGGCAGCGCAGCTCGCCTCGCAGATGCGGAGTGCGCTCGAGTCGCCGCAGTGCCTGGTCTCTGGCCAGACGCCGCCACTGCCCGGACCATCCGAGATGGCGCGAACGGTTGATGCGGCCCTCGGCCACCTGCCTGGTTGAGGGGCGCTCGCCGGCGGGTTCGTGACCGGTGACCGTACGGCAACGTGTGGCCAGGACCTCCGAACAGGGTCCGCGAGCCGGCGGACCCACCCGATCCGGCGGACCCGGCGCCGCCACGAGTCCGGTGCGGGCGCGGACCGTCGTGTCAGGGCAGGACGGTGACGGGTATCTCTCCGAGGCGGCACCGGCCGCGCGGATCGAGCTCCAGTTCCACGGTGTACGCCCACGCACCGGGCGGCACCGCGTACCCGAGGTTGGGATCGAGGGATGCCGTGCCCACCAGCAGCGGGAGGCGCGTCTCGCTGCCTGGCGCCACGACGAAGGTGACCAGCGCCGTCGTCTGTGCACCGGCAAAGCCGCCGACGGCCCGGTGGGTCGTCGGGTCGACGATCGTCGCCGTCACCATGCCGTTGGTCCGGATGTGGACCGTCTCCTCGCCATCGTTGCGGACGACGAGGCTGGTCCGCAGGTCGTGGCCGGATGCGACGGCGACTGACTGGTCAGGGGTGGCGACGATCCAGTGCGGGCAGGCGGCGGTGGTGGTGGGTCTGGGCGCGACCTCGGCTCGCAGGCGGTCGGCCCCGGTCTCGGCTCCGGCCCCGACGTCTGCGTCTGCGTCGGCATCGCCTGGGTCACGGGACGGATAGCGCAAGAAGCCCACGCGCAGCTCCACGTCGGGTCCGAATTCGTGGTCGAGCTCGGCGGCCGCATCTACGGCCCAGGCAGCCAGCCAGATCGAGTAAGGAGGACCCCCTGTCCCGGGGTCGACCAGGTTCGGCCAGGTGCGAAGTGGTGCCCCCGGGTCGTCACGCAGCCGTTCCAAGATCGGCCGGAGGCGTTCCCACGTACCTGCCACCTGATCAGCATGCGGGCATGCGGGCCCTTCCGCAACCGTTGGCGCGGCCACGTGGCGCTCGCGGGCATCGATCGGTGCCGTCGCCCTGTCTCCACCCTGTCCCGGCGACTGAACGCGTCACGTGGGCGCCGGTCCCGGATCACCGCCCCATGGCTGACGTGCCAGCGAATGAGCGCGTGGAATCGGGCCCGGATCGCCTCCCTCCCGCCGCTGGGATGTGCTGTCCAGGGCCGGTGATTCCGGATCGTGTGCATCGGGGACCGGTGATTCCGGGACGATCCCGCCTGCGCCCCGAGCGTCTGAAGACCCCCAACGCATGCCGGGCTGTGGCGGGTCGTCGTCCCGCTCCAGGGTAGAGCGGAGGCGATGGGTCGCGGTGTGCGCCAGAGGTCCGGTGGCGAGGTCGGTGAGCCGCTGATGCAGGCCGGCCACCGGCCCCAGACCTGCCTGCTGCGCTTGGGCGTCGTCCGCCAGATGAAGGACCATCGTTCTGCCGTCCTCGGTGCGAAGCCATGTCCGTAGACGTCGTCGCCCGCGATCCGAGTCCTCCAGTTGGCCGAACCGTGACGGGGGAACGGCGGGAAGGTCGAGCCGGGTGATCGAGTCGAAGGGGACCAGTCGCCATGAACGTTGGCCGGGAAAGCGCCATGCCAGCCAGTCCGCCCCGACGCAGAGGTGACGGCGTGTGGGCATGAGGACGACAGCAGCCAGCAACCACAGGACGATGGTGACGCCAGCACTCAGCGCAGCGAGGAGGGCCGCATCGGTTCCGCTCCTGACGATGCCCCCACCGAGGCCCGCGCCGAGACCGACGAGGATGCCCACGACAACTGGGGCGGTCACCGCCAGCCAGAGGGCGTGATCGGCGCCGTGAGCTTGTCCGTTGGGCAGGGCGCCGTCGGGGAGCTCCCGGCGGAGCTGGCATGCTCGTCGGGGTACCGCCAGCAATTCGGCCCCAGTGCCCGCGTCGTGGCCCGACGGCTCGCTCCCCGGCGACGTGGACCGGCCGCTGGCGATATGGCCATCAGCGGGCTCCTGCCCGGTCATGTGTGCCGCCATTGAGCCGATGGATGCACCGATGCGGGAGCAGCGTGCGTCCGCATCTGCCGGGCTGCTCGACGTCAGCGATCGCGCAGCCGACACGGGGAAGGACGTGCCGTCGACGTCCGTCACCACCGGCACCCACCTCTCGGCCCGACCGGTACGCATCCGCGTCACCGAGACGTCGTAGATGGCGTCCCACGGCAGGAGGACCGGGCTGAGGAGGCTCCAGAACCACAATCCGTACGGCGTGGCGAAGAGCGATGAACGGCGGATCGAACGGACGGTGAGCACCACCGCCCCCAACGTTCCCATTACGGCGACACCGATGATCGGCAGCCAGACGGGGTTGAACACGGCCGCGGAGCTGGCGGCCGGCCCAGCTGTCGTGGCGGTGATGGGCGTGGCATCGAAGAGCGCTACGCCGGCGGCATTGAGGCCGACCGACGTCACCGCCAGCGCCGCCAACGACCGTGCGATGCGGGTCGGGGC
>JAJZDI010000021.1:4264-38399 GCA_021806045.1 Actinomycetes bacterium
AGCTGGCGGCCGGCCCAGCTGTCGTGGCGGTGATGGGCGTGGCATCGAAGAGCGCTACGCCGGCGGCATTGAGGCCGACCGACGTCACCGCCAGCGCCGCCAACGACCGTGCGATGCGGGTCGGGGCAAGCAGGACGTAGGTGCCGGGTCGAGGTCCGGGGCGCCAGCGTGATCCGGGCTATGGCGCCTTTGCCTCCGTCGGCACAACGCTAGCGACCGGTTCGGGCCTCGTTGGTTCGAGGCATGGAGGTCGGCCCTCGGCCGATGCACCCAGCCTGGAGGGACCTCGCAGCTTGCCCCCGGGTTTCGTGCCTAACCTTCCGGACCCGAAGGCGGCGGGCTCTGTGGCGCCGGGTACTGCGTTGGTGGCGGCACCGGCGCGTCCTGCGTTGATGGTGGCGGGTAGTTCTGCGGCGGATGGTTCGGCGGTGGGTGGTCCGGCGGTGGGTAGCCAGCGGCAGGGTAGGGCGGCGGCGCGAATTCACGAGCCGCCGGTGGGGGACCCGGGAAGGCACCGCCGCCGGGTAGGTTGCCCGGTGGTCCGTACGGCGGTGGCTGGAGCGGCATCTGGCCATAGGTCGGCTGGCCGTACGGCGGTGGTCCGTACGGCGGTGGTTGGAGCGGCATCTGGCCATAGGTCGGCTGGCCGTACGGCGGTGGTCCGTACGGCGGTGGTTGGAGCGGCATCTGGCCATAGGTCGGCTGGCCGTACGGCGGTGGTCCGTACGGCGGTGGCTGGAGCGGCATCTGGCCATAGGTCGGCTGGCCGTACGGCGGTGGTCCGTACGGCGGTGGTCCGTACGGCGGTGGCTGGAGCGTCCCGGTGGATCCCGACGCTCTGAGAGCTGCACTTTCGAGGCTCGCCCACAGTGTTCCGGAGCTGAGGAATTCGCGCACCCGGTCTGTGCTGACGTGCGCCAGCGGGCCATTCACCAGCCCAGTGAGATTGTTTCGAAGAGGCCCGCCGCTGTCTGTGAGCTCGACGGTGCGGATCATCCGTGTCCGGCCGTCGTCTGTCCGGACGGCGACGGCAAGCCGGCTGGAGATCATTCGTGTCCTGATGGGATTCATTGCCGGCACATTGATCCGGTCGATGCGAGCTAGTGGGATGATGCGCCAGCGGCCGACGACGCGCAACCGCCAGGCCATCCAGTCCGGCCCCCACGCGAGCTCCCGATAGACGAGCCAGAGGATCGTGCCGAAGAACAACGCCATTCCGGCAACCGATGCGACAAGGGTCACGATGGTTGCCGAAGCGCTCATCGGTGGATTCTGCGACAGCGCGATCTTGAGGCCGATGGCACCTCCCGCCACGATGGTCACGACCACCGTCCTCGCTGCCGATCTGCGGACGAGGCCTGGAAGGGGAAGCACGGTCGCATCATCGGGAAGCGAGCGTCTCGACTGCCAACTTCGGCGCTGAAACCGCACAAACGGCTCGCCACGTGCAGGGATCATGTGCACTCCGGTGACGAAGGAGGCCATGGCAGAGACGTTGTCGACGGCGAACCCGCACCGGCTCCTCTGGCGCGGCTGGCCATCGTGGGCTCGTGCCATGAATTCGGTGAGAGCGAACTGCTGCCCACCTTGAGTCATGACCGCTGGGCACCAGTGCGATGCCTGATCGCTCGGTCCAGCAGCACCCTTCCTTCGGGCGACGGGGACGACCGTCACCCCGGTGATCTCCTTCCACTCCAGGTACAGGTCACTGCGTCCCGACCAGATCCACAGCCCGGTCGAGGCGCTCATGATTGCCCTCCGGCGTATCCGGTCGATGAGCACCAGTGCGCCGATCATCGGGCCGCCGAACATGATTGTGGCGCCAATCGCAACGATGACCTTCTGCACGCCGACTGCGTGCACTGCACTTCCGGCGTTGTCGATGGAGAAGATGGCGGCCCCGGCGATGAAGCAGGCGATCGTGACGACCAGGACCGACAGGATGAGTGTGAGTCGGGCCCAACGAGGACGGAGCAGGAACACCCCGGATCGCCGCGTCGTTCGCCACGGGGAGCCCGGCCACGCCCGCCGCCTCAGGTTCATCGACGTCGAACGTTAGCTTCCCGGGCTGCCCATGGCAGCACGTCGGGAGCCCTGGGTGGCTGCCTGTCGCCACCCCGGTCGAGTCAGGTGCCTCGGTGGGCGCTGGCGGCTCGGGCGGCTCGACTGCCGGCGAACGACATGCTCGGAACGGGTGAGGAGCGCGACGTGCGTATCGGGCGCCAGGGACCAGACCGCCAGGGACCAGACCGCCGGCGTCATCCCGCCGTCGTAACCTGTCGCCGTGGTCCCGCCCCCGCCAACGCCCCGATCGCCCCGGCCCGGATCCGGCCGGGGATCGCCGCGAAGCGCCGGATCCCGGTCCGGGTACGCCAGCCGCTCTGGGTACGGCACACCTGGCAGCGGGAGCACGGGCGCCGGTAGCGGCGGCCCCGGCACCGCCGACGGGGGTCGGGAGGGGACCGGTGCGGGAACCGACGCCCTCACCATCGCCCAGCTCTACGACCGGATCGACGACGCCGTCCGGTCGGCCGTGCCCGGCGAGGTGTGGGTCTCGGGCGAGGTCCGCTCGTTCAACGTGTCGTCCCGGGGGCACTGCTTCCTCGACCTGGTCGACCCCGGCGCCGAGCGTGACGCCGGCGCCGCCGTCCTCAAGGTCAAGTGCTGGTCGAGCCGGTGGGCCCGCATCCGGGGCCAGCTCGACCGGCTGGGCATCACCTTCGATGCCGGTCTGGTCGTCCGGGTCCGCGGCGAGGTCGAGCTCTACCACCCCCGCGGCGAGCTCAGCTTCATCCTGACCGAGCTCGACACCGAGGCGCTCATGGGCAAGGTGGCCGCCGAGCGGGCCCGCCTGGTCCAGGCGTTGGTCGACGAGGGCCTGTTCGACGCCAACCGGCGCCTCCCGGTGCCGGCCGTCCCCCTGCGGGTCGGCCTGGTGGCGAGCCCGGGAACGGAGGGCTACCGGGACTTCGTGGGGAGGCTCGAGGAGTCGGGGTTCGCCTTCCACCTCCGGCTCGTCCCCTCCCAGGTCCAGGGGCGCGAGGCGCCGGCCCTGGTGGCCGCCGCCCTCGCCCAGCTGGGGCGGGACGCCCCCGACCTGATCGTGGTGGTCCGCGGCGGCGGCTCCAAGAGCGACCTCGCCACCTTCGACACCGAGCCGGTGGCCCGGGCCATCGCCACCTCGCCCGTCCCCGTGTGGACCGGGATCGGCCACACCGGCGACCTGTCCGTCGCCGACGAGGTGGCCAACCGCACCTTCATCACCCCCACCGAGTGCGGCCAGCAGCTGGCTCGGCGGGTGGGGGAGTACTGGGCCGACCGCCTGGGCGGCGCCCGGCGCGCCTCGGCCATGGCCGTCGCCGTCCTCGAGGGGGGGGAGGGGCACGTGGCGGGCTCGAGGCGGCGTCTGGGGACCGGGTCCCGGTTGCAGGTGGAACGGCACACCGGGCGCCTGGCCCTCCGTGCCCAGTCGTTGCGTGGGGTGGCCGCCCGGGAGCTCGACGGGCGTCGGGTGGTCCTGGGCCACCGGTCCGCGTCCCTGGCCCGCACGGCCACGGCCGCGGTGTCGGCCCACCGTGCGGCGCTTGTGCGCCGTGGCGCGGCACTGGTGGCCTCGCCGTCTCGGGTGCTCGACGCCGCCGGCCTGCGCACCTCCCAGTGGCGCCGCCTCATGGCCGCCTACGACTACCAGCGCCAGCTGGAGCGGGGCTACTCGGTCACCCGGCTGGCCGACGGGCGCGTCCTCCGGTCGGTCGCCGACGCCCAGCCGGGCGACGAGCTCGTCACCCAGGTGGCCGACGGTACGGTCGAGTCGGTGGTGTCGGGTGCGGGTGGGGCTGGCGGCTCGGGGGGTGTGGGTGGCCGGTGAGGTGTGGGTGGCGGTGCGGGTGGCCGGTGAGGTGTGGGTCATGTGTGACGGCGGGGGAGTAGTGCAAGGTGCAGGCGGCCGGCCGAGGATGGCAGGCGATCGAGCGCAAGGAGCGTGATGGGAATGACGAAGGCATCGGCCACCCCGGCAGCTGGAACGCCGGTCGCGGAGCTGGGTTTCTCCGCTGCATCTGACGAGCTCGACGGCATCATCGAGGAGTTCGAGTCGGGCGTGGTCGACGTCGACCGGCTCGTCGACCGCTTGCAGCGGGCGACGGAGATCGTCGACGAGCTGGACCGGCGCCTGCGCCGCACGCGGATGCAGGTTGACGAGCTCGTCCCCCGTCTCGAGGCGATCGGTCGGGATGACGGCGGTGGTGTCGGAGACGGCGGGGACGTCGATGACGGCGGGGAGTGGGAGGAGCCGGGAGACGAGGACGGGCCCGAGGCCGTGGCCGACGGCGGAGGTGCCGCCCGCGGAGGTGCCAGCGCCGGAGATGGAGAGGGCGAGACGCCGGGCCTCTTCTGACGCCAGGCGACTCTGCGCCAGGCGACGCTGCGCCAGGCGACGCTGCGCCAGGCGACTCTGCGCCAGGCGACTCTGCGCCAGGGGTCAGGGACCAACGGTCAGTGCAGGTCGAAGAGCAGGTGGCGCCCCAGGTCACCGACCAGGTCGACGTGCATCTGGCGGGAAGTGAACCGCCACGATCCAGGCTCGGTGGCGTCGCCCGCTGTTGAGGCTCCGGGAGCGTCGGGACGGTCCGACAGATCCGTTGTGGCGAACTGGTCGGCGTAGGTCCCGGCGATGATGGGCTGCAGCGCCAGTTCCCCCGGGACGGCTTGGAGGACGACGAACGTGGACCGGGCCGACGCGCGGGTCCCTGACGGGTCGACGTCGACGACGACGTTCGTGACGAGGTGCTTCGTCTTCGGGGTCCCGTCGTCGTAGCGGCGGGTGGTGCGCTCGTAGAGTGCCCGGACCTGGTCCCGACCGGCAGCCACCACCGATCCGTCCCCGTCTCTGATCTCCCCGTGGTCGAACAACTGGGCGACGCCGTCGAAGTCGCCGGCGTCGATGCGCTCGGCGTAGGTGGCCAGCAGGCGGGAGATGGCCTCGTGGGGCGTCCGGGTGTGGGGCGTCGGGGTGTGGGGCGTCGGGGTGTGGGGCGTCGGGGTGTGGGGCGTCCGGGTGTGGGGCGTCACGGGATCGTCACGGGATGACGACGTGCCCGTAGGTCGAGCACAGTCCCAGCGCCTCAAGCACCAGGAACGTCCCGACCAGGCCGAAGACGGTCGCCCTGGCCCAGACGCCTCGAGCTCGCGCACGGGGCCACGGAGCTGGCATGTACCACTCGGGCAGCGTGCCCTGTTCGTGGGCGAGGAACTCGTCGATCGGCACGGCGTCGTCCGCCACCGGTTCGCCGGCGTCGACGGCCAATGCCAGGGCTTCGAGCTCGGCGTCGGTCAGGGGCGGGGCGTCGGTCAGGGGCGGGGCGTCGTGTGAGCACCCGGCGGAGTCCTGCGTCATGCAGCCATGGTGCTCCCGGCGCAACGGCGGCGCAACAATTCCCCGGCAACGGGCGCTCGTCCGCCGATCATCAGGGCCGAAGTTGAGCCAGCGGTTGCCAGTGCCGATGATCAGTACGTGGAGGAGGTTGACCTCGAGGCCGCGCTGCAGGCGGCCCGATCTGGTGACGACGCGGCCATGGCCGTGGTCTTCCGGTCCCTGCATCCGGCCCTCCTGCAGTACGTGAGAGTGCGTGCGCCCTATGCAGCTGCAGAGGACCTGGTGGCCGAGACGTGGCTGGCAGCCGCCGAGAAGTTCGGTTCCTTCAGCGGGGGCGTCACCGACTTCCGGGCCTGGATCTTCACCATCGCCCACCGGCGTGTCATCGATCACTACCGGCGCGGTGGCCGCCGGCCGACACCGTTCGTGCTCGAGGAGACGCCCGATCCTGCCGTCCCCGACGTTGCCGACGGCGTCGTCGACGGCATGACATCCGACCAGGCGATCAACCGGTTGGTGGCTGGCCTCCCGCCCGACCAGGCCGAGGTCCTCGTGCTCCGGGTGGTGGCAGAGCTCGGCGTCGACCAGGCGGCCACGATCATGGGGAAGAGCCCTGGTGCCATCCGGGTCCTCCAGCACCGGGCCATCCGGCGCCTCCGCTCGTCCCTCTCGGCAAACGGTGAGCTGGACGTGTCGGGCCGGGGCAGGTCGAGGTCGGGAGGCCGCCGCAACCAGCGGTGATGCACGCCGAGGCCCCGGGCGGAGGCGGCTGAGGCGTCGCGCAGCGGCACCGACAAGCGCCCGGAGTTCGAGGACCGACGGTGCAGGTGTAACAAATCGGCGAGCCAGGACGATGAAGGGGATGACATGTGGCACCACCTCGACTCCGAGCTCGAAGAGCGGCTCCTGTCCGGAGCGTTGCATCCGGACGACGCGCCGCCTGAGCTCCGGCACCTGGCCCGCGTGGTCCGGGCGGCCCGACCGCAGGCGGTCTCCGGTTCGCCGGTCGAGCAGTCGGTCGTGTCCGCCTTCGTCGCCAACGCACCTGGGGTTGCAGGGCAGGTCCAACTGGTGGGGAGGAAGCGAATGCTCACCAAGTTCATGACGGTCAAAGCCGCCAGCCTTGCGGCGGGCCTCCTGTTGGTCGGCGGTGGAGCGGCGGCGGCAGCCACCGGTTCCCTCCCGGCCTCCGTGCAGTCCGGCCTGTCGGGCGGTCTCTCGCACGTCGGCATCTCCATTCCCAACCCGCACGCGTCGGAGCAGGGGAAGGCGCATGCCGCCGACCACGGTTCGACTGGCGCCGGGAACGGTTCGACTGGCGCCAACCACGGTTCGGCCGCCGCCGACAACTCCCAGGCCGGTAGCGCCGACCTCTACGGGCAGTGCACCGCCTGGACCGCGGTGACCAAGGCGATGGCGAACAACCCGACCGCCGCCGGGCACTCGCAGGCGGACTTCCCGAAGCTGGCCGCTGCCGCGAAGGCGGGCAACGAGTCGATCGCCCAGCTGTGTGCGACCGTGTCCCGCCCGTCGGAGGGGTCGACGACCACGACGACGTCGACGACGCCACCCACCGGTACGGAGCCGACCCACCCGACGGGCCCGCCTACGTCGGTGCCGGAGGGGCCGCCCTCGTCGCTGCCAGGCAATGCGGGATCGCATGCGCCTGATTCCACGACACACGACAACTCTGGCGACCACGGCTCGGCCGGGTCGACCACGACCACCTCGGCAAGCCGCAGCGGCCGGGGTGATGGATCGACGTCCTCGAACACTGCCGGGGGCGCCGGACGCTGATCATTGCGCGGCGAGAGCCGTCATCACTGGTCACGTCACCACCGACCCGGTCGACGCTTCCCCCGCGTCACCCGGGTCGGTGCGCGTCCGGGCACGAGTTCGGATGGCCGGTTGGGCCGGCGCCGGGCAGGCGGCAGGCGGCAGGCGGCAGGCGGCAGGCGGCAGGCTTGTGGTCCGGTCTGCCGGCCCAGCCGATCGTTCAGCTGATCTGGCGTTCCCGGCCCGCCCAGTACGGGGTGCGCAGCTCGCGCTTCAAGATCTTGCCCGACGGGTTGCGGGGGAGGGATTCGACGAAGTCGACCGACGTCGGGCACTTGAAGTGCGCCAGGCGCTCCCGGCAGAAGTCGATGATGTCGGTGGCCAGGGCCTCGTCGCTGACGTCGGCCGCGGCCCGCACCACGAGCGCCTTCACCGTCTCGCCCCACCGGTCGTCCGGCACGCCGATCACGGCGGCGTCGACGACGTCGGGGTGTGCCAGCAGCACGTTCTCCACCTCGGCCGGGTACACGTTCTCCGCTCCGGTGACGATCATGTCCTTGATGCGGTCGTGGAGGAAGAGGTAGCCGTCGGCGTCGACCCACCCGGCATCCCCGGTGCGGAACCACCCGTCCTCGGAGAGCACGGCGGCGGTCTCCTCCGGCCGGTTCCAGTAGCCGGCCATGTTCTGGGGCGAGCGGGTCCACACCTCGCCCACGCTCCCGATCGGCTGGTCGGCGCCGGTCTCGGGGTTCACGATCCGGAGCTGCACGTGGTCGAACGGCTTGCCGGCCGACCGGAGGAGGCGGGCACGGGGGCCGTCGGGATCGTGGTCCTCGGGGAGAAGGGACGTGATGGCGCCGGTGGTCTCGGTCAGCCCGTAGACCTGGGCGAAGTCACACTTCAGGGCCCGCATGGACCGGACCAGCACATCCTCGCTGATGGGGGAAGCGCCGTAGAAGATGGTGCGCAGTGACGACACGTCGGTCGTCGCCAGCTCGGGCACGCTGAGCATGAACAGGAGCAGGGCGGGCACGATGAACGTCTCGGTGACGCGGTAGCGCTCGATGAGGCGGAGCGCCTCGACCGGGTCGGCGTCACGCAGGATCACGGCGTGGCCGCCATGGGAGATGCCGGCCAGCGCCCATCCTGCCCCGCCGATGTGGAACATCGGCATGGCGACCAGGCTCACCGTCTTGTCGTCCACGCTGAAGATGTGGTCCGCCTCGTCCAGGACGCTGCTCATGTTGCCGTTGGTCAGCATGACCCCCTTCGGCAGCCCGGTGGTCCCTGACGTGTACAGCTGCAGCACGATCTCGTCAGGCCCACCGTCGCGTCCGGGGTCCTCCGGATCACCGGGTGCGAACTCATCCAGCCAGGTGTCGAACGCGTCGAGGGCCACCGACGTCCGCAGGTCGGCCGCCCCAGCGGCGATCTCGGTGGCTGCTTCGGCGTAGTCGGGCCCGTAGAAGAGGACGGGTGCGCCGGCGTCGTCCACGATGGCGGTCATCTCCGCCGGTGCCAGGCGCCAATTGACGGCGACGTTCACCGCGCCCATCAGTGCGCAGCCGAACAGCACCGAGAAGGACTCGATGCCGTTCCGGTCGAGGAAGGCCACCCGGTCGCCCGCCCCCACGCCGTGGGCGGCCAGGGCGGCGGCCACCCGCCTCGCCCGCCGGGCGCCCTCGGCCCAGGTCAGGGTGGTGTCGCCCTCGGTCACCATCGGCGCATCGGGCGTCGCCTCCGACCAGCGGCGGATGATCCCGGCCACGGTCAGGTGCGAACGCTCGGCGGCAGGGCGTCCATCTGAAGTGCTCCCGGCGGCGGCGTTCTCGGTCGCAGGGCTCTCGGCGGCTGTGCCACCGTCGGAGGATGTCGGCACGGTCCCCTCTCTCCTCTGGGTTGTGCGCCGGGCAGACCCGACGTCCCAGTTCCGGCGTCACTGTACGCGTTCGCCTTCCCGGTGCGCTACAACGGGGGGATGGACGACGGCGTGTCAGCCCTTCCACTGATCCTCCACCCGCTCGGTACCCCCCTGAACAGGGACGCTGCCACTGGATCGGCGGCCTGGGCATCGGGAAGGCGGCCATGGCCGGCTCCAGGTGGCCTGACCTCGGCCCTCCTACGGGGTCTGTCCCGATGAGCCGGGTCGCGCTCACCGCGGTCGGAACCGACCAGCCCGGGATCGTCGCCGCCCTCACCGGCGTGCTGGTGGACGTGGGCTGCAACCTGGAGGACTCGACCATGAGCATCCTGGGGGGGCAGTTCGCCGTGCTCCTGGTCCTGGAGACGCCAGCCGGCGTCGATGCACCCGCGATCGAGGGTGCCCTGTCCCCGGTGGCGGAGCGCTTCGACCTGGTGGTCACGGTGCGCCCGGCCCATGGTGGTCCGGCGGGGAGCGGGACGGGCGGCGGCGCAGGCGGCCAGGCGGCCGGGAGTGGCGCCGGATCGGGGGGCGGAACCGGAGGAGCCCCGGGAGCCGATGACGGCGCGGCCGGGGAGGGCACCACCTTCTCGTTCGCCATCCACGGCGCCGACCGGCCCGGGATCGTCCACGCGGCGACGACGGCCCTGGCCGACGCCGGGGGCAACGTCGTCGACCTCGGCACCCGGCTGGTGGGCTCCGCCGACGCCCCCACCTACGTGATGACCCTGGTGGCAGGGTTCCCGCCCGGCGCCGACGCCGAGGGAGCCGCCGCCGCCGTGACCGCGGCCGTCGGAGCCCTCGGTGTGCGCTGCGTGGCCCACCGGATCGACATCGACGTCCTCTGAACCTGCCGGTTGCCCCGAGCCCACTGAACCGCCGACCGACCTGACCGCCGACCGACCTGACCGCCGACCGACCTGACCGCCGACCGACCTGACCGCCGACCGACCTGACCCAGCCCGTGCCCGTCCGCCCCGTCGTCTCGCTGCCCGATCCCGTCCTCACCGCCCCCGCCCGCCCGGTCGGCGTGGTCGACGCAGCCGCCCGGGCGCTGGCCGCCGACCTGGTCGACACCATGCGTGTCTCGCCCGGGTGTGTCGGGCTGGCCGCCCCCCAGATCGGTGTCGGGCTGCGCGCCTTCTGCGTGGACGTCACCGGCCACCGCAAGGCCCGCTCGTGCCACGGGGCGTTCGTCCTCCTCGATCCCGAGCTGGTCGAGGCCGAGGACCCGGAGATGGCCCGCGAGGGGTGCATGAGCGTCCCTGACCTCACCGGTGACGTGCGCCGGGCCACCCGGGTGGTGGTGACCGGTCTCGACCCCAGCGGGAAGCGGGTGACCTACGAGGCCGACGCGTTCGAGGCCCGGGCCATCCTCCATGAGCTCGACCACCTCGACGGCATGGTCTTCCTCGACCGGGTGGACGGTCCGCACGCCGTCTTCCCCCGTAAGGTGTACCGGTGACCTCACCTGCGGGAACCCCGGACGCCGTCGGACCTCGTGACACGGACGGGCGTGGAGGAAGCGTGGGTCCGGATCCGGCCGGCGGTGGTGGCGGCGGGACCGGGGGCGGCGGCGATGGCGGCGGGGCCGGCGACGACCGCCTCTACTTCCGCCAGCTCCTGGCCGGCGTGGACTTCGCCCGATCGGACCCGGTGGCCCGGCAGATGGTCAACTTCGTCTACGCCATCGGGGACCGGGCGACCGGCGAGGTGCTGCTCGTCGATCCCGCCTATGCCGTCGACGAGCTGATCGATCTGGTCGCCGCTGACGGGATGACGGTGGCCGGCGTGCTCGCAACCCACTACCACCCGGACCACGTGGGTGGGGACATGATGGGATGGCAGATCGAGGGCATCACCCGCCTGCTCGAACGGGTCCAGGTTCCGGTGCACGTCCAGGCGGACGAGGTCCCCTGGGTGGAGCGGACCACCTCCGTCGGCTCCGGGGACCTGGTGGCCCACGCCAGCGGTGACATCGTCCAGGTTGGAGCGGTGCCGGTGACCCTCGTCCACACCCCCGGCCACACCCCGGGCAGCCAGTGCTTCCTCGTCGAGGGGCGCCTGGTGTCAGGTGACACCCTCTTCCTCGACGGGTGCGGCCGTACGGACCTGCCGGGGAGCGATCCCATGGCGATGTACGAGTCCCTGACGAAGCGCCTGGCATCCATCCCGGACGAGACCGTCCTCTTCCCGGGGCACCGCTACGCCGAGGATCCGTCCGAGCCGCTGGGGAGGACGCGCTCGCGCAATTACGTCTTCCGGTTGGCCACCCCCGAGCAGTGGATGGCCATGTTCGGCAGCTGACGGCCGGCCTGGACCGGGCGGGTGACGGGCGGCCCGGACCGGGCGGGTGACGGGCGGCCCGGACCGGGCGGGTGACGGGCGGCCCGGACCGGGTACCTGACGGCCTGCCTGGACGGGGCAGCTGAGGGCCGACCTGGCCGGCCGGCCCGGTTGACAGACAGCCAGGCTGCCCAGCCGCGGTGAGGGACCTGGTCGCCGCTGCCTTGTCAGGGCTCCTCGCTGTTCATCGCACGTGCTGCCGCCGCCGCCCGCCTCCGGGGCCTTCCCGCTCCCTCCGTCCTCCTAGGCTCGGATCATGGCCCCTCCGCACGTACTCACGGCGCCCTCCGATCCCATCCCTCCCGACGGCACCATCGTCGTCGTGGGCGCGTCGCTGGCCGGCCTGCGCGCCGCGGAGGAGCTCCGCCACGACCACCATGGCGGCCCGGTCATCGTTGTCGGTGACGAGGTCCACCCCCCCTACGACCGCCCGCCCCTCTCCAAGCAGCTCCTGGCCGGCACGTGGGACGTGGAACGTGTCCACCACCACGCCCCCGACAAGCTCGACACGCTGGGGATCGAGTTCAGGTTGGGGCTCCGGGCGGACGGACTGGACGTGGGCGGCCGCCAGGTGCACCTGGCCGACGGCAGCTCGCTCGACTTCGACGGGCTGATCGTCGCCACCGGGGCCCGGGCCCGCCGGCTTCCGGGGACCGAGGACGTCGACGGTGTGTTCGTCCTGCGCACCCTGGACGACTGCCTCGCCCTGCGGTCCCGCCTGGACTCGTTCGGCGAGGATGCGCGGGTCGTGGTCATCGGAGCCGGCTTCATCGGCGCGGAAGTGGCCGCCACCTGCCATGGCCGTGGCGCGAAGGTGACCGTTGTCGAAGCGCTGGAGACGCCTCTGGCGAACGTCCTGGGGACAGAGATGGGTGCAGCGTGCGCCGGGCTCCACGGCGACAACGGCGTCGAGCTGCGGACCGGCATCGGGGTGGCGGGGATCGCCCCGGGTGCCGGCGATCCGGTGGAGGTGACGCTGGCCGACGGGACCGTCCTCCCCGCCGACGTCGTCGTGGTCGGCATCGGCGTGGTCCCGGCCACGGACTGGCTGGATGGCTCGGAGCTCACCGTGTCGGACGGTGTCGTGTGCGACGGGTCCCTCTTCGCCGCGCCCGGGGTCGTCGCCGCCGGCGACATCGCCCGCTGGTGGCACCGGGGGCTCGGCCAGGAGCTCCGGATCGAGCACTGGACCAATGCCACCGAGTCGGGTCCGAGAGCAGCTCGGAACCTCCTGGTCGGATCGGCGGCCGCGGTGTCGTACGAGCCGGTGCCCTTCTTCTGGTCCGACCAGTACGGGGTGAAGATCCAGATGGTCGGGCGCCCAGAACCGGGCGACGAGGTGGTGGTGGTGGACGGCTCCGTCGAGGAGCGCCGGCTCGTCGCCCTCTACCGGCGGGGCGACCGCCTGAGCGCAGCCCTGGCGTTCAGCCGGCCCCGCCAGCTGATGGGCTACCGGCCGCTCGTCGAGGCGCAGGCGCCGTTCGACGAGGCGTTGGCCCTGGCGCGCTCCTGACGGGTGTTGGCCCCAGCGGGGGGTGTTGGCCCCAGCGGGGGGTGTTGGCCCCAGCGGGGGGTGTTGGCCTCAGCGGGGGGTGTTGGCCCTGGCGGGGGGGTGGCCTCAGAGGGGGTGGCCTCAGCGGGGGGGTCCTGACGGGGGGGTCAGGACGAAGCCCTGCCCGCCGCATGGGCATTGCCGGCAGGGCGACGCCCACCGGATCCGTCGGGCAGTCGCAGCGCGGCCACATACCGGACGGTCTCGCTGATCTGGTCGGCACCCGGCTCGACACCGCCGTACGCGGCCGCCTCCACCATCGCCGCAGCGGCGACGATCCGACCCCCCGTCGCGGGTTCCTCCCCGGGGTCAAGGGCTGCCAGCCGGCGGGCGTAGGCGACGAGCGTCTCCGCCGGCTGCCGGGGAACGCCAGCCCTGTCACCGGCGCGCTCCAGATCCCGGGCGATCCGTTCCCCCCACGTGGCCGGCCGGGCCGCCCGCCGGCGCCGCCAGACGATGGCGGCGACCCCCAGCAGCACGACGATGCCCACCGGTACCCACGGCACCCGGTGGGCGGTGACCGACAGGTCATGGGCGATCACCGAACCCGGGGTGGGGTTGGCCAGGGGCACGTGGGCGGTCGGGTCGAAGTTCTGCCACCCGTAGCCGGGGAACCACACCTGCACCCACGCGTGGGCATCGCTGGCGTAGACGTCGTAGAGGTCGGTGATGGGGTTGAAGGTGCCGGGCACGTAGCCGGTGGCCTCGCGGGCGGGGATCCCGAGGGACCGCAGCATCACCACGGTGGCGGTGGAGATCTGCTCGCAGAAGCCGACCCGGTTGCCGAAGAGGAACTGCGTCACGGAATCCTGGCCGGGAGCGAGCGGCGGGATGGAGGTCGAGTACTTCGTGTGGGCCCCGATCCATCCCTCGATGGCCTGGATGACGTCGTAGGCATGTGCGCCGGGGTCGCTGCCGGCACCGACGGACGCCGCCAGCTGGTGGGCGAGGGCGGCCACCCGCGGGTCGACGGCCGGCAGCTGCAGGAACCGGGCCTGCTGGTCGGTCGACAGGGGGACGGCCGGCAGGCCTGGCGGGAGGGATCCCGTCGGGGAGGCGGCCGATCGCAGCTCGGCCGGCGTGGCCCGGGTGTCGGAGGCCACCACCGTGTAGATGGTGCCCTTGCCCATGGCCACGCTGGACACGATCGTCCCGTCGCCGGTGAGGAGGAGGTGGGAGGTGGGCAGGTAGACGCGGTCGGCCACGCCCGAGTGGAAGATGAGGTTCGGCCCGCTCTCGGCCAGGTAGAAGGTCTCGATGTCCTGGGCGTTGGCCGACAGGGGGGCCAGCTGGTCCGGGGGAGTGGGCACGTTGAAGGGGGAGCCGCCGGTCAGGGTGTGTGTCCGGGGGACGCTCGGTCCCGCCGACTGGCTCCACGACTGGCCGTTCCACGTGTCGTAGGTCTGGCCGACCCAGTAGCCGGGACGGTCGGCCCGCACCCGGAGCACCACCCGGTTGGAGAGCGTCCCCCGGATGCCGGTGTCGAGGGACCGGGCGAACCCCAGGTAGCCGCCCACCCTGGTCGGGCCGGTGACAGGTGCGGCGTGGGCTGGCAGCGATCCCGAGGAGCCGTCGGTGAGGTTGTTCGGGCTGGTGACGGGGGAGTCCCCGGCGGCGGAGGACGGGAACGCCAGATTGGCAGAGACGTGGGGAGGGGGCACCACGGCGATGAACACGACGGCGACGACGACCACCACGGCGCCGGCCATCCCCAGGCTGCGCCACGGCACGCCGCGGGTGCCCGACATCGACTGCCACATGGCCACCATGGCGGCGATGCTGGCGACGGCCCAGATGACGACGTAGCCGGCCAGCCGGAGGTCGACCGACTGGGCGGCGGCCACCGCCATCAGCGCCGCCGATCCGGCCACCGTGTAGGTCACGTCCTTGCGGGCGGGCACGTCGAAGGCGTGGGTGGTCAGCACCCAGGCGAACAGCACGGCCAGGGGTGCCTCGACGGTGGCGATGTCGCCCGGTGTGGCCGTATGGCCGGCGGTGACGAGGAACCACGTGAATCCGCCGATGACGCACACGGCCAGGATCGGCTTGATCCCGAACCAGGGGGCCTCCCGGCGGCGGTACGAGTAGAGGTTGCCGGCGACGGTGGCGACGGCGGCGATGCCGGCCACGGGGACGGACAGCTCGCCCTCGACCAGGCAGGCGGCGAGGGCGGTGACGACGCAGGCCACCGATGCCACCCGGAACGGGATCGAGTGCTCGGGCGGACCGGGGCGGTTGGCCTCGACGACCCGTTGCCACACCGTCATCGGGCGCCGCCGTCCGGGGAGGGGCGCCTCATCCCGGCACCGCCCTGGCCAGGCGCCGGCCCAACGTGAACCGGTCCGTCACCAGGTCGCGGCACCGCCCGTGGGCCTCCGTCGTCACCAGCACGACCGGGACCCCCTGCGCCAGCAGCCGCTGGCCGGTGCCCATGGCCCGTTCGGCCTGCCGCTCGGCCACCTCCGGATCGCCGTCGAGGACCACCTCGAGGACGACCGGCTCGGCCATGGGAGCTTCCGCTTCACGCACCATCAGCGAGCTGGTGTGGGCCGTCGCCGGCCAGTGCACCGATCGCCGCCGGTCGCCGGCCTGGTACGGCCGCACCCCCCGCGGCTCGCCGACCGCGGCCGGACGGCGCCTGCTGGCGTCACCGGCGGACAGGTCGGGGATCGTCACCGCCGGGTCCACCGTGCCGGCCCGAGGGGCCACGTGCACCGGGCGGGGGAGGGGGAGCCGGACCTGGCGGCTCCACCACAGCATGCCGAAGGGGACGGAGGTGGCCACGTCGACGGCCACCGACGCCAGCACGCCCCGGTGGATGGGCACCACCTCGACGGTGGCCATGCGTGGCCCCCGTGGTCGCCCCCTGGCCATTGCCGGGTCGCCGGTGGGCTCGAGGGGGGTGAGGCGCGCCGGGCCCGTCACCGACACCTCGACGGCGAACGGGACCCCGGCCACCGCGTCGGCGGGGCAGCTCTCCACCGTCGCCCGCAGTGCCCGGGCGGCGAAGGCGGGTGCCGCCAGCCCGACGAACAGCACCGCGGCCAGCAGGGCACCCACGGCCTGGACCCAGCCCGACCCACTGGACCGGGCCACCCCGAACCAGAGGAGCACGGTGAACACGCTGCCGGCGAGGGGTCCGAGCCAGGCGACGGGGTGCGTCCGGCGCCGGAGGCGGCGGCGGGGGCCAGGGGTTCGGCGGCTGGCCGTGGCCCGGGCGCGCCGGCCACCGCCACCGGTGCGGCGGGCGCGGGTGACCGGTCGGGCGACGGTGGCCGTGGTGAGGGGGAGGGGCGTGGTTGGGGGGGGCGGCGGCATGATGGGGGGCAGCGCAGTGCCCGGGGTCGCCGGGGTCCCGGGGGAGCCGACCGGTCCCGGCACGGCGGAGGGACCCGTCGGACTCGGTGGACGGGGTGGACCGGACGAGCTCGGTTGACTGGGCGGCACGGCTCCTCCGACTTCCGGCCGGCCCCTACGGGCGGGGTGCCGGTGTCGTCGCCACCAGCTGGCGCAGCAGGGCGGTCGCCTCCACCACCCCGCCGTCGCAGACCAGCCGGTGCGACAGGCACGGTGCGGTCACCACCTGGACGTCCTCCGGGGTGACGAAGGTCCTCGATGCCAGCACGGCGTGGGCCTGCGCCGTGCGGATCAGCGAGATGGCCGCACGGGGGCTGGCCCCGAGACGCACCCCCGGCAACGTCCGGGTCGCCCGGACCAGCGACACGGCGTACTCGGCCACGGCCGGGGCCACGTGGGTGGTGGACGTCGCATCGATCACGTACTGCCATGTCTCGACGGTGCACACCGGTGCCAGGTGGTCGAGCGCGGCCCGCCCGCCGTGGCGCAGCACCAGACCGGCCTCGACGGCGGCATCGGGGTAGCCGATCGACGTGGAGATGGCGAACCGGTCGAGCTGGCTCTCGACGAGCGGGTAGGTGCCGAGCTGCCCGATCGGGTTCTGGGTGGCCACCACCAGGTGGGGCCGGGGCAGCGCCCACGTCTCCCCGTCCACCGACACCTGCTGCTCCTCCATCGACTCGAGGAGTGCCGACTGGGTGCGGGGCGGGGTCCGGTTGAGCTCGTCGAGCAGCACGACGTGGGAGAAGATCGGGCCCGGCCTGAACTCCCAGGTGCCGGCGTCGGCCGAGTAGACGTTCACCCCGGTCACGTCGGACGGCAGCAGGTCCGGGTGCCCCTGGATGCGGGCCAGGCCGGTGCCGAGCGCGGTGGCCAGCGCACGGGCCAGCACCGTCTTCCCCACGCCGGGAACGTCCTCGATCAGGAGGTGCCCGCCCGAGAGCGCAGCCAGGACGGCGGCGGTGACCGCACCCGGGGTGCCGAGGAGGACGCTCGAGAGTGAGCGGTGGAGTGTCCCGGCGATGGCGACCGCGGCGTCGAGGGGGGAGGCTGCCGGGGCTGGGGCTGGGGCTGGGGCTTGGGCCGGGGTGGCGCTGTGCTGGGCGGAAGGTGCGGGTGCGGGTGAGGCAGTGGGAGCGGCAGCCGGGGCGACGCGGACGGGGGATGGCTGGGCGATCGGTGTGGCGGTGCCGTTGTGGGCGCGGCCGGCGGCGAGGTGCTGCGGCTGTCCGGCACTCATCGCCTGTGGATCGGCCGGCCCGTCGGTCATCGTTCCCCTGCCCCCTCTGTCGTCGGCATGTGGCCCATTTCCTGGCGTTCGCCCGTGGTGAAGTCTGAGTGCCGGTGGTGGCGATCCACGCGCCGACCGTGGCCCTACGTTACCGGGGCGACGCATCCGGCAGTATCCGGGGGCGCAGGGCGTGGGGCGTGGGGGCTTGCTGGCAGCGGCGCGTGAATCCACTCCCTCACCGGCAGCATTGCTGGGCCACGCCGGCCAGCGTTCCTCGGTCGAGCGGCGGTCCAGTACCGTTTCTGTGACGTGTGAATGCCATCACCGACTGTCCGGTCGGTGACGGTGTCCGACGACTGCGATGACCGACACCGACACCGATACCGAGCCTGGGGACGACGGGACGACACCACGCCGGCGGGGCCTTCGCCGTGGGGCCCTGACGACCGACCGCATCGTCAGCGAAGCGCTCCGGATCCTCGACGAGGACGGCATCGGCGGCTTCAGCCTGCCCAAGCTGGGTGTGGCGCTCGGCGCCGATCCGACAGCCATCTACCGCCACTTCCCGAGCAAGGACGATCTGGTCCTGGCCGTGGCCGACCGCCTGATCGAAGAGTCGACGGCGGGCTTCGAACGCGGTCCCTGCTGGGTCGAGACACTGATGGACCTGGCCAGGCGGATCCGGGCCACATACCTGCGCCACCCGGCCGCCGCCACCCTCTCCTCCTTCCGGACCACGCAGCGCCCCGCTGAGCTCCGGGCTGCCGACATCATCGTCGGCGCGGTGCTCGAGGCCGGTTTCGACGGGATCCAGGCGGCCACCGTGTTCAGGGCGGTCGCCGACTTCGGCCTGGCCTGGGCCGGCCTCGAGGCGTCCTATCTGGCACTCGACCGGCAGCGCCGGGAGAAGGACGACGCAGCGTGGGCCAGCGCGTACCAACGGGTGGGTCAGGACGAGCTCCCCAACATCTGGCAGATCCGCCAGGAGCTCGCCGCCGTCAACGACAGCGACGACGAGGTCTTCGAGACGGTGCTCGGCCTCGTGGCGGACGGGTTGACGGCGCGGGCACCGAGGCCGTGCTCGTGTCCGAAGCACTCGGGGAGCGACCAGTAGCGGCAGCGTGCGGCAGCGTGCGGCAGCGTGCGGCAGCGTGCGGCAGGAGCGGACGGTACCAACGCCGCAGTTGCCGCCCATCCCGAGGAGACCCCCGTTCACCGCCGGTGATCGGACCGATGAGGCGGGCGCTACAACGTGTGCAGCACCTCGGACGCGACTGCCGAACCCGACCGGATCGCCCCCTCCATGTACCCGGGCCACTCTGCCGAGTAGTCGGCGCCGGCGAAGTGGAGGCTCCCGACGGGGCCGGTGACCATCGCGGAGAGCGCGGTCACCACGCCAGGCGGGTTGTAGGACCCGTAGGCACCGCCCGTGTGGGTCTCCTTGGCCCACACCCGATCGGCGTAGGCGACCGGGTGTGCGGCCCGCGGCCCGAAGTAGCGGGCCAGGCTGGCCAGGACGGCGGACCGCCGCGCTGCCTCCGAGAGCCCGAACAGCGAGCGCCCCTGGTTGCCCTCGGCCATGCCCACCAGCACCCCGCGATGCCCATCGGGCGGCGAGTTGTCGTAGACGATCTCGATGGGTCCGGTGTCCGAGGTCACGCTGCCGCTCAGGCCCTCGCCTCGCCAGAAGGGGGTGTCGTAGACGGCCTGGATCTTGACGGTGGCCCCGGTGGGCTGGCGCTGGAAGTACTGGGCCCAGGCCGGCGGGAGCGCGGGGTCGAACCGCACCGCGGCGGTGACCGACTTGGGGATGGCGAGGACGACCCGTCGAGCCCGGTACGCCTGGCTGGTGGTCCACACCGTGGTGACCGGTCCCTGCTCGACGGCCACGACCGGCGAGTTGAACCGCACCTTCGACGAGAGGCGGCTGGCCAACCCCTGGGCGAGCCGCTGGGGGCCGCCGACGAACCGGACGCTCTGCGCGCTTCCCAACGTGGTCACGTAGTCCCCGCCCACCCCGGAGATGAACTGGAGGGCGTCCATGAGGCCCACCTGCGACGCCTCCTCGCCATAGTTGGAGCGGACCGACAGGGCGGCGAGGAAGTTCGCCTCCGGCGTGATCCCCTGGGTGGCGAACCACGAGGCGGTGGAGTGGATGTCGTAGGCGGCGGCGTGGGGCGCGGTCCAGGGTGCAGCGGCTGGCACCCCAGCGGCCATGCTGTTGAGCGTGGCGATGATCCGCAACAGGTCGGCCTGGGTGGTGGCATCCGTGGGTGGCAGGATGCCCTGGTAGGTGTGCAGCGCGCCGTTCCGGTAGTAGATGTTGTTGCCGTCGGCGTAGGAATCGAACGTGCCGACGCCGAATTGGCGAGCGAGGGCCTGCACCCGGGTCTGGCCGGGGCCGGTCCACTCGCCGCCCAGCTCGACCTCGACGTCGTGGTCCAGGACCACGTCATAGACGCGACCGCCGACCCGGTTGCGGGCCTCGAGGACTAGCACGGAGCGGCCCGCATGCTCCAGCGCCGTCGCTGCGGTGAGCCCGCCCAGGCCTGCTCCGATGACGATGGCGTCGTACACGGCGCCTCCCGGCGCGGGGCTCGACTGGGACGGTGCCCTGGTGAGCTCCACGGCCCCGCCGCCGACCACCGCGCCAACCCCCAACCCGACCCCGCCGGCAAGCAGCGTCCGGCGACTCAGCCTCCCGGAATCGGTTCCGGACGCCTCCGCACGACCGTGGTCGGCTCCCGTCGTGTCGGTCGAGTCCGTCGAGACCATGGCGGGGACCGTATCGAAACGGCCGGCCCGTAGTCAATGGCTTTGACTAAACCTTTGGAAGCACTGGGAGCACTGCTGTCTTCGAGATGAATGGTCCGCCGGCGTGTGGTGCGGCGGCGTGGTGCGGCGGCGTGGTGCGGCGGCGTGGTGCCGGCCGGTCAGAAGTCGAGCGCGCTGAGCTCGGGGATCGTCCGCTCCGCCCGCGCCCGTGCCTCCAGCCAGCGGGACCGGCGTGCCGACCGGGCGGCGGCGTCGCCCTCGGGTTCGATGATGGCGCGGGGCGCCCATGCTTCGGCCACCTCGTCCTCGTCCGACCACGTGCCGACGGCCATGCCGGCAAGGTACGCGGCGCCGAGCGTGGTCGCCTCCGTCACCGGCGCCACCTCGATGGTCCGGCCGCAGGCGTCGGCCAGCGCTCGGAGGAACACGTCGTTGTTCGACATGCCACCGTCCACCCGGAGCGCGGTGACGGGCAGCCCGGTGTCGGACTCGGCCGCCTCGAGCAGGTCGGCACCGCGGTGGGCGACGCCCTCCAGCACGGCCCGGACCATCTCGGGCCGCCCCGTCCCCCGGGTGATGCCCACGAACAGCGCTCGCGCACCGTAGTCCCACACCGGCGTCCCGATCCCCAGCAGTGCCGGGACGAACCAGACGTCATCAGTGCTCGTGCATTGTCTGGCCACCGCTTCGCTGTCCTCCGCCGACTCGATGATGCCGAGGTCGTCCCGCAGCCACTCGACGCACGAGCCGGCCGACAGCATGATGGCCTCCACGCCCCACATGGTGCGCCCGCTCCGGGACCATGCGGCGATGGGGAACGTGCCGGCCGGACCGCGCCCGGCGTGGCCCGGTGCGGTCGCACCGGTGCACTGGTCCAGCATCCCTCCGGTGCCGAAGGTGGCCTTGGCCATGCCCGGCCGGGTGCACCCCTGGCCGACGAGCGACGCCTGCTGGTCACCGGCGATGCCGGCCAGCGGGGGCGCACCGTCCAGTGCCACTGCCGGTCCGATGATCCCCGACGAGTCCACCAGCTCGGGCAGCACCTCGACGGGGATCCGCAGCAGCTCGAGCGTCCGCTCGTCCCACCCGGTCACGTCCTTCACCACCAGACCGGTCACGCCGGCGTTGGACGTGTCGGTGACGTGGCGCTCCCGGCCGGTGAGCAGCCATGCCAACCACGTGTCGACCGTGCCGAAGGCCAGCTCGCCCGCCGCGGCACGGGTGCGGTCCGGATCGGCCATGTCAAGCAGTGCGGCGAGCTTGGTCGCCGACGAGTTCGGGGCCAGCCTGAGCCCTTCCGCCTGGAGCTCGAGGCACGTCCCCACCGTCCGCAGGTCCTGCCATCCGATGCCGGGTCCGACCGGCTCGCCCGTCGCCCGGTCCCACAGGATCGTCGAGGCCCGCTGGTTGGCGATACCCACGGCGTCGACCGGTCCCGCCTCGGCCAACGCCTGCCGGGCGACGCCGAAGGCGGCGTCGGCCAGGGCTCGGGCGTCGAATTCCACCAGTCCCGGGAAGGGCGTGTCCGGGAGGACCGGCACGTGGTGGACGCCCTCGACGGTGCTGTCCGGCCGTACCACCGCACCCCGCACGCCCGAGGTGCCCACGTCGATGACCAGGATGCTCATCGTGCGCCTTCTCTCGTTCGTGATGCGGTGGGTCCGCACGGCACCGGGTCCCGGGGGAGCTGGGTCCGGGGGAGCTGGGTCCGGGGGAGCTGGGTCCGGGGGAGCTGGGTCCGGGTCATGTCCACACGCCGCCGCCGAACGGGCTGGCCAGCCCGAGCTTGCCGGGGTTGAGAATGCCCTTCGGGTCGAGGGCCCGCTTCACCGACTCGAGCACGCCGAAGGCGCCGCCGAGCGCCTCGGCCAGGTACGGGGCCCGGTTGATCCCGATGCCGTGATGGTGACTGAGGGCGGCACCGTGGGAGAGGACGGTGTCGTTGATGGCCCGCCACGCGGCCGTGTAGTAGCTCTCCGCCCAGCCGTCGGGTGCACCGCCGGGCGAACCGTCGGGCGCACCGTTGGGGGGGATGCCGGCGAACGTGAAGTACAGGCAGGCGCCGTCGGTGTAGGCGTGGCTCTGGTGGGACGAGGCGGCCACCGTCCCCTCGATGCGGTGCAGGGCGGCGACGACGTCGTCGTAGAGGCGGGGGAGGTCCGCCCACCGTCCCGACACCTCGGCCGTGTCCACCACGGCGCCCCGCCGCCACAGCGGTGCCAGGGCGGACACGTCGTTGCGGCGTTCGAGCCAGTGGCCCACCAGACCGTCGTCGAGGGTGCTGGCCGATCCGCACTCCTCGTCCACCACCCGCAGGGTGGCGTCGAGGAGGGGCTGGTCCGCCTCGTCCAGGACGATCAGCACGTTGGTCCCGTCGACGTCGAACGAGCGCTTCGACTCGGTCTCGTCATACAGGCGGAGCACGGCCGGGGTCGCACCCCGCCGCAGGATGCGCCGGCAGGCGTCCAGCCCGTCGGCGAACGAGGCGAACCCGAACGCCCGGCGACCCTCGGCCCCCGGCAGGGGGTGCACCCGGAACCGGCCCTCGGTGATCACGCCCAGCGTGCCCTCGCTGCCCACGAACAGCTGGGTGAGGTCGGGCCCGGTGGCCGACCGGGGACCGCGCCCACCGGTCCGGATCACCGTCCCGTCGGCCAGGACGACCTCCAGGCCGATGACCATGTCCTCGATCTTCCCGTAGCGGTTGGAGTACTGGCCGGCACCGCGGCAGGCCAGCCAGCCGCCGACGGTCGAGAGGTCCATGGACTGCGGCCAGTGGCCGAGTGTGACCCCGTGGCCGCCACGAAGCTCGTCCTCCAGGTCGGGCCCGAACGTCCCGGCCCGGACGTCGGCCACCAGCGACGTCTCGTCCACGTCGACCACGCCGGCGAGCCCGCACAGGTCGAGGGCGACGCCCCCGTAGACGGGGACGGAGCCGCCGCACACGCCCGACCTGCCCCCGGCCGCCGTGACCGGCACGCCGGCCTCGGCGCAGGCGGCCACCACCGCGGAGACCTGGGCGGTGTCGGTGGGCCGGGCGACGAGTGCGGGCAGGGCGGGGACCATCCCCTTGGCCGCCCAGCCGATGGCCACCGGCCACCAGTCGCGACCGGCGTCGGCCCGGACGTCCATGGCGTCGGTCACCTGGTCGCAGACGCCCTCCAGGCGGGTACGCAGCGCGGCGTCGATCCCGACGCGCCGCCCGGGCAGGAACTCTTCCGGCCCCTCCGGACCGGCGTCGAGTGGGGTGACGGGCGTGGGCTGTGTCATGAGGGGCGGCCGGCGGCAGTACCGCGTTCCATGGGGATGTCGCCCTCCATCGGGGTGTGGGCGGCGCGCCGCGTGTGCGTTCGCGCCCGTCCCGCCGGTTGATCCGGCTCGTTCGGCCCGCTCGCTTCCATGGTCCCGTCTGCCCCTTCCGTCCCTGTCGATGCGCCTGTCGATGCGCCTGTCGATGCGCCTGTCGATGCGCCTGTCGATGCGCCTGTCGATGCGCCTGATGTACTGCCGCCTGCACCATCGCCGCCCGGATCGAGCCCGGCGGTGCGCAGCTCCTCCCGCACGGCTGCGGCGTACTCCTGTGCCCGTGCCGCCGCCTCCTCCGACGTCCAGCCCAGTTCCGGGGCGATCAGCGCCGCCACGGCGGGAGCGGCGTCAGCGGCGGCGCGGGCGTCACGCAACGACGCCCGGGTCCGCCGGTCGAGGACATCGGCCAGGGTGGTGGCCATCTCGTGGCGGACTGCATACAGCGCTTCGGCTGCCAGGTAGCGGAGTCCCGGGACCAATGGCTCCAGGAGCTCGGGGCGCTCGTCGGTCAGCGCCAAGACGTCACGTGCCTCGCTCCCGTAGCGGCCGGCGAGGTGCGTGGCGATCTCGCCCGCGGGGTCGAGTGCGTCACCTGTCCCGGACCGGCTCCCTGTCCCGGACCGAAACCGGCCGCCGCCTGTGGCTCCGCGCAGCCGGAGGTCCTTCGTGATGCACCGGCGGCGCTCACCGCCCAGCTGGCCCACGACCGCGTCCACGGTGTCCTCGGCCATCTTCCGGTAGGTGGTCAGCTTGCCGCCCGTCACTGATACGAGGCCGTCGGTCGCCACGTCGACCCGGTGGCGGCGCGACAGGTCGGCCGTCCGCTCGCTCGGTGCCCGATGTCCCTCCTGGGGCGCCAGCAGGGGCCGTAGGCCTGCCCACACGCCGGTGATGTCTGCCCGGGTCAGCGGCTGGTTCACCACCGCGTTGGCTGCCTCGAGGATGTAGTCGACGTCTTCGGGCAGGCAGCTCGGATCGTCGAGCGGTCCGTCCCATGCGGTGTCGGTCGTGCCCAGGTAGACCTGGTCGCCCCACGACACGACGAAGATCGATCGGTGGTCGGACCGGACCGGGATGACGGCGGCGATGTCGCACGGGAACTTGTCGGCCGGGACGGTGATGTGGATGCCCTTCGCAGGGGTGATGGCGTGCGGGTTGACGCCGTCACCGAGCGCGGTGATGTCGTCGGCCCATACCCCGGCCGCGTTCACCACCACTTTGGCCGAGACGTCGATGGCCGGGCCGCCATCGGGCTGGACGGTCGCCCCCGTGACGCGGCCGCCGGCGTCACGCGTGAGCGAGGTGACCGCCGCATGGTTGACCGCCACCGCTCCGTGGTCGAGCACCGCCGTGCGCACCACGGCCAGGGTGAGTCGTGCGTCGTCGGCCCGGGCATCCCAGTAGAGGAACCCGGCCACCAGCCGGTCGGCCTCGAGGGTCGGCATGTGGTCGAGCGCCTGCTCCCGGGTCACGCGCTGGTGCCGGTGCCCGATCCTGATCCCCCCGGTGAGGTCGTAGAGCCACAGGGCGGTCAGGTAGACGCGGGCGACGCTGCGGTTGACGAGCCCGTCCTTGCCGAAGAGGGGGATGAGGAAGGGCAGGGGGGACACGAGGTGGGGGGCGTTGTCGAGGAGCCGCTGGCGCTCGGCCAGGTTCTCGTAGACGAGGCGGAACTCGTGTTGCTGGAGGTACCGGAGGCCGCCGTGGACCAGCTTCGACGACTTGGACGAGGTGCCGGAGGCGAAATCGCCCTTCTCCACGAGGGCCGTGCGCAGCCCGCGGCTGGCTGCGTCGAGTGCGACGCCAGCCCCGGTGATGCCTCCGCCGACCACCAGCACGTCGAACTGGCCCTGGCCGAGTCGCTCCAGCTGATCGGCGCGGGAGAACAGGGATCCGGAGGTGCCAGTCACGCAGGCAGCCTGCCACATCGGCACGTAGTGCCCAAAGCGGTGCACCTGGGGTTAGAACTCGTTATAGTGACGCCGTTGTCACTCGGATGGGGGGCTGCGACCGGGTTCGGTACGGGCATCGGACGATGCCCGTGCGGGCGCGAGCGTGAGCCCTGCAGTCGCCGCAGCTGGCCAGGCTGGCAGCGGACCGACTCCGGCAGTTCGGCGTCCGGCGTGACGGCGACGGCATGTGCCGACGGCATGTGCCGACGGCCTTTACCAGGGAAGACTGAAGCTGCGAGCAGCGAGTGGTTTTGCTGGCCGCAGTGAGCAGTGCAACGCAGTGAGCAGTGCAACGCAGTGAGCAGTGCAGAGTGGTTTCGCAAGGATGACGCCCTCCGGGGTGCCGACGCCCCAGGGGGTAGAGAAGTATGGAATCACGGGAAGCTTGGCCGACCGTCGTGCGTGTCGGATCCGCCTCGTCGAACGTCCGAGGCCGACGCATCTGGCAGCGTGGACGGCGATCGTCGGCACGCCGGTTCGCTGCCGGTCATGCCGGTGCGGCGAGGACCACGGCGACGAGCGCGCTCAACCGGTGGCTGACGGCGGCGTTGTCGGCCGTTCTGGCCTTCGGCGTGCTCTCGGTGGTGGCCACCCAGGCTTCCTCGGCAGCGCCGAGCACCTCGAGCGGGCTGAAGCCCCATACCTACGCGCCGCCGACGGGCTACTGGCTGATGGCCAAGGACGGCGGCGTCTTTGCCTTCGGGAATGCCGGCTACCACGGCTCGATGGGCGGGCACGCGTTGAACGCCCCCATCGTGGGCGGGGCCCGCACGGCTTCCTCGAACGGCTACTGGGAGGTCGCCTCTGACGGCGGCGTCTTCACCTTCGGCGATGCCGGCTACTTCGGATCGATGGGCGGCAAGCACCTCAACGCGCCGATCGTCGGCATGGCGGCGACACCCGACGGTCAGGGCTACTGGCTGGTCGCCTCCGACGGCGGGATCTTCGCCTTCGGCGACGCCGTGTACCGGGGTTCGATGGGCGGTCACCCGCTGAACGAGCCCATCGTGGGCATGAGCGCCACCGGCACCGGCAACGGCTACTGGCTGGTCGCCTCCGACGGCGGCGTCTTCAACTTCGGCGACGCCACCTTCCACGGCTCGACGGGCGGCAAGCACCTGAATGCCCCGATCGTCGGCATCGCCGGTACCCAGCTGAGCAACGGCTACTGGCTGGTCGCCTCCGACGGCGGGATCTTCGCCTTCGGGACGGCCACCTTCCACGGTTCGATGGGAAGCAAGGCCCTCAACTCCCCGATCGTCGGGATGTCGACGACGTCGGACTTCGGCGGCTACACGATGGTGGCTGCCGACGGCGGCGTCTTCACCTTCGGCGACGCCACCTTCAAGGGCTCGGCGGCGGCCAAGCCGCTGAACGCGCCGGTCGTCTCGATGTCGCAGGTCGGCCCCACCGTGGGCGGCAAGGTGCTGCTCGTGGGCACGTTCAACGGGGTGCCCGGCCAGTTCGGCACCATCCAGGCCGCGGTGAACGCGGCCCAGCCCGGTGACTGGATCCTCGTCGCTCCGGGCGACTACCACGAGAACAACGACCTGACCAGCCCGCCCACGCCCGGTGAGGCGTCCATCGGGTGGTTCGGTGCCGTCGAGATCGACACCCCGTACATCCACCTGCGTGGCATGAACCGGAACACGACCGTCATCGACGGGACCAACGCCGGCGCACCGCAGTGCTCGAGCGCTGCCGCCGACCAGAACCACGGTGCCAGCATCGCCGGCTACAACGGGGGCAAGCCCATCGGCCGGAACGGCATCCTCGTCTGGAAGGCGAACGGCGTGTCGGTCGACAACCTGACCACCTGCAACTTCATCACCGGCTCGTCCGGTGGTGGGAACGGAATCTGGTGGGACGGCGAGCCGTCCGAGGCGACGACCGGTCCGCTCGGGATCACCGGCTACTCGGGGAGCTACCTGACGGCCACCTCGACGTACTACGACCCGACGACCAACACCGGTGGTGCGTACGGCATCTTCTCGTCGGCGTCGTCGCTCGGCATCTGGAACAACATCTACGGCAGCAACTTCAACGACTCGGGCATGTACATCGGCGCCTGCCGCCAGCTGTGCGACACCTGGGTCCACAACGCCTGGATGGAGTACAACCCGCTGGGCTACTCGGGCACCAACTCGGGCGGCACCCTGGTCGTCTCGAACTCCCAGTTCGACAACAACCAGGACGGGTTCGACACCAACACCCAGATCGCCAGTGACCCGCCGCCCATCCAGAACGGCGCCTGCCCGGACAACGGTGTCAGCGGCTTCACCCATACCCACTCGTGCTGGGTGTTCATGAACAACAACGACCACAACAACAACAACCCGAACGTCCCAGGCACCGGTGCCGGCTACGCGGGCGCAGGCCCGGTCGGAACCGGCATCACCGTCTCAGGTGGCCGCAACGACACGCTGATGGGCAACACCTTCGCCAACAACGGTTCGTGGGGGGCGCTGTTCGTGCCGTTCGCCGACTCCGACACCCCGCCGGCGGGCATCAGCTGCTCGGGCCAGGGCGTGACCAACCTGAACAATGTCATCGCTCCTGGGGACCTGTGCATCTACGACCCGATGGGTGACGCCATGGTCGGGAACACCTTCACCAACGACGGGTTCTTCGGCAACCCGACGAACAGCGACTTCGGGAACATGACGCTGAAGTCGGGCATCCCCCAGAACTGCTTCAGTGGCAACGTCATGCCGAACGGCAGCGCACCGGCCAACCTGGAGACGACGAACGCCACCTGCGGACCGCTGTCGACGTCGAGCAACTTCTCGCTGACGCCGGGGACGCTGTCCGGGGAGATCCTGTGCAACTCGGGCCTGCTCGGCAGCGGGTACTGCCTCTCCACGGACAAGTACCCGCGGCCGACGTCGTCGACGCCGCAGCCGCTCCCGTCGAATCTGCCGACGATGCCGAACCCGTGCGTCGGCGTGCCGGCCAACGCCTGGTGCCCGGCAGGCAAGCCGGTCTGAGTCGGCGCATGCCGTGACAGTGCGGCGCCGTCGAGCGTCGTGTGGGGGCCCGGGCCGGCATCGCTGGTCCGGGCCCTTGCGCGTGGATAACCGGGATTCGGTGGCCGATCTGGTCGGTGGTGGCAGAGGTCGGTGACCGAGGGCTGGGTGGTCGGTGGTGGCAGAGGTCGGTGACCGAGGGCTGGGTGGTCGGTGGTGGCAGAGGTCGGTGTTCCCCAAACGACAGCGATTGGTGGTCAACAATGATTGTTGATAACATGAGTGGCGATGCGGACGCCTGACGAGCTGACCGACCTGTTCCGGTCCACCGGCCGGAAAGTGACGCCTCAGCGGCAGTGCATCTTCTCCGTCCTCTACGGCGATGTGACCCACCCGACGGCCGAGGCCGTCCATGCCGCGGCCACCGCCCACATGCCCACCATCTCGCTCAAGACCGTCTACCAGACGCTCCACGATCTGAGCGAGCTCGGGGAGATCACCACCCTCGACCTCGGGACCGGGACCGCCCGCTTCGACCCGAACGTGGACGACGTCCATCACCACCTTGTCTGCCGGGAGTGCGGCAAGGTCCGGGACCTGGACCTCGAATTCCCCGACGTGCGGATCCCCGCTGGCAGCGAGCTCGGCTTCGAGGTCGGATCGGCCGAGATCGTGTTCAGGGGCCGGTGCCATGAGTGCGCCGGCGCCACGTCGTGACCTGTCCACCCCGCGGGGCGCATCGGCGTCCCCGCACCTACCCACCCCACAGGAAGGAGCATCCGTGCCCCAGCTGAAGGATACGAAGACCGAGGCCAACCTGAAGGAGGCCTTTGCCGGCGAGAGCCAGGCGAACCGGCGCTACCTGTACTTCGCCCAGAAGGCGGACGTCGAGGGCTACCCGGATGTCGCTGCCCTGTTCCGCTCGGTTGCCGAGGGCGAGACCGGCCATGCGTTCGGGCACTTCGACTTCTTGAAGGAGGTCGGTGACCCGGTGACCGGTGCCGCAGTCGGCGACACCGAGGCGAACCTCAAGTCGGCCATCGAGGGCGAGACCTACGAGTACTCCGAGATGTACCCCGGCTTCGCACGTACGGCTCGCGACGAGGGCTTCGATGAGATCGCCGAGTGGTTCGAGACGTTGGCCCGGGCCGAGAAGAGCCACGCCGGGCGCTTCACGGACGGCCTCAACTCGGTCGCCTGAGGCACGCCGCGGGCGTTCGCCCTCCGGTGGGCGTTCGCCCTCCGGCGGGCGGCGCCGGATAGGCCGGGGCCAGGTGGCCCGGGGCCAGGTGGCCCGGTACGGGTTGTCCGGCGCGAGAGCCGAGCGTCGTCGTTGTCTCGACTGCCTCGGCGTGCATCGGCACCACCGGCTGTCCGGCTGTCCGGCTGTCCGGCTGTCCGGCTGTCCGGCTATCCGGCTATCCGGCTATCCGGTGGGTGCGGCGCTCGAGGCGATCGATGTAGGCGGGGCGCACTGCGTGGCGCACTGCAAGTGCATGGGTGCGCGCATGCGTGCACCGTGCACCACGGGATCGATCCGGTTCCGAGCTCGGTTTCACGGACCGAGCTCGGAACCTGGCCGGTCAAGTAGGGCAGGCCCTCGCCGTGCCGGCGCCCATCCTGCGGCCGGCGAGCGAGCAGGCCGGCGAGCGAGCGAGCCGACCGGGCCGACAGCCAACCCAGCGCCCGCTGGCGCGCGAGCCCACCGGGACCGGTAGCCGGTCCCACCTCGGTGAGGGATCGAGCCGACCAGGTTCTGTGCCGGCCTGTATCCCACCTTCAGTCCATTGCGGACCCTTGTCGGTCCGCCCCATGATGCCCCCATGGCTCTTCGATGGACCCCCAGGACTGCACGGGTTCCATTGCTCGACCGACCGTTCACGTGATGACAACCAGGCAAGAGGAGGTCCTGTGACCACCACCTACGACCCACGAGACTCGGCATACTTCGACGAGGGCGATCTCCGTGGCGAGCTCGAACGCGTGTACGACCTCTGCCATGGTTGCCGGCTGTGCTTCAACCTGTGTCCGTCCTTCCCGACGCTCTTCGACTTCATCGACGCCCGGGACGGGAACGTCGGAGCGATGACGGCAGCCGAGCAGGACAAAGTGGTGGACGAGTGCTACCAGTGCAAGCTCTGCTACGTGAAGTGCCCCTACGTGCCGCCGCACGAGTGGGCTCTCGATTTTCCCCGGCTGATGATGCGAGCACACGCGGTGCGCAAGCGGAAGGGCACCGGGATCCGGGAGTCGGTGACCGACCAGATGCTGGCCCGCACCGACCTGCTCGGCAAGGTCTCGACAGCGGCGGCACCCGTGGTGAATGCCGTCACGGGCCACCCCGGCTCCTTTGCGCGGCGCATGATGGAGAAGACGGTGGGCATGGCGTCGGAGCGGCTCCTGCCTCCCTATGCGCGCCAGAGGTTCACCACGTGGTTCTCGAAGCGTCGCTCCGCCGGTGCGGCTGGTGGTACGGCTGCAGCCTCTTCCTCGAACAGCCAGCCGATGCTGCGGGACACTGAAGCGCAGGGAGGGCAGCAGGGGGGTCAGCAGGCAGCGGAGCAGGGAGGTCAGCAGGGAAGGGTGTCCATCTTCCCCACCTGTTTCGTCGAGTACATGGAACCAGCGATCGGGCGTGCCATCGTCGGCGTCTACGAGCACAACGGCATCGACTGCGATATCCCGGCCGGCACCCGGTGCTGCGGGGCGCCGTGGCTGCACCAGGGGAACGTGGACCAGTTCGTCAAGGCGGCGGAGCAGAACGTGGCTGCACTCGCCGGTGAGGTCCGGACAGGACGGGAGGTGATCGTCGCCCAGCCGACGTGTGCGTACGTCGTGAGGCAGGACTACCCGCGCTACCTGGCCGGCACGCCGAGCGAAGCGGACGCAGAGCTCGTGGCCGCCCATACCTCCGACCCGGCCGAGTACCTGATGGCGCGCCACAAGGGAGAAGGCACGAGCATCGACACCGAATTCCCCGGACGGGAGAACGGCGACGTCCCCGACCAGGTCACCTACCACGTCGCCTGCCATCTCCAGGCTCAGAACATCGGCCTGAAGAGCCGGGACCTGTTGAAGGTGGCCGGCGTGAAGGCAACGCTCGTGCAGCAGTGCTCCGGGATCGACGGCACCTGGGGGTACCGGGCGGAGAACTACGAACTGGCCCGAAAGGTGGCTGCCCCTCTGAAGCGGAAGGTGGAGGAGGCGGGCCACGAGGTCGTGTGCGGGGACTGCCACCTGGCCAACGGCTCCATCGAGCAGGAGACGGGGATCCGCCCGGTGCACCCCATGCAACTGGTGGCCCGTGCCTATGGCCTGACCGACGAGGTCGACCGGTGAGCGCTCCCGGGGCCGCCCGCCCCCTCACCTTGGACGACATCGCCGACCTCCGCGCCTACGAGCGTGAGCGGGAGGAGTTCCGCCGCCAGGTGATCGCCGTGAAGAAGGCGCGCCGCGTCTCGATCGGACCGGTGATCACCCTCACCTTCGAGAACCGCCTCACCATGCGGTTCCAGATCCAGGAGATGGCCCGAGCCGAACGGATGGTCACCGACGAGCAGATCCAGCACGAGCTGGACGTGTACAACCGGCTCCTCCCGGGCCCGGGTGAACTGTCGGCGACCCTCTTCCTGGAGTTGACCGATGAAGCGTCACTGCGGCGATGGCTGCCGGCACTGGTGGGCATCGAGCGATCGGTGGTCCTGCGGATCGGCACACACGATGCCGCCGGTGATGCCGATGCTGCCGACCCGTCGAGGGGTGTGGTCGAGGTCCGGTCACGTCCAGAAGAGGAGCATGCGACCCAGCTCACCCGGGACGAGGTGACGTCCGCCGTCCACTACGTCCGGTTCGTCCTCACGCCCGAGCAGGTCGACGCCTTCGCCACCGGTCCTGTCGTCCTGGCTGTCGAGCACCCCGAATACCCGGACGGGCATGGCGGCGTCGAGCTCGGGGACGAGACGCGCCTCCAGCTCCTCGCTGACCTTCGGGGGGAGTAGGCGGCCAGTTCCCGCGGCGGTGTGGCGCTGGCGACCGCGGCGGTGTTGGGCCAGGGGGCCAGACAGGACGCCGTGCTGCTGGCGACCGTGGCGGTTTGGTGCCGATGGGCGCGACAGGGCGGCATGTGGGCCGCCGCTAGGGCGAGCTGCCGCTAGGGCGAGCCCCTGGCGGGGTAGCTCTCCGCCGCCCTGACGAACCTCCACTCGATGGTGGTCTCGGTCGGGTCGTCTCCGACTCGATGGAGCCGCCAGCCTTCATACGTCTTCAGGTAGTGGTGCCAGTGGCACAGGCGGGCAAGATTTTCGAGGCTGGTGGGACCGCCGTAGGCGAAGGGGACCACGTGGTCGATCTCGAGACCGTTGCGAACGTTGCATCCGGGCACGACGCAGACCGGATCACGCTCGACGAGTGCCGCCCGGAGCGCGGACGGGATCGTACGTGTCTGCGTCGAGACGGCGACGATCCGCCCGCATTCCATGAAGATCAGGCGCAGCATCGCGTCGGACAGCAGCGCTTGGACGGTGGGGACCGGCAGGGGGCCGGCGCCCTCCGCGTGACAGATCTCGCCCGGTTGGAGCTCGCCGCGCCGGAGCGCCTCCAGGTCGACCCGTACCACCACCGATGGCGGGCCGGGCCGGCTGGCGTCGGCCACATCCTCACCACACACGAGGGCGACGAGTGCATCGAGGCACCGAGCGCCGTACGTGGATCGTTCGGACGGTTCTGGATCGAGCCGGGTGCCATCCGGTTGTGGTTCCGGATCCAGCAACGTGATGTCTGCACACTGCTCGGCCTCACGACGCCGAGCTACTTCGGCGTCGATGACCGACCGGAGCTTGGAACCCACCTCGGGGAGCGCTCGCCCCGAGAAGCAGAAGGCGCCTTCGTGGTCGGTCCACGACCGGAAGTGCCGCTCGGCGTGGATCCGTCGCGCCCGGGCCAGGTGGTCCCGTGCCGACCGGGCCGCGTCCACCTGGCGGCAACGCTCCTTCAGGTCGGGGAGGGATCCTTTGGCCGCCTTGTCGAGCAGCTCCAGCTGATGGTCCGGCGCGTTCTTCGCCGTGTTGGCGACGAGCTGCGCCTGGACGTCGGACAACTCGCCTTTGCGTACCGCATCGGCGACGTCAGGAAGGCTGTCGAGCGCTCGCCCCGTCTTGATCATCGCCTGGGCCTGGCCCGTCGACACGCCGTCCTCGTCGGCGATGCATTCGGCGGCGCCCCGCCGACCGGACAGCCGCCAGGCGCCCGACTCGTCGATCCGGCCGGCGAGGAGCGTCTTCGCACCGCTCGCCAACCGCTCGATGCGACCGAACTGCCGGAACAGGATCAGCGCGTCGGGGCCGGCGATCGTCCCTGGTTCGAGGGACGTGGTGATCTCCGCCAGCATGGACGTCGCCCGCTCGAGGCGCGAACGCAGGCCCTCCGGTTCGGCTCCGGTGGTGGCGCCCGGTCGGGTGGCGGCGCCCCCTCCGGTGACGGGCTCGGACATGGCGTGTGCAGCACGTGATGCCGACACGTCGATGCGCGGTGTCATCCCGTCGGTGTCGGTCCAGAGCGCCGTGGTGGACATGGATGGCATG
>JAJZDI010000021.1:38499-42059 GCA_021806045.1 Actinomycetes bacterium
GGTGGCGGCGCCCCCTCCGGTGACGGGCTCGGACATGGCGTGTGCAGCACGTGATGCCGACACGTCGATGCGCGGTGTCATCCCGTCGGTGTCGGTCCAGAGCGCCGTGGTGGACATGGATGGCATGGTCCCACGGGGGTGTAACAGCGCGATGGCGTGGCCGGGCGGCAGGTCTCCGATGGCGTGGCCGGGCGGCAGGTCTCGGGCGGCGTGGCCGGGCGGCAGAGTCCCGGAATGCGTGGCCGGGCGGCGGAGTCCCGGAATGCGTGGTCGGGCGGCGGAGTCCCGGAATGCGTGGTCGGGCGGCGGAGCCCCTAGGAACGGTCGTCGATGACCAGCCCGTCGCGCATGCGGATGACGCGGTCGGCCAGCTGGGCGACGTCGCGCTCGTGGGTGACCATGACGATGGTCGTTCCCGACGCCTGCACGTCCCGGAAGAGGCTCATCACATGAGCAGTGGCCTCGGAATCGAGGCTTCCCGTCGGTTCGTCGGCCAGGAGCAGCCCGGGATCGTTGGCCAGTGCACGGGCGATGGCCACCCGCTGCCGCTCGCCCCCGGACAGCTGAACGGGCAGCCGCTCCTCGCGCCCGGCCAGGTCCACCAGGCCGAGGAGCTCGTCGGCCCGGCGCTGGCGCTCCCGCGACGAGCGCCCGGTCCCGAACATGGGGAGCTCGACGTTCGCCCGGGCGCTGAGGCGGGGGAGGAGCTGATGGAGCTGGAAGACCAGGCCCACCTCCTCGCGCCGGTACCGGCCCGCGTCGGGAACCTTCGCCAGGTCGACGCCGCCCACGATCACCTTCCCCGACGTGGGGCCGTCGATGCCGGCGATCAGGTGCAGGAGGGTCGACTTGCCGCAACCGGACGGGCCCGAGATCGCCACGAACGAGCCAGCTTGGACGGTGAGGTCGATGCCGGCGAGGGCGGTGACGTGTCCCGGGTAGGCGCGCGTCACGCCTTCGAGGACGATCGACGGCGGCCGCTCGATGCCCGACCGGGACGGGGAGGACGTCGACGAGGCCTCGTGGGTGGGCGCCACACCCGTGGCGTCACTCATGGCTGAGCGCCTCCAGCGGGGAGAGCAGGGTCGAGCGCACGATCGGGTACACCGAGCCGATCAGGATCATGGCCAGCGCAGTCAGCAGGGCGCGCCAGAAGGCATCAGCCGAGTACTCGGCGTGCAGGATGCCCCGCAGGGCCGGCAGGCGTTCGAGGATGCCGGTGACGATGAAGGAGAGGCCGACGCCGATGGCAGCGCCACCAATTCCCAGCAGGATGCTCTCTCCCATGAGGAGCCCTGCCGTTCTGCGGCGGGTCCAGCCCACGGCCCGCAACAGGCCGAACTCGCGGGTCCGCTCGAACAGCGACAGGAGCATGGTGTTGCCCACGATCACGGCACCGATCAGGATGGCCAGGACGGTCGAGCCGTTCACCGCCGCCTGCAGGTACACGAGGTTGCGGTCGGCCCGCCCGAACTGCGATGCCGTGCGGATGGTCGTGAGCTCCGGCATGTCGTGGTCGATCCGGGCCGACACCTGGGTCGGTGACGTACCGTCGGTCACCTTCACGAACACCAGCGTCACGATGCCGGGAACGCGGTTGTAGGCCTGGACGGCGGGGAGGGGGAACATGGCTGCGGCGTCGCCGAACGGGTTCCCCGTCGAGTAGATGCCGGTCACCGTGTTGACGGCGCCGTTGGCCTTGAAGGTGTCGCCGACGGTCAGCCCCAGGTTTGATGCGGCCCGCCACCCGAGCATCACCTGGTTGGTGGCGTCGGGTGCGTAGGGGTGACCCCGGACCACCGTCACCCCGAAGGCGGCCAGTTGCGACGGCGAGATCCCGATCTCGATGAACACGGGATTGGCGGCGTTGATCTTCTCCGTTGCGACCAGGACCCCGACAGCGCTTGCCACGCCCGGAGTCGCCCGGATCCGGGCGAGCTCGCTCTCGTCGATCGTGCTCGACAGGGTGTCGGCCACTCCCTTCTGCACCACCGTGAAGTCGGCCTTGCCCACGGAGATGATCTGGGCGGCGGACGACTCGAGGCCCCGACTTGTGACGGCGAGCGTCACCACCGTCATGACCGCGAAGGCGACGGCGGCGGTGAGGCCGGCCGACCTGGCCTTCTTGGACCAGATGTTGCGCGCGATCAGACCGATGAAGGTCATGCACCCATTGTGACGGTCTGAGCGGCTTCTTGTTGCGGGCGCCACTCGGCGTGGGTGCATGGTCACGCCGCGGCGAGCCGGGCGTGGGCGAGGTCCCGATCGTGGCGGCGCGCAACCGGGGAACCTCGCTCGTGAAGCCGGGGAATTGCGGATGGAGCGCGGGTGCTTCCCGTCACCGGGGGAGGCCGAGAGGAGCAGTCCGACACCGGCCGGCGCGCGGCGATACGTGCACACGCCTCCCGTGCAAGGTCGCCATCAGGACGCCACCCAGGCGCTCGGCACGGTTCCAGGCGCACGGTGCCCGGAGGCCACCGTCGGTGGCCGGACACCGGGCGGTCTCCACGAGGAGCCGCCGCCGGGACCACATCCGGAACCGGAGCCAGAACACACACGAGCACGGAGGCGATCACAACCATGGCACCTACGACGACGACGGTCATCGGGAACCTCACCCGGGACCCGGAGATCCGCTACACCCGCGAGGGCCAGGCGACGACCCAGCTGGGCGTGGCCGTGAACCGACGCTGGCAGAACCGCGAGACCCAGGAGTGGGAGGAGGCGACCTCCTTCTTCGACGTCATCTGCTGGCGGGAGCTGGCCGAGAACGTCGCCCTCTCGCTGGCCAAGGGCATGCGGGTGGTGGTCACGGGCCGGCTGGAGCAGCGGTCGTGGGAGACGGAGGAGGGCGAGCGCCGCACCAAGGTCGAGATCGTGGCCGACGAGGTGGGGCCCGGCCTGCGCTTCGCCACCGCCGACGTGCAGCGGGTCGAGCGCCCCGTCATCGAGCCGACGGACGTGGACGCACCGGTGGGTGCGTGACGTGGGGACGGTGCTCGATGGTGCCGTTCCCGCTCCCGGCGACCGGGTGGAGGGAGGCGAGCGTGTCAGCTCGCTCCCTCCACCGGTTGCTCGGAGGACCGGCCAGGGTCCTGGCCGGCGTGCCGATCTCGACGGTGTGGTCCGTGAGGAGCGGACGACACTTCGAGCGGGCAACGTGGTTCCCCTGGCGGGACGTGGCACGGTTCGCCGGGCGTCCGGCTCCGCACCAGGCCCCGCACCGGGACCGGCACCGGGACCGGCACGACGACCCGCACCAGGCGCCGTGGGAGTCCCCGCGCGGGGCCCGGTTCGCTTCTCGACGACCGTGCTCCTGACCAAGGCCGAAGTGTTCGCGGCCTGCCAGGCGCTGGCCGACGCGGACCGCGAGCTCCACCGGCGAGGGTCACCCCAGGTCAGCGCGGCTCTGGGTGACCTCTTCGAGCTGCTGGAGCGGCGCCTCGTCGACCGGCGCCCCGTGTGAGCCTTCAGCCCTCGGACGGGCGGAACTCGAGGGACAGCGAGTTGACGCAGTAGCGGAGGCCCGTCGGTCGGGGCCCGTCCGGGAACACGTGGCC
>JAJZDI010000021.1:42159-47619 GCA_021806045.1 Actinomycetes bacterium
CGCGTCCCCCACGTCGCGCCACATCCCGCTACAACCCGCTGGGCATCGGCAACGTGGCCGGCCAGAGCCGCCACTGACCGGTTTGATCCAGGCATGTCCCCATGGTGCGCCGTCACCGCGGCGCGCAGTAGTCTGACGCTGCGTCAGATATGAACAAGCAGCGCCGGTGGCACGTCGAGCAGGGCCGTGACCGCCCACCTGCGCACATCGACGGGCGGCCTGCCAACCTCGGCTCCGGGCGGTCGTGACGGGTCGCCGGTGCACGGGGGCCGAGCCCGGAACCACGGAGACACGGAGACAACCGACCATGGACTTGCGAGACACGCCCGAGGACCAGGCCTTCCGTGCCGAGGTCCGGCAGTGGCTGTCCGACCACGTGGTGGGGGAGTTCGCCGAGGTGGGGGGCAGGGGCGGCTCGGGCGACGAGACGTACGCGTTCGACGCACGCCTGGCATGGGAGAAGGAGCTCGCGGCGGGCGGCTGGACCTGCATCGGGTGGCCGGTCGAGCACGGCGGCCGGGGGGCATCCATCGCGCAGCAGGTCATCTTCAACGAGGAGTACGTGCGGGCTCGCGCGCCGGGCCGGGTGGGGGTGCTGGGCGAGGGCCTGCTCGGCCCAACGCTGATCCAGTACGGCACGCCGGAACAGAAAGCCCGGTTCCTCCCGCCCATCGTGGCCGGGGAGGAGCTGTGGTGCCAGGGCTACTCCGAGCCGGATGCCGGCAGCGACCTGGCCAACCTGTCGACCCGGGCCGAACTGGTGGACGGCGCGTGGTCGGTCACCGGCCAGAAGGTGTGGACGTCGCTGGCCCACCAGGCCGACTGGTGCTTCGTGGTGGCCCGCACCGAGGCGGGGTCACGGCGCCACCGCGGGCTCTCGTACCTGCTCGTCCCGATGGACCAGCCCGGGGTGGAGGTCCGCCCCATCACGCAGCTCACGGCCACGTCCGAGTTCAACGAGGTCTTCTTCGACGGGGCCCGCACGGACGCGGCGAACGTCGTCGGCCAGCCCGGCGAGGGATGGGCGGTCGCGCTGGCCACGCTGGCCTTCGAGCGCGGTGTGGCGCTCCTCGGGCACCAGCTGTCCTTCCGGCGGGAGCTCGACTCGCTCATCGCCGACGCCCGATCGAACGGGAAGGCCGGCGACCCGGTGGTACGCCAGCGTCTGGCCCGTGCCTACGCCGAGCTGGAGATCCTCCGGTGGAACACCCTGCGGTCACTGTCGAACATCGACGGACCGGTCGCCCCGCCCGAGGCGTCGATCGCCAAGCTGTTCTGGGCGTCGTGGCACCGGTCGATGACCGATCTCGCCCTCGACGTCCGGGGCATGGGCGGCCAGGTGCTGGGGGGGTTCCCCTACGAGCTGGACGACGTGCAGCGGACGTTCCTCTTCAGCCGGTCGGAGACCATCTACGGGGGCTCCAACGAGATCCAGCGCAACATCATCGGCGAGCGGGTGCTGGGCCTGCCGCCCGAGCCCAAGGGAGATGCCCGGTGAGCGAGGTCGATCGGACAAGCGAGTCGAGGGGGGCGGCGTGACCGAGAGCACGCAGGCACAACCAGCGAGCCCGTCGGGTGCACCACCCCCACCGGTCGGGGGCCACGGCCTGCTCGAAGGGAAGGTGGTGGTGGTGACGGCCGCGGCGGGAACGGGGATCGGCTTCGCCACCGCACGGCGGTGCGTGGAGGAGGGCGCCACCGTCGTCGTGTCCGATGCCCATGAGCGCCGGCTGGGTGAGGCGGCCGATGCGCTGGCGGAGCTGGCGGGGGACCGCCCGCTGGCCGTCACCTGCGACGTGACCGTCGACAGCGAGGTCCGGCGTCTCTATGAGCTCGCCATCGAGGAGCACGGACGGTTCGACGTGGCCGTGAACAACGCCGGGCTCGGGGGCCAGGCGGACGTGGTCGACATGACCGACGACCAGTGGTCGAAGGTCCTCGACGTGACCTTGTCGGGAACGTTCCGGTGCATGCGGGCTGCCCTCTCCCACCTCTACGCCCAGGGCAGCGGCGTGGTCGTCAACAACTCGTCGGTCCTCGGCTGGCGGGCCCAGGCCGGCCAGGCCCACTACGCGGCGGCCAAGGCGGGGGTGATGGCCCTCACCCGCTGCGCGGCGGTGGAGGCGGCACCCCACGGCGTCCGGGTCAATGCGGTGGCTCCCAGCCTGGCCCTCCACCCGTTCCTCAACCGGGTGATGTCCGACGAGGAGCTCGACGAGCTGCGCAGGCGTGAGGTGTTCGGGCGGGGCGCGGAGGTGTGGGAGGTGGCGAACGTCATCGTCTTCCTGGCCAGCGGGTACGCCAGCTACATGACGGGCGAGGTGGTGTCGGTCTCGAGCCAGCACGCCTGAGGGGAGGGGTGTGCGGTCGCGCCGGCTGCTTCCCCGGGACCCGCGACCCGCCGGAAACCCCCGGTACCCCTATCCCGTCGGTCCGGGCGAACCATTGGCCGGCCGGTGGGCCCCAGTGAGGGGAGTCCCGGTCACGCTCAGCCCCGCCAGCTGGTAGCGGCCGATGCGTGCGGCGGTCGGGAGGATGCGGTCGGCCAGCCAGGTCCCGGCAGCCTTCGTCATCTCGAAGTGGACGCCGTCGGGCGAGCGGAGGTCGACACCGTTGAGCGTGCGGGAGAAATGCCCGCCCGGACAGACCTGGTTGCCGAATTCGGTCACGGCCACCCGTCCGCCGAACGTGGCCGCCACGTCGCGGGCGATCTGGTCGTAGCGCTGGATGCGCCACGCGGCGTCCTCCGGCCACGGAGCCCCGTTCGGTTGCTCGCCCTGGTCCACGCACGGCGGCGTGAGCACATCCATGAGAGCACCCGTCGATGTCGCGATGGTCATCGCCTGACGGAAGGCGTTACGAAGCGCCGCGTCGAAGGTGGGCTCGCCGATGTGGACCCACTGGCCGTTCAGCTGGTTGTCCACCGTCTCCCACCGGCCGGCCAGGAGGATGGCCACATTCGGCCGCACGGCCTGTATGGCGCGCCGCCAGATCGCCGGCCACTGCTGGCTGGCCGGTGCGGTCGAGTTGCAGGCGGGGATGCGCTCGTAGGTGTGCCCCTTGTAGCGGTACCGGAGCGACTCGATGATCCCGCACCCGAGGATGCCTTCCCCATGGAACGCCACGCCATAGGAGGCGGCCCGAGTGGTCATCGATATGGCGAACGCAGCCGTGAACGCAGTCGAGTCGCCGAACATCTCGACGCGTAGCGGCCGTCCGGCCGTTCCGGAGGGCCTGGATGGCGCCGGGTGGCCCTGCGAGGAGACTGACGCCGTGTCGGCCACGGCCGGAGCCGTCGAGGCCAGGGTAAGCGCCACCACGGTTGCTGCAGAAACAGAGCCGGCGAGCCATCCCCGCCACTGGGGCAGGTTGAGCACCCGCCGGCGGATCGGCTGCTCGACCAGGACGTAGGAGGCACTGGCGACGGCGAGGGTGCCTGCCACGCGGACCGCGAGCAGTGGCAGTCCGAGCAGGTGGACCCGGGACGCATCGAGGACTAGGAACAGCGGGAAGTGCCAGAGGTAGATGCCATACGAGATCCTGCCGATGTAGCGGAAGACGGGGTTGCCGATGCCGCGCGAGAGTGGCCCCGGCTGGTTCGTGACGATGACGGCGATCACGACGGCCACCCCGCACGCGACCGCGAGGTAGCCGCCGCGGTAGAACCAGGCTGGCGGGTTCCCCTGGGGCAGGTGCGACCACAGCACTCCGAGCGCCACGACGGCGGCCAGGCCCACCACCTGGAGCAGCGTCCGTGCGACTGGCGAGGCGATCGACCACGCCTCGACCGGTGCGAAGCCGGCCCGGTTGTGCAGTCGGCGGCTCCTGCCGTGCCGCTCTCGCCGGGTCTGGCCCTGGCCGGCCGCCGCCGGGGCTTCCCGGCGTAGTTCCGCCCAGATGGCCAGGCCGGTGGCCAGGATCGCGCCCACGAGCAGGTCCTGCGCCCTCGTGTCGGTGCCCTCGTACACTCGCATGACCGAGTTGGGCCCGTGGTAGAGGAGCGCCATGTCGGTGGCTGACGCGAGTGCGCCGGCGACGGCCACGGTCAGTAGGGGTACCAGGCGCCGGCCGGCCCCGGACCGCCTGCCGACGTACAGCATGCCGAGGGTGACGAGCGGCCAGACCAGGTAGAACTGCTCCTCGATGGCCAGCGACCACATGTGCTCGAGCGGTGACGGGTGGGCAACCTGTGCGAAGTAGCTGGAGCCGCCCAGGATGAAGTGCCAGTTGGCCACGTAGAGGAGCGTGGCCAGCGAGTCGAGGCGGAGCCCGGGGTAGGTCCCCGGTACGGCGATGAACCGGGCATAGAGCACCACTGCAGCCAGCAGTACGAAGACGGCGGGCAGGAGCCGGCGGGCCCTGCGGGCCCAGAAGGCCCGCAGGCTGATCGTCGACGTCGCGCTCCACTCGCCGACGAGCAGCGACGTGATCAGGAAGCCGGAGAGCACGAAGAAGGCGTTCACGCCGAGGAAGCCGCCGGCGAGGATGGGCAGGCCACCGTGATAGCCCATGACGCCGAGGACGGCCAGGGCGCGTATGCCGTCGAGCCCCGGCATGAAACCGAGTCGGACGTGGCGGCCCCGGGGCCGGGGCCCGCCGCGGCCATCGTCGGCGGCCGCACCGGGAGGTGGCGGTGGAGCGCCCTCGGGGGGAGTTACGTCGGTGCTCGGCTCCAGACTCACGTGGAGGGTCATTCTTCCATACCGCCCTCAACGGGTTCGACCGCCAAGCGTGCCCGTTGCGGTGACGTCGGTCTGGCGGTCGGGGAAGGTCGGAGCGGGCACCTGCCTGCTCGGGGCCAGACGATGGGGAAGGCGGTCGCCTACGCCCACCCGGCCGTCCGGCTCGACCCGGTGTGGTCGGTGTCGCCCTGCTGCATGGGGGATCTGACGAAGGTCCGGGCGGCGGTGGTGGGCGACTCGATCACCTTCTTCGCCAAACCGGCGATCGCGTCCATGCTCCGCCCACACGCCGCGTGCATGATCTCCGGCCGAGTCGGCTGGACGATCGCCGAGCAGGAGGCGGCGATCGTCACCGACCTCGACAACCCGGAGAGACCTCCGATCGACTGGATCGTGAACCTCGGGACCAATGACGCCATCCAGCGCATCACCCACTGGCGGCCGGCGGCCGGCCGTCACGCCTGCCGGGTGCGGGTCCCCAGCACCCGGAGGGCCAGCATCCAGGCGTCGCGTCCGGGTGTGCCCTGACGGGCCTGGTCGATGAGGAGGTCGGCCGTCCGGACGGCGTCGGCCTCCTCGTCGAGCCCGTACTCGGAAGCGAGGAGGTGGGCCAGGGTCGCCACCGTCGGGTGCCACCCGGTGTCGTCCGGCTGGCGGGTCACCAGCTCCGGGTGGGTGTCGGCCAGGTTGGTGACCAGCTCGAGCACCGAGGCCGCCAGCTTCGCCGACACGCCGGGGACGTTGTTGCCGATGCGGCTGATCTCGGCCACGGGAGCCA
>JAJZDI010000022.1 GCA_021806045.1 Actinomycetes bacterium
CCAGTTGGGGCTATAGCTCAGTCGGTTAGAGCGCAGCACTGATAATGCTGAGGTCGCTGGTTCGATTCCAGCTAGCCCCACCAGTTTCTGCAGGTCAGCGAGCATGTGGTGATCACCGCCGGTGACCCCGGATGATCCCGGTTCACCATTCGGCGGGCGCGTCCGGCTCACGTGGCGGGAGCGCTCGACCCCGTGCGTGGGAACGTCACCGAAGTGCAGCAGCGAGCGTGGTCGAGTTTCTGGACGCGGCGCAGAGGTCGCTGCCGGGGCCTGCGAGCATGCGCCCGGATTCTCGCTGCTTCCCTCCCGGACGAAGACGAGCACGTGCGCTGCCTCGAGATCCTCGAAGGGGCGGCCAGCCTGGGCCCGTCCGACGCCGTGCTGGTCGATGTGGCGCTCCGCCGGGGCTGGGCGCTGGCTTCCGCAGACCAGTCGTTCGACGACGTCGACGGTCTCCGTCGCCTCGACCCGTCGTCGCACACCTTCCTCGATGACCTCGGCGCTGCCAGCTGAGCACGTGCTTGTCCTCCACGCGCAGCAGGTCCACGCGCACAGCAGGGGCCACCACCACCACCACCGTCACTGCCGCCGCTCGGACGCGTCTGCCGCTTCGCTCTTCCGCGACCGCTGAGGGTGGATGGTCTCGCCCCGGGCGAGCATGGCGACGAGCTGTTCGATCCGGCGCTGCCGTGTCTCGGCCCGCTTGGCCGTGGACACGCGGTAGAGCACCGAATAGCGGTTGGCCGAGTCCAGGCGGTCGAACATCGCCTGGGCGGGGGGAGTGGCGGACAGCGCGGCGGCGAGATCGGGAGGGACGGTGATCGACGCCTGCCCCTCGTAGGCGTTGTCCCAGCTGCCGTCGGCCTTCGCCCGCTCGATCGCGCCGAGTCCGCCGGCCGTCATCCGCCCCTCCTCGATCAGCCGGGCCGCCAGCGCGGTGTTGCGTTTGGACCACGCGCTGCCCTGGCGCCGCGGGGTGAACTTCCGCCGGAAGGTCTGCTCGTCACCCCTAGCCAGCTGCCCGTCGACCCAGCCGTGGCAGATCGCCTCCTCCAGTGCCGCGTCGTAGGTCAGTCTCGTCGGCGCGTCGGCGCCCTTCTTGGCCAGGATCAGCCACACGCCGGGCGAATCCCCACCGTGAGCACCCAGCCACCGGGACCAGGCCGATGCGTCGGCAACCGTCAGCTCCTCGAAGGCGTCGGCCACTCCGTCAGTGTGCCACCGGGCCGACCGCGGACCTGGCCTCGGAGGTTCCGTCTACCTGGGGGCCGTCTGACCGTTCACGCCGCGCCACCCACGATCGGCTTGTTCAGCACGAGCGCCCCCGCTGATCCGTGGAAGGCGGCATCGCCGAAGGAGAACACCCCGCCGTCGGAGGCCACCAGCCAGTAGCCGCCCCCGTCAGGCGTGGCCGCTATGCCCACGATCGGCTTGTTCAGCACGAGCGCACCCGTCGACCCGTGGAAGGCGGCATCGCCGAAGGAGAACACCCCGCCGTCGGAGGCCACCAGCCAGTAGCCGCCCCCGTCGGGCGTGGCCGCTATGCCCACGATCGGCTTGTTCAGCACGAGCGCCCCCGTCGACCCGTGGAAGGCGGCATCCCCGAAGGAGAACACCCCGCCGTCGGAGGCCACCAGCCAGTAGCCGCCCCCGTCAGGCGTGGCCGCCATGCCCACGATCGGCTTGTTCAGCACGAGCGCCCCCGTCGACCCGTGGAAGGCGGCATCGCCGAAGGAGAACACCCCGCCGTCGGAGGCCACCAGCCAGTAGCCACCCCCGTCGGGCGTGGCCGCCATGCCCACGATCGGTGCGTTGAGGTGCAATGCACCCGTCGACCCGTGGAAGGCGGCATCGCCGAAGGAGAACACCCCGCCGTCGGAGGCCACCAGCCAGTAGCCGCCCCCGTCGGGCGTGGCCGCCATGCCGACGATCGGTGCGTTCAACGTGAGCGCACCTGTCGACCCGTGGAAGGCGGCATCGCCGAAGGAGAACACCCCGCCGTCGGAGGCCACCAGCCGGTAACCCTGGGGCAGGGTGAGACCCAGCTCCCGTGCCAGGAAGGCGGTGGTCGCCGGGAGCTCGGCCGGCGCGTAGGCGAAGGCGTGGGCGCACAGCGTGTTCGTGTCGAGCGTGGCCGGAACCCCGTCGACGGTGGCCCGGTCGACCACCTCCTCACCCTCGATGACCGGCACGATCTCGCAGGAGCCGGTGCCGGTGAAGTCGGTCGAGCCGGCGGCGAGGACGGCCGGCTCGGTTCCCGGTCCGGCCGGCGCCGGATCCTCGAGCAGCGCGGGCGACGCCTCCAGGTAGTCGGTCAGGCAGGCGTTGGACGACGGGTTCCACGTCGTGCTCTGCGGGTCGCTGCACCCCAGGTAGGTCGCCCACCCGGTGCTCGACACCTGGAAGCCCGGCTGCACCGCCTGGTACTGGTCGACCAGGGACAGCACGTCCGACGTGCCCGACCAGTCGGCCACCGCCGTCACCTTGGCGGCCGGGTCGATCAGCGGGGCGGCGAACGCCGCAGACAGCGACAGGTTCCCTCCGGCCGATCCCCCGAACAGGGCGATCCGTGACGGGTCGACGCCGACCTGGGAGGCGTGGCTCCGCACCCATGCGACCGCATCCATGACGTCGTAGACGGGGTTGGGGAAGGTCGGCTGGGAAGCGGTGGCCAACGGGTAGTTGACGTTGAAGACGGCGAACCCGTCCTGGGCGAGGGCGACGGCCTGGGCCTGCAGGCCGCACTTGTCCCCCTTGACGTGGCCGCCGCCGTGGACCAGCACGACCGCCGGTACCGGCCCCGACGAGCTCTGCGGCCGGTAGACGTCGAGGAAGGTGGGATGGCCGAAGTCGCTGCCGTACACCTGGTTGGCCTGGTAGCTGACGCCGGCACCGGGAGCGGGAGGGCAGGTCGACGGTGTGGTGACGATCGAGCCGGTGGTGATGCGTGGGGGCAGGGGCGCAGGCGCGAGCGGCGGCGAGGGGGCGGCGAACTGGCCCTGGAGCCAGGCGATGGTGTTCTGCTCCATCGTGCCGGTTCCGGGAGGCGAGATGGGATCTCCGGCGTAGGCGAGTGCGTGGGCACAGGCCGACGTGGTCTCCACCGTGACGGGCACGCCGTGTTCCCGGTAGGACTGGGCGAGGGTGAGGGTGCTCTGGGGGTTGACCAGTTCGCAGCCGCTCACGTAGTCGGTGCTGGTGGCGAGCAGGGCCGGCGGGTCACCCCGGGCCACCCGGGCCAGCGGGTCGGCCGCCACCGCGGTGGCGAAGCACGAGGGGTCGTCGACGTTGCTGCAGCCGAGGAATTCGGTGCCGCCCTGGTACTCGGTGGGATTGGACACGGCGGTGAGGAAGGAGGCGGTGACCAGGTCGTACTGGCCGGACCACCCGACCACCGCGCTCACCCGGGCGGCCGGATCGCCGAGGACCGCGCCCTCGGCCGCGTCGACGGCGAGGGTGGCGCCGGCGGACTCGCCCCAGAGGGCCAGGCGGGCGGGATCGGTCCCCAGGTCGGCGGCGTACGTGCGCACCCATTGGACGGCCAGCTGCACGTCGGCGGGGGCCTCGACCGACGTGGCCGTGGTGCTGGTGGCCAGGGGGTAGTCGATGGAGAAGGCGGCTATCCCGGCCGCCGCCAGTGCGGGTGCCTCCGGGCTGAAGCTGCACTGGGCCCCGTGTACGAAGTCACCCCCGTGGACGAGGACGATGCCGGGCACGGGCCCGGTGACGTTGGTGGGGAGGTAGGCGGAGAGCACGAGCGTCTGGTGGAGGGCGTTGTCCGTGCCGTAGACGAGGTTGCCGGCGAAGCGCACGCCGGGCGTGGTCGAGGGGCAACAGCTCGGACCGTTGTTGCAGGTCCCCGGGGCCGGCAGCGCGGGTGCCGGACCGAGGGAGGGGGCGGGCAGCCCAGCGGCGTGCGCCACGTCCGGCGTGGTCGGGGTCGGGGCCGGGGTCGACAGCGCGGCTGCCCCGGCGCCACCGGCCAGCGCGAAGGGTGCGAGTGAAGCGAGCGCGATCACGGCTCCCGCGACCAGGTGCCGCACCACTCCTGCCGTCGCTGTTCTCCCCATGGGACCACCTCCGTCTCGTTGCCCGGCCTGGACGTGCGTGGGCGATGTGCACGGTACGACCCGGGAGCGAACGTTCGGTGAGGTGCCTGTTAGGGAATTCGGTGGGGTGCGGACAGCGAACTGCGGGCATCGCCGCCGGGAGCACCCGCTCCCGGCAGGTCTGTGCACACTGCAATACTGTGTACATGCACGGAATATCCGAGGCCGCCGGGCCCGGCGGGTCCGACCAGCGCGCCCACTGCCACCACTGCCGCCCGGCTGGGCGCCTGCCGGCCCGGACGCCCTCTCCACCTGGTCCACCCGGCCGGGCTGCATGCCAGCCACAGGCGAGCGGCGCGACCGGGTCACGGCGCGCCCGCCTCTGCACCGTGCACGATGGGCGCGACCGATGAGGAGCAGCGATGGCGATCGATGACGAGGGTGACGGGGCCGGCGCCGGTGCCGGGGGGACCCCGCCGGCGGTGCCCGTTGGAGGATCGGCAGGTCGGTGGCGCCGCCTGCGGTCGAGCCCACCGCAGTTCCGGCGGGTGGGGATCGCCCTGGGCGAGCGCATCAACGCCATGTCGTACCTGCCCAAGTGGCTGATCCTGGGCACGACCATCGGGATCGTCGCCGGGCTGGGCGCGGTGGTCTTCTATGAGGCGCTCTCCCTGGCGACGCACTTCTTCCTCTCGTACCTGGCCGGCTACCACGTGCCGACCCCGGCGGGCGAGGGCTACCACTTCGGCTCGGCCGGCTACTCCCGCCCGTGGGCCATCCCCCTGGTCGTCGTCCTCGGCGGCCTCCTCGCCGGGTTCATCGTCTTCACCTGGGCACCCGAGGCCGAGGGGCACGGGACCGACGCGGCCATCGACGCCGTCCACCACAACCCGCGCGGCATCCGCCTGCGGGCAGTCGTCGTGAAGATCGTCGCTTCGGCCCTCACCATCGGCTCCGGCGGCTCCGGCGGTCGGGAGGGGCCGACCGCCCAGATCAGCGCCGGGTTCGGATCGTTCATGGCCCGCCTCCTCGACCTGTCGCCGGAGGACGGCCGCATCGCCGTGTCCATCGGCATCGGCTCGGGCATCGGCGCCATCTTCTCGGCGCCCCTCGGCGGTGCCGTCCTGGCCGCCGACATCGTCTACCGGGACGACTTCGAGTACGAGGCCCTCCTGCCCGGCGTCTTCGCCTCCGTCATCGCCTACGCCATCTTCGGTGCCTTCTTCGGCTACCACCCCCTCTTCGCCATCCACGGCCTGCTCGTCTTCGACCACCCGGCACAGCTGCTGTGGTTCGCCCTCCTCGGCGTGATCGCCGGTGCTGTCGGCCTCCTCTATGCGGGCGCCTTCTACGGCACCATCCGCCTCAACGCCAAGCTCCCCTTCACCCACAAGCTGCGCCCCGCCCTCGGGGCCCTGTTCGTGGGCCTCATGGCCCTCGGCGTGCCCCAGGTGCTCGGCACCGGGTACGGGTGGGTGCAGCGGAGCCTGGACAACCAGCTGGCCCACATCCCCCTCGCCGTCATCCTGCTGCTGCCCATCCTCCGGATCGTGGCCACCAGCCTGTCCATCGGCACCGGCGGCTCGGGTGGCGTGTTCGGCCCGGGCATGGTGATCGGCGCCTTCACCGGCTATGCCCTGTGGCGCCTCCTCGAGGGGGTCGCACCCGGGTTCGGCCACGACCCCGCGCCGTTCGTGGTGGTGGGGATGATGGCCGTCTTCGGCAGCATCTCCCGGGCACCGGTGGCGGTCATGATCATGGTCGCCCAGATGACGGGCAACGTCTCGATGCTCGCTCCGGCCATGGTGGCGGTGTCCATCGCCTGGTTCATGGTCAGCCGCCTGGACAAGAGCATCTACGTGTCCCAGCTGAAGCGGCGGGCCGACTCCGCCTCCGGCCGGCTGCGCTTCGGCCTCCCCCAGGCGTCGTCACTGTCGGTGGCCGACGTGGCCACCCCACCGCGCCTCGTCCTCGGCGACCACGTCCTGGTGAGAGAGGCCCGGGAGGCACTGGACGTCGCCGGCGTCCCCGGTGCGCCGGTGACCGACGAGCAGGGAACCTACCTGGGGACGGTCGAGCACGACCCGCTGGCCATGTTGGAGAGCGAGGGGCGCGACAGCGAGCCGATCGGACCGGTGGTGGACGCGACCACGCCGGCCATCGCCCAGGGGGAATCGCTCGACTCGGGCCTCGACGCGCTGCTCCACGCCGGAGGCGGATGGGTCCCCGTCACCGGCGGCGACCGGCGGGTGGTGGGCATCCTCGCCGTGGGCCAGCTCGTGCGCGGCTACCGCAGGGCGCTGGTCCGGGACCTGGACCGGGTGGCCGGCGTCCGATCCGGGTCGGTATCGGTCGAGGAGCGGATCGGACCGCACTCGGTCCTGGCCGGGCGGGCGATCCGCGACGTCGACTGGCCAGCCGGGTGCGTGGTGATGACGGTCCAGCACGACGAGCGGCTGACGTTCGCGGTGGGCGAGACGGAGCTGGCCGAAGGGGACGTGGTCAGCGCCCTCGTGCCCATCGGCGGCGTCGAGGGAGCCCGCCAGCTCATCACGGGCGAGGAGTCAGGCGAGCGGGAGCCGGAGGAGGCCGACCAGCCGATGGTGTGAGCCGCCGGCCGTCACAGCTCCCAATCCTCGACCAGCTGCCGGTCGGCGACCTCTCCAGCCGCGTCGGCGAGCGCGCCGAACAGCTCCACCATGCGGGCCTGGTCCTCGACCGGGATGCGGTCGAGCAACTGCGCGATCTCCGCCCGCCGCCGGTCGGCGACCTGGCTCACCAACTCCTGGCCGGCGGCGCTGAGGCTCACCCGCACCTCGCGACGGTCCTGGCGGGCGGCCCGCCGCCGGATGAGCCCCTTGCGCTCGAGCCGGTCGCACATGCGGGTGGCGGTCGGTGGGGTGACGGCCAGCAGCTCGGCCAGTGACGCCACCCGTTGCGGGCCCCGCGAGGCCAGGACCACGAGGGCCCGGTACTGGGGGAGGGTCACGTCCTCGGCCACCTCGGCCAGCGACCGGGCGGCCACCGCCACCAGCACCCGGCTGGCGCCGATCACCGCCTCGACCACCTCGCTCCGGCTGGGCGCCGTCCCCGTGAGGTCGTGGGCCTCCATCGCCCAATTATCGCCGGTGCCCGGCGACGCCCGCTGGTCGAGGTCGGGCCACCCGTCCCTACCCCGCTGATGGCGCCATACCGGCCAGGCCGCGGTGGAGGAGATCGAGGGCGGCAGTGGCGGTGGCATCGGCGTCACCGCCGGCGTCCACCCGGGCCAGCGCCGCCTGGACGACCCCCCCGACCAGCGCGGTCACCAGGTCCGGTTCGGCCACCCCCAGATCGGCCACCGCGGCGGCCAGCGGCGCCGCCTGTGCCTGGTGGAGCTCCGCCAGCCGCTCCCGGCAGGGCTCGGGGAGGTCGCCCCCGGCCAGCGCCATGGCCAGCCGGTGGGCACCGGCCGCGCCCAACCGGAGGGTGGTGGTGACGTAGGCGTCGATCCGTCCGATGGGGTCGTCGATCCCCGCCAGCGCATCGGCAAGCTCGCGGTCGGCGGGTGGGAAGGCCTCCTCCACCACGGTGGCCACGATCTCGGCCACCGACCCGAAGTACTGGTAGACGCTCGACCGGGCCAGCCCGGCCCGCCGGCCGACGGCGGCAGGCGTCAGCGCGGGGAGCCCGCCGTCGCGGAGGATCTCCACCGCCGCGTCGAGGAGGGCCTGGCGCTGGCGGGCGTGGTGCTCGGCGACGGTGGCGGCGGAGATCTTGGGCATCGGTCGGGACGGCGGTGGCGTCCGTGACGACGCTACTGCCGCCGCTCGCCGGCCAGCGCGTCGGGAGCTGGGACGGCCGTGTCGACGGCGGCACCTGCCGAGCGGGGCAGGAGGAGGGTGCCCACCAGGCCCACGGCGATGAACGCGGCACCGACCAGGGAGACCACCCGGGTGGCATCGGCGACGGCGACGGACGCGGCCGACACCAGAGCGTGCCCGTCCGGGAGGGAGTGCAGCGAGGGGATGGCCGCCCCCCCGCTGGCCCGGACGATGGCTGCCGCCCGGTCGGCCAGTCCCGGTGCCAGCCCGGACAGGGTCCGGAGCGCGCCGCTCGTCCGGGAGGCGATCTCGGAGACGAAGATGGTGCCGAGGACGGCGATGCCGAACGCCGAGCCGACCTGCCGGTTGGTGCTCTGGATCCCGGACGCCTGCCCGCTGGCGACCGGTGGCACCTCGGAGAGGATGACGCCGGGCAGCTGGGCGCTGGCCATGCCGAGCCCGACCCCGTAGGCGGCCAGCCAGGGCACCAGGGCCCACGCCCCGACGGTGGGCGACACCACCACGGCCAGGCCGACCAGGCCTACGGCTTCGAAGACGAGCCCCAGGCGTGCCACGCCCCGGGCACCGATCGACGAGGCCAGCTGGGGGGTGACGCCACCGGCCAGGAGGGTGCCCACCGCGATGGCGAGGATGACGACGCCGGTGTGCAGGGCCGAGTAGCCGAGGACCCCCTCGAGGAAGAGGGGCAGGACGAAGAGGATGCCGAACTCCCCCAGGGAGACCATGAGGATCGCAGCGAGGCCGGCGGAGAACGATCGGATCCGGAAGAGGGCGAGGTCGACGAGGACGGCGGCGCCCCGCCGGGCCCGGGCCGCCTCCAGGGCGACGAAGGCGATCAGGCTGATCACCCCGATGGCGCAGATGACGGGGATGGGCGACGGCCATCCGGCCGGCCACCGGAGCCCGCCCAGCCGGAACGGGGTGACGGCCGACCACCACCCGTAGGTGCTGCCTTCGATGAGGGCGAAGACGACGCCCCCGAACCCGACCACGGCCAGGACGTTGCCGGGCACGTCGACACCGCGGCGGGCGGTGGGTTCCGCCGTCTCCGGGACGATCCCGATGATGCCGGCCACCACCACGGCTCCGATGACCAGGTTGACGAGGAAGGCCCACCGCCAGCTCACGTCGGTGGTCAACAGCCCGCCGAACAGCGGTCCGAGCGCGCCGAACACGCCGATGGTCGAGCCCCAGATGGCGAAGGCGATGGCCCGTTCCCTGCCGGTGAAGAGCGCGTTCACGGTGGCCAGGGTGGCCGGGAGGATCATGGCGCCCCCCACTCCCTGGAGGGCGCGGCCGGCGATGAGCATGGCGCCGTCGACGGCGGTCGCCGACACCAGGCTGGCCGCCACGAAGACCACGGTGCCGAGCAGGAACAGGCGCCGCCGCCCCCACCGGTCCCCGCTGTGACCGAAGGTGATGAGAAGGGCGGCGAACACCAGCGAGTAGATGGAGTTGAGCCACTCGGCGCCCACCTCGGACACGTGGAGGTCCCGGATGATGACGGGCACGGCGACGTTCACGATGGTGGCGTCCACGATGATCATCGCCACGCCGATGGCGATGAAGGGCATGGCCGCCCATCGGCGTCGGGAGGGTTCAGAGGGGCTCGATGGGCCGGAGTCGGCGGCGTTCGGGCCGGGAGCCGATCCGGTCGTGCGGGGGGAGCCGTGTGCGTTCACGTCGCGGGTGCGTGCCATGCCCGCAGGATACCGACACTTGTGTCGGGATCATGTCGCGCCCCCGGCTCTGTCCTGCGGGGAGGTCGCTCTCCCGGAGCTCGCCGGGCAGTGATCAGCCGAGCGAGGTGAGTGCGGGGGCCAGCTCCCGCCACTGGTCCCGGGGCACGCCCCGGCGCTCGGCGGTGAGGGGCTGGATGCACACGTGGTCGGCGCCGGCGTCGAGGTGGGCGGCCACCCGGGCGGCGATGTCGTCGACCGACCCCCAGGCCACCAGGGCGTCGACGAAGGCGTCGCTGCCCCCGTCGACCAGGTCCTCCTCGGCGAACCCCAGCCGCAGCATGTTGCGGACGTAGTTGGGCTGCGACAGGTAGAGGGAGGTGTAGATGCGCCCCACGTTGCGGGCGGTGGCCGGGTCCGTCTCGAGGAGCACGGCCTGCTCGGGGCAGAGCAGCGGGCCGGCACCCAGCACGGACCGGGCCGTCGCCGTGTGGTCGGGCGTGACGAAGTAGGGGTGGGCGCCGTCCGCCCGGGCCGCGGCCAGCTCCAGCATGCGGGGCCCGAGGGCAGCGAGGACGCGGTGCACGGGCGTGGTCGGACGCTCGGCCGTGTAGGGAGCGTCGTCGAGGGCCTGCAGGTAGCGCTCCATGGCGGCCAGCGGGCGGTCGTAGGTGTGGCCCCGGAGGTCCTCCACCAGGTTCTTGTGGCTGACCCCCAGGCCGACGACCACCCGTTCGGGGAACGCCTCGGTCAGCCCCCGCATGGCGCCGGCCATCGTCACCGCGTCGCGGGCCCAGATGTTGGCGATGCCGGTGGCGCCCACCAGGCGGGTCGTCGACGACAGGACCAGGGTCAGCTGCACGAACACGTCGCGGCCGGCCACCTCAGGGATCCACACGGCGCCGTACCCGAGCGACTCGAGCTCCGCCGCCAGCTCGCCCACCGCGGCGGCGGGCACCATGTCGAGAGATCCGGTCCACAACCCGACGCGTCCGAGCGCGTCACGCAACGTCGGTGGCATGGCCCCACGATACGCGCGGCACTGTCGCCGGGGGACGGGGGCCGGGGGCCGGGGCGCAGGGAGCGCACCGGCGCACGCAACGGCTGGCTAGAGGGCCAGGCCGATCGCCAGGCCGGCGCCGGCGGCGGCGAGGCCCACCGCCACGCTGGCCAGGACGTTTCCGGCCGCTTCGAGGAGGCGACCGTCCTCCACCAGCCGCACCGTCTCGAAGGTGAACGTCGAGAACGTGGTGTACGCGCCGCAGAACCCGGTCGCCAGGAGGGCCTTGGCCACGTCGGGGAGGTGGCCGGTGGCGGCCAGGCCGGTCAGCAGGCCGAGGAGGAACGAGCCGGTCACGTTGATGGCGAACGTCCCCCACGGCAGGTCGGACTCGATCCGTCTGGTCACGGCCCGGTCGAGGAGGTAGCGGCTGGGGGCGCCGACGAACCCTCCGGCGGCCACGGCGAGGTAGAGCCAGGGCGTCACGGTGGTCTCACGACCCCCACTCGTCGAGCATCTCGACGTCGTCGACGGTGACCGCCACCCCGTCGAGGAGCGGTGCGATCGACTCGAGGAAGGCGTCGATCCGCTCCGGCCGGTCCACCAGGACGATGGCGAGCGGGCGGTCGTCGGAGATCACGTGTTCCCGGTGGACCCGCCCGGAGGTGCCGAAGCCCTCGACCCCCTCGAAGACGGTGGCACCGGCCAGCTTCGCCCTGCGGGCCCGCTTCAGCACCTCCAGCTGCAGGCTGGTGTGCCGCACGTGGTCGTGCACGCTCATGAGCAGCGTGAGCCGCTTGGCCGGTCGTCCCGGGAAATGCGACTGCGTCGACCTCATGGGAGCTCTCCGTGCATCCATCGCTCGACCCGGATGAGAAGCCGGGCGGCCGTCATCCCGACCCACACCCCGGCGATGCCGGCCACGACCGAGGCGGCCAGGTAGGCGACGGCGACGCCTGCGTGGTGGGTCCGGATCAGGTCCGCGGCGTCCACCATGAACGTCGAGAACGTCGTGTAGGCGCCGAGGAACCCGGTGCCGAGCACGGGGCGGGCCAGGTGCCCCCGGGGGAACTGCTCGATCACGAGGACGAGCAGGAACCCGAGGGCCACGCTCCCGGTGACGTTGATGAGGAAGGTCCCCCACGGGAACTGGCCCGTCGACGCGGGCACGGCGAGGGAGACCGCGTACCGGCTCACGGCGCCGGCGACCCCCCCGCAGGCGATGGCAAGGACGATCAACGCCTGGGCCCGCCGTCCACGCTGCCGGTGGCCGTCGGCGCCCTCGCCGTCCATGGGGCCGATGTCCACGTCCGGGTCCATCGGTTGGTGTGCCCCGCCGTCGCTCGGTGCCGTGTTCACGACGCCGAACCCCGTGCGGGTGCCGCCCCCCGTGCCGCCGGGAGCGTGGGACAGCACATGGGCGGGACCGCTGTTCCCGATGGCACCGGACCTCGGGCCGGAGCCGCTTGCGCCATGGCGGAGTCGGTAGTGTCGTGACCGGGAGGCGCCGCCAGTGGAGGCACTCCGGGAGGTGCGACATGCCGGCCACCGAGGTCGCGACCAGGATCGTGATCTTCCTGAGTGAGGACGACCGGCGAGGTCGCCATGGGGTCCACGAGGTGATCCTCGACCGCGCCCGCCAGGCGGGAGTGGCGGGTGCCACCGTGTGGCGCGGCATCGAGGGCTTCGGCCGCTCCGGACACGTCCGCACGGCCCGGTTCCCCGACGCGGCCACGGGCATGCCTCTGGCCGTGGAGGTCGTGGACGTGCCGGAACGCGTCGACGCGTTCCTCCCGGTGGTCCGGGAGCTCGCCCCCCATTCGCTCATCACCCGCGAACAGGTCGAGGTGACGCGGTTCGGAGACGACGAACGGCCCACGTAGGACCGCTCCGGGCGGGGGTGCGACGACGCTCGAGCTCACCGGCATAGACCTCCACGCGATGCCACGTCCACATCTGCATAGAGGCCATCAGCCCACATCGGGCGGTTCGGGCCGAAGCCCACCGGGGCATCATCCGGCGTGTGCTCCACGTTAGCGCGGCGGCCGTGCCGGTCGGCGTCCTGCAGTCCCCGGCTCCGGGCGTCTGCACCCCGCCCGCACCCCCCGACCGCCGGTCACACCCGGAGGACGACGGGCACCATGTAGAGGCCGAACCCCATGACGACCAGGCAGACCGCCGTGGCCATCACCCGGTAGGCGCCGCGCATCCGGTGGGCGGGCGGGAGCGCCTTCGCTTCGAGGACGAGCAGGAACCCGAGGACGATGGGGAGCAGCAGCGCGTTCATCACCTCGACGTCGACGGCCAGCGCCACCAGGTTCACGCTGGCGAGGACGATGACGGCGCCGACCACGTGCACGAGGGCGTAGGCCGCGTAGAAGGCGGCGTTCCCCCTACCGACCCGTTCGTTCAGGCTGTGGCGCCAGCCGACCACGTCGGCGACGCCCCACGTTCCGGCCAGGGAGACCACGAGGGCGGCGACCAGCGCCCCCCCGAGGACGGCCGCTCCGACCAGGGTGGTGGCGGGCACCGACCCGATGTACGGCCCGAGGGCGTGGGCCATCTGACCCACCGAGTCGAGTGGCGGGTGGGCACCGGAGCGGAAGAGCGTGGCGGCGAAGAGGACGACGACGACGATCATGATCAGCTGGGTCAGGACGGCGCCGATGGCCGTGTCACGTCGCTCAGCCCGGAGGTGCTCAGCCCGGAGGCCCTTGTCCACGATGGCGCTCTGTTGGTAGAAGATCATCCACGGCATGACGACGGCGCCGACGTTGGCCGCCAGCAGGAACACGTACGAGCTCTGCCCGAGGGGAACCGTCCCGAGGGCGCGGACGAGCTGCCCGGGGTGGGGGTGGGCCAGGACCATGGCGGGGAGGAACGCCAGCTCGGCCAGCCCGACGGCGATCCCGACCCGCTCGACCCGCCGGTAGCTGCCGGCCAGCGCCAGGGCGACGAGGAACGTGGTGGCCACCGGGATCGTGATCCAGCGGGACACGCCGAAGAGCTCTCCCACGCCGGCCACGCCGGCGAGCTCGGTGAGGAGGGCGCCGATGGAGGAGACGACCAGCGTCCCCGCCGACACCAGACCCCAGCCCATCCCGAAGTGCTCGCGGATGAGCCGCCCGTGGCCCGCGCCGGTCACGGCACCGAGCCGCACGACGATCTCCTGGACCATGAAGAGGACGGGGATGAGCGCGACCTGCGGCAGGACCATGGCGTAGCCCCACCGGGCCCCGGACTGCGCCGCGGTGATCATGCAGCCGGCGTCGGTGTCGGCCAGCATGACGATGAGGCCCGGGCCCCACACGGCGAGCAGTCCCAGCGCCAACCAGCGGCGCCGCCGGACCCGCGGGGCCCCCGGTGCAACCGCCGGCCCCGGACCGGGCTCGCCGGGTGGCGGGCCGCCCCCGTCGGCAGGACGGGTGCGGACCCTCGGAGCCGGGCGGTACGCGAACGCCGTCACCGTGTCAGTTAGGCATACCTAAGAACAAAGATCAAGAGGGCCTAATACCCATACTCGGCTCCGGCTCCGGCGCCGGTTCCCCGGCGGGCCGATCCGGGCACCATCCGGTGCAGGATGACCGACGGGTTGCATGTCATGCAGACTGCATATAATGCAAACATGGACGTCATCGAGGAGTTGACCGGCGACCCCGGCGAGTCGGGCTGGGATCGCCGCAAGCGGGCCACCCGCCAGGCACTCAAGCACGCGGCCGCCGCGCTGGTGGAGGAGCGGGGCCTGTCGGGGGTGACCGTCGACGAGATCGCCGCCCGGGCGGGGGTGTCGACCCGGACCTTCTTCAACTACTTCCCGACCAAGGAGGACGCGGTGGTGGGCTGGGACCCGTCCTGGCTGGCCGAGCTGGTCGACCACCTGCGGCACCGCCCCTCCGGCGAGCAGCCGCTCGACGCGGTGCGGGCCACCATCGCCGCCGTCGTCTCGCCGACGGACGGCGACTACCGGGAGCTGCTGCGCCGGCTCCAGGTGACCCGGTCGGACCCGCATCTCCTGGCCCACTACGCGCTCCGCTTCGGCGACACCGAGCGGGAGCTGGTCGCCGCCCTGGCCGAGCGGCGGGGGACCGACCCGACCCACGACCGCTACGCCTCGCTGGTGGTGGCCGCTGCGCTGGCCGCCGGCCGGGTGGCCCTCATGTCGTGGTGCGACGCCGAGGGCCGGGTCCCACTGGCGCAGGTGCTCGATGACCACCTCGAGCTCCTGGCCGCCGGTCTGAAGGAGCCGGTGGGGGCGCTGTCATGACCGCCACGGCCACCACCACCGAACCGGACGGCACCCCCGCGGCAGCGGCAGCCATCGACCGCCGGCGCGTCCTTCTCATCATCGGTGCGCTGCTGCTCGGCATGCTGCTGGCCGCACTGGACCAGACGGTCGTCGCCACCGCGCTCCCCACCATCGTCGGCGACCTGGGCGGCGCGTCCCACATCGCGTGGATCGTGACCGCCTACCTGCTGGCGTCGACCGTGTCCACCCCGCTGTGGGGCAAGCTGGGCGACCTCTACGGCCGCAAGTGGTTCTTCCAGGGCGCCATCGTCATCTTCCTCGCCGGGTCGGCCATGTCCGGATTGAGCCAGAGCCTGGTCATGCTGATCGCTTTCCGTGCCGTCCAGGGGCTCGGTGCCGGCGGCCTCATCGTCGGCGCCCAGGCCATCATCGGCGACGTCGTTTCCCCCCGGGAGCGGGGCAAGTACCAGGGCCTGTTCGGCGCCGTCTTCGCCGTGACCACGGTGGTGGGCCCGTTGCTCGGCGGGTTCCTCACCCAGCACGCCAGCTGGCGGTGGGTCTTCTACCTGAACGTGCCGGTGGGCGCCGTCGCCCTGGTGGTGACCGCCCTGGTGCTGCCGAGCGACCTGGCACGGATCAAGCGGGTCATCGACTACGCGGGCAGCGTGCTGCTGACCCTGGCCGTCACCGCCCTCATCCTGGTGGCGAGCCTGGGGGGCACCACCTTCGCATGGGCGTCCGCCCCCATCGCCGGCATGGCCATCGCCGGCGTGCTGCTCCTGGTGGCCTGGGCCGTCGTCGAGCGCCGGGCCGTCGAGCCGATCCTGCCCCTCAAGCTGTTCGCCAACCGGGTGTTCTCCGCAGCCAGCGTCATCGGGTTCGTCGTCGGCTTCGCCCTGTTCGGCGCGGTCACCTTCCTCCCCGTCTTCCTCCAGGTGGCCAAAGGATCCGATCCGACCACGTCGGGGGTCGAGCTCCTGCCCCTCATGCTCGGCATGCTGACCACGTCGGTGGTCTCCGGGTTCCTCATCAGCCGGTGGGGTCGCTACAAGGTGTTCCCCGTCGTCGGCACCGCGGTCATGACGCTCGGGCTCTACCTGCTGTCGACGGTGGGCGCGTCCACCCCCAATGCGCTCATGTACTTCTACATGGTCGTGATGGGCCTGGGGCTGGGCGGCGTCATGCAGGTCCTGGTGATCGCCGTCCAGAACGCCGTCGACTACCGCGACCTCGGTGTCGCCACCGCGGGCGCCACCTTCTTCCGCTCCATCGGCGGGTCGTTCGGCACCGCGATCTTCGGGGCCATCTTCGCCAACGTGCTCGACCACCGGCTGGCCAGCGCGTTGCGGGGGATCCCCGTGCCGAAGAACGTCGGCGCCACCGTCAGCCCGGGTGAGCTGGCCCACCTGCCGCCCCCCATCCTGCACGGGATCATCGGTGCCTACTCGTCGACCATCGACACCGTGTTCCTGGTGTCGGTGCCCATCGCCGCGGTGGCCTTCCTCCTCACATGGCTCCTGCCCGAGATCCACCTGCGCACCCACGCCGGCGCCGGACCCGATGAGGCGGGCGCGGCCGATGCCGGCACGGGCGACGTGGCGCCTCCTGCCGGCGGCGGGGTCGGGGATCGCGACGGCGATCGCGACGGGAGCGATCTCGCACCGGTGTCCCCCGTCGGTGATCTCGAACCGGTGCCCGCCGTGGGCGAGACGGTGCCGGGCGCCAGCTCCGTCGAGTGACCAGCTCCGTCGAGTGACCAGCCCGGTCGAGTGACCAGCCCGGTCGAGTGACCAGCGGTGGCCCCGGCTCCGGCCGGGGCTGACGCCGGCCGGATGGCCGGTCAGGCGGCCAGGATCTTGGCCTTCTGCTGCTCGAACTCCTCGGCGCTCAACGCCCCCCGGTCACGCAGGTCGGCCAGCCGGGCCAGCTGGTCGGTGGTCGAGGCGCCGTCGCCGGCCACCTGGCGCACGTAGGTGCTGAACGCCTGCTCCTGTTCGGCCGCCTGGTGGGCGGCGTGCTCGGCCATGGTGCGCCCGTGGGCGATCAGGTAGATGAGCACGCCCACGAGCGGCAGGACGAGGACGAAGAGGAACCAGCCGGCCTTGGCCCAGCCGCCCATCTCCGGGCTGCGGAACAGGTCGACGAACACCGTGACCAGCAGCCAGATCCACATCACGAACCCGAAGAAGATCAGCAGGGACCAGAAGAGGTTCAACAGGGGGTAGGTGTAGGCGATCATGGCGCCTCCCGTCTCTCGATGGGGCCGCCGCCATGGGCAGCCCTGACGCGGCACTGCCTGATCGAGTGTGACAGGCCCGTGGGCGCCCACCAGGGGAGAAGGTCATCGCCGCCCCCATCCCGTCCGACCTGCCACCCCGGGCACCGCCAGCGGTCAGCGGGTCCGGTGCACCCCCAGGCAGCAGTGCTTGTACTTGCGCCCGCTCCCGCACGGGCAGGGGTCGTTGCGGCCGGCCGCCCGCCACGGCGCCTCCAGGTCGGCCTCCTCCACCCGGAGCTGGTCGACGATGGTGGCGAGGGGGCGCCCCCGGCGGGCCAGCCCGTCGAGCCGGGCGAGGAGGGGCTCGGCGTGCTCGAAGAAGGCCCGGTAGCCGGCGCACAGCACATTGTGGCCCGGCTCCCCCTCGGGGGAGGTGCCGAACCGGTCCTTCGGGCAGCCGCCCCGGCACATGCGCAGGACGGGGCAGTCCAGGCAGGCAGCGGTCAGCCCGTCGCGCTTGGCTGCGCCGAAGGCCGCCTGTGGCGGGCTGTCGACCAGGGCGCCCAGCCCGTCGGTGGCCACGTCTCCCAGCCGGTGCCCGGCGTCGACGAAGTGGTCGCAGGCGTACACGCCGCCGTCGTGCTCGAGGGCCAGGGCCCGCCCGCACGTCTCGGCCATCACGCACAGGGTGGGCGACCCCCCGGCCCAGGCCACCATGCCCTCCATGAACGTCTGGACGGCGATGGCGCCGACGTCGTGGCGGACCCACTCGTCGAACACGGTGCACAGGAAGGTGCCGAGCGCCTCGCCGGACACGCTGCGTCCGGACGTCCCGCCGCCGGGGGTCCGCTCCACGACGGGAAGGAACTGCAGCCAGCGCACCTGCTGCTCCAGGAAGAAGCGGTAGACGGCCAGGGGCTCGGCGGCGGACCGGGCCGTCACCGTGCACAGCACGTCCGGTTCGATCCCGTGGTCCCGCAGCACGGCCAGTCCCCGCATGGTCCGGGCGTGGGTCGGCCGCTGCCGCCGGTCCGGCCGCCCGGCATCGTGGATGTGGGCGGGCCCGTCGAGGGACAGCCCGACGGCGAAGCGCTCGGTGGCGAGGAAGGCGCCCCACCGGTCGTCGAGGAGGGTGCCGTTCGTCTGCAGGCTGTTCACGCACCGCCAGCCGTCGGGCAGGACGGCGCGCTGGAGGTCGACCGCCCGCCGGTAGAAGTCCACGCCGGCAATGGTGGGCTCACCCCCGTGCCACACGAAGTGGACGAGGGGCCCGGGCGCCGCCTCGATCATCGACCGCACATACGCCTCGAGCACGTCAGGGGTCATCCGGGCCGGACCACCGACGGCCAGCGACGCCTTGGGCAGGTAGTAGCAGTACTCGCAGTCGAGGTTGCACACCGCCCCCACCGGCTTGGCCATCACGACGAACGGCTCGGTCGCCGGTGCCCCGCTCACGTCTGTGCCGCTCACATCCGCCCCGCTACCGCTGCTGCCGGGCCGGTGGTCAGCCGGCCGGCTCTGCGTCCGGCGCGGGACCGGCCAGCCGGGAGGCTGCCAACGCGAACACCAGGGTCACCAGCAGCGCCCACAGGAGTGAGGCGAAGGCCAGGTGCAGGTCCTGCCAGGCCGTCTGGGCCCGGGTCAGCGCGCTGCCGGCGCCGACGGAGGCGACCACGCCGAGGAGGACGAGAAGGGTGACGGCCCCGCGCCGCCACCACGTTCGGCCGGCGGTGCGATGCCACGAGGTGACGACGAAGACCACCATGGCCGCGCTGGCCAGGCCGACCATGGTCCGGTGGGCCAGCTGGAGGATGACCAGGTGCATCGGGCCCGGGTGGGTGCAGAGCGGCCACGACGGGCACACCCTGGCCGCGCCGCCGTCGACGACGACGCTGCCCGAGACCAGGATGAGGAGGGTGGCGCCCAGTGCCACCCACGCCCACCGCCCGGCTCTGGCGGCGGACACGGAGAACCGCTCGCCGCCGATCGCTGCGGCGATGAGGGTGACGACGGTGGCACCCAGGAAGACCAGGCCGGTGACCAGGTGGACGGCCACCGTCCACGGCGCGTTCTTGGCGAAGACGGTCAGGGCCCCCAGCCCGGCCTGGAACAGCACCAGGCCGAGGGTGATGAGGGCGGGCACGTACGCGGCACGCCTGGTAGGCGTGCGCCGGGCCACCCACGTGGTGGCCAGCACCGCCACCGTCACCAGCGAGGCCAGGTAGCGGTGGAACTCCTCCAGCCAGGCGTGGATGTTGCCCACCAGGCCCAGGTGGCCGTAGCAGAGGGGCCAGCTCGGGCAGCCCATGCCCGACTCGGTCACCCGGACGGTGCTGCCCAGCACGACCAGCGCGTAGGCGAGCACGACGCTGACGGCGGCCAGGACGACGACCGACCGGCCATGTGCTCGCCGCCCGTCACGGCGCCGGCTCCCGGCCGGTGCTCGATCCGTACCGGTGCCGCGGGACAGGGTGGACGCCACGGCTCCTGATGCTTCCACCGCCACGTGGGCGGGGGCCATTCCGTGACCCGCCGTCAGTTCCCTTCCGGTCGGCGGCGCTCAGAAGCCGAGGTCGATCTCCTCCTCGGTGCCGTCCGGCAGGACGTGCACCAGGTGGACGGGCACACCACCGCCCGCTCCCCCGATGCCGAGCGCAGGCACGACCTCACCGGCGATGGCGAGCGCCTCGAGGGGACGCACCACCGCCTCGGGCGGGTGGACACCGGGCTCGGCCAGCAGGCCCCGGGCCACCAGCGACGCCCCGATGCCGGCCGGGATGCCCGTCCCCGCCCCGGCACCCTCGGTGTCGGACGAGATCGAGAACACATAGCGGTGGGTGGCGCCGTCCTTGTCGCCGCCGACGACGATCTTCAGGCACCCCTTCGGTCCCGCCACCCCGGCCTCGGCCAGCAGCCGGGCCCGGGCGGCCAGGATCTCCTCCGTCCACGCCTCCACCGGCAGCTGGTCGCGGGGGACGTCACCCGCCGTCGCCAGCCCCCGCCGGACGACGTCCATGGTGTGCTCGAAGTAGGAGAGGGGGAAGACGACGCCCCGGTTGGTGGCCCACGTGAGGCCGGGGATGTGGCGGGGCAGGGTGATCGTCTCCGGGTGGGGGTAGGGGAAGACGGGGTAGGTCCCCACGTCGCGGAAGTCGGTCTCCTCGACGAACCGCCGACCGCTCTCCTCGAGCAGGCGCACCTGCTCGAAGCGGCCGTCGACGAAGACGGGCACGTCGTTGACCATGGCGTGGATGCGGTGCTGGATGACGGCCGGCCCCTCCTCGGGCTCGCCCCCGTGGATGTGCATGATGTCGACGGAGCGGCAGGTGTCGAGGAGCTCGTCGGCCGCGAAGCGGACGAGAAGGTTGGCCAGCCCCGGGGAGTTCCCCAGCCCCACCACCGCGCACACCCCCGCCGCTTCGGCCTTCCCGTCCAGCTCGAGCTGGCGCTCGGTGGCGTCGAGGTCGTCGCACACGTCGATGAAGGGGACGCCGGCCTCGATGGCGGCGGTGAGGACGGGGACACCGAACCGGTAGAAGGGGCCGATGCAGCTGACGGCGACGTCGGCGCCGGCGAGCACCTCGGCCAGGCTGTCCGGCGAGGTGGCGTCGACAGCCACGCCGCGCGCTCCCGGGTGGCCGAGGGCGCCGGCGGCCGCGGCGGCCGCCTCGGCGCGCACGTCCGCCACCACGATGTCGTCGAAGTCGCCGCTGGCCGCGACGGTGCGGGCCGCCACCGTGCCGATGCCCCCGGCGCCCCCCAAGACCACAACTCGTGTCATCGTCCCTCCGATCGGTCGAACGGCCCGCCGGGCCGGTTGAGTGCTGCGTACATGTGGCGCTGCTGGCGGTACAGGTTGTGGAAGTGCTCGTAGAGCTCGCGGTAGAGGGCGCCGTTCTCCGGCCGGGGCTCGAAGACCCGGGCGACGGTCGACGCCGCCGCGGCACCGGCCAGGTCGGTCTTCTCCAAGGCCAGCGCCGCGTACAGGGCGGCACCCCGGACGTTGGCCAGGAGCGGCTGGGCGACCTGGTGCACGGGCCGCTCCATCACGTCCGCGTGGATCTGGCACCAGACGTCGGACGACGCACCCCCACCGATGAAGCGGATGGGGCCGGTCGGGCGCTTGAGGAAGTGCTCGACCGCGTCCTGCATCCACCGTGCGTTCAGGGCCACCCCCTCGAACAGGGCCCGGAGCATGTGGTCGCGGGTGGTGGACAGCGACACGTTGAGGAAGGAGCCGCGCAGGGTGCGGTCGTCCACCGGGCAGCGCTCCCCGCCCAGCCACGGTGCGAACAGGACCCCGCCGCTGCCCGGCTCGGTCGCCTCGACCACCTCGTCGAGCGCGGCGTACGACGGTGGCGGTGCCGCCGGTTCGCCTCCGGGCACCGGTGCGAACATCGCGTCGCGGAACCACTCGAGGCAGATGCCGGCGGTGTCGTGGTTGTTGGCCACCAGGTAACGCCCGGGGCGCACCCCGGGCACCGTGGCCATCTGCCGGAACGGGTCCGTCTTCTTGAACGGCACGTGGCACGACAGCCACGACGTGGTCGAGATGGCCATGTGGAGCTCGTAGTCGTCCAGCGCGCCGGAGCCGGTGGTGGCCGACAGGAGGTCGGGGACGCCGGTGACCACCGGGATCCCCGCAGGCAGCCCGAGCTCGGCGGCCACATCGGCGGCGAGGCCGCCAGCCACCGATCCGGTGGGGACCAGCTCCGGCAGCTTGTCGGCGTCCCGGGTGGTGAGGCGGAGCAGGTCGGGCGAGTAGGCGGGCCGGGAGAGGTCGCGGATGTCGATCAGCCACGACAGGATCATCGACGCCGGGGTGGCCACCACCCGCCCGGTGAAGCGCAGGCCCAGGTAGTCGACGGGCTCGAGGAAGACCGACGCGGCCCGGTAGATGTCGGGCTCCTCGTTGCGGAGGTAGAGGATGTGGCCGAGCGGGTCGTTGCCGGCCAGGGCGGGGGCACCCCCGCTGACGCGGATGAAGCGGAGCGCCTTGGTGGGGCCGTAGCCCTCCACCTCCACCGGCCCCTTCCCGCCCAGCACGGCCGGCGAGTACCGCCCTCCCCGGGCGTCCATCCACAGCAGGCAGGGGCCCACCGCCGTGCCGTCGGGGCCGACGGGCACGGTCGAGCCCCACTGGCCGGTGCAGGTGACGCCGACCACGTCGTCGGGGCGCACCGTCCCCGCCTCGACGAGGCGGCGGGCCGATCCCCGGATGGCGTCCCACCAGGCGTCGGGATCCTGGACGGCGCCGCCGCCGGGGAGGAGGGTGGTCGCCACCGGCACGAGCTCGTGTCCGAGGACGTCGCCGTCCACCGTCACGAACGCCGTCTTCGGCCCGCCCGTCCCCAGATCGATGGCCAGCACGGCCTCGTGTCGCCCCACGGCGTGAGGTTACCCGCGCGTCACCTGCGGGGAGCTGACCGCGTCGGCTGTTCCCGGTGCGTTCCCCGGGTGCTGCCCGTCACGCGCCGCCGGGCCGGTGACGATGTGCGGCTACGACCGGAGGTGACGACCGGCGCCGACGCCACCGGTCACGAGGCGCCGGGTGCAGACTGGAACGTGTAGGTGAACGGCGCCTGCTTCGGCGCGACCTGTAGGCCGAGCTTGGTGCCGACGGAGACGCCCACCGCCACGGCAGCCGAACCGACCTGCACGGTGAGGCTGGAGGTGGCCTGGAAGGTCTTCCGCTGTCCGGCGGCCAGGACGGCCTGGAAGACGGGCGTCAGCGACGACGGATCGCTCACCTGCACCCAGCACCCGCCCGAGGGTGCGACGGTCACCGCGAAGTTCCGGGCGCCGACGGTGTACGTGGCTCCCGCCGGGGTCGTCGACGCCAGGTGGACGAGCGGGGGCGGCGGTGTCGTGGTGTGGGTGACGTGCCGGGTGACCGGGATGGGCGCACCGCTCGGGCCGGTCACCCGGAGCACGTGCCAGTCGGCCAGCAGGCGGGGATGGGTGAGCGCCAGGTACTGGCCGGCACCGGCCACCACGACCAGGAGCGCGATGACCCACGTCGACATCCGGAGCCACCGTGGTGCCCGGCTGCGGCGCCGGGCCCGCCGGGCGGCGCGCCTGGTCAGGCGGAGGTCCTCGGGCTCGAGGGCGGTGACGATCCCCGTCGGCATGCCCGTGTCGAACACGGCGCCGACGGCGGGGACCTGACCGGTCTGGGTGAAGGCGCGCAGGTGGTCGGGGCTGTCGACGGGTGCGCCGGCTCCCACGGCCACGGTGGCGGGCGCCACCGTCGGCCGGAAGGCGGTGGATGCGCCGGCCGCCGACCACGCCTCCATCAGGTGCAGTGCCATGGCGTCGCCGTCGAGGGACAGGAACGCCGCGTAGCGCCGGAGCGTGCTCAGCGCACCTGCCTGGTCCGGGAGCTGGCGGAGGTCCCCCGCCTCGAGCGCCTCGATCTGGGTGATGGGCCGGCCGATGCGATCGTGGACGGTGAGGAGGTCGAGACCGACGGACTCGCGCGCTTGACGGAGCAGGCGGCCGATCTCGACCGGCGAGGTCGGCGTGGTGCGTATGTCACCCCGTCGCCCCCCCTGCGGTGCCCGGCGCCGCGTCACCTCGCCTCCTTCGTGGCCGTCCTTCGTGGCCGTCCTCGTGGCAGCGTAGTGCCCGGATGTGGTCGTCCCTGGTCAGGTTGCAGCGATCAGCCCAGGCAGGAGCGCACCGCGTCGAGCAGGACCAGGGTGCGTTCGTCGCCGTTCAGGCCGACGCGCATCTGGTTCATGACGTAGGCGAGTGCCACACCCGAGCCGGGGTGGGCGAGGCCCACCGAGCCGCCCGCGCCGTAGTGCCCGAACCCGCCGGCGCCGAGGAACGGGCTGAAGGCCCCGTCGAGCATCACCCCGAGGCCGAAGCGGGTGTCCGCTCCGAGGACGAGGTCGGCGCCGTCGGAGCGGACAGCCGTGATGTCCGCCACGGTGGCCGGGTCGAGCAGTCGCACCCCGTCCACGTCGCCGATCACCGCCGCGTACATGCGGGCGAGCGAGCGGGCGTCGGTGATCCCGTTGGCCGCCGGCACTTCGGCGGCGTGGACGGCGCGGTCGTTGAAGGGTCCCCCCGCCTCCTCCAGCGAGCCGAACGCCCCCTCGAGGAACAGGGCGCGGGTGCCGAGGGCGTCGGGGCCGAACTGGCGGGCGAGGAGCTCCAGCTCGGCCGGGTCCAATTGGGTCAGGTGGTCGAAGGACGCGGTCAGGGGGGCGACGCGCGCCTCCTCCTCCTCGGGGAGGCCGATCCAGAAGTCGAGCCCGAGCGGCGAGGCGATCTCGTCCCGGAAGAACGTCCCGATGCTCCGGCCGCTGACCCGCCGGACGATCTCGCCCACCAGCCATCCGAAGGTGAGCGCGTGGTAGCCGTGGGCGGTGCCCGGTTCCCACAGGGGTGCCTGGGCGGCCAGTGCGTCGACGATCGGGTCCCATGCCAGGACCTGGTCGAGCGAGAGGGCGGTGTCGATGGCGGGGAGCCCGGCCTGGTGGTTGAGCAGCCAGGCGACCGGGAGCGTCCCCTTGCCGGCGGCGGCGAACTCGGGCCAGTACTCGGCCACGGGTGCGTCCACGTCGAGCTGACCCCGTTCGGCCAGGAGCGCCGCGCACAGGGCCACCGCGCCCTTGGTCGATGAGAAGATCAGCTGGAGGGTGTCACGGCCGTAGGGGCGTCCGGCCCGCTCGTCGGCGGTGCCGCCCCACAGGTCGACCACCGGCACCCCGTCCTTGTACACGCACAGGGAGGCGCCGAGGTCGTGGCGGACGCTGAAGTTCTCCTCGAAAGCGGTGCGCACGGCCTCCCAGCCGGGAGCGACCTCACCGGCAACGGCGGCGGAACCGCCCCTCACCCCGTTGTCCGTCACCGCACCCTCCTCGTCTCCGGAACCGCTGCCCACGGCCCCTGTCGCGCCCCGGCGGGTGCGACCCTACCGGGAGTCGATCGTCCGTTGGGCAGGGGAGGCGAGCCGCGGCGTGCCCGGGAATGTTGTTTCCGCAACTACTGTTGGAGGACGTGCGGCCGCCACCGGCCGCAGGGTCCCCGAGGAGGCCGCCATGCCCGCAGTCGACGTCGACGATCGCACCCAGCTCCCCCGCCTGGTTGTGGCGGGTGACGCCCGGCCGCGGCCCGTGCGTTCCGTGACCACCGCACCCGCCGGGTTCGAGGGAGAGGGCTTCCCGGTGCGGCGGGCGTTCGCCGGGGTGGCCATGGCCGACCTCGACCCCTTCGTCCACATGGACCAGATGGGCGAGGTCGAGTACGCGCCGGGAGAGCCCAAAGGCACGCCGTGGCACCCCCACCGCGGCTTCGAGACGGTCACTTACATGATCGACGGGACGTTCCGCCACCAGGACTCGATCGGCGGCGGCGGGCTCATCACCAACGGGGACACCCAGTGGATGACGGCCGGCGCTGGCATCCTCCACATCGAGGCACCGCCGGAGGAGCTGGTGGCCTCGGGCGGCCTGTTCCACGGGATCCAGCTGTGGGTCAACCTGCCCGGTCGGGACAAGTTCGTCACGCCCCGCTACCAGGACATCGGTGCCGGGCACGTGACCCTCGTCACCTCGGCCGACGGCGGCGCGCTGGTGCGGGTGATCGCCGGCGACCTCGGAGCCGTCCAGGGACCGGGCGTCACCCACACCCCCATCGCCATGCTCCACGCGTCGGTCAGCCCCGGGGCACGGTTGGTGCTCCCGTGGGACCCGTCCTTCTCGGCGCTGGCCTACGTGCTGGCCGGCTCGGGCACCGTGGGGGACGAACGGCGCCCGGTGGCGACCGGCCAGCTCGCCGTGTTCGGACCGGGAGGCACCATCGTGGTGGAGGCCGACGCGACCCAGGAGTCGCGCCACCCGGAGCTCGAGGTGCTGGTGCTCGGCGGCCGCCCGATCGGCGAGCCGGTGGTGGCCTACGGGCCCTTCGTCATGAACACCCGGGAGCAGATCGCCCAGGCGTTCGAGGACTACCAGGCGGGCCGGTTGGGCTCGGTGCCCGCCTCACACGTGGTGGCCTGACCCGGGGCGGCACCCCGGGCGGCATCCGACCTGCACGACGCCTCAGGCGGCAGCGGGGACGGCAGCCGCGCTCAGCTCGTGCAGGTCGTGGCGGCTGGCCCGCACGACACCGAGAACGGTGACCGTGGCGACGGCCAGGCAGCCGGCCGCGATCCAGAAGCCCACGGTGAAGCCGTGGACCTGGGCTGCCGCCACCGTGGCCGGTGACGCGACCCGGGTGGCCAGGTAGGCGGACGTCGCCGACGCCGCGACCGTGTTGAGGAGGGCGGTGCCGAGCGAGCCGCCCACCTGCTGGCTGGTGTTGACCAGGGCGCTGGCCACGCCGGCGTCGTGGTTGCCCACCCCGAGCAGTGCGGTCGATCCCATGGGCACGAAGGCGAAGCCGAGCCCCAGGCTGAGCATGGCCTCGGCCGGGAGGACGTGGGTCAGGTAGGACGTGTGCACCCCGACCTGGGTCAGCCAGGCCATGCCGGCGGCGGCCACGGCGAACCCGGCGGCCATCACCGGGCGGGGGCCCAGCTTGGGCATCACCCGGGAGGACACGGTGGCGGCCACGATGATCCCGGCGGAGAAGGGCAGGAAGGCGAAGCCGGACCGGAGGGCCGAGTAGCCCAGCGTCCCCTGGAAGTAGAAGGTGAGGAAGAGGAACATGCCCATCATCCCCGCGCCCACCAGGAACGACGCCAGGTACGCGCCGCCCCGGTTGCGGTCGAGCACGACCCGCAGGGGGAGGAGGGGGTTCGCCGTGCGCAGCTCGATGGAGACGAACGCCACCAGGAGGACCACGGCGCCGGCCAGGAACGCGAGGGTGGTCGGCGAGCTCCATCCGTCCTGGGCGGCGGCGGTGAAGCCGTAGACGAGGGCGGCCAGGCCGGCCGTCACCGTGACGGTGCCGGGGATGTCGTAGCTGGTGTTGCCGGGGGCCCGGCTCTCGCGCACGATGGCCGAACCGGCGACGGCGGTGACGATGGCGATGGGCACGTTGACGAGCAGGCACCACCGCCACGACGCGTACTCGGTCAGCACGCCGCCCATGACCAGCCCGATGGCCGCGCCCCCACCGGCGATGGCGCCGTAGACGCCGAACGCCTTGGCCCGCTCGTGCACCTCGGTGAAGGTGACGGTGATGAGCGACAGCGCGGCCGGCGCCAGGATGGCGGCGAACGTCCCCTGGAGGGCGCGGGAGGCGAACAGCATCGGGCCGTTCAGCGCGGCACCGCCGAGGGCGGAGGAGCCGGCGAAGCCGAGGAGCCCGATGATGAACATGCGCTTGCGCCCGACGTAGTCGGCGATCCGCCCGCCGAGCAGGAGGAACCCGCCGAAGGTCAGCGTGTAGGCGGTGATCACCCACTGGCGCTCGCTGGTCGAGATGTGCAGGGCCCGCTGGGCGGACGGCAGGGCGATGTTCACGATGGAGGCGTCGAGCACCACCATCAGCTGGGCGACGGCGATGACGGCGAGGGCCAGCCACCGCCGGGGATCGGGGCTCCCGGCGGCGATGGCGGGGGTGCCGTCGTCGGTGTGGTCGAGGAGGTCGGTCACGGGCGGTGCTCCTGGGTCGTCTGGTGGGTGAGAAGGGGGAGGAGGATGTCGTCGACCACGTGGTCGGCGAACGACCGGTCGGCAGGGAGGTCGAGGATCAGCAGGCGGGTGACGATCACCGCCGGCATGACCTCGAGGGCGGCGTCGGCGCCGCCGGTGCCGGTCAGCTCGCCCCGGGCGACGGCCCGGTCGACGATCTCCTGGTAGGCGGCGTACTTGGACTCGAAGACCTGGGTCCGCAGCTGCTCGGCGAGCTCGGCGTCCGAGTGCATGGCTTGCATGACGCCGACCAGCAGCGCCCCGTCACGGGAGGTGAGGGCGTCCGTCATCCGCCCCACGGCAGCGATCAGGTCGCCCCGCAGGGAGCCGGTGTCGGGGAGGGGCTCCTGGTGGTCGGCGTGCCGCCGCCGCACCGCGTCGACGACCAGGGCGGCCTTGCCCGGCCACCGGCGGTAGATGGTGGCCTTGCCCGCGTGGGCCCGCTCGGCCAGGGCGTCGATGGAGAACCGGTCGTAGCCGACCTCCATCAGCAGCTCGAGGGCGGCGTCGAGGATGTCCCGCTCGCGCTGGTCGGCCTCGGCTGCCGTGGGGCGGCCGGTCCGGTGGGAGGCGGGCTCGTGGGAGGCGTGGTGCGTGTCGTGCATGGTGGCGGGCCGTCTCGCTCTCAGGGAATGAAACGAAACGGTACCGTTCACCATACCGGGACGAGCGGGCGGGCCGTACGCGGAGGCAGATCTCCTGGTCGGCAGGCTGAAGGCCCGCCCGGGTCAGTAGACGGGGTTGGGAACGGGTGTCGTGGGGGTGGCGCCGGGGGCGCACGCACGCGGGTCCCATGGCCGCAGGCTCTGGGTGCTGGGCGACGGCGGCGTGATGTTGGCGGCGGCCGGGGATGTCGTGGTCGTGACGGGGGCGGCTGTCGTCGCCGTGGTGCTCGACGTGCCGCCGGCGCCGGTACCGGCCCCCGTGCCCGACGTGCCGCCCGGCGTCGACGCTGCCGGGGGAGCGTTCACCGTGAACTGGGTGCCGGTGACGACGGTGACCATGGCGCCGTCGACCACGCGGGAGGGGTCGTAGGCCATGACGACCGACCCCGTCATCGACTGGACCACCGACTCGGCCGCCGCCTCGGCCGCGGGCGACCGGGAGCCGTAGTAGACGACGGTCTCGGCCAGGTCGCCCACCGGGGCGGCGTTGCCGACGCCGACGGTCTGATAACCGAGCGCGCCCAGCGCGCTGGCGGTGTCCGTGGCCTGGTTGTAGGCGCCCGTGCCGTTCAGCACCGACACGGTCACCGACGACGGCGCGGGCAGGGGCTGGCCGGTCATCGTGTCGGTGCCGGGACTGACGCCCAGCACCGTGTCGATGGCCGCCTGGTCCTGGGCCTGGGCGGTGAACTCGACGTCGCCGTAGCCATAGCCCTTGTAGATGTACGAGCCGCCCGCGCCGTTCGGGTCGGAGACCACCGATACCGGCAGCGTGAGCTGGGGTGCCGAATTGATGTTGACCGAGTGGAAGTCGAGCACCAGGTTGACCATGTCGCTCGTCGCCCAGCCCTGGTCGAAGGTCAGGTCGCCGCGTACGGAGTTCACCAGGCTGAGGTCGGTGAGGGGGTTGCCCAGGCCCTGCTTGGACACCTGGGTGGCCAGCACGCGGAGGAACTCGTGGGTCCGGCGGATGCGGGCCAGGTCGCTCTGGACCTCCTGGGGCCAGTAGTGCGCGTACGGCGTGGTCGTCGAGGCGCTCTTGTACTGGAGGTGCCGGGCCCGGACCACCTGGAGGGCCTGGGTGCCGTTCAGGTGCACGCACGCCGCCGCCTGGACGTTCAGGCCGGACTCGGCGTCGAAGACCGACATCGGGAACTGCATGTTCACGCCGTGGAGGGCGTCGACGACGTTGGCGAACTGGTCGAAGTTCAGCTCGACGTAGTGCTGGATGGGGATGCCGAAGTCCTCCTCGATGGCGGCCACCAGCTGGCTGGGTCCCTGGTACAGGCCGGCGTCGATCTTGTTCGCCCCGGTGGACCGGGCGTTCGGGACGAACAGGTCACGCGGGATCGAGAGGATGGCCAGCTTCCGGTGGGTCGGGTCCACGTGGAGGATCATGATGACGTCGCTGTTGACGCCGGTGACGCCCTGCGAGCACAGGCCGTAGGCCGGGTTCTGGACGGCCAGGGCGCACCGGGAGGTCGATCCGACCATGAGGATGTTCTCCGTGCCCGCCTCCTTCCCGGTGGTCAGCGCGCCGTTGAGGCCGTGGACGTTGATGCGGTGCAGGCTGTTCGCCAGGTAGTAGAGGTACCCGGCACCGCCACCCGCCACCAGGAGCAGCACGACCAGCCCGAGGACCACACCCCGCTTGACGCGCCGCCGGCGCCGGCTGCGGGCGGCACTCCGGCGCCGCCCCCGCCGCCCGCCACCGGAGCGGGTCATCTCGTCGCCGAGGGCCCGGAGACCGGTCTCGTTCGCCACCGTCCCCGGCTGACCGTAGGGGTCACCCACGGCCGGGATCGACGCCATGCCGCCGGCCTGTGCCCAGGGCTCCTCCCTTGTGGCGCCCCCTGCCTGGCCCACCGCCTCCCCGCTCCAGGGGGGAGCACCCCCGTTCCCCGAAGCGCCGCCGGCACCTCCACCCTCCTGGGGGCCGAGGATGCGCCAGTCGTCGTGCCAGCCGGCGTCGTCGCCCACCGGCGCCGACGAGGCCGCAGGCGACGGAGCAGCCGGCGCTGCCGGAGTGCCACCCCTCGCCACCAGGTCCCCCAGGGCGCGCAGGCCGTCTTCGTTCGGGACGGAGCCACGGCGCGCCCGGCGGCCCGGAGCAGGGGCGCGATCGTCGGGGTCGCGGCCGCTCATGGCGCACCACGGTAACAACCCTGGGACCACCGTTGTCATCGCGGCGGACCGGAGCGCCTCCCGGCCGCCTCCGCCGGTCGGTGGGCGGGCCGCCCCCGGCGCCCGGGCCCGGGTGTTTGCCGTCCCGAGCGGAGGGCGGCCGCCGCCCGGTTCTCCCGCCGGTCAGTGGATACCTCCGGCGAGGACGGCGGCCGTCACCGAGAGCGGGACCACCAGCACGCCCATGGCCGAGTAGCGGCGGATCGACGGGGCGGCCCCGTTGGCCCGGGCGATGCGGAGCCACAGGATGGCGGAGAGCGAACCGGTCACGCACAGGTTGGGCCCGAGGTCGAGCCCGATCAACAGGGCGCGCCCGTGGGCGACGGCATGGGACGACAGCAGGGCGGCGGCAGGGAGGTTGTTCACCAGGCACGCGCCCACCACCCCGGCCCACGCGGTGGGCCACGGTCCGGCCGTCGCCACCAGGTGGCCGAGCACGCCGACCTCCCGCCCGAGCACGCCCACCGCCACCGCCAGGGCGAACAGCCCGGCCAGGAGCGGCGGGTTTGCCGCCCGCCAGGCGGTCCGGAGTGGCAGGCGGCCCACGCCCGCCTGTAGCCCGGCGCTGACGACGCCGACGGCGAGGACCGGCACTGCGGGGCGGCTGGGCACGAGGACGGCGATCGTCGCCGCCACCACACCGGCCAACCCCACCCCCGCGCGCATCCGTGCCACGTCGTCGGGCCGGGGGGCGGCCGCCCGCAGGTCGGCCCGCCTCCACAGCGCCACCACCGCCACCGTGACGACCACCGCCGCGCCCCAGGCGGGCGCCATCCGTGCCGCGAAGGTGGCGCCGGTGACCGGTGCGCCCCCGAGGACGAGCAGGTTCGTCAGGTTCGACCCGGGCAGCAGCAGCGACGACGCGTTGACGAGGAACACGGTCCCGTAGAGGAAGGCCACCTCGCCCACCTTCCGGTGCCGCACGGCGTGGAGGACCACGGGGGTGAGGAAGACCACCGCCGTGTCGAGGTTGAGGACGACGGTGACCGCGCAGACCAGGGCCATCGACGTGGCGAAGAGGACCGGGCCGCCGCCGGGGAGGCGGGCGATCCGGGAGCCGGCCGCCTCGAACAGCCGGTCGGAGGCGGCCACTGCCCCCACCAGGAGCAGGCCGGCGATCAGGACGAACGGCGGCCAGCTCTGGTCGACCGCCTGGCGCAGCGCGTTCATCCGGGCGCGCAGGCGGTTCGCCGGTCGCTCCGGTGTCCATCCGTCGGACGGGCGCCGGCCGGCACCGTCAACCGGTGGCCATCTGGGGGTCGGGGGCGTCCTCGCGGTGCCGGTCGACGACGACCGCCTCGACGTCGAGGTCGCGCCGCCGCACGACGAGGGTGTCGAGCCAGTACCGCACCGTCCACGAGGGCCAATTGTTGGTGATCCGACCGGCGGTGTTCTTGTACCAGCTGGTGCACCCGGCCGCCCACGTGGTGCGGGCGGCCAGCCGCTGGGTCCAGCGGTCGTACCGGTCGGCCACGTCGTGGCGGACGCCCACGGTGGCCGTCGCGCCCGGCACACCCGCGGCCGCTGCCGCGCCGGCCCGCACGGCCAGGGCCTGGAGGACCCAGTTCACCTGGCGTTCGACCATGAAGAGGATCGAGTTGTGACCGAGGTTGGTGTTGGGGCCGTAGAGGAGGAAGCAGTCGGGGAAGCCCGGCACGGTGATGCCCAGGTGGGCCCGGGCGCCGCCGCGCCACGCATCGGCAAGCGACACGCCGCCCACGCCGCGCACGGGCACGTGGGAGAGGAATGAGGTGGTCTCGAACCCCGTGCCGAAGATCAGCACGTCGACGGGGTGGCGTTCCCCGTCGCCGGTGACGACGGCGTCCTCCTCGACCCGGGTGACGGGGGCGGTGACGACGTCGACGTCCGGCCGCAGTAGCGCCGGGTACCACTCGTTCGAGATGAGGATGCGCTTGCACCCCACCGGGTAGTCGGGGACGATGGCCGGCCCCGGAAGCCGTTCGGAGACGACGCCGGCCCGGAGCTTCCGCCGGAACGTCCGACCGAGCAGGCGGCCGGCAAGGCCGGGCCGCCGGAAGACGGGCCACCGCAGCTCCAGGCCCCAGTAGATGCACCACCGGTAGAGGAGCTCGTAGGGCCGGACCCCCTCGAGGAGCCGGCGCTCGACGCCCTGGTAGGCGCGGTCCCGCTTGGGGGCGACGTAGTTGGGCGTCCGCTGGAAGATCGTCACGTGGCCGGCCTCGGCCGCCACCCGGGGCACGAACTGGATGGCACTGGCCCCACTGCCGATCACGCCGACCCGCGTGCCCGCCAGGTCGACGGTGTGGTCCCATCGGGCCGAGTGCCACGCCGGGCCGGTGAAGCCCTCCAGCCCGTCGAGGTCGGGGATGGCGGGCCGGTTGAGCTGACCGCAGGCCAGGACGAGCACGTCGGCCTCGAGCTCGCCCGGGCCGTCGGGCCCCTCGAAGTCGACCCGCCAGCGGGCACACTCGTCGTCGTAGTGGGCGCTGGTCACCGTGGTCGACAGCCGCAGCGACGCCCCGAGGTCGAACCGGTCCACCAGGGACTCGGCGTAGCCGAGGATCTCGGGCTGGTCGGCGTACCGGCGGGACCAGTCGGACTTGCGGGCGAAGGAGAACGAGTAGAGGTGGGACGGAACGTCGCACCCGGCACCCGGATAGGTGTTGTCCCGCCACGTCCCCCCCACGCCGCCCGACCGCTCGAAGACGGTGACGCCTGTGACGCCGGACCGCCGCAGCTGGGCGGCCATGGCCAACCCGGACAGCCCGCCGCCGACGATTACCACTGTCGGTGCCGTCCCCCCGGACGCGACGGCACGCTGCAGTCTCCGCCGCCCGAGTTCGATGGCCATGGCGGTTCCCCCCGTCATCGTCGACCGGCCGGTGGGTGCGGTCGCGTGTGTCGCCCTTACGTTAGGCGCCCTCTTCCCGGCACCGCCCGCCAGCGGACCGACCGGGGGTCCCCGGCCCCTGCAGGACGGTCGCCCCCCGGCCTACCATCGCCCGGGCAGGCGACCCGGAGTCGGACCGAGGGGAGGGATGGTGTCGTTGTCGACCATGCAGTCGTCGTCCGTACCGCTGCCACCCGGGACGGCGTCCGCCGGCGACGGCGGCGAGGCGCCCGCCGACGACCTCGAACTGCTGGCGTCGCCCGGCATGGCGGGGTGGCTGGTGGACAACCAGGTGAGCCTGGTGTTCGGCACGCCGCCGATGAAGCTGTGGCTGGTCGGCGTGGACGGGACGGGAGAGCTTGCCGTCTTCGACCGCTCGCTCGACAAGGTGATGGGGATCGCAGCCGAAGGTGCGGAGCGGCTGTGGGTGGCGACGCGCTTCGAGCTGTGGCGGTTCGAGAACGTCCTGGGCCCAGGCGAGCGGACGGCGGACGGCCATGACCGCCTCTACGTTCCCCGGCAGATGCTGCCCGTCGGGGACGTGAACGTCCATGACGTCGGCATCGACGCCACCGGGCGAGACCTGTGGGTGAACACGCGCTTCGGCTGCCTGGCCTCCACCTCGGAGTCGGTCAGCTTCGTGCCCCGGTGGTGGCCGCCGTTCCTCGACGGTCCCCGCCAGGGCGATCGGTGCCACCTCAACGGCCTGGCCATGCGGGACGGCCGTGCCGCCTTTGTCACGTGCGTCAGCCGCTCGACCGAGGTGGACGGTTGGCGTGACGGCCGCCGTGACCAGGGGTGCGTCCTCGACGTCGCCACCGGCGAGGTGGTGGTCACCGGGCTGTCGATGCCCCACTCCCCACGATGGCACAGGGACGACCTGTGGGTGGCCAACGCGGGCACGGGCGAGCTGGGCCGCGTCGACGTCGACGGGGGGCGGTTCGAGCCGGTGGCCTTCGCGCCCGGGTTCCTGCGGGGCCTCTCACTCGTCGGGGACCGATTCGCCGTGGTGGGATCGTCGAAGCCGAGGCGGGGCGACATCTACTCGGGACTGCCTCTCGACGACGTCCTCGAGGAGCGCGGACTGGTGCCGCACCTCGGGATCTTCGTCATCGACCTGGAGCGGGGTGAGCCGGTCGAATGGCTGCTCATCGAAGGTCCCGTGCGCGAGCTCTTCGACGTGTGTGCGCTCACAGGAGCCAGGCGGCCCGCCGCCATCGGCCTGGTCACCGACGAGATCCGTCGGGAGATCACCTTCGACGCGACGTGGCCGGTCGTTGCACCGTTGGCCGGAGCGGGACGTGGCTGACCCGACCACCGGAACGGTCGTCGGACTGGTCAGCGCCGACCTGGACGTCACCGGTGCGCTGTGGGAGTGCCTTGCCGGCATCCCCGCCGGTCTCCTTGTGTCGGCCAACGGGCGCCTGTGGGTGCTGGCACCTGACGACGGGAGCGGCGCGCCGGGCGTCGCCGAGCGCGGCCTCGGGGGGGCCGGTCCGCTGTGCCGGACGGCCACCGGAGTGGTGGCGGCGAACCCGTGGCAGGTGTGGACGTTCGTGGACGCGGCCGCCGGATCGGCCGGGGGGACCGGCGGGCGCGACATCCTCCTCGTGCCGCAGGCAGCGGCGACCGTGGGGTCGATCGGGGTGTGCGACATCGCCGCCGACGACGAGGGTGCTCTCATGGTGGTGGGCCGCTTCGACTGCCTGGCCAGGTTGGACCGCCGGCACAGCTTCCGGCCCGTATGGATGCCGCCGTGGGTCACGGGGTTCGGCCACGGCGACCTGGATGCAGTGGGCGGGACGAGCAACCTGGGAGGGGTGGCCCTGGCTCCTGACGGCCGAGTTGTGGTCAGCGCTGCGGGCCGGTCGCCGGAGCCGAACGGCTGGCGTGAGGGCGTCGTCGGTGGCGGCGTGGTGGTCTCCTCCAGCGGGGACGTCCTGGCCACCGACCTCACCCTGCCCCGCCAGGTCCGGGCGGACGGCGACGGCTACCTGGTGGTCGAATCGGGGACGGGTCGGCTGCTCCGGCTGGGGACCGACGGGGCGGTCGACGTGGTGATCGAAGTGCCGGCCGTCCTGACCGGGCTCGACCTGCAGGGGAGGATCGCCGTCGTCGGATGGATGGCCCCGGGCGACGGCCAGGCCGGGCTCCCGGTGGCGGACGGCCCTGCGTCGCGTGCGCCCGCCCGCTGGCAGGGTACCGGCGTGGCGGTCGTCGACATCGTCGACGGCACCTTGGTGGCAAGTGCCCGCTTCCTCGGGAAGGTCGACCCCGTCGTCGACGCCGTCCTGGTGGGTGGCGGCCGCCGCGTCGATGTGCTGGCACCTCGGGGCGACGCCGCCAATCGGACCGTCGTGGTCGGTGCGGTCGAACGCCTCCCCGATGGCGGGACGGTCCCCGCGACGATCGGGACAGCGGGCTAGCCTGTAGTGGAACATTCCCCGCCGGGGCGTGCACGGCCGTGCCGCCGGGGGGAGGACGGGGAGGTTGGGGCCATGGGGACACAGGTTGGAGGGCGTTCGGTGCCTGGCGCGTCGGTCGTCCTCGTCACGGACGGGCCGCCCGACCACCGGGCCATCGAGGCATCGTTGGCGCTCGAGGCAGCCGGGCTGTGCGTGGTCGCCGTCGAACTGCCCTCCCGCTCTGGCCGGCGGAACGCGTCGTCCGCCATCGTGACCTCCGTCGAGAGCATCCGGGCGACCGGATCGATCGCACTTGTTGCAGGGATCGGCAGGGCGGCCGGCCTGGCCGCCGGTGCGGCCAGCTCCGCGGGCGCCGACGGCCTGGTGGCGGTGGACGGGTCATTGTGGACGCTGTGGTGGCGGCTCCCCCCGTCGGGCATCCCGTCACTCCTGGTGTCGTCACCTGGACGTGGCCTGGCAGGTCGGACGGGGACCCGGGTGGCCGGCGTCATCGGGGGGGCATCGGTGCGGGTGGCGAGGGCCGGGATGCTGGCCGGTGAGCTGGCGGCACTGCGCCGCGCCGCGCTTGCCGGCTCGTGGCCGGGGGGAGCGCCCCTGGTCCGGCGAGTGGCCGCCCCGGTGGCCGTCGCCATGCTGGCCGCTCCCGCTGCTGCCATGTTCGCCGCCACCCCGGTGGGCGCCGCGCAGCGCTCCGGCGACGTGTCCGTCGGGCACCGTGGCCTTGCCGGCAGGTTCGGCGCGAGGGCCGTGTCCGTCGGCCACCGCACCGGCGGTGGGCGCGCACATTCCCACCTGGGCGGGAAGAAGGTGCGGCATCGTGCCGGTGATCTGGGGGCCGGGACGACGTCCCCGCATCCGCACGCCACATCCTCCACCTCCACCACGTCGACGACCACGTCGACGACCGGCACGGCCACCGCGGTCGACGGGGCCGGCATGAAGTGGCGGTTCTTCGCCGACAACCACTCGAGCACGTCGTGGGCCAGCGGCGCTCTCGACAACGGTGCCACCTTCGGCGGCAAGGTCGTGGCGTCCACCCTCCACGGTGCGCTCGCCTCCCAGACCATGCATCAGAGCCCGTTCGACGGCTACGGCGCGCTGCAGCTGTCGGTCAACGGTGCGAAAGCGGTGACCTACGACCCGGTGGTGAAGGAGACGAAGGACGCGTCGTGCCCGCCGGCGAGCGGGACCCAGTTCGATCTGGCCGTCCAGACCATCTCCGGGGTCGCCGTCTCGCGCCAGCTCTTCGTCCCGGCCAACGACCACTTCGCCAGGGTCGACCAGACCCTGACGAACACGACGTCGGCACCGGTGACGGTGGTGCTCTCGAACCCGTACAACAATCTGCGCTCGAACATCTCCCCGATCGTCTCGACGTCCACAGGAGCGGCGCCGTCGACGGCCGATCTGTGGATCGGCACCTTCAACGGCTTCGGCACCGGTACGACCAGCACCCAGGCTCGCGTCGGCAACGTCGTCCAGGGTCCCAGGGCCCCGGTGCCCCTTGCCTCTCTGTCGATGCCAGGACCCCGCGGAGCGCCCGAGTGGACGTACTCGATAACGCTGGCCCCCGGCCAGACGAGGATCGTCGCCAATTACGTGGTAGCCGATCCGACCCTGGCCCAGCGCAACTTCGACTCCTTCCGCCTCGCCCAGACGGGGACGAACGCACTCGAGTGCCTGTCGCCGGCCCAGATCGGCGAGCTGGCCAACTTCGTCCCCGGCGGCCCCGGCTACCGCATGGTCGCAGCCGATGGCGGGGTGTTCACCTACGGTGCCGCCTCCTACGCCGGCTCGACGGGCGCCATCCACCTGAACGAGCCGATCGTCGGGTCGGCCGCCACCCCCACCGGCAACGGCTACTGGTTGGTGGCCGCCGACGGCGGCGTGTTCTCCTTCGGCGACGCGCAATTTCACGGGACGACCAGTGGCCACCATCTCAACAAGCCCGTGGTGGGCATGGCCGCCACCCCCGACGGCAAGGGCTACTGGCTCGTTGCCGCCGACGGCGGCGTGTTCGCTTTCGGTGACGCCACCTTCCACGGGTCGACCGGGGCGAAGCCGCCGACAGCGCCCGTGGTGGGCATGGCCGCCACCCCCGACGGCAAGGGCTACTGGCTGGTGACCTCCGCCGGTCAGGTCATCCCCTTCGGCGACGCCGCGAGCTACGGGTCGGTGGCCGGCGCGCTCAACGCTCCGATCGTGGGCATGGCTGCCACCCCCGACGGCAAGGGGTACTGGCTCGCTGCCGCCGACGGCGGCGTGTTCGCTTTCGGTGACGCCACCTTCCGCGGGTCGGCCGGCGCGCTCCATCTCAACAAGCCGATCGTGGGCATCGCCGCCTCGCCGTCAGGCCTCGGCTACCGGTTGGTCGCTTCCGACGGCGGCGTCTTCGACTACGGCGACGCCGGCTTCTACGGGTCAGCGGGCGGCCAGCACCTGAACCAGCCGATCGTGGGCATCGCCAACATCGGCTGAGGGGGAGCGCCCCCGAGGCGGCCTCTCAGCGGGCGCTCATCGGGCTCACGGCTGCCGCACATACTGGGGTGCCACTCTCGCCAGGGAGGTACACCGACGTGACGGCCAGGGCAACGGGATCCGGAACGGTGCGGCGTGTCCTGGTGGTCGACGATGAGCCGTCGATCACCGACGCCGTCGCCACCGCGCTCCGCTACGAGGGCTATGACGTCACCGTCGCCGCCGGTGGGTTCGCCGCGCTCACCGCCGTGGACGGCGCAGCGCCCGAGCTGGTCATCCTCGACGTGATGCTCCCGGACCTCGACGGCTTCGAGGTGACGCGCCGGATCCGGGCGGCCGGCAACGACGTCCCCGTCCTCTTCCTCACGGCCCGGGACGGGCTCGAGGACACGGTGGCCGGGCTGGGGGCCGGGGGCGACGACTACGTGACCAAGCCGTTCGCGCTGGCGGAGATCGTCGCCCGCGTCGAGGCCATCCTCCGCCGGGCCCACCCCCCCACCGCAGCGGACGACGGCATCCTCCGGGTGGCCGACGTCGAGCTGGACGAACGTGCCCACGAGGTCCGCCGGGCCGGCCGGCCGGTGACCCTCACCGCCACCGAGTTCAAGCTCCTGGCCTACTTCATGCGCAATCCCGGCATCGTGCTCTCCAAGTCCCAGATCCTCGACAACGTCTGGCACTACGACTTCGCCGGCGAATCGAACGTCGTCGAGACCTACGTCCGGTACCTGCGCAGGAAGCTCGAGGCGGACGGCCCTCCCCTCATCCACACCGTCCGGCTCGTCGGCTACGTGCTGCGCCCGCCGTCGGGCGACGCAGGGTCGTAGGCGCGCATGTCACTGCGCCTCCGGCTCGTCCTCGCCACCGGGGCGGTGGCCCTCGTCGGCCTGGTCGTCGCCGACGTCGCCACCTGGTCGGCGCTGCGGTCGTTCCTCGTGACCCGCATCGACCACACACTGGCCACCGTCCGGGCGCCGCTCGGCCAGGCGCCGCCGCTGGCCGGGGGCGGGTTGCTGGGTCCGCCCCGGGCCCCCGGCGGGGTGGGCGCGGACGCACCGGGCCAGTTCGTCGAGCTCCGGCAGGCGGACGGCACGGTCGTCTTCTCCCAGGCCGCCCACCTCCCCGGGGGCGAGCAGCTGACCCCCGTGCTCCCGGCACCGGGAGGCACGGCCGGCTCCACCTACCTGACGGTGCCGTCCACCACGCCCGGCGGGCCGCCGTTCCGGCTGCTCGTCACCACCTATCCGGGGGCCAGCCAGCTCATCGTGGGCGCGCCGCTCGGCGACGTGGACGCCACGCTCGGCCGGCTGGTGGCCATCGAGGCGATCGTGACGGCCGCGGTGCTCGCCGCCGCCGTGGCCCTGGGGGCATGGTTGGTCCGGGTGGGGCTCCGCCCGCTGCGCGACGTCGAGGGGGTGGCCGAGGAGATCGCCGCCGGCCGGATGGACCGGCGCGTGCCGGGGAGCGACCGGCCAACCGAGCTGGGCCGGCTGGCCCGGGTGCTCAACGCCATGCTCGAACGGATCCAGGGCGCCTTCGCCGAGCGCGACGCGACCGAGGCCCGGCTGCGGGCCTCCGAGGAGCGGATGCGGCAGTTCGTCGCCGACGCCTCCCACGAGCTGCGTACCCCGCTGGCCGCCGTGTCCGCCTACAGCGAGCTCTTCGAGCGGGGGGCGGCGACCCACCCGGAGGACCTGGAGCGGGCCATGCGCGGCATCCGCGCCGAGAGCGCCCGGATGGGCGACCTGGTGGCCGACCTCCTCCTCCTCGCCCGCCTGGATGACGGGCGGCCGCTCGACCGGGTCCCGGTGGATGCCACCGCCCTGGTGGCCGATGCGGCCCATGCCGCCGCGGCCGTCGGTCCGGAGTGGCCCGTGTCGCTCGAGGTGCCCGATGCCGTGACGGTGACGGGTGATCCGGTCCGCCTCCGCCAGGTGGTGGACAACCTGCTCGCCAACGTGCGGGCCCACACTCCCCCGGGCACCGCCACCGCCGTGTCGCTATGGCGGGCGGGTCCGGTCGTCCGCCTCGTCGTCGCCGATGCCGGGCCGGGCATGCCCCCCGAGGTGGCGGCGCGAGCCTTCGAGCGGTTCGCCCGGGCCGACGCGTCACGCTCGCGCTCGAGCGGCGGTGCCGGCCTCGGCCTCGCCATCGTCCGGGCCATCGTCACCGCCCACGGCGGAGCCATCGCGCTCGACGCGGTGGAGGGGCGCGGCACGACGGTGACGATCGACCTGCCGGCCGCCGGACCACCCGCGACCGGCTCCTGACCGCGGCGCCCCCACGCCGGCGTGCCCCGGAGCCAGGTCAGCGCCGGCCCTGCATGCCGGACGTGATGGCCAGGACCCGATCGGCCAGCTCCGGACGGCAGACCACGAGGTCGGGGAGCCACGGGTCGCGTGCGCCGTAGCGGAGGGGCCGGCCGTCGAGCCGCGACGCATGGAGGCCGGCGGCCAGAGCGACGGCGACGGGGGCGGCGGAGTCCCACTCGTACTGACCACCGGCGTGCACGTAGAGGTCGGCGTCCCCACGCACCACGGCGGCCACCTTGGCGCCGGCTGAGCCCATGGGCACGACGGTGGCCCCGAGCTCGTGGGCGATGCGACGGATGATCATCGGCGGGTGGGAGCGGCTGACGGTCAGGCGGGGTGGGCCTGGTGCCGGTCCGGGCGGGACGGCCGTCGCGGTGTCGAGGACTTCCCCCAGGGCGGGGACGGCGACAGCTCCCGCCACCGGGACCCCGCCGTCGACAAGGGCGACGTGGACGGCCCACTCGGCGGAGCCGGGGACTTCGAATTCGTGGGTGCCGTCGAGAGGGTCGACGATCCACAGCCGGCCGTCTCCCCAGGCGTCGACGGCACCTTCCTCGGACCGGACGGCGTCGTCGGGGAACGCCTCGGTGATCATGCCGAGGATGAGCTCGTGTGCCAGGCGGTCGCCGGTCGAGCCGATCCACCAGTGCCCCCGCGCCCCCGCGTCGGATCGGAGGTCGAGGAGCGCCCGGCCGGCGGCCGCCGCCACCGCGGCGGCGAACCGGTGCTCGGGGGCCTCGGGCGGGGCGAGCGTCACCGCACGCACGGTCCCGCCCCCGCCCCCGCTACCATGCGCCGGTGGCCACTCCCCGCCCGACGTGCGCCGAGCGTGCTCACAGCAGCGATATCCGTCTCAACTCCGGAAAAATTCTTCGGGCGGGCAGCACGGGATCGTGGCATGGGGGTCGGCTCCTCCGAGCCCCGGACCAGGGACTCGGCACCATTGTGGCGCCCCGGGCCGACGAGGGCGGCGTCGGGCACGTGCGATCCGCTCGCACCCGTTACCGGCTAGGTTCGGGTTCCCGGCCCCTGAGCGCGGTTCCCGCCACCTGCGCTCGGGGCCGGGACCTTTCCGCTCGCCGCGCTGCGGGGACCCGCGCCGGGAGCACGATCGCCCGCCCGCCCGTGGGGTTCCGGTGTGGGCGCGGACGCGGCCACGACCGGCGATGCCGATGACCGTCCGGGCCGTGGTGTTCGACGTGGGAGGCGTGCTGACGTCGAGCCCCTTCGACGCGTTCGCCCGTTACGAGCGAGAGCGGGGGCTGCCCGACGGGTTCCTCCGCACGGTGAACGCCACCGACGCCGACACCAACGCGTGGGCGCGCCTGGAGCGCCGGGAGATCGACCTGGACGACTTCGCCGAGCTCTTCGGGCGTGAGGCGGCGGCGCTCGGCCACCCGGTGGACGGCCGGGACGTGCTCGGGCTGCTGTCGGGCGACCTCCGGCCGGCGATGGTGGAGGCGGTGCGCCGGTGTGCGGCGCGCCTGTCGACCGCGTTGCTCACCAACAACTTCGTCGTCGATCCGTCGATGGAGCGGGCCGACCTGGTCGAGGTGTACGGCATCGTCGACGTGGTCCTCGAGTCGTCGAAGCTCGGCGTGCGCAAGCCCGACCCCCGCATCTACGAGCTCACCTGCCAGGTGCTCGACGTCGAGCCGGCCGACGTGGTGTTCCTCGACGACCTCGGGGTCAACCTCAAGCCGGCCCGGGCACTCGGCATGCACACGATCAAGGTGACCGACCCGGACGCCGCCCTCGAGGCGCTGGCCGAGGCGGTCGGGTTCCCCGTCAGCGGCTGAGCGCAGGAGCACGCGGTCGGCGCTCGCCGTGCGCTGCCCATTCGGCCGGCCCTCCCCGGGCGGCCCTCAGGTGGCGAGCGGCTCGGTGGCGTTCTCGGCCAGCAGCAGGCGGCGCTCCTCGCCGTCGCCCGTGCCGTCCCGGACGGGGCGAGGCTCACGCAACCAGCCGATGGCCACACCCAGGCCGACGAGCACGCTCATGGTGGCCAGTGCCAGGGCGAGGCGGGTCCCGCCCGTGAGTGCGGCGGCCGCTCCGTGCCCGGCCGCGGCCAGCGCGCGGGTGCGGCCGGCGGCGATCGTGCTCAGTGCGGCCAGCCCGAGAGCCGCCGTCACCTGCATCGACACGTTCACTACGCCCGAGCCGAGCCCGGCGTCGGCCACCGGCACGTCAGCCATGGCGATGGCCAGCAGGGGGACGAACGACGTCCCCGCTCCCAGGCCGATGAGCAGCATGCCGGGGAACAGGTCGGTCCAGTACGAGGCGTGCGCTCCCGCCGAGGCCAGGATGGCCAGGCCGGCCAGCGCGGCGGTCATCCCCGGCAGCAGGACCCGGCGGTTGCCGAACCGCTGGACCAGCCTGGCCGTGATGCCCGTCGAGAGGGCACCCATCGTGAGCGACAGCGGCAGGAACGCCATGCCCGTCCGCAGGGGGCTGTAGTGGAGCACGTGCTCGAGGAAGATGGCGCCGAGGAAGAAGGTGGCGAACATCCCCGTGTTGAGGAAGCCGCGCACCACGCTGGAGCGGACGAGCGACGGGATCCGCACGACGGCGAACGGCACGATGGGGTTGGGGTGGCGCCGCTCGACGGCCACGAAGCCGGCGGCCAGGGCGGCGGCCAGCGCGCACAGCCCGAGCGTCCGCAGCGACAGCCATCCGGCGCTGGTGGCGCCGACGATGGCGGTGATGGCCACCATGAGCGACGCGGTGACGAGAACGGATCCGGCGACGTCGACGCCGCCGGTGACCCCGAGGGGCTCGTGCTCGTCGATCAGCACCCGACCGAGCACGTAGGTGGCGATCCCCACCGGGACGTTGATGAAGAAGATCCAGTGCCAGTTGACGGCCTGGGTGAGCACACCGCCGACCAGCAGGCCGATCGACCCCCCACCCACGGCCACGAAGATGTAGGCGCTCATGGCCTTGGCCCGCTCCCCGGCGGCGGGGAACTCGGTGACGATGAGGGCGATGATCACCGACGACGACAGGGCACCGCCGATCCCCTGGACGAACCTGCCGACGACGAGCACGGCCTGGTCGGGAGCGACGCCGCAGGCGGCCGAGGCCAGGGTGAAGACGGCGATGCCGGCGAGGAAGACGCGCTTGCGCCCCACCAGGTCGCCCAGGCGACCGGCCAGCAGCAACAGGCTCCCGAAGGTGACCAGGTAGGCGTCGACCACCCAGGTGAGGCCGGCCTGGCTGAAGTGGAGGTCCCGCTGGATGGCCGGGAGGGCGACGTTCACGATGGAGCCGTCGAGGGCGTTCATGAACATCCCCAGGCACACGACCACCAGCGCGAGCCATCGGCGCCTGGCGGCCCGTGGTGCGTCGTCGGTGGTGGGGAGGGTGGTGGCGTCGGGCACGGTTCGTTCCGGCCGGTCGCACGTGCGGCGCCGCCGTGGGCGGCAGGTTACCGACCGGGAGCCGGAGGCCGATCAGGTCCGTTCTCGCCGTGCCGGACGTCGGCCGTTGCCACCCGGCGCACCGCGCTGGGCACCACCTGCCCGGTGCCCGGTGCCCGGTGCTCAGCGCTGGCGCGGCCCGGGTGCGTTGCGGAACCGGAACGGCTCGCTCTCCCGCCCGGGGATCACGAACCAGCACTCGCCGGTGCCGTCGCCGTCGACGATCGACACGAACGTGTCGACCACGTCGACCACGTCGAGGATGGGGAACTGCATCTCCTCCAGCATGGACCGGGCCTCGGCGATGATGGCCGTCTCCGCGAACGACGGGCACAGTGCGTTGATGCGGATGCCGGTCGCCGCGTACTCGGCGCCGAGTGAGCGGGTCAGGCCGACCACCGCGTGCTTGTTGGCCACGTACACGGGATCGAATGCGGGGGCGACGATGCCGGCCATGCTGGCGGTGGCCACGATCTGGCCGCCACCGCGTGCGGAGAGTGCGGGCAGGGCGGCGTGGACGCCGAAGACGACGCCGTCGAGGTTGACCCCCATGGCCCGCCGGTAGCGGTCGACGTCGAAGTCGTCGCCCAGGCCGCACCCGGTGGTGACGCCGGCGTTGAGGTGGGCGAGGTCGAGCCCGCCGTAGGTTGCGACGGCGTGGTCGACTGCCGCCTGGACCTCGTCGAGGGAACGGACGTCACAGTGGACGAACGAGGCGTCGATCGTCCCGGCCAGTTCCTGGCCGGCGTCGTCGTCGACGTCGGCCACGACGACCAGGGCGCCCGCCTCACGCAGCCGGGTCGCCACCCCCGCCCCGATCCCGTTGCTCCCCCCCGTGACGAGGGCCACCTTGTCGTGCATCGTTTCCAGAGCCATGCCGCACGATGCCAGGTTTGACCCGCCGTCGGCGAGTCGGACCGCCACGACCGAGCGTGTTCGGTGTTCGTGGCGGCACGTACGGGCCAATTGTGGGGATCGTCCCGGGCCGCTACGATGCGTTCGGTGTTCGTGACGCCACATACCCAGGAACACGACGAGCTCGTCGATGAGCTCGTCGCCGCCCTCGCCGCGCTGGGCGTCACCGCCTCCTACGTCGACGACGCGCTGGTGGTCGACGGGGCCCGCCTGCCGGTGGGCATGGTGCACCGGGCCCATCCCACGCCGGCCGACCTTGCCCAGCTGGTGGCGGACGCCCCGGCTGACGTGCCGGCGGTGGTGGTGGCCGATCGCGTCAGCGAGCCGGGCCGGGCCGTGCTGCGCAAGGCGGGGTGGGGATGGCTGGACCGCCGGGGCCACGTGCGCATCTGGGCGCCGGGGGTGCGGATCGAGTCGCCCGTCGACGGCCAGGGCGGCGGCCGGCGCCGTGGCGGCAACCCGTGGACGACCGTCGGCCTCGAGACGGTCCTGGCCGTGCTGGTGGAACCGGACCTCCCGGCGACGGCCCGCCGGGTGGCACCCCTCATCGGCCGGAGCGTCGGGACCGTCCACGAGGTCATCGCCCGCCTGGCCGCCGAGGGGCTGGTGGGGCGGACGACGCATCGCCCCCTCCTGCCCGAGCTGTTCTGGGAGGCGGCCGCCCACTGGCCGGACGGCGGTTGGGTGGCCCTCGACGTCGACCTGGCCACGGTGGCGGAACGGGCGGGGCCCGGTTCGGTCGTGCGCGTCGACGAGCGGGCGGCCACCTTGGGCGGCGCCCGGATCGCCGCAGCCGGCAGCTTCCCGGTGCGGGCCTACATCGTGGGCGACAGCGCCTTCCGCAAGGCGAGATCGCTCGCCGGGGGCGACGGCCCGACCGCCTGCCTCGTCCGCCAGGCACCGGTCCGCTGGTTCCCACTGAACCCCGACTACCCCCCGGACGACGAACGGCCGTGGCGGGTGGGCCACCCGCTCGTCTGCGCCCTCCGCCTGGCCGCCGATCCGGCCCGGGGCCGGGAGATCGTCGAGTCGTGGGGGATCGTGCCAGGGGGCGACCGGTGATCGTCGTCCTGTCCGGCCGTGCCGGGGGCACCACCCACCGCTCGGTGGAGCTCCTCGCCACCCTGCCGCCGGCCCTCCGCCTCATCGGGGGCATGGCCGTGCTGTGCCGGGTGGGCACACCCCACCGGGCGACCGTCGACCTCGACGCGGTGGCCCGCGACCTGTCGCTCTATCACGATGTCCTGTCCCGCCTGGCGGTGACGGCCGAGGACGGGGGCCAGTACCGGTTCGCCGGCGACTTCGACCTGGACGTGATCGACGTGGCCCCGATGGACAGCACCGCCCTCATCGCCCACCTCCTGACCTTCGACGAGCCGCCCGGCGACCTCGACCTGAACATGGTCGCCCACACCTGGGCGCACGACACGGCCACGCCCGTCGACCTGGTGGCGGTGGACGAGGGGACGGGAGCGGTGCTGGCCCGGGCGCCGGGGCGCCTGGTGGCCACCAGCGCCGGCCTGGTGGCCATGAAGGCCACCACCGTGCAGTTGCGTTCGTCCTCCAAGCCGGAGAAGCGGGCCTCCGACCTCTACGACCTGGGCCGCCTACTGGTCTCGGGCGGCGTCGAGGTCGAGGACATCGGTGGCATGCCCGAGCTGCTGGCCGAGGCGGTGGTGTCCCGGCTGGTGGCGTGGTTCGTCGCGCCGGGCGGGCGGGACCGGACGTTCCGGGAGATCCGGCGCTTCGACGAGCCACCCGTCGACCTCGACGACGTGGCGGACGCCGTCGAGCGCATCGCCGGCTGACGAGGCCAGCGGGGCCTGCGCCGGGGTGGGGCCGGCCTGGCCCGGATCGCCGCAGCCTGGCGGGAGCTCCGACCCGCATGAGCCCCCGCCCCGTCTGGGGCATGCTGTGGGCGACGTTCCGTGCTGGTCGAGGCGCCTGCCCGCGCCAGAGAGGTGGCCTCCATGCCGACCTTCGTCCCCCCCGTCGACGACGAACGTGATGCCCTGCTCTCCTACCTGGCCCAGCAGCGTGACGCCATCCGCCTGGCCGCGCACGGGCTGACCGAGGCCCAGGCCGCGTCGGCGCCCACCCGGAGCCCGCTGTCCATCGCCGGCATCGTCGCCCACCTGATCGCCGTGGAGGACTACTGGATCGACCGGGTCCTCGGTGGGCGGGAGCTGGAGGTATCGGGCAGGATCCCCGACGGCTCCACCGTCCCAGACGGCGACTCCCTCGAGACGCTGCTGGCCCGGTACGCGGACCGGGCGGCGGCCACGGAGTCGGCGGTGTCGCTGGTGGCCGACCTGGGCGAGCCCCTGCCGGTGCCGGACGAGATGCGCCGGCCGGCCAGGAACGCCGACACGTGGTCGGTCCGGTGGATCCTGCTCCACCTGTTGGAGGAGACGGCTCGCCACGCGGGGCACGCCGACCTGATCCGCGAGCACATCGACGGGGCCCGTGCCACGT
>JAJZDI010000006.1:0-70863 GCA_021806045.1 Actinomycetes bacterium
AGGTGGTGACGGCGACGGTGGCGGCCGAGGTGGACTCCTACCGGCAGCTGCCCCAGACCGTGTACCAGATCCAGGTGAAGTTCCGCGACGAGGCCCGGCCGAGGTTCGGGCTGCTCCGGACCCGGGAACTGATCATGGCCGACGCCTACTCGTTCGACGTGGACGCGGCCGCCATGCAGGCCACCTACCAGGTGGTCTTCCGCGCCTACCTACGGATCTTCGAGCGCCTGGGCCTGGAGGTGACCCCGGTGGAGGCGAGCTCGGGGGCCATCGGCGGCGAGGTCAACCACGAGTTCATGGTTCCCTCCCCGGTGGGCGAGGACCACTTCGTCCGGTGCCCGTCGTGCGGCTACGCGGCCAATGTGGAGGCGGCCACCCGCCAGGTCGAGGACGCGCCTGGTGACCCGGGCGACGGGGCGCCGGCCCTCGAGCTCCACCACACCCCGGACCGGCCCGGGATCGACGCGGTCTCCGAGCTCTTCTCGTCCTCGGGCGTGACCGCCGCCGACCTCCTGAAGTGCCTGGCCGTGGTGGGGAGCGACGGCCAGCCCCGTCTGGTGGTGCTCCCGGGCGACCGGGAGGCTCGCCTGCCGTCCGGCTGGCGCCTGTTCGACGATGACGACTTCGCCGCACACCCGGCCCTGGTCAAGGGGTACATCGGTCCGGGCGCGGCCAACGAGGCCGGTATCCCGGTGGTGGCCGACCTCGGGGTGCGCCGGCCGGGATCGTGGATCACCGGGGCCAACCGGCCCGACCACCACGTGTCCGGGGCCGTGCTCGGACGCGACTTCACCGTGGACGAGTGGGGTTCGTACGCGGAGGTGGCCGAGGGCGACGCGTGCCCCCGGTGTGGTGGGCCGCTCAGCCTGGTCCGCAGCGTCGAGGCGGCCCACACCTTCCAGCTGGGGACGAAGTACTCAGGCGTGATGGCCGGCGCGACCTTCGCCGACGAGGCCGGAGCCGAGCTCCCCTACGTCATGGGCTGCTACGGCATGGGGGTGAGCCGGCTGGTCTCGGTGCTGGCCGAGGCGTGCCACGACGACGACGGGCTGGCCTGGCCGCGCTCCGTCGCCCCCTTCGCCGTGCACCTGGTAGCGCTGGGTGCGGGGCGCTCGCCCGAGGTCGCCGCCGCCGCCGATGGGCTCTACGACGCCCTGTCCGATCAGGGCGTCGACGTCCTCTACGACGACCGGATGGCGTCGCCCGGCGTCTCGCTGGCCGACGCCGACCTCCTCGGTATACCGATCCGGGTGGTGGTGGGGGCCAAGGGGCTCGCTCGCGGCGTGGTCGAGGTGACGCACCGCGACGGCACCGTCCCGCTGGAGGACGTGCCGCTGGAGGGCGCGGCCGGCCGGATCGGGGCTCTCGCCGGCGCCTGACCCGGCCGTGGTCCTGGTGGCCGGCCCGACGGGATCGGCGGCGGACCTGCTGGTATACTCGGTTGTTCCGTTCTGGGAGTGGAGATGCGCTGGAGGAGCGTGGGCGGAATGCCCACGCTCTTGTCTTCCTCGGCGCTCCTGGGACTGGTACGGGTGACGACGACGACCGGAGAGGAGGGTGACGACATGGCGGAAGATCTCTACTCGCAGTTGGTGCCGGTCGTCGCCGCCCTCGGGCTCGAACTGTTCGACGTCGAGGTCCGCCCCGGCTACGTCGTCGTCCTGGTCGACCGCCCCGGTGGTGTCGATCTCGATGCCCTGGCTGACGCCAACCGGGTCGTGTCCGCCCATTTCGACGCCCACGACCCCGTCCCCGGTCGCTACACCCTCGAGGTGTCCAGCCCGGGGGTGGAGCGCCCACTGCGCCGCCCGGAGCACTTCGGCCGGGCCGTCGGCGAGACCGTCCAGGTCAAGACGAAGGCCGGCACCGACGGGGTGCGGCGGACCACCGGCGTACTGGTGGCCGCAGACGAGACCGGGTTCACCGTCGCCGAGCCCGGAGCGCCGGGCGGCGAGCCGGCGGAGCGCCGGTTCGCCTACGCGGACGTCGACCGGGTGCGCACCGTGTTCTCCTGGGGTCCCGGCCCCAAGCCTGGCGCCGCCGCGGGGCGGCGCCCCACGCCCACGCCCGAGAGGAAGCAGGTCACGACCAGATGAGCAAGACGAACTTCGAGTTCCTCGACGCCCTCGGCCAGATCGCCCGCGACAAGGGCATCTCCGTCGAAACGCTGCTCGATGCCCTGGCGAACGCCCTGGTGGCCGCGTACAAGCGGAGCCCGGACTCGGCCGAGGAGGCGGTGGTCACCATCGACCCCGAATCGGGTGAGATCCGCGTCTACGGCCAGGAGCTCGACGACGAGGGAAACGTCGTCCGCGAGTGGGATGACACGCCCGACGACTTCGGCCGGATCGCCGCCCAGACTGCCAAGCAGGTCATCCTCCAGCGCATCCGTGAGGTCGAGCGGGACCTCAAGTACGAGGAGTACGCGGGCCGGGAGGGCGACATCGTCACCGGGATCGTCCAGCAGACCGACAACCGCTACACCCTCCTCGACCTGGGGAAGGTGGAGGCGCTGCTGCCCCAGGCGGAGCAGGTCTCCTACGAGCGCTACGAGCACGGCGCCCGGCTGAAGGCGTACATCGTCGAGGTCCGCAAGACGACCAAGGGCCCCCAGATCGTGGTGAGCCGGAGCCATCCGGGTCTCATCAAGCGCCTGTTCGAGCTGGAGGTCCCCGAGATCTCGTCCGGCGCGGTGGAGATCAAGGCGGCCGCCCGCGAGCCGGGCCACCGGACCAAGATCGCCGTGTGGTCGAACGACCCGAACATCGACCCGGTGGGCGCGTGCGTGGGTGCCCGGGGCTCCCGGGTCCGGATGGTCACGAACGAGCTGAGGGGCGAGCGGGTCGACGTCGTGCCGTTCTCCGACGATCCCGTCGAGCTGATCCAGAGTGCGCTGGCCCCGGCCCGGGTGCGTGAGGTCCGGCTGGACGACCAGACGGGGACGGCCACCGTCGTGGTCAGCGACTACCAGCTGTCCCTGGCCATCGGCAAGGAGGGGCAGAACGCCCGACTGGCGGCCCGCCTCACCGGGTGGCGCATCGACATCAAGAGCGAGACCCAACTGGCCGAGGAGGAGGCCGGCTACAACGGCGAGGAGTGGGCCGAGGGCGAGTGGGTCGAGAACGAGGCCGGCGAGATGGTCTGGCAGCCGGCGGAGGGCGGCGAGGCCGTCTCGGCCAGCGAATGGACGCAGGCGGCGACGGACGAGGCCCCCGCGGACGGGGCACCCGCCGCTGAGGTCCCCGCGGACGGAGCACCCGCCGCTGAGGCCGATGCCGGCGACCAGGCTGGCGATGCCGGGGCGGGCGGCGACGAGCCCGCAGCAGCTGCGGAGGGGGGAGCATAGATCCCGTCCGCACCTGCATCGGGTGCCGCCGGCGGGCGCCCGCAGGTGAGCTGGCCCGGGTGGGCCGCCTCCCCTCGGGTCGTCTGACGTTGGACAGGCGTGCGAAGGGTCGTGGCGCCTGGGTGTGCCGGGACCCCGCGTGCGTGGCCGTCGCCGCACACCGTCGAGCGTTCGAGCGGGCGTTCCGGGCATCGGTGGCACCCGGTGAAGTGGAGAGGATCGAGGAAGCGGCCCGCCTGAGCGGGGGTCGGGTCCCGATGTGCGAGGATGGAAGCCCGCGCCCGGAGGCGGCCGCGGGCACACACGAAGAACAGGAAGGCCAGTAGAAGCCGTTGCCGAAGAAGATCCGCGTCTATGAGCTCGCCCACGAGCTCGGTCTGACCAACAAGGAAGCGCTCGACCTCTGCTTGTCGCTGGGCATGGGGGTGAAGAGCCACTCGTCCTCGATCGAGGACGCCCAGGCTGACCGCGCCCGGCGCAAGGCGGATCGTGAGGGGCTGCGGCGGGACGTCCAGCCTCCGGAGGAGGCGCCGGCGAAGAAGGCGGCCGCGAAGAAGGCACCGGCGAAGAAGGCTGCCGCGAAGAAGGCGCCGGCGACCACGACGGTCGCCGGCCAGCCTGGCGACGAGGATGAGGAGCGTGGCGCGAGCGCGGGCTCCGGCGCTGACGGCGAGGGCACCTCTGGGCCGGCGACGGCGGCCGAAGCGGCTCGCACGGCTCCCCGCCTGATCACCAGCCGGACGACCCATGAGCCGGCACGCCCGGCCCAGCCGGCGGCACGCCCGGCCCAGCCGGCGGCACCCGCCGCCCAGCCTGCGGCCCCTGCCGCCCCGCCTGCGGCCCCTGCCGCCCCGCCCCGACCGGTTGCTCCGGCAGCGTCGGCCGCCCCCGTTCCCGCCCAGCCGGTAGTGCCGGCCGCCCCCGTTCCCGCCCAGCCTGCGGCTACTCCGGCGGCTGCTCCGGCACCGGCACCTGCGGCTCCGGCCGTGCCTGCTGCCACCGTCGCACCGGCCCAGCCGGCAGCGCCGGCCGTCGACGGGGCACCCCCGGTGGCGCCACCGGCGACACGTGCCCCGGAGCCCCCGGCAGGCGCGACGCCCGGGGCTCCCGCCCGCCCGGCCGGAGCGCCTCCTGGCGGTCCCCGTCCACAGGGCCCGGCTGGGGCCCCTCCCCGCCCGCCCGTCAGCGCCAGCGGCAAGCCCATCCCTCCGCCTCCCGGTGGCCCGCCGCGCTCCATGTCGGGACGCCCCATCCCGCCGCCACCCGGCGCGGGTGGGCGGCGACCCGGCCCGGCTCCGACCGGGGGTCCGAGGACCGGCGGCGGCTTCGGCACGCGTCCTGCGGGTGGTGGCGGCCGCCCCGGCGGATTCAGCGGCGGTGGTGGAGCCGGAGGCGGCGGCTACGGTGCGAGGACGGGCGGCGGCTTCGGCGGCCGTCCCGGCGGTCCCGGTGGCGGTCCTGGTGGCGGCCCCGGCGGGCCGCCCGGTGGTGGACGTGGAGGTCCGGGCGTGGGACGGGGCCGCCCGAACCAGCGGCGACCGCGCCGCCGGCGCCGCAACCTCGAGGAGCTGGAGCCGACGCAGCTCACCGCGTATTCGCCGTCCACCGCACCGGTGCCGGACCACGAGGTCATCGTGGAGCGGGGGGCGACGGCACGCGACCTCGGTCCCAAGTTGAACCGCTCGGCCGGTGACGTCATCCGGTTCCTCCTTCTCCAGGGGGAGATGGTCACGGCCACGCAGTCGCTCACCGACGACATGATCGAGCTCTTCGCCGCCGAGATCGGCGCGGACGTTCGGTTGGTCGATCCCGGCGAGGAGCACGAGGCAGAGCTGTTGGCCAAGTACTTCGACGAGGACGAGGGCGTCGACGAGGCGGACCTCCGCACGCGCCCGCCGGTGGTGACCGTCATGGGCCATGTCGACCACGGCAAGACCAAGCTCCTCGACCGGATCCGCTCGGCCAACGTGGTCGCCGGCGAGGCCGGGGGTATCACGCAGCACATCGGCGCCTACCAGACGGAATGGAACGGCCACGCGATCACGTTCATCGACACCCCCGGCCACGAGGCGTTCACCGCCATGCGAGCCCGCGGCGCCGAGGTGACCGACATCGTCGTTCTGGTGGTGGCGGCAGATGACGGCGTCATGCCCCAGACGATCGAGGCGATCGACCACGCCCGGGCAGCGGACGTACCGATCATCGTGGCCCTGAACAAGATCGACCGGGAGGAGGCGGACCCCAACCGGGTCCTCCAACAACTTTCCGAGCACGGCCTGGTGCCTGAAGCGTGGGGTGGCGACACCATCGCGGTGGAGGTCTCCGCACTCCAGGGGCTGGGCATCGACGACCTGCTCGAGCAGATCGTCCTGGTCGCCGAGGTGGAGGAGCTCACCGCCACCCCCGAAGGGCCATCGCGCGGGTTCGTGCTGGAGGCCGAACTGGAAACGGGCCGGGGCCCGGTGGCCACCGTGATCGTCCAGCGGGGCACGCTCCGGGTGGGGGACCCGATGGTGGCCGGTGCCGCCTGGGGCAAGGTGAAGGCGCTGATCGATGACCGGGGCGACCAGGTGAAGGAGGCGCCGCCGTCGATGCCGGTCCAGGTGCTGGGCTTCTCGGAGCCGCCGAACGCGGGCGACGAGTTCCGGGTCACCTCGGAGCTCGGGCAGGCCCGCACCATCGGCGAGGCCCGGGAGCACCGCTACCGCGTCGCCGGCCACGTGCCGGCTGCGTCGACCGCGCTGGGCGGTGCCAAGCTCGAGGACCTCTTCGAGCAGATCCAGCGGGGCGAGACGGCCACGCTGAACCTGATCGTGAAGGCTGACGTGCGTGGGTCGCTCGAGGCCATCTCCGAGAGCCTCGGAAAGCTCGAGCGCGAAGACGTGAAGCTGGCGTTCGTCCACCGAGGCGTGGGCGGGATCACCGAGTACGACGTCCAGCTGGCCCAGGCCTCCAACGCCACCATCATCGGGTTCAACGTGCGACCCGATCGCCGTTCGCGTGAGCTGGCCGAGAAGTCGGGCGTCGAGATCCGCACCTACGAGATCATCTACAAGCTCCTCGAGGACCTCGAGGCGGCCATGCTCGGACTGCTCACCCCCGTCTACGAAGAAGTGGTCACCGGCGAGGCCGAGGTCCGGCAGGTCTTCCGCGTCCCGCGGGTGGGCGCGGTCGCCGGCTGCCAGGTCCGCGACGGCGTCATCACCCGGGGCTCGAAGGTCCGCTTCCTGCGCGACGGCGTCGTCATCTGGAAGGGCGCCATCACGTCGCTGAAGCGCTTCAAGGAGGACGCACGCGAGGTCCAGTCGGGCTTCGAGTGTGGCATCGGCCTCTCCGACTACCAGGACCTGAAGGAGGGGGACGTGATCGAGACCTACGAGGAGCGCGAGATCCCCCGCACCTGATCGGTCGGTGCAGGAAGGGCACGATGACGCGCCACCACGACCAGCGGGGCAAGGCTTCCTTTCCCCGGACACTCCGGGTAAACCAGGTCCTCCGCCAGGTGCTGGCAGAGGAGATCGAGCGCCTGGCCGACGCGGACGAGCGGTTGCGCATGGTGACGGTCACGGGCCTGGAGACGTCCCCGGACCTCCGCCAGGCGACCGTGTTCGTCTCGTCGCTGTCCGACGAGGCCGCTGAAGCGCTGACCGAGCGCCGTTCCCGCCTGCAGCGGTCGGTGGCCACCCAGGTCCGCCTGAAGCGGACGCCGTCGCTGCGCTTCGAGGTGGACCCGGCCGTCGTCAGCGGCGGCCGGATCGAGGACGTCATCCGCCGCCTCCACGGCGGCGGCGAGGAGCAGTGACGGCCGCGGGCGGGGGGGAGGGCGTCACCGGGTTGGCGGTGGTCGACAAGGAGGCCGGTTGGACCTCCCACGACGTCGTGGCCCGATGCCGCCGCATCTTCGCTCAGCGAAGGGCCGGCCATGCGGGGACGCTCGACCCCGATGCCACCGGCGTCCTCCTGGTGGGCCTGGGGCGGGCGACCCGGCTCCTGCGGTTCCTCACCCCGTTGCCCAAGACCTACGAGGGTGAGATCGTCCTGGGCACGGCGACGACGACGCTCGACGCCGCCGGCGAGGTGACCGGGACATGGGAGATGGACGGGGTCACCCTGGCCGATGTGCGGGCTGCGGCACAGGGTCTGTCAGGAGACATCCTCCAGGTCCCCCCCATGGTGTCGGCGCTGAAGGTCGGCGGCCGGCGCCTCCACGAGCTGGCCCGCCAGGGTGTGGAGGTCGAGCGGGTGGCCCGACCGGTTACCGTCCACCGGTTCGACGTCGCCGAGGGGACAGGGCCCGGACGCTTCGCCTTCGAGGTGGAGTGCTCGTCGGGGACCTACGTCCGCTCTCTCGCAGACGACCTCGGGCGGGCGCTCGGCGGGGGAGCCCATCTCGGGCTCCTGCGGCGCACCCGGATCGGCTCCTTCGGGGTCGCCGACGCCCGGAAGCTCGACCAGCTGGGACCGTCCGACGTGCTCCCGCCGGCCGAGGCGCTCCGCCATCTCGACGGCGTGACGGTCGATCCCGAGATCGAGCTGGCCGTGCGGCGGGGACTGGCCCTCGACCGTGTCCCCCTGGGCATGACCGGGCCGGGGCCGTGGCGGGTCCTCGACGGCGACGGGTCGCTCCTGGCCGTGTACGAGGCGACGGAGACCGACCGGGTCCGGCCGGTCGTGGTGCTGGCCGGTGCCGGGTGACCATGGCGGCGCCCGGTAGATTCATCGCCTGATGGAGATCGTCACGGACCTCAGGGACTGCGTGCCCCCACCGGGCGGTTCGGCCGTGACCATCGGCGCCTACGACGGCCTGCACCTCGGCCACCGGGCCCTGCTCACCGAGCTGCGCAGGCGGGCCGAAGTGGGGGGCCTGCTGACGACGGTCGTGACCTTCGACCGCCACCCGGCCACGGTGGTGCGCCCGGAGAGCGCCCCGCTGCTCCTGTGCGACCCGCAGCAGAAGCTCGAGCTCCTGGCCGAGGCCGGGGTGGAGCGTGCTGTGGTCCTCACCTTCGACGAGGCCCGGGCCGATGAGACGGCCGAGGAGTTCGTGTCGGAGGTGCTGGTCCGGGCGCTGGCCGCCCGCGTGGTCGTGGTGGGGGAGGACTTCCACTTCGGGCACGGCCGGAAGGGCAACGTGGCACTGCTCGGCGACCTCGGTCGGGAGTCGGGGTTCTCAGTGGACGGCGTGGGACTCACAACGGATGCGGACACGGTGGCCGGCGACGGCCCCATCTCGTCCACGCGGATCCGGGGCCTGGTGGCCCGGGGCGACGTGGCCGGGGCGGCACGCCTGCTGGGTCGCCCGCACCAGGTGCGGGGTCCGGTCGTCCACGGGGACGCACGGGGCGGTGCGGAGCTCGGCTATCCGACGGCGAACATCGAGGTGCCCGACGGGATCGCCCTGCCGGCGCCGGGCATCTACGCCGGCGTCCTGGAGCGGCCCGACGGGACCACGTGGCCGAGCGCCGTCTCGGTCGGCCGCCGTCCGATGTTCTACGAGGACGGGACCCTCCTGGTGGAGGCGCACCTGCTCGACTTCGACGGCGACCTCTACGGGGAGCAGGCCCGGCTCTCGTTCGTGGAGCGGCTGCGGGACGAGCGGACGTTCGACTCGGTCGACGACCTGGTGGTCCAGATGGGTGCCGACGTCGCCGAAGCCCGCCGCATCCTCGCCGCCGGCCGGTGACCGGTCCCGCCGGTCCCGTCCAGCTGGTCGTCACCGACCTCGACGGAACGCTGTGGGACCGGGACGGGAGGATCGAACCGGCCACCCTCGAGGCGCTGGGCGCCCTGGGCGAGCGGGGGATCAGGGTCCTGGCCGCCACCGCCCGGCGTCGGCGGAGCACGGCGGAGCACTTCGACGCCTACGGCCTGACGCTCCCCATGGTCCTGCTCGACGGTTCGCTCGGCTGGGACCCGTCGTCGGCGTCGTGGTTCCACCGGCGGGCCTTCGGCCCGGGCGACGCCGGGTTCGTCCTGGGCGAGTTCGAGCGTGCGGGCATCGAGCCGTGCGTCAACGTGGGGGACGACCGGGACATCGTCGTGGGCCCGTCGCCCTCCAGCCACCCGGACAACGTGGCCTACCTGGCCTCGTTCTGTGCCTACGGGGACCTGTCGGAGGTGGTGGCCACCTCCGAGGTGCTCTCCTTCCAGGTCTACGGCGCGGCGCACGAGGCCGTCACCCCCCTGGCGACGGCGGTGAACGCGTCGGGCCGGGCATCGGCCACTGTCCACACCGACATCGGCCACGGCGGCCACGCCTGCACCGTGCGCCCCACCGGTGCCGACAAGTGGGACGGCGTCCTCTCCTACTGCGTCGCCGCCGGCATCGACCCGCGGCACACCGTGGCCATCGGCGACGGCGAGAACGACGTGGAGATGCTCATGCGTGCCGGGTGGTCGTGCGCACCGGCCAGCGCCAGTCCGGCCGCGCTGGCGGCGGCGAGGGCGATCGTGGCTCCCACCGGGCATGGGGGCTGGGCCCAGGCGGCCCGGGCCGTCCTCGACCGATGGGAGCCGGCGCCCGCCTAGACGACCGGCGCGTCCCCCAGGAGCTCGGTCCGCAGCTCGCGCTTGAGGGCCTTGCCGGCCGGGTTCCGCGGCAGGGGGGTGGAGCGGAACCAGATGCGGGTGGGGACGTTGAAGGCGGCCAGGCGCTCGCCCACGAACCGTCGCAGTTCGTCCGCGCCGACCTCGACGTCGGGCCGGAGGACGACGACCGCCCCCACCTCCTCGCCCAGGACGGGATGGGGAACGCCGATGACGGCACAGTCGGCGACGGCCGGGTGCTCGTAGAGGGCGGCCTCCACCTCGACGCAGTAGACGTTCTCGCCTCCCCGGATGATCATGTCCTTGGCCCGGTCGACGATGTGGACGTAGCCCTCCTCGTCGATGCGGGCGACGTCGCCGGTGTGGAGCCACCCGTGGGTGAAGACGCGGGCGGTGTCGTCGGGCCGGTTCCAGTAGCCGCGCACGACGTTCGGGCCCCGGATCCACAGCTCGCCGGTGCGGTCGGGGCCGATGGCCAGCGACGGCGGCTCGTCGCCGTCGAAGTCCTCGGGGACGACGGCGACGTCGCACACCGGGGCCGGCGGGCCCACGCTGTCGGGCTTGCGCACGTAGTCATCGCCCGTGTTCATGGTGGTCATGGCCGACGTCTCCGTCAGGCCGTAGCCGTTGCCGGGGGCGCCCGTCGGGAAGTGCTCCTTGATCCGGCGTACGAGGTCGGGCGGCGCCGGGGCGCCGCCGTAGGAGATGGACTTGACCGACGAGGTGTCGCGACGCTCGAAGTCGGGCGAGTCGAGGATCTGCATGACCATGGCCGGCACGCCACCGAAGATGGTGATGCGCTCGCGCTCGATGAGCTCGAGGGCCCGCTCCGGGTCGAAGTGGTGCATCATCACCAGCTTGCCGCCGGCGATGGTGTTGGCCACGAGCACCGCGTGGCACCCGGTGGCATGGAACAGGGGGACGGACAGGAGGTTGGCGTTCTGGCCGCCGTCGCTCGCGTCGACCAGGGAGCCGGTCCGCCGCATGCCGCCCACCGTCGACACGAAGAACAGGTTCATCAGGTTGGAGCAGCTGTTGCGGTGGGTGCCCACCGCGCCCTTCGGCCGGCCGGTGGTGCCCGACGTGTAGAAGATGGTGGCGTCGTCGTCCGGGTCGATGGTGACATCGGGCAGGGTTGCCGCCCCGTCGGGAGTGCCGAGCACGTCGGGGAACGGCAGGACGGGGACGGCGGGCCCGTCGGGACGTGCGAGCTCGCCGGCCTGTGCCACGGCCCGGCCGCCGCCCTCGGCCGGTGTCTCGGAGACGACCACGACCTGCTCCAGGCCGGGAACCTCGGCGGCGTGGGGGGCGATCCGGTCCCGGCGCTCCTCGTCCACGAATGCCACCCGCGATCCGGAGTCGGCCAGCCCGTAGGCGAGCTCCGGCCCGGTCCACCAGGCGTTGAGGGGCACCACGACGGCGCCGGCGGCGATCGAGGCCCAGAAGGCGATGATCCACTCGGGCAGGTTGCGCATGGCGATGGCCACCCGATCCCCGGGAGCGATGCCGAATCGGTCCACCAGCACCCGAGACAGGGTGGCGGCCGCCGCGAAGTGCTCGGCGAAGGTCATGCGCTCGTCCTCGTAGACGATGAAGTCCTTGTCGCCGTGCATGGCGGAGATCTCGAGCACGGAACGCAGGGAGGGCGGAGCCTGCTTCCACACCCGGGTGGCGACGCCCCGGATCTCCACCTCGTCCATCTCGAACATCTGGCCGGGAGCAGTCAGCGTCTCGGTCGCCTCGGCGAGCGTGGGTGGGGCGGACTCGCGGTCCGTGTCGGCCATGTCGGTGCCTCCAGGTATGGGGATCAGGCAGGTAGGTGGATCAGGCAGGTAGGTGGATCAGGTGGGTATGGGGATCAGGTGGGTATGGGGATCAGGTGGGTCGTGTCAGGGTGACGGCGGTGCGGCGACAGGCGCCGCCGGCTGCGAGGCGAAGAGGTGGTCCCGGTACCACGCCAGCTCGGCCACGCTCTCGCGCACGTCGTCCATGGCCCGGTGCCCACCCGCCTTGGCGGGCAGCCCGGCCAGCGCGTCCGGGTACCACCGGCGGGCGAGCTCCTTCACGGTGGAGACGTCGACCGAGCGGTAGTGGAGGTACTCCTCGATCTCGGGGAGGTATGCGGCGAGGAACCGGCGGTCCGTCCCGATCGAGTTGCCGGCCAGCGGGACGGTGCGGGCCTTCGGAACATGCGAGCGGATGAAGTCGAGCGTCTGCGCACCGGCATCGGCCAGGCTGGTGGTGGATGCCTCGATGGCAGCCAGGAGGCCGCTGCGGGTGTGCATGGACCGGACGAAGTCGTCCATGGCGCCGAGCTGATCGGCGGTGGCGGAGACGACGAGGTCGGGCCCCTCGGCCACCACGGCCAGGTCGTCGTCGGTGACCAGGGTGGCGATCTCGACGATGGTGTGGCGCGTGGGGTCGAGACCGGTCATCTCGAGGTCCATCCACACGAGCACGCCGTGTGACGCTACCGCCTCGCACCGCAACGGGAAAAATGACGGTCCGTCAGATCGGAATCGGCCGGCAGGCGGGGCGGAACGGCCCAGGGGCCAGGAGCGGGGTTGCCGGCACGGGTCTCAGTGTGACCGAGGCGACGCCCCGGGTGGCGGCCACGGCGGCGGCCCCGGCCGGCGGGGTAGCGTCATCCCCGTCGCGAGGAGGGCATGGGTGGAGCCGGAGCACGAAGTGGACGCGGTCCGGGGCGACCGTGCGCCGGATGGGCACGTGGTCAGCGGTGGCGGGGGACGTGCGGGCGGACCGGCGTCGGTCACCGTGCCCGTCACCATGCTCGATCCCGACCTGCCCGTGCCGGGTTACGCCCACCGTGGAGACGCCGGCGCCGACCTGGTGGCCCGGGAGGGGGTTGTGCTGGCACCGGGCGGGGGGCGGGCCCTCGTCCCCACCGGCGTCGTGGTGGCCATCCCGGAGGGGTTCGCCGGGTTCGTGCAGCCCCGGAGCGGCCTCGCCCTCCGACACGGCGTGACCTGCCTCAACACCCCGGGCCTGATCGATGCCGGCTACCGGGACGAGGTGTCGGTACTGCTGGTGAACACCGACCCCGACACCCCCTACGAGGTGCACCGGGGTGACCGGATCGCCCAGCTGGTGGTCCAACGGGTGGCCCAGGCGTCCTTCGTCCAGGTCGCTCGGGACGAGCTGGGAGCGAGCGAGCGGGGGCTCGGCGGCTTCGGCTCGTCGGGGCGCTAGGCCGGTGCGCCGGTTCGCCGGGCTCGACGGGGCGTTCCTGGCCTTCGAGTCGCCAGCCGCCCCCCTCCACATCGTGGGGGCGATGGTCTTCGATCCGTCGGACGTTCCCGGCGGGGTCGGGTTCGAGGACGTCCGGGCGCTGGTCGCCCGCCGGCTGCCGCGGGTGCCCCCCTTCCGGCAGCGGGCCGTCGCCGTGCCATTCGGCATCGACCACGGCGGGCTCGTCGACGACCCGTCGTTCGACCTCGACTACCACGTCCGCCGCAGCGCACTGCCCCGGCCGGGCGGCCGGGCCGAGCTCGCCGCCGCCGTCGCCGACATCGCAGAGCGGCCCCTCGACCGGAGCCGCCCCCTGTGGGAGTTCCACGTGGTCGAGGGTGTCGAAGGGGGCCGGTTCGCCCTGGTCACGAAGGTCCACCACGCCATCATCGACGGCGTGTCGGGGGCCGAGCTCCTGGCCGCGTTCTTCGACCTCACGCCCCACCCGGGCCCGCAACCCGTCGACCCCGAGACATGGTCGCCCCCACCCGTGCCGGGCGAGCTGGGCATGGTGCGCGACGCCCTCGGGGAGCTGCCGGCCCGCATCGAAGGCATCGTGCGGGCCACGGCCGGGACGGTGCGGTTGGCACGGCGACTGTCGGGCCGCAACCGGGAGGTCGGGGGCACGCTGCCCCCCTCGCCGTTCGACGCTCCCCGTACGTCGATCAACGGCTCGGTCTCCCCACACCGGCGCGTGGCGCTGGCGGACGTGCCCATGGTGAGCGTGGACGAGGTGCGCTCCCATCTCGGCGGCTCGGTGAACGACGTCGTCCTCGTCCTGGTGGCGGGCGGGCTCCGCCGCCTGTTCGCGGCTCGGGGCGAGGCGCCTGACAGCTCGCTTGTGGCCATGGTGCCGGTTTCGGTTCGCCGGGAGGACGAACGGGGGACCCTGGGCAACCGGGTGGCGGCCATGCTGGTGTCGACGGCGTCGGGTGTGGCCGACCATGCGGCCCGGCTGCGCCTGGTGGCCGAGGACATGGCCAAGGCGAAGGAGCAGCATGCGCTGGTGGGGGCCGAGCCGTTCGCCACCTGGGCAGACGCCCTGGCGCCGGCCGTCGCCACCCGCCTTGCCCGTCTCGCCACCAATCTGCGGGTCTTCGACCGGTTGCCGCCCCCCTTCAACCTGGTGGTCTCGAACGTCCCGGGGCCACGCGAGGACCTGTATTTGGCCGGTGCCCGACTGGAATCACTGCACCCGTTCGGACCGATCGCCGACGGGGTGGGCGTGAACGTCACCGTGTTCTCCTACGGCGGCACCCTCTTCGTCGGTGTCACCGGCTGCCGGGACCTGGCCGGTGATGTCGATGTGCTGGCGGCGGGGATCGAGCGGACGGCTGCCGAGCTGGTGGCCCACGTCCGCCGGGCGGACCGGCCGGTCCCGTGGTGGAACGCCGGCTCTGTCCCGCCCCGGCATAGGGCAGATGACGTCGACGATGCGCCTGCCGACGGCGATCTGGCCGACGGTGAGTTGGCCGATGTCGAGCTCCCCCCGTGGCTGGCCGCCCGCCTGGCCCGCCGCCGCGCCCACGTGGCGGGCGAGGGCCGTGCCGTGCCGGGAGCGGGCTGAGACCGACGGCCGGGCGCGCACCGGCCCGGCCCCCCGAGGGGAGCCGGGCCGGTTGGTGCGACGGTGCTGAGGCTCAGGCTGAGGCTCAGGCCATGGCGCCGTAGGTGATGGGCTTGTTCAGCACCTTGTTCCCGAGCGAGCCGTGGAACTGGGCGTCGCCGAAGGAGAACACCCCGCCGTCGGAGGCGAACAGCCAATAGCCCTCGCCGCTCGGGGTGGCCGTCATCGAGGTGATCGGCTTGTTCAGGTGCTTGCCTCCCATGGAGCCATGGAAGGTGGCGTCGCCGAAGGCGAACACGCCGCCGTCGGCTGCCACCAGCAAGTAGCCCTGGCCGTCGACGGTGGGGGCCATGCCCACGATGGGGGCGTTCAGCGTCTTCCCTCCCGTGGATCCGTGGAAGGCGGCGTCGCCGAAGGAGAAGACGCCGCCGTCGGTGGCCACCAGCCAGTAGCCCTTGGCATCGGGGGTGGCCACGATGGCCTTGACCGGCGCGTTCAGGTTGGCCGGTGCGCTGCCCAGGTTGAGAGCGTCACCGAAGGGGAAGACCTGGCCGGCGCTGGAGACCAGCCAGTAGCCCATGCCGTCGGACGTCGCCGCCAGGCCCACGATGGGGGCGGCGGGCGAGTGACCGGCGAGCGAGCCGGCGTAGTGGGCGTCACCGAAGGCGAACACCCCACCGTCGGCTGCCACCAGCCAGTAGCCACCGTTGTCCTTGGTGGGTGTCATGGCCGTGACCGGCGAGTTCAGCGTCATCCCTCCGGTCGAGCCGTGGTAGGTGGCGGCGCCGAAGGAGAAGACGCCACCGTCCGAGCCCACCAGCCAGTAGCCCTGGGGGGCGTACTGGTAGGCGCCGATGTCGCAGGGCAGGTTGGCTGGGCGGGGCACACCCCGGGCGTCGGTTGCCGGGCAGCCGACGCTGGTGCCGGTGTTGATGGCCGGGCTGCCGGGACGCAGCGACTGGGTCCACACCGGTCCGCCGTTGTTGGCCGGCGGGTTGACCATGGGGTTCGTCGACGACTGGTCACCGACGTTGGTGAACCCGCACGAGGTGCCGTTGTCGATGTTGTGACCGCCCGAGACGATGGTGCCGGTGCCACCCGGGTCGCAGTTCAGCGTGCCCGACGGCGACGTCATGATGGTGTTGGTCACCGTCGTCGTATTGCCGCTGTACGCGTAGTACCAGGCCGAGTACTTGCTCGGGCCCGACACGGCGTTGTTGGTGAACGTGTCGTTCAGCAGCGACACGTCGGCGTTGGCGTAGAAGCCGTAGGCCTCCGATCCGGTGGACGGCACCGTCGTGGACACGTTGGCGATGGTGGCGTTCACCAGGCTCGACTGGGAGTCGAGGTACAAGGCGCCACCCTCGACCGACGGGCTGGTTTCTGCCGTGCTGCCAGGGGCGGAGACCGTACCGTTGGCCACAGTCAAGGCGTCGGCGTTGATGTAGTCGTAGCTGTCGATGGCACCGCCCTCGACGTAGTAGTCGCCGGTGGCCGTGAACCCGTCGATCTGCACGTTGTGGGCGGCGAAGCCCTCGTCGTTGTAGATGACGCCGCCGTAGACCTCGCCCGAGCCGCCCGAGGCCACCGACGAGGTGTCGGTGATGGAGACGTCGGACATCGACTTCTCGTAGCCTTCGTCGTAGATGGCACCGCCGTAGATGTACGAGCCGGTGGTGGACGGGGTGGTGGCCGTGGCGAGGTCGGCGGTGTTCGACGTGTCCGAGATGGTCACCCCGGTAAGCGGTGTGTAGTCGTCGTAGTACAGCGCCCCACCGTAGATCTCGCCCCCGCCCGTGTACGAGGCGTGGTTGGTGGTGTGGGTGACGCTCACCTGGTGGAGGGGCGAACCGTCGTAGTTGTAGTACCCGCCGCCGTAGATGTACTCGGCGGTGTTGGAGGTATTCGCCATCGAGACGCCGTCCAACGAGGCGTAGTAGTCGTTGTAGTAGGCGCCACCATCGACCTGACCGGTCGAGCTGTTGTTGACGGTGCCGGTGATGGAGACGTTGTGGGCATCGAACACGTAGTTGTCCGAGTACATGGCGCCGCCGTAGATGTACCCGTAGCCGGTGGTGGCGTTGTCGGTGACGGTGGTGCCGGTGATGGTCAGTCCGTCCACGGAGGTCACACTGCCGTCGTCGTAGTAGGCACCGCCCTCGACGCCCTCGCTCGGGGCGCTGGTGGTGACCGTGGAGTTGTTGATGGTCACACCGTCCATGGTGAACGTGTCGCCGTCGTTGTAGACCCCGGCGCCGTAGGCGTAATCGGAGACCGTCGACGGGTTGGTGATCGAGTTGCCGTTCAGGGTGACGTCGGTGAGGGTGGCGATGTAGTCGTTGTAGACGCCGCCGCCGTAGCCGCCGTCGGGCAGCGAGTTGTTGCTGATGGTCCCCCCGGTCATCTGGAGGATCTCGTCGCTGTAGATGCCGCCGCCGTAGACGTAGGTGGAGGACGCGCTGCCGGCGCTGTTGCCGTCGACGTTGTCGTTCGCCAGCGTGAGGTTGCCGTCGTTGTAGATGCCGCCGCCGTCGCCGGACGGGACGGCGTTGCCCGAGATCGAGGTACCCGAGATGTACGAGTTTCCGTCGATGTAGAGGCCACCGGCGTCCCCAGACGTGTTGTCCGTGATCGTCGAGTTGGTGACCCACAGGGAGGCGCCGTAGTTGTCGTAGATGGCGCTGTAGCCGGTGGTGGTGTTGCCGGTGACGGTCACGCCGTCGAGGGCAAGGCTGCCGGCGTCGAGGTAGATGGCGGAGCCATCGGAACTGCCTGCGTTGGCGTTGGCGATGGTCAGCCCGGAGATGGCGACCGTCGGCGCCGGGCTCGACGAGGACGCGGCGGCGATGTCGAAGGTCGAGTGCGACCCGTTGCCACTGGCGTCGACGGTGACCCCGGGGCCGGTGATGGTCAGCGAGTTGGTGATCGTCAGCGACGAGCCGAGCGTGAGCTTGATGGTGCCCAGGCCCGACGCGAAGGTGATGGCGTCAGGGTTGGGGGCGTCGTTGTTGGCCGCTTCGATGGCGGCCCGCAGGCTGCAGTCACCGGCCGAGTCGAGGCACGAGGTGCTGGTCAGGGTGGCCAGGTTGGTGTCGGCCGTGGTGTTCACGACATAGGTGTTGTGCACCGTCGCCGTCGCCTTCGGCGTCGACGACAGGGCCGGCATGGCTGTGCGGGGACTCACCGTGTGAGCCTTGACGGGCGGCGCCGGTGGCGTGCCCGGATGGGGTGCCGAGGCGGTGTGGGCCGCGTGCGGGGTGGTGCTGGCGCCGGCTGCAGTGGCGGTGCCGGCGGCGATGGGTGCCGAGAGCATGGCGCCGGCCAGTGCTGCCGCACTGGCTGCGGTCACCAACCGCCTCAGCGAACCTCGGGGCGCGTCCTGCCCCGACGAGCGTACGTGAAACATCGATGTTCTCCCTCTCTGCTGCCCACGAGACAGGAGGAGCCAGGGTGCTCCGGGCCCCGCCGTGTCGTTGCGCTTGTCCGTGTTGGTACTCGGTGCTGCCCGTGCTGCTGTACTACGCGCCGACCGATCCCGAGACATCCCCCATATCGAGATTGAGTCGCAACTGTGTAACGAACGTAAGCCAACCAGCACGACGCGTCAAGCACCGCGGCCGATCCAGCACGAAGGGTGGCGACCTCGTCCCGGTGCGGGCAGGTTCCCCCGCCCGGCAGCCCGCCGGCTGGCGCCTGTGCTCAACCCTCGAGCTCGAGCTCGAGGGTGGCGTGGAGGTGGCGGGCCGAGGCGCTGCCCATGGCCGCCATGTCCAGCGTGTACTCCAGCTGGCGGCCGTGGCGGGTGAACGTCCGGGTGACTCGGGCGACGGGCTTGGCCGTCGAGGTCACCCCCACCAGCGTGCTGGTCACGGTGAGGCGCATGCCTTCGACCGTCCCCTCGTCGATCTCGACGACACCCGACGGCTGGGCGACGACGAGCTCGGCCCGGTCCGCTCCCGCCGGGCGGACGTAGCCCACCTCGACGTGGAGTGGGGTGCCGCTGCCGAGGGCCCAGGTGCGCTGCCGGTAGGTGAGAAAAGGCCGCCCGGAGTGTCCGACACGCAGCTCCTCGCCGTAGGAGAACGGCTCGATGGTCGGGTACTCGCCCCTGCCCTCGCCCCGCCAGGTCCCGAGGAGGAAGGCGATGGACGCCAGGCTCTCGTGCAAAGCGGGTGGTTGTTGCTCCGTGTCGGTCGTCACCGGCCCACACTCGGCCGGCGCCGGGGCCGCCGTCAAGCGGGCGACCCGTTCGCGGTCGGGTGGCCGTCACCCCATGTTCAGGTTCGACGGGCACCATGGGGCGGTGACCCATCGAGTGCACCCGGGAGCGCGCGCGGCCGGGCTGGCCCTGTGCACGTTGTTGCTGGTGGCAGGCTGCGCCGGCCCGGGATCGACGTCGGCGGCCCCTTCCAGCTCACTACCGCCGGCAACGTCCTCGGCGCCCACCACCACGGTGCCGCCCACCACGACCACGACCACCGAGCAGCCGGGGTGGACCCCGGTGTCCACCATCAACGGCGCCATCGCCGTCGACGAGCGGTCGGTGGTCACCCCGGGGGGCGCAGACGTGCAGCTCATCAGGTTCCGGGCGGGCAGGGCGCGGTTCGATCTGCATGTGGGCAGCATGGACCCGCCGACGGGCGGCGCCGTGCTCCCGGCCGATGCGGGCAGCGCACTCAGCTCGGCCGAGCTGGGCTCGCTGCTCGGCGCGTTCAACGGCGGATTCCAGATCTCGACCGGCGCCGGTGGGTTCGAGGTCGACGGACATGTGCTCGTCCCCCTCGTCGCCGGGCGGGCCAGTTTCGTCATCGACGCATCGGGCGCGGCCCACGTCGGGGTGTGGGGGAGCGGACTGCCGGCTCCCGGCGAGCAAGTGGTGAGCGTCCGGCAGAACCTCGTCCCGCTGGTCCTCGGGTCCGCCCCCGCCCCCGACGTGGGGTCGGTGGCGGCGTGGGGAGCCACCCTGGGGGGCGTACCCAACGTGGCTAGGAGCGCAGTGGGGGAGGACGCGGCGGGCAACATCGTCTATGCGGGATCGATGGCGGCGCTGCCGAGCGACATGGCAGCCGCCCTGCTCGACGCGGGCGTGACCACCGGGATGGAGCTCGACATCAACCCGGAGTGGGTCCAGGCGGTGGTGACGCCGGCGCCGGGGGGCACCCCGGCGGCGGCGGTCCCCGGCCAGAACCGACCGGCGGACCAGTACGTGGTGGGATGGACACGCGACTTCATCGCCGCCGTCGCCCCGTGAGAGCGGGGCCGGTGGCGCCAGGCCCCCACGCGGGCCCCGCCGGGGGGCCCGTGAAGAGCCGGTGGCACCTGCTAATCTGACGGTCCAACGCGGACGTGGCTCAGTTGGTAGAGCATCACCTTGCCAAGGTGAGGGTCGCGGGTTCGAATCCCGTCGTCCGCTCCAGGTCGTCCCCGCACGGGGACCCGAGCGTCGCCTGAAGCGCCCAGAACGGCCTCAGGCCCCGAGCGTCGCCCGCAGCGCGGCGAACCGGGACGCCCCGTCGGGCGCTGTGTCCTCGGGCTCGTCGAGGTCCCGGACAAGCTCGGGTGGCACCTCGTCGAGGAACCGGCTGGGTTCGTTCATCACCAGCTGGTTGCGCATGCGCCGGCGCCGGGCCCGGGACAGGTACAGGCGCTCACGGGCCCGGGTGATGGCCACGTAGGCCAGGCGCCGTTCCTCGGCCAGCTCGGCACCCTCGAGGCACCGACGGTCGGGGAAGACGCCCTCCTCCATGCCGACGACGAAGACCACCGGGAACTCGAGGCCCTTGGACGCGTGGACGGTCATCAGCAGGAGCTGGGACCGGTCGTCGCCGTCGGCGTCGTCCGCCTCCATGACGAGGGATGCGGCGTCGAGGAGGTCCTCGATCGAGCCGTGGTCGGACGCGATGGCGAGCAGCTGGCCCACGCTCTCCTCCCGCCAGGCGCGCTCGTCGGCATCGGCTGCCGCGGCCAGCAGGTGATCGAGGTACCCCGCCTCGACGACCGTCTGGAGGGCGGCGGCCGGACCGGCGCTCTCACCGGCACGGCGCACGCGGTCGAGGAGGGCGCAGAAGGCGTCGAGCCCTTCGGCCGCCCGCACGGGGAGGTCCTCGATCTCGTCACGGCGTTCGAGGGTGGCGGCCAGGCCCAGGTCGTAGCGGCGGGCGAACTCCCGGACCCGCTTGATGCTGGCGTCGCCCATGGCCCTCCGGGGGACGTTCACGCACCGGCGGAACGAGAGCTCGTCGTCGCGGTTCACGGCGATGCGCAGGTAGGCGAGCAGGTCCCGGATCTCCCGCCGTTCGAAGAACGGCGTGCCGCCGACGGTGCGACAGGCGACCCCGGCCCGGACCAGTTCGGCCTCGATCGGCCGGGCCAGCGCCTTCGCCCGGCACAGGACGGCCAGGTCGCCGGGCCGATGCCCGCTCTCGATGAGGGACCGGGCTTCCGAGGCCAGCCAGGCCGCCTCGTCGGCCTCGTCGTCGGCATGGCGGAGGGCGACGGGGACGCCGCCCTCGACATCGGTCCACAGGCGCTTGTCGGGCCGCTCCTCGTTGCGGGCGATGACCGCGTTGGCGGCGTCGAGGATGACGCCGGTCGAGCGGTAGTTCCGCTCCAGGAGGATGGTGGTGGCGTCGGGGTAGGTCTCGGCGAAGTGGAGGATGTTCCCGACGTCGGCGGCACGGAACCCGTAGATGGACTGGTCGCCGTCCCCTACGCAGCACAGGTTGCGGTGGTCGGCGACGAGGGCGTCGACGATGGCCGCCTGGGCCCGGTTGGTGTCCTGGAACTCGTCGACCAGCACGTGTTCGAACCGTTCGCGGTAGTGGGCGGCGACCTCGGGCACGTCACGCAGCAGGGTGACGACGTGGACGAGGAGGTCGTCGAAGTCGACGGCGTCGGCGCCGGCCAGGCGCTCCTGGTAGGCGGCGTACATGCGTGCGTGGGCGTTGGCACGGGCGTCGCGGGTCCCGATGGAGAACGAGCGCGGGTCGACCAGCCGGTTCTTCGCTCCGCTGATGGCCGCCCGCGCCCCGGCCACCGGCACGGCGTTCACGTCGATGTCGAGGTCGTCGGCGATGTCGCGCAGCAGCCGCCGGCAGTCCTCCTCGTCCAGGATGGTGAAGTGCCGGGTCAGACCGACGTGCCCGGCGAACGGTCGGAGCATGCGCACGCACGCGCTGTGGAACGTCGACACCCACAGGTCCTGGGCGGTCGGACCCAGCGAGGCGGCCAGCCGGTCGCGCATCTCACGGGCCGCCTTGTTGGTGAACGTGATGGCGAGCACCCGATCGGGGGCGACGGTGCCGGTGGCGATGAGGTGCCCGATACGGCTGGTGAGCACCCGGGTCTTGCCCGAGCCGGCACCGGCCACCACCAGCAGCGGCCCGCCCCGGTGCTCCACGGCCGCCCGCTGCTCGGGGTTGAGGCCGTCGGTGAAGGAGGCGGGGTCGAACCTCGGCGCCCCGGCTGGGGGGCGGCGCCGTCGGCGCCGGGGGGCAGGTGGCATGGCCGATCACCCTACCGCCGGCCGATCACCCACTCGGCAGCCGGGGACCCGGTCGTGCCGCCCGGGTCAGTCGCGCCGCCCCTGGCGGCGGAGCTCGATCCCCTCGGCCGCCAGGAGCCCCTCGAGTCGGTCCCGTTCGTCCGCCGGCTGCTCGAACCGGGCGGGGTCGGCGTCGATGCCGAGGCGCCGGCAGATCCGGACCAGTTCGGCGTCGTAGGTGAGCTGCCTGGCGATCTCGGAGACGGCGGAACGGCCCAGCTCGGGGTCGCGGGCCAGCACCCGACGTTTGGCGACCAGCTCGCCGACGAGCTCATCGAGCGGGGCGTGATGCGCCCGGCCGTCCAGGTCGGCCTCGTCGGCCAGAGCCATCGTCAGGAGCTGTGCGTACATCGACATAGTGGTTCGTAGGTGATCCTCGTCCGCCTCGCTACCGCCGGCCAGGGGCAAAGTACCCGCTGGTGCCGCCGTGTGGCGGATATCCCTGGTCAGTGACGGTCATCGACCGGTACGGTCCACACCACGGTCGTCCCGTGTCCCGGGTCGCTGCGGATCGTGCACGTGCCGCCCAGCCGGCCGGCCCGCTCGGCCAGGTTGCCCAACCCCTGCCCCTCCCACCGGCGCCCGGCGGTCCCGTCGCCGCCGGCTCCGTTGTCGGTGGTGGGGAGCCCCCGACCGTTGTCGGCCACCTCGAGGCGGAGGGCGCCGTCCGCCACGCGCAGGTCGATGTCGAGCCGGGAGGCCGCCGCGTGCTTGGCCGCGTTCGATAGGGCCTCGCGCACCACCGGGACCACCTCGACCGACACCGAGTCGGGCACCATGGCGTCGACGGGCCCCCCGAAGGTGACGTGGGGGTCGAACCCCAACGCCCGGCGTGCCTCCCGGGCCAGGTCGAGCACCTCGTCGCGCAGCCCCCGGCCCATCGTCCGGCGCGGCGCCAGCCCGAAGATCACCGCCCTCAGCTCACGGATCGACTCGTCGATCTCGTCGATGGACGACGCCAGCGCCGCCGCCGCGTCGGGGTGCCGGACCGACACCGTCTGCAAGCTCAGGCCGGTGGCGAACAGGCGCTGGATGACCAGGTCGTGCAGGTCCCGGGCGATGCGGTCGTCCTCTTCGAGGACCCCCACCCGCCGCTGGGCCTCGGCGGCGGCCTCCATCTCGGTCATGATCCGGGTCCGCATGGTCTCGACGGCCCCGGCCACCAGGACCAGCTCCGGCGGGCCCTCGACGGCGACGGGGCGGTGGAGCTCGCCGTCGGCGACGGCGCGTACCTGGGTCACGAGGGCGTGCAGCGGCCCGGTGAGGGAGCGGCGCAGCACGATGACGGCCACGGCCGCCACGGTCAGCGCGCCGAGCCCCGCCCCGAGGGTCACCCAGTCGGCCGTCTGCTGGGTGCCGACCACCCGGTCGAGGGCGGCGGTGACCAGCGCGTCGACATGGTCGTGCAGGCGCACGATGTCGGCCTGGACGGCGGCGACCTCGGTGCCGGAGCCGAGGGCGCGCTCGGTGGCGATGGTCGTGGTCCCCACCGGGGTGGCGGCGCGCGACGAGATGGCCGGCTGCGCGGTCCCCCGGTCCCAGCCTGCCAGGGCGGTGACGGTCGCGGCCAGGCCGTTGAGTGCCACCGGGTGGCCGGCCAGCCTGGTGCGAAGCGACTGCTCCAGTGCGGCGATGCGCCCGGTGCCGGCACGGTAGGAGGCCAGCGAACCTGGGTCCGCGGTCACCAGGTAGGTGGTCAGATAGGCCTGCTGCTCGGCGAACGCGACGGACAGCTCGCCGGAGTCGGCCTGTGCCAGGCGGAGCGTGGTGGAGATCTCGCTCTGCGCGTGGCGCAGCTCCAGGGCGACCGTGATCGTCCCGATGGCGGCCACGAGACCGAGGGCGAGCAGGAGGGTGACGAGGACCTGCAGCTGCGCCATGAGGGTGAACCGGTGGCGTGGCGCCTCGCCCATGGGGCAAGTATCACCCAGGACCGGGCGGGGGGCACAGCCGGGGGCACAGCGGCCCTGGTCGTCGGGGTCGCCAGGGCGCATGCTGGGTGCATGAGCACCGGCGCAGGCGGACCGGGGCCGGTGGTCGCCGGCTACGACGGCTCAGCCGGCGCGGCGGGCGCACTGGAGTGGGCGGCGGACGAGGCGGCCCGCCGGGCCGTAGGGCTCGTGGTGGTGAGCGTCACGGCACTCCCTCCCGTGGGGAGCCATCTGCCGGGTCCGGTGGGTGGCACGGCCGGGGCCAGAAGGGCGGTGGAGCGGGCCGCCGACGGCGTGCGGGCACGGCACCCGGGGCTGGCGGTGGAAGGCGTGGCTCCCGCCGGGCCGCCCGCCCCGACGCTTCTCGCCCTCGCCACCGGCGCGTCGCTCCTGGTGGTGGGGCACCGGGGCCAGGGCGCACTGGCACGCATGGGGCTCGGCACGGTGGCCCGCGCCTGCGTGAACGAGGCGCCGTGCCCGGTGGCGGTCATCCCGTGAGGCGGCAGCTGCCGCCTCCGGGGGGTAGCTGGTCAGGCGTTGGTGTCGCGGCCGGACGCCTGCCGCTCGGCCAGGCGGGTGGCGAACACGGCTGCCTCGGTGCGCCGGTGCATCCCCAGCTTGGCCAGGAGGTTCGAGACGTAGTTCTTGACCGTCTTCTCGGCCAGGAACAGCGTCTCGGCGATCTGGCGGTTGGTCTGACCCTCGGCGATCAGGGCCAGGATCTTGCGTTCCTGGCCGGTGAGCGACGCCAGGCGGGGGTCCTCCTCGGGACCGGACCGGATGCGATCGAGCACCCGTTGGGCCAGGTGGGGGTCGATGAGGCTCTGGCCGGCGGCCACCCGTCGGACGCTCTCGGCCAGGTCGTTGCCGCGGACCTCCTTCAACAGGTAGCCGGACGCGCCGGCCATGATCGAGGCGAGCAGTGCCTCGTCGTCCGCGTAGGAGGTGAGCATCAGGCAGGCGAGCTCGGGGGTGTCCGATCGCAGCTCGCGGCAGACCTCGATCCCGCTGCCGTCGGGGAGGCGGACGTCGAGGATGGCGACGTCCGGCCGGGTGGCGGGTACCCGGCGGAGCGCGGTCTCCACGCTGTCGGCCTCGCCGACGACCTCGATGTCCTCCTCGACTTCGAAGAGGGCTCGCAGCCCGGTCCGGACGACCTCGTGATCATCGAGCAGGAAGACCCTGATGGCCACGGCACCAAGTCTGCCACGGACGGCGCCGGCTCCGCCTGTCGACCGCTCCGGGTGTGGACGTAGGATCGCACCGGTGCCCTTCCGGAGGATCGACGACCCGAGCCGCCTCCAGCGGCTGATCCAGGCCGTGATGCTCATCGAGTCGGATCTGAGCCTCGACGGCATCCTCCGGCGCTTGGTGGAGGAGGCGTGCGATATGACCGGAGCCCGCTACGGCGCACTCGGCGTCATCGACATCGAGACGGGCGACCTCGGGCAGTTCGTGACCGTCGGGCTCACCGACGACGAGGAGCGGGCCATCGGCGCCAGACCCACCGGGAGGGGCGTCCTCGGCCTGGTGACGGCCGACCCCGTGCCCGTCCGGATCGACGACCTGGCCGCCCACCCGGCCGGCGTCGGGTTCCCGCCGGGGCACCCGCCGATGACGACGTTCCTCGGCGTGCCCATCACCGTGCGGGGCGACGTGTACGGGAACCTCTACCTCACCGACCGGGACGGCGGGGATCCCTTCGACGAGGAGGACGAGGCGCTCGTCGCCACCCTGGGCCTGGCGGCGGGCATCGCCATCGAGAACGCCCGGATGCACACCCGGATCTCCGAGCTCAACCTCCTCGAGGACCGTGACCGGATCGCACGCGACCTCCACGACACCGTGATCCAGCGCCTGTTCGCCATCGGGCTCGGTGTGCAGGGGGTGGCGTCCACCGTCGAACGGGCCGACCTCGCCGAACGCCTCGACCGGGTGGTCGACGACCTCGACGCCACCATCCGCACCATCCGGGCCACCATCTTCGACCTGGAGGAGGCCCTCGACCACCGCGACCTGTGGGAACTGGTGGTCGACGTGGCCACCGAGATCGTCCCGCTCCTGGGGTTCGAGCCGGACCTCGATCTCGCCGGCGGGGTCGACGCCGCCGGCAACCCGTCACTGGTCCCCGACGTCCTGGCCGTCGTGCGCGAGGCCCTCACCAACGTGGCCAAGCACGCCCACGCCACCCGGGTCGTGGTGTCCGCCCGTGCCGGCCGGACCTTGGAGCTCACCGTCACCGACGACGGCACCGGGATCGTCCCCGGTGCGGGCGGCGGCGGTGGCCTCGGCCTGGCCAACCTGCAGCGCAGGGCCGAGCGCCACGGTGGCTCCCTCTCGATCGATCAGCCCGACAGCGGCGGGACGCGTCTGGCGTGGAGCGTCCCACTCACGGGTGGCCATCGCGCCGGGGGTTGACACGGCTCCCCGCCCGGCCATCTGCCGGCTGGCGGCCGGCTGCTTGCTATGGTCGTGACGTGAGGCGACCCACCGGTGACCGTCGGCCGCTGGCGTCCGGGAACGGGCACGGTTCACCCGGGTGACCGGTCCGAGCCTGGCGGAGCTGGCCGCCTACCGGATCGCCGTCGAGGAGGTGGCCGGCGAGGTGGGCGGGCTCGCGGCGCCCACGGACCGCGACAAGGTGGCGTCGCGGGTGGCTGGCTGGCTGGCCGACCCCGTGGTCGGTGCCATGGCCGCCCGGGTGCCGGGCGGCGCCGAGGCGGTGACGGCCAACCTGGTCGACGCGCTGATGGCCTACCGACCGAGCCGGCCGAGCGCGGCCGCCGACCTCTCGACGCTGGTGCGGATCCACCTGCAGTCCCAGATCGACGCCATGTGGTGGGGCTCGTCGCCCATGTTCGCCACCGATGCCGACGTGGACACCTCGCCGGAGCTCGTCGACCTGGAGCCCCTGCGCCGTTCGGGGCGGCTCTCGTTCCGCTACCACCGGCAGCCGACCGGACTGGTGGGGCGGGGCAGGGACTGGGCGGGACGGCGGCTCGCTCCCGGTCGCCGGCCCCGCACCTCGGGGCTCCGCTTCGCCCGGGCCCGACCCGAGGGTGTGGCCCTGCTCAACCGCATCGCCAGTGAGTTCCGGGCCGCCGCCGGGCACGCCCCGCCGCTGTGGGTGACCAGCCTGGTGCGCAGCCTCGACCATCAGCACCGCCTGCGCAGCCTCGGCTACGCGGCCCTCCTGCCCAGCGCCCACTGCGCCGGGTTCGCCATGGACGTCGAGGTGCACTGGTACCGGGCGTCCGGCACCGACGGCGCGTTGCGCCGCGTGCTCATCGACTGCCAGGAGGCGGGGCTGGCGAACGTGATCGACGAGGGCCAGGCATGGCACGTCTGCATCAACCCGGACAGCCGTAGCGAGCTGGCGCTCGCGTACGAGCTGGGCCCGGGCTGAGCCGTGTGCGGCATCGCCCTGATCCTCGGTGACGGTGCCCGGCGGGACCGCTTCCGCCGCATGCTCGACGCCATCGCCCCCCGGGGAGACGTGGAGGAGACGCTGGTCGAGGAGGGGATGCTGCTCGGCACCCAGCGGCTGAAGATCGTCGACCGCGAGCACGCCGTCCAGCCGTGGTGCTCGGCCGACGGGCGGTGGGCGCTCTGCTACAACGGCGAGGTCTTCAACTTCAAGGAGCTCCGCGGCGAGCTGGAGGGGCTCGGGCACACCTTCCGGAGCCACGGAGACACCGAGGTGGTCCTCGAGGCCTTCCTGGAGTGGGGCGAGGGAGCCGTCGACCGCCTGCGGGGCGAGTTCGCCTTCGCCGCCGTCGACCGGGATGATCGCTCCGTCTACCTGGCCCGCGACCCGGTGGGGGTGCGGCCGCTGCACTGGTCCACCGCCCAGGGCTGCCTGCACGTCGCTTCGGAGGTGAAGGCGCTGGTCCCCGTGGGGGCGCCGATCTCGCAGGTCCCCCCCGGTCACCACGGCTGGGCACGCCCGGGGGCCGAGCCCGAGCTGACCGCCTACGTGGACCTGTTGTCGTTGGGGGACGGCGAACCGCCGGTCGCCGATCCCGACGAGGCGATGAAGTTGCTCCGCACCGCCCTCGAGGACAGCATCCGGGTGCGGGTCGACACCGACCTGACCGTGGGGGTGGTCCTCTCCGGGGGGCTCGACAGCGCCCTGGTCCTCGCCAACGTGCGCGAGATGCACCCCGACTGCGTGGCGTTCACGGTGGGCACCCCCGACAGCGACGACCTCCACTACGCCACCCGCCTGGCCGCCGATCTCGGCGTGCGCCACGAGGTGCTCGAGCTCCGCCCGTCGGCCATCTCGATGGCCGACGTGCGCGCCGCCGTCCGGGTCGCCGAGCTGACCGAATACGGGGACGTGATCAACGCGGTCGTCTCCAACCGGCTCTACGACCACGTGCACCGGAGCGGGGTGAAGGTCGTCGTCTCCGGCGACGGCTCCGACGAGCTCTTCGGCGGCTACGTCATGTACCGGGACGTCGGCGACGCCGTTCGCCAGCGGCTCTTCCAGTACAACCTGGCCAGCCTGGGGAGGACCGAGCTCCAGCGGGTGGACCGCACCAGCATGGGGCATGGCGTCGAGGTCCGGGTGCCGTTCCTCGACCTGTCGCTGGTCAGGCTGGCCATGCGCATCCCCATCGACCTCAAGGTGCGCGACGGCCAGGAGAAGTGGGTGTTGCGGGAGGCATTCGCCGACATGCTCCCCGACTACGTCCTGCGCCGGCGGAAGAACCCGATGTCGCACGCCTCGGGCCTCCACGAGCGCATCCGCCTCTACCGGCCGCTGTTCCGCCGCCTCTACCGCTCGTTCGGCTACGAGGCGGCCGCGCCCATGCGGCGCGACTTCTCGGTGCTCCTCGACCGCTACGGTCTCGACGTGGACCGGGCGCTGGCCGACGAGGCGTCGGCCCGGGACTACACGCTGCTCGAGCACGCCCGGGACCTGGCCGGCGCGGCCAGGCAGAACCTGGCGGCGCGCCGGCGCCGGCCGGTCCGCCCCGACAACCCGACACCACCGGAGGTCATGCCGTGACCCTGCACCACCGGGAGTCCGTGCGCTCCCAGCTGCTCGACACCGTCTACGCCGGGCGCGACGCCAGCAAGCCGCTCCCCAAGTACGGCTTCCCGCCGTCGGAGACCCGGGCGGACGACGCCGCGCAGCTGGTCGCCGACGAGCTCCTCCTCGACGGCAACGCCCGCCAGAACCTAGCCACGTTCTGCCAGACGTGGGAGGAGCCCGAGGTGCATCGCCTGATGGACCTGGCCATCGACAAGAACATGATCGACAAGGACGAGTACCCCCAGACGGCCGAGCTCGAGCGCCGCTGCGTCCACATGCTGGCCGACCTGTGGCACGCACCCGACGGGGGAAACGCGGTGGGGTGCTCGGCCATCGGGTCGTCGGAGGCGTGCATGCTGGCCGGCATGGCGGCCAAGTGGCGGTGGCGGGCCCGCCGCCGTGCCGCCGGCCTGCCGGACGACCGGCCCAACCTGGTGTGCGGTCCCGTGCAGGTCGTCTGGCACAAGTTCGCTCGCTACTGGGACGTCGAGCTCCGTGAGGTCCCGATGGCCCCCGGCCGGCTGGGGATCGACGTCGAGTCGATGCTCGAGCGGGTGGACGAGAACACCATCCTGGTGGTGCCCACCTTCGGTGTGACCTACACCGGCCACTACGAGCCGGTGGCCGAGCTCTCTGACGCCCTCGACGACCTCGAGGCCCGCACCGGGCTGTCGGTGGACATCCACGTCGACGGGGCGAGCGGTGCGTTCGTGGCGCCGTTCTGCGCCCCGGACGTGCGCTTCGACTTCCGGGTGCCCCGCGTCGTCTCCATCAGCACCTCGGGCCACAAGTTCGGCCTGGCCCCCCTGGGCGTGGGGTGGGTGGTGTGGCGGGACGCGTCGGCCCTCCCCGAGGACCTCATCTTCCACGTCTCCTACCTGGGCGGGGACATGCCCGTCTTCCAGATCAACTTCTCGCGTCCGGCGGGCCAGATCGTGGCCCAGTACTACGACTTCGTCCGGCTGGGCCGGGAGGGCTACGCCCGCGTCCACCAGACTTCCTACGACGTCTGTGCCTACCTGGCCGGCAAGCTGGGCGGCCTGGGCCCGTTCGAGATCGTCCACCACGGCCGTCCCGACGAGGGGATCCCGGCAGTGACGTGGCGGATCGCCGACGGTGCCGATCCCGGCTACACCCTCTACGACCTGGCCGACCGCCTGCGGGTGCGGGGGTGGCAGGTCCCCGCCTACCCGCTGACCGGCGACCTGGCCGACGTGGCTGTCCAGCGGGTGCTGGTGCGCGCCGGGGTGACCCGCGACCTGGCCGACCTGCTGCTGGCCGACCTGGCCGACGCCATCGGCCATTTCGGCACCCACCCCGTCAGCCGGTCGATGACGGCCGAGGAGGCCAGCGGCTTCAGCCACCTGTGACCGGGCGGCGCCCGGCGCCGACAGTGGCCTTCGCCGGTGGTGGCCGGCGTGCCGGGACCGCGGTGGCGGGTCAGGACAGGACGCGGCGGCGGAAGTTGCGCAGCCCGAGCGCCATGAACCCGGCGCAGAAGGCGACCAGCACGGGGACGATCACGTACAGGTGCATGTGCGACGCGTCGGTGAACCCGGCACGCATCCCCTCGGTGACGTAGACGAGCGGGTTGACCAGCACCAGCGTCTGGAGCCACGGGAACCCGCCGAGCGTCACCGAGGCGAGGCGCGTCCACTGGTAGTAGGTGCCGCCGAGGAACGTGATGGGCAGCACGACGAACCCGAACATCAGCCCGATGTTGCGGGGCTCGAACGTGGTGCCGAGGACGAGCCCGAGCGAGCTCATGGCGATGCACGACAGGGGGACGACGACGAGGACCACCCACCAGTGGATGGACAGGTGGGCCTCGACGCCCGGGGCGTGGACCACGGCGGCGATGGGCAGGACGATGGCGGCCGACAGGACGCCCTGGACCGCACCGGAGAGGACCTTGGCCGCAGCGACCAGCCAGATGGGGCACGGCGCCTGCACCCGGTCCTCGATCTCCCGGGTGAAGCCGAACTCCTGGGCCAGCTGGGTGGCGACGGCCTGGATGCCCTGGAACATGATCGAGATGCCGACGACGCCGGGGACGAGGACGGTGGCGAATGCCGACTCCGCCGCCGGACCGTGCCCACCGCCCACGCCCTGGCCGATCTTGGGGAAGACGTAGAGGAACACGAAGCAGAGGAGGAACGGCTGGACGAGCGTGCGGGTGATGAATTCGACCAGGTGCTTGCGCAGGACGACCAGGTCCCGCAGGAGGAGGGCCCCCAGCGCGGTGCGCGACGCGGAGGCGGCCGACCGTGTCGGACGCAGCGCGATGGGGTGCCCGGCGGCCGTCATGGGTGCGTCGGTGGCCATCAGTCCCGGAGGTCCTTTCCGGTGAGGTTGATGAAGACGGTCTCGAGGGTGGGCTCGGCGATCGACACGTCGACGACCTGGTGACCGGCCGCCTCGGCCGCGGTGACCACCCGGGGCACGATGCGCTCGGCCCCGGCGACCTGGAGCTCGACGGCGCCGTCCACCGTGCGGCTGCCCTGCACGCCGTCGACGGCCCCGGCCAGTAGGGCGGACAGCGCTTCGGTGTCGCCCGACGCCCGCACCGTCACGATGGTGTCCGCGCCCACCGTCCGCTTCAGCGCCCCCGGCGTGTCGAGGGCGAGGATGCGCCCGTGGTCCATGATGGCCACCCGGTGGCAGAGCTGGTCGGCCTCCTCCATGTAGTGGGTGGTGAGCAGGATGGTCTGGCCGTCAGCGTTCAGGTCGTGGAGGATCTCCCACAGGGCCAGGCGGCTCTGCGGGTCGAGCCCGGCGGTCGGCTCGTCGAGGAAGAGCACGGCGGGCCGGTGGAAGATGGCCCGGGCCACCATGAGGCGCTGGGCCATGCCCCCCGAGAGGGCGTAGACGGAGGCGTGGGCCCACTTGGTGAGCTGGAAGCGCTCGAGGAGCTCGTCCGCCGTCCGCCGCGAGTCGGCGCTGCCCATGCCGAACAGGCGGCCGTGGAAGTAGAGGTTCTCCCACACGTCGAGCTGGCGGTCGAGGGTGTTCTGCTGGCTGACCACGCCGAGGATCTGCTTGGCCAGGGCGGGGTGGGCGACGACGTCGACCCCGCCCACCTCGGCGTGCCCGGCGGTGGGGACGACCCGGGTGGTGAGCATGCCTGCCGTCGTCGTCTTTCCGGCGCCGTTCGGTCCGAGCAGGCCGAAGATCTCCCCGGCCGGCACCTCGAGGTCGAGCTCGTCGACGGCCCGGAAGTCGGCCCCTGCGTAGACCTTGGTCAGGCCGACGGTGCGGATGACCGGCGCCGCGCTCCTGGGCGCGCCGTCCGTGGCGGGGGCGTGGGCTGGCTGGGCGTCCATGGCGGGCCCAACGCTACCGGTGGGGCGTCCGGCACCGACCGCCCGTGCCGGCGGGCTGGCGTGGCGAGGGGCACGGGAGGGCCACTGGAGGGTCACTGGACCCCCGGCCTCACCTGCCGGCTGACGCCGTCGTGGTGAGCCCGATGAACTCCCGGACGTTGGAGGAGAGGACCCGGGCGCGCACGTCATGACCGAGGACGGCCAGGTCGTCCACCGATCCCCGCGGTTCGGGGAGCGCCTCGATGTGTGGCCAGTCCGAGCCGAAGAGGACCCGGTCGGCGCCCATCAGCTCGACCACCTGGACCACGTCGTCCTCCCAGAACGGGTTGATCCAGACCTGGCGACGGAACGTGTCGAGGGGGTCCTCGCTCCAGTAGCCGGGGCTCTTGCGGGCCGTGGACCGCACCTTCGCGAACAGGTCGGGGAGGTACTCGGCCCCGTTCTCCACCGAGGCCAGACGCAGGTTCGGGAACCGCTCCAGGTGCCGTTCGAAGATCATGGTCAGGAGGTAGTCGCGGATGGCCTGCTCGATGGCGAACGCCTTGATCGACGGCTTCCACCCGGTGGCGAAGGTGGCGGCGAAGCCGTTCGGGGCGAACCCGTTGGACGAGATCCCCGAGTCCCCGGCGTGGAGGACGACGGGCACGCCCGCCTCGTCGGCCAGCCCCCAGAATCCGTCGAAGACGGGATCGAACGGCGAGACCCGCCCCTGTGCGGTTGTAGGGGCGGCCGGCCGCATGACGATGCAGCGGGCGCCCCGGTCGAGCATCCACCGGAGCTCCGTCGCGGCCCACACCGGGTCGGCCAACGTCAGGTAGGGGGCGGCGAAGATGCGGCCGCCCGCGTCGAAGCCCCAGTCGTCGAGGAGCCAGCGGTTGAACGCCTCGAAGAGGCGGCACACGGCCCAGGGGTCGTGGGCCAGGGGTTCCTCGTAGATCATCCCGAGCGTCGGGAACAGCAGGCACCCGTCGAGGCCCTGGGCGTCGAGGGCGGCCAGGCGGGCCGACGGGTCCCGGTACTCGGGTCGGACGGGCTCCCGCTCGGCCAGGAGGGCGAGCGGGTTGGCGCCCGCCGGGTTTCCCCGGAAGTAGTCGTAGAGGGCGCCGGGGCGGGCGATGGGGTCGAAGGTGGGGTTGGTGACGGCCCGGCTGACGCGGCCGCCGAGCACGTGGTAGCGGCGGCCGCCGATCTCGCACCACTGGACCACACGCGGACCGTGGGCGGGGTCGAGGTGGCGGGTGAAGGCGTCCAGCGCCTCGTAGTAGTGCTGGTCGGCGTCGAAGACGGCCGGTCCGTGCCCGTCGGGTGCGTCTGCCACCGTGGCTCCCCTCCGCACCGAGACGTCGTGACCCGGCGCACCCGCCATCATCTCGTGGGCGGAGCGGCAGGTCCAGGGGCACGGGACCCGACCCCGCGTGCCCGCCGGGGTCGGACGCGGCACCATGGGGGGGTGGTCGGTCGGCACACGAGGACGTTGGGAACCAGCCGGTGAGCGCGGTGGTCCTGGCCGGGCCCATCGGCCACGGTGCCCATGTGGGGGAGGCGCACCCCGAGCGACCCGACCGGGTCATGGCGGCCATGGCCGGCCTGGTCGACCTCGACCTCGGCTCCGATCTGGCCCGGGTGGACGTCGTTCCGGCTGGCGACGACGACCTGTTGCGGGTCCACTCCCGTGCCCACCTCGACCACCTCGAGCGGCTGGCCGCGTCGGGGGGCGGCCACATCGACCCCGACACCTTCGTCACGGCCGACTCGTGGGACACGGCCCGCCTGGCCGCCGGCGCCGGCCTGGCCGTGGCCGCCGAGCTGTCCCGGCAGGGCGACGGGTTGGGCGTGGTCATCGCCCGCCCGCCGGGGCATCACGCCACCCGCCGGCAGGCCATGGGCTTCTGCCTCGTCAACAACGTGGCCGTGCTCGCCGCGTCACTGGCCGCCACCGGCGAGCGGGTCCTGGTGGTCGACTGGGACGTGCATCACGGCAACGGCACCCAGGACATCTTCTTCGACGATCCCCGGGTCCTCTACGTCTCGACCCACGAGTGGCCCCTCTACCCGGGGACGGGCGCGCCAGACGAGGTCGGTTCGGGGGCCGGGGTGGGGACGACGGTCAACCTGCCCGTGCCCGCCGGTGCCACCGGCGACATCCTGCGGCGGGCCCTCGAGGCGATCGCCGCCCCCGTCGTCGAGGCGTTCGCCCCTGACTGGGTGCTGGTCTCGGCCGGCTTCGACGCCCACCGGGCCGATCCGCTGGCCGGGCTGGTCCTCTCCGACGGCGACTTCGCCGAGCTGGCCGCCCTGGCCGGGAGCTGGGCCCCCGCACCCGGTCGCCTGGTGGTGTTCCTCGAGGGCGGCTACCACCTGGGGGCGGTGCGGGCGTCGATGGCGGCGACCGCCGGCCGCCTGGTGGGGGCGGGTCGCCTGCCCGTCGCGCCCCCGACATCGGGTGGGCGGGGCCTCGGCCACCTGGAGGCCACGGCCAGGCGCCGGGCCCGGGCCCTCGAGGAGGCGGGGCGGGGCTGACCAACGGCGAGGCCGGCGCCGGTACGATTGCTGTTCCCATGCCCCCTCCCCGGCCGTTCGACCCCGCCGCGTACGGCGTGTTCCGGATCGGCGACCTCGACTGGGACGAGACCCGGCGCTCTGCCCGCCTCGGCTATGAGCTGGTGCCGTCGGCAGGCGGCCCGCCGGTGGCGTTCGAGGAGACGGTCACGTTCGAGGAGCCCGGGAGCGGATGGGCCGGCACCACCGCACCTGCCGGGCTCCGCCGGGTGCTCGCCCTCCTGCACGTCGCCGCCGGCACCAGCTACTACAAGGTGGCCGCCCCACCGACCGTCGAGGTGCCGGCGCCGCTGTCGGACGCGGCCCGCCGCCTCCACCACCACCTCTACGACGACGGGCTGCGGGAGTTCGCGGTGACCAACGGCCTGGCCGTGCCCCGTGACGTGCGGATCGACGCGCCGGCGGCCGGCCCCGCCGGTGACCCGGGTCCGGCCCCGCCGCCGGGCATCGCCGTACCGATCGGTGGGGGGAAGGACTCGATGGTGGTGGTCGAGGCGCTCCGCCACCTCGCACCCCGCCTCATCGCCGTCGATCCCCATCCCCTGGTCGTTGAGCTGGCGGCCGAGGCGGGCCTGGAGCTGCTCGTCGTCCGGCGTCACCTCGACCCCACCCTGGCCGAGTGGAACCGGGCGGGGGCCCTGAACGGCCACGTACCGGTGACGGCCATCGTCTCGCTGATCGCCCTGGCCGGTGCCTTCGTCTACGGCTACGACACCGTCGCCATGTCGATCGAGCGGTCGGCCAGCGAGGCGACCCGCACCATCGGCGGGGCCGAGGTGAACCACCAGTACTCGAAGAGCCTGGCCTTCGAGCAGATGCTCTCGTCGCTGGTGCGGGACGAGGTGCACCCGGCCCTCACCTACGCCTCGGCCCTCCGCCCCTACTCGGAGCTGGCCATCGCCCGGGCGTTCGTCGGGGCCACCCGCTACCACCGCACGTTCTGCAGCTGCAACACTGCGTTCCGCCGGGACCGTCCGGTAACCCAGCGGTGGTGTGGCGCCTGCCCGAAGTGCCGCTTCGTCGCCCTCGTCCTGGCGCCGTTCGCCGGGCGGGCGGCCGTGGCCGGGATCATCGGGCGCGACCTGCTCGACGACCCGGGTGAGGTGGCCGGCTTCGCCGAGCTGCTCAGCCCGGAGGACAAGCCGTTCGAGTGCGTGGGCGAGCGTCGGGAGTCGGCCGCCGCCATCGCGCTGCTGGCGGCCCGGGGCGACTCCGGCGCCGTCGTCACCGCCCTGGCCGGCCGGGCCGCCGCCCTGGCCGGTGGGCCGGTGGTGGACGAGCTGCTGGCCGCCGACCACACCCTCGACTTCCCCGACCCGGAGATCGCCGGCGCCGTCGCCCGCTACCTGGAGGCGCCCGCGGGGCGGTCGGTCGCCTCCGGCGAGGTGCCCGGGGGCGCCCGGTGAGGGTGGCCGACCTGGCCGGGTGCCGGGTGGCCGTGTGGGGGACCGGCAGCGAAGGGGGCGCCTTCGCCCGCCTGCTGCGCTCCCGGGGGGGTGACCCGGTGATCGTGGACGACCGGCCCGGCGGCACCGGGGTGGTGCCGCCCACAGCCGACCTGTTGCGTTCGGTCGACGTCGTCGTGCGCTCGCCCGGGGTGTGCCGCTACCGGCCGGAGCTGGTCGAGGCCGAGGCCCACGGGGTGGAGGTCACGACGCCGATGGCGTTGTGGCTGGCGGAGATGGCCGGCCAGCCGGTGCTGGCGGTGACCGGCACCAAGGGGAAGAGCACCACGGCGACGCTGGCCGCGGCGATCCTGCGGGCGGCCGGCCTCGACGTGGCCCTCGCCGGCAACATCGGCGTTCCCGTCACCGACCTCATGGGTGGCCCCCGGCACGACGCGTACGTGGTCGAGGTGTCGTCCTACCAGGCGGCCGATGTGACGGTGGGGGCGGCGGTCACGGTGGTGACGCTCCTGGCCCCCGACCACCTCGACTGGCACGGTGGCGTCGAGGCCTACTACCGGGACAAGCTCCGCCTGGTCACGACGGTCCCCGACCACCCGGTGGCCGTCAGCACGGCGAGCGCCGACGCGCTCGAGCGCACGTCGGGCCTGCCGGCCCGCACCCTCTACGGCGACCGGGGCCTGGTGGTGGTCTCAGGTGGGCGGCTGCTCGCCGGGGGGGAGCCGGTGGCCTCACTGGACCGGTTCCGTGCCCGGGGTGCCCACAACGCCCTCAACGCGGCCGGCGCGCTGGCCGGTGCCACACTCCTGGCCGGCCCGCCGCCGGCGGGCGCGGTGGCCGACGCGCTGGAGGGATTCGAGCCCCTGCCGTCGCGGTCCCGACCGATCGGCGACTGGGGCGGGCTCGAGTTCGTCGACGACGCCCTCGCCTCCAACCCGTCGGCCACGGCGGCCACGCTGGCCTCCTACGACGCCAGGGCCGTCGGGCTGATCGTCGGGGGGGCCGACCGGGGCGTCGACCTCGGACCGCTGGCCGGGGCCGTCGCCCGCCACCGGGGAGAGCTCACCGTCGTCGCCGTCCCCCCTGGCGGGGGGCGGTTCGTCGAGGCGCTGGTCGAGGCCCGGCCGGGACTGGCGGCCGCCGAGGCGCCCGGGATCGACGAGGCGGTGGCGTTGCTCGTCGGATCGGTGTCGCCGGGCGGCGCCATCCTGTTCTCGCCGGGGGCGCCGACTCCCGATGGCGAGGGCGGCTACCGGGCCCGCGCCGCCCAGTTCGCCGCCGCCGCCGTGCGGCACACGGCCTAGGGTCGGACGCGACAGCCGGACGCGACAGGCGGGACGGCCGGACAGGACAGCCGGGCCGGGACCTCAGGGCCGCTTCAGCGCAGGCGCCACTCGGCCCGCTGCCCGGAGGCGAAGGCCTGCTGCCCCTCGGCGAGCGAGGCGGCGTCGTTCCCCAGGCCGACGAACGCGTACCCGAGGGCGAGTGCCTGGGACCGGCCCAGCTCCCGACCGGCCCACAGCGCGCGCAGCGATCCCTGCACGGCCAGCGGCGGCGCGGAAGCGATGGCGGCGGCGGCCCAGGCGGCCCGCTCGCGCAGGTCGTCGAGGTCGTCGGCCAGTTCGGAGACCAGACCGACCTGGTGGGCCCGCTGTGCCGACATGCGCTCCGCCCCGCCGAGCAGGGTGAGGCGAGCCAGCTCGCCGAAGGGGAGGCGTCCCGACATCTGGAGGGGCTCGAAGGCGGCGGCCATGCCGTAGGTGACGTGGGGGTCGAAGAACGTGGCAGAGGTGACGGCGATGATGAAATCGACCTCCCCGAGGAGGTAGAAGGCGCCACCGCAGGCGATGCCGTTGACCGCGGCGATCACCGGCTTCCACAGGTCGCACGTCTTCGGCCCGAGGTTCTCGCCCGGGTCGTCGAACATGAACGGGGTGGTCCCCGCGCCGACGTGGACGGGCTCGCTCTCCGGCGTGCTGTCGTCCCGGTCGGCGCCCTGTCCGGCGCCCTGTCCGGCACGGTCGGCGGCATCGCCCTCGCCCTCGGCACCGGCGCGGTCGCCCCCCAGGGCCTCGTTGCGGTCGATGCCCGTGCAGAAGGCACGCTCACCGGCGCCCGTCAGCACCACGGCACGGACGGGATCGTGACGTCGCAGCAGCCGCCACAGTGTCCGCAGCTCGTACTGCATGGTGCTGTTGAATGCGTTGTGGACCTCGGGCCGGTCCAGGGTCACCCACGCGACGCCGCCCGACTCCTCGTAACGCAGCGTCTCGAATGCCGGAATGGTCGCCATGGCGGGCGCTCCCCCTCGAACTCGTGTCGTGCGCTCGTCGTCCTCCCGCACCCTGTCCCCGGCGCCCACGGCGGGCACGGGATTGCGCGCGGGGGTGCGCAGCGGGCACCCTACAGCGTGGGCACCGGCGGTCGCCGGTGGGCGGGACGAGCGATGGGGGAGGGAACCCGGTGGCAGACGACGAGCTGGCCCAACTGATCGGCACCCCGACGGGACGGTCGGTCATCACGGTGGAGCGGGGCCACGTGGCCACCTTCGCCACCGCGGTCACCGACGAGAGCCCCGTCTACCGTGACCCCCGGGCCGCGGCCGGGGCAGGCCTGGCCGGGATCCCCGCACCACCCACCTACCCGTTCGTGATGGAGAATTTCGGCCGGTACCCCGAGCTCCAGCCCGACGATCAGCCGGCCGGCAACCCGGTCGTCACCGCGCTCGGACCCCTGCTGGCCAAGGGGGGACTGATCCTCCACGGCGAGCAGTCGTTCACCTACCACCGCCCCGTCTTCGCCGGCGACGTCCTCGAGGGGACGGGAACCGTCGTCGACGCCTACCGCAAGGAGTCGAAGGGGGCCACCATGACCTTCGTGGTGGTGGAGACCGTGTGGCGGGAGCGCGAGACGGGCGACGAGGTGTGCACGTCCCGCATGAACGTCATCCACCGGGTGTGACGGTGACCCCGGCTCCGGCTGCAGAGGGCGGGGAGGACGTCGTCCGCCGGGTCGAGGACGGTGTGGCGTGGTTGACGCTGAACCGCCCCGACGCGGGCAACGCGCTGACGGCCGGCATGCGCGAACGCCTGGTGGCGTGGCTGGAGGAGGCCTCGGCCGATCTGGCCGTGCGGGCCGTCGTCATCACCGGTTCCGGCGACCGCGGCTTCTGCACCGGCGCCGATCTACGCAGCCAGCCCCCCGGACCGCCCCGGCCGGCCGGCGCACCCGACCGGGCGGTGGGGGAGGCGGCCCGGCTCATACGCACCGGCTGGCAACGCCTGATCGCCGCCGTCCTGGACTGCGAAAAGCCGGTGATCGCCGCGGTGAACGCCACCGCGGCCGGCGGGGGCATGCATCTGGCCCTCGCCTGTGACCTGGTGATCGCGGCCGAGGAGGCTCGGTTCATCGAGGTCTTCGTACGGCGGGGCATCGCTCCCGACGCCGGGGGGGCCTACCTGTTGGCCAGGCTGATCGGACCGCAGCGGGCGAAGGAGTTGTTCTTCTTCGGCGACGACGTGCCGGCGGCCGAGGCTGCCCGCATGGGGCTGGTCAACCGCGTCGTCCCCCGATCGGAGCTGATGGCCGTGACGGGGGAGTGGGCGTCCCGGCTGGCCGCCGGGCCCACGGTCGCCCTGGGCGCCATCAAGCACCTGACCAACCGGGCGCTCGAGTCCGATCGTGCGGCCGCCTTCTGGGACGAAGCGGCGGCCCAGGAGCTGGTGACCAGATCGGCGGACTGTGCCGAGGGCCTGGCTGCCTTCGCCGAGCGGCGGCAGCCCGTCTTCGGGGGATGGTGATGGCACGGGGACGTGCCGCGTTGACGGCGCCGACGCCTCGGCGCAAAGCTGCCGCCTGCGAGGGCGGTCGAGGCGGTCGCCCGGGCCGGGCACCGACGGGAGGGACGGAGACGAGATGAGCAACGGGGTGCTGCACTTCGAGGACGTGACGGTCGGTGACACCGCGCCGGTGCGCCATCACGCCCTGACCCGGACCGATTTGGTCGTCTACGCCGGTGCGTCGGGTGACTTCAACCCGATGCACCACGATGAGGTCAAGGCGAAGGAGGCGGGCCAGCCGAGCGTGTTCGGCCATGGCATGTTCTCCATGGGCCTCCTCGGCACCGCGCTCACCGACTACGTGGGGATCGGCAACGTCCGCGCTTTCGGGGTCCGCTTCGCCAAGCAGACGTGGCCAGGGGAGGACCTGGTCACGTCGATCGTGGTGACGTCCACGCGCATCGACGGGGACGACCACCTGATCGACCTGGACGTGTCGCTGGCCAACGCCGACGGCGAGCAGAAGGTGGTGGGCACGGCGACCGCCGTGCTCCCCACCCGGGACTGACCGGACGTTGACGGGGGTGCTGCCGCCGGGGAGCGACCACTCGGAGCGCACCCGCCGCTAAGGTCGGCCCCGGATGGCCCCCGACGCGCCCACGGCGATGCGATGGCGGTGACGACCCGGCGACGGCGGGCGCCGTTCGCACCCGTCCCACTGGTGGTACTGGTCCTGGTGGTGGCGATGATCGCCTTCTCGGGGAACTCGCCCAACGCGGCCGTCTCCCACGCCGGCGACACGTACGGGGTGACGCCGACCACCATCCGGGTCGGTGCCCTGGCGACGCTCAGCGGATTCGCCAGCTCGTCGTTCGCACCGGTGGTGGCCGGGGCGGCCGCCTACTTCGACGAGGTGAACGCGACGGGCGGTGTGGACGGCCGGCGGATCCTCTACGGCCCGAGGCTCGACGACGGCACGTCGCCGAACGGCGACCTCAGCGCGGCCCAGCAGCTCGTACAGGACAAGGTGTTCGCGGTCGTGGGCGTGGGGACGCCGTTCTTCACCGGCTCGTCGGTCCTCCAGGCCAACGCCGTCCCCACGTTCGGCCTCCAGGAGAACACGAACGCCCAGTGGGCGGGACCGACGATGTTCGGTGAAGGTGGCTCCTACAACGACTTCACCTCGCCCATGCCCCAGGTCGTCTACGTGGCCCGCCACAACGGCGTGCGCCGGGCCGCCGTCCTCGCCTACAACGTGGCCCAGTCCTCCGAGGGCTGCATCAGCATCATCGCCGCCTTCGCCCGCTGGCACATCCCCACACCGGTGATCGACACGTCGATCCCCTACGGCACGGCCAGCCTCGACGCCGACGTCACCCGGATGCAGCAGCACGGCGTGAACTTCGTCGCCACCTGCATGGACTCGACGGGCAACATCAAGCTGTCCCAGACATTGCAGCAGCACGGCATGGGGAACGTCACCCAGTTCTGGCTGGACGGCTACGACCAGCAGATCCTGCGCTCGCACCAGGCGGCCATGGACGGGGCGTACTTCCTGCTGCAGCAGACGCCCTTCGAGGTCACCAGGCTCGACCCCGGTCGCTATCCGGGCATCGACCACTTCAACCAGGCCATGGCCCGCTACGAACCGGGAACACTTGCCAGCGTGCCCGCCCTGGCCGGCTGGGTGAGCGCCGACCTGTTCGTCACCGGGCTCCGGCTGATCGGGCGTGACGTCACTCGCAGCGCCTTGGTCACCGCCATCAACTCGCTGACCGAGTACAACGCGGACGGCGCCATCCCCCCCGTGAACTGGACGGTGAGCCACACCAGTGTGACCAGCCTGGACTGCTCGTCGTTCGTTCAGGCCCGGCACGGGCGGTTCGTCCCCGTCTACGGCACGGGCAAGTCCACCTACGTGTGCTTCAGCCGGCAGGTCGGCCCGAACGACTCGGTGGTCACCCTGCCACTCCCGCCGGGGGTGCCGGGGCGGTGACGGAGCTCCTCTCCTACGCCATCCCGGGGATCCCGTTCGGGTGTGTCTTCGCCCTGATGGCCATCGGTCTGGTCCTGACGTACACGACGTCCGGGGTGTTCAACCTCGCCTTCGGGGCCCAGGCGTTCGTCTCCGGCCTGGCGTTCGTGTCGCTCATCGCCGACGGATGGCCCCGGTGGGCAGCCGCGGTGCTCGCCATCGTCGTGCTCGGACCGGCGGTCGGGCTGGCGCTCGACCGCCTGTTGTTCCGCCGGGTGCGCACGGCCAGCCCCGTCGTCAAGCTGGTGCCGTCGTTGGGGCTCCTCATCGCACTGCCGCAGCTGGCGCTGATCATCGCCGGCTCGGTGCCCACCATCGCCCCACCGGCGCTGTTCCTCAACGCGCAGCACGTGTACCTCCACGTGGACGGCGTTCCCGTCAGCGGTCTCGAGCTCTCGATCATGCTCGCCACCGCGGTGGTGGTCGCCGCACTCCTCCTGCTCGCCCGGTTGACCCCGTTCGGCCTGCGGATGCGGGCGGTGGTGGAGAGCCCCCGCCTGGTCGAGCTGTCGGGGATCAACGCCAGTCGGGTCGGGGCCACCGCCTGGGTGATCTCGAGTTGCTTCGCCGGCCTGGCCGGCGTGCTGCTCGCCCCCCTCTACTCCCAGATCGACCCGCAGAACTACACGGTGCTCCTCGTGTGGGGGATCGCCGCCGCGGTGATCGCCCGGTTCGAGAGCGTACCCCTGGCACTGATCGGGAGCCTGGCGCTCGGGGTCGGACAACAGGTCCTCGCCGGCTACCTTCCCCCGGGGGTGATCGCGTCGGGACTGCGCCCCTCGCTCCCGTTCCTGGTGCTCCTCGTGTTCCTCCCCTTCGGCAGGCGCAACCGGATCGAGGACCCGCTGGCCGGTTGCGACCCCCCCCCGTCCACCCTGGTGGAGGACGCCCGCCGTTACCGGCCGGCCAGCACGCTGGCCGTGGACGGCGGCCGGGCCACCCAGGTCGTGGGCGTGTGGCACCGGGCCCTCCGTGCGGGGTCATCGGAGTCGCTGGCCGCCCGCGCCCTCCGGCGCCCCACGTCGGTGGTGGCGTGGACCCTCGCCGGCCTGGCCGTCCTCTCCGCCCTCACCTGGGTGTCGGCCGACTGGTTGCTGACCATGACCCAGGGGCTGGCGTTCGGGACGGTGTTCGTCTCGCTCACCCTCCTCACCGGCATGAGCGGCCAGATCTCGCTGTGCCAGGCGGCCTTCGCCGGCGTCGGTGGGTTCGCAGCCGGGCAGCTCGCCACCCAGATGGGTTGGCCGGTGCTGGTGGCCGGGGTGGCCGGCGGGGCAGCGGCAGCGTTGCTCGGCGTGATCGTGGCCCTCCCGACGCTCCGGCTGGCCGGATTGCCGCTGGCCCTCGCCACGCTGGCCTTCGCCCTCTTGGCCGACAACGTCCTCTTCCCCGTGTCGTGGTTGGGCGACGGTGCATCGGGGGTGCGCATCCCCCGGCCATCGGTCGGCCCCGTCCGGTTCACCGCGTCGCGGCCGTTCTTCCTGCTCGCGTTGGTCCTGCTGGCCGTGTCTGCCGGCGTGGTGAAGCGTATCGGCGACGGGACCACCGGCCGCTACCTGGCGGCCATGCGGGGGAGCGAGACGGCGGCCTCGTCGGTGGGGATCGACGTCCACCGCCTGCGGATCGGCGTGTTCGCCATCTCGGCCGGCATCGCCGGCGTCGGGGGGGCGCTCTACGGCTCCCTCCAGGGTTCGCTGGTCCCCAACGACTTCAACTACCAGGTGTCGCTCGTCCTACTGGTGGTGGCCGCCATCGTGGGGCTGGGTTCGATCGGCGGCGCGGTGGTGGCCGGCCTCGTCTACACGGCGCTGCAACGGGCCGTCGCCACGCTTCCCTCCCGGTACGCGGGGTTGGTGGCGGTGCTCTTCGGGCTGGCGACCTTGAGCTACACCCGCCATCCGGAGGGCATCGTCGACTTCCTGGGCGGGCGCTTCACCGAGCTGTGGGGACGGTTGCTCGCCGCCACACGCCAGGCGCCACGCGCTGGCGGAGCTGGTGTCCCCGGACCGGGAGCGGAGCCGGAGCCGGCCCACGGGACGGTCCGGCCGTGAGCCTCGTGACCGCCCGGGGCATCTCCAAGGCGTTCGGCGGGATCGACGCCCTGGTGAACCTGGATCTCGATGTCGAGGCGGGTGAGGCGGTGGGGATCGCCGGACCCAACGGCGCGGGGAAGACGACCCTGTTCAACTGCCTCCTCGGCCTGGTGGAGCCGGACGCCGGCACGGTGGAGCTGGACGGGCGCCGGATCGACCGCCTGCCGACGTGGCGGCGGAGCCGGCTCGGCATCGGCCGTACCTTCCAGCGCCTGGCGCTCTTCGAGGGGATGACGGTGGCCGAGCACCTCCTGGTGGCCGAACAGGCCAGGCGAGGGGGGATCTCGTTCGTGCGTGACCTGGTCGAGCGGAGCGAGCCGCGCCCGTCCGAGCTCGAGCGTGTTGACGCCACCCTCGAGCTCCTCGGCCTCACGGACCTCGCCGATCGGCCGGTGGAGGGCCTGAGCCTGGGGCACGCCCGCCTGGTGGAGCTGGGCCGGGCCCTGATGGGCCCGCCGCGCCTACTGATGCTGGACGAGCCGTCGTCCGGTCTCGACGCGGCGGAGACGGCCCGCCTCGCCGCCATCCTGACCGACCTCCGGCACCGGTCCGGCACGGCCATCGTCCTCGTCGAGCACGACCTGCAGCTGGTCGAGGCCGTCGTCGACCGGCTCTACGTGCTCGACTTCGGCCAGCTCCTGGCGGTGGGAACCGTTCGTGACGTGCTGGCCGACGAGCGGGTCCGCCAGGCCTACCTCGGGACCGACCGGTGACGGTGGAGGCCGCCGCGGCGGGCACCGCCGATACCGCTCCGGGCACGCCGGTCCTGGAGGTCGACGGCCTGAGCGCCTTCTACGGGCACGTGCGGGCGCTGTTCGACGTGTCGTTCACCGTCGCGCCAGGGGCGTCCGTCGCGCTGGTCGGGGCGAACGGGGCCGGCAAGTCCACGGTGGCCCGGGTGGTCACCGGCCTGGTGCCCGCCGGCGGAGGGACGGTGCGGATCGACGGGGCCGACGTCACCGGGCACCCCCCGTGGGACATCGCCCGGCGGGGGGTCACCCACGTCACCGAGGGACGCTCGGTGTTCTCGTCGCTCACCGTCGAGGAGAACCTGGTCCTGACGTTCCGTGCCGAGCTCGGGGCCGCCGCCGTGCCGGCTGCGCTCGAGCGGGTGTTCGGCACGTTCCCCCGGCTGGGGGAGCGCCGGGGGCAGTCGGCGGGGACGCTCTCCGGCGGCGAGCAGCGCATGCTGGCCCTGGCACGGGCCCTCGGCGCGCCTCAGCGCCTCCTGGTGGTGGACGAGCTCTCGTTCGGGTTGGCGCCGGTCATCGTCGAGCAGGTGTACGCCGCCCTCGATGACGTGCGGGCCGACGGCTGCGCCCTGCTGCTCATCGAGCAGCACGTGGACCGTGCGCTGCGGGCGGCCGACCACGTGGTCGTCCTGCGCAAGGGCGCCGTCGTCGCCGCCGGAACGCCGGCCGAGCTGAGCGCGTCGCTCGACGAGCTGGTGCTCGGCCCCGGTCCGGCCGAGGCGGGCTGACCGGGCGCCACCTGCTCCGTGGCCGGGAGCCGGTCGCCGCCCCCGGGATGAGCCCCTTCGGGACCCTCAGAAGAAGCTGAAGGGGGGGATGCCCGACGAGATGCCCTTGAAGAGCTCGCTCTTCGCTGCCGCGATCTCCGACGGCGACCACATCGAGTCGCGGTGCAGCTCGCCGACCGGGTGGAAGCCGCCCGTGGCCCAGATGTTCCCGCCGAAGACGATGAAATTCTGGCCGGTCACGTCCGCGGCCTCGTCGGAGGCGAGGAACCCGACCAGCTGGGCCACGTTCGCCGGGTCCCACTGGTCGAATCCGTCGCCCGCGGCCGCCATCTCGCCGAAGAGGTTCTCCGTCATGCGGGTCCGGGCCCGGGGCGAAATCGAGTTGACGGTGACGCCGTAGCGCTCGAGCTCGCGGGCGAGCACCCACGTCATGGAGGCGATGCCCGCCTTGGCCGCCGAGTAGTTGGCCTGGCCGGCGTTGCCGAACAGCCCGGCCTCGGACGACGTGTTGATGATGCGGCCGTGCACGTCCTCACCGGCCTTGGCACGGCCCCGCCAGTAGACGGCAGCGTGGTGCGACATGGCGAAGTGGCCCTTCAGGTGGACGCGGATGACGTCGTCCCAGTCGGACTCCTCCATGTTGAAGCTCATCTTGTCGCGCAGGATGCCGGCGTTGTTGACCAGCACGTCGAGCGAGCCGAACGTGTCGATCGCCTGGTCGACGAGGTCCTTCGCTCCCGACCACGAGCTCACGTCGGAGGCGTTCACCACCGCGTCGCTCCCACCCTCCTTGATGAGGTCCACGACCTCCTCTGCCGGGTGCTTGTCGCCGCCCTGGCCGGCCAGCGAGGCACCGACGTCGTTGACCACGACCTTCGCGCCCTCGGCTGCCAACAGCAGTGCCTCGGCCCGGCCGATGCCGCGCCCGGCCCCGGTCACGATCGCCACCTTGCCGTCGAGCAGACCCATGCGTTCCTCCTGTGGGGTGGGTGCGCCCTCCGCCCCGGTGGCGGGGGAGCGCCGAACAGCACCGGCCGCTCGAGGCCGGCTCGACAGGTCCTGAGGGCCCGTCAGACCCGGAAAGCATGGCCGATAACCGTCACCGGCCGCCAACCGCGCCCTGCGAGGTCGGTGCCGGTCGAGAGCGCCGCCGGTGCCGGTCGGCGTGCGTGCGGACGAGAGGACTCGAACCTCCACCCCCGAAGGGACCGGGACCTAAACCCGGCGCGTCTGCCAATTCCGCCACGTCCGCGTGCCGGCTCAGCCTAGGCCGGGTGGGCGCCGGGGCCGTGGGTATAGTCACCGCCATGCCCGAAGCCAGTGGCGACACCACCTCGGAACCGACCGCGTACCTCCAGCAGGTCATGGCCGAGATCGACGCCGAGGTGGCGCGCCGGCGGGCGTCGGGCGACCTACCGGCCGGGCTCGAGCGCGAGCTCGACGAGCTGTTCCTCGAGTTCGCGCCGGTCGGGGCCCAGGGCCAGTCACGCCTACGTGAAGCACTGTCGCTCGTCGACGGAGCTGCCTTCGTCGACATCGCCGTGCCCGTCGCCTCCGACAAGCGGGCCGGCCGGTACATCAAGCGGGCGGTGCGGGGCTTCACCCGCTTCTACTTCGACTTCGTCGTCCACCAGATCGTCAGGTTCGCCTGGGCCGTCTCCCGGCTCGCCCATCAACTGGTCGACCGCCTGGAGCGGGTGGAGTCCGAGATCGACGCCCTCCGCCCGGTCCCCGTGCCGGCCGAGGCCGTGCCCGTTGCGGACGACGGCGACGCCTGGTGGGCTCCCGTCGCCGTCAAGGCGCTCACGCCCGTGGCCGGGCGGGTGCTCCACGCCGAGTGCGGGACGGGTTCCCTGGTGGCCGCCCTCCAGGCGGCAGGGGTCGACGCCTACGGCGTGGAGCCGTCCCAACCGGCGGCCGAGGCGGCTGTGGCCGCCGGTCTCGACGTCCGCGGCGAACAGGCGGAGGAGCACCTCGGCGTCGTGCCCGACGAGGGGCTGGCCGGGATCGTCATGCCGGCGTCGCTGCAGTGGTGCGCGCCGACCGAGCGTGCCCAGCTGGTAGCCCTGGCCGCGTCCCGGCTGGCGGTGGGCGGGGTGCTGGTGCTCCACTCGTCGACCCCCGCCGGATGGCTCCGGCGCGCCCCCACCCTCCTCGCCGACCTGGCACCCGGCCGGCCGCTGCATGCGGACACCTGGGCCCACCTCCTCGCCGGGCACGGGCTCACCGTCACCGAGACGGTGCCCGGGGGGAGCACGGGCACCGTGGAACGCGTCGATGCTGCCCTCCCGGGTGCGGCGTCGATCAACGCCGTCATCGAGCTCGTCGAGCAGTCGCTCCTCGGCCCGGACGACTACGTCCTCGTGGCGTCACGGGAGCAGTGACCGCCGTCCACCAGTTCGTCCCGGCGCTGCTCCCGAGGGACGCGACCGGCGATCACACCCGGGCCCTGCGAGATGCGTTCGTCGCCGCCGGCTGGGAGTCGCGCATCTTCGCGGAGGCGGCCCACGACGAGATCTGTGACGAGGCGATCTACTACACGGACTATCCGGCCTATGCGGGGCCGGATGACGTGCTCCTGTACCAGGTCGGCACGGCATCCCCCGTGTCCGAGTTCCTGCGGTCGCGCTCCGAACCCCTCGTCCTCGACTACCACAACATCACGCCGGCGCGGTTCTACGACGGGTGGGAGGACGAGACGGCGGCACGGGTCGGTCGGGCGAGGGAGCAGCTCGCTGCCCTGGCACCCCGAGCCGTTCTCGGCATCGCCGACTCTGCGTACAACGCGGCCGAGCTCGTCGAACTGGGGTGCCGGCGGACGGAGGTGGTGCCCATCGTCATCGATGTGGACGGGTGGGCGGACGCACCCGACACCGTCACCGAGTCTGCGATGGCACAGGTGCGTGGGGAGGGTGGCCCCGTGTGGTTGTTCGTGGGTCGCCTGTCACCCAACAAGGCCCAGCACCTCCTGGTGGAGGCACTGTGGCTGGCGCGGCGGTGGTTCCACCCCGCCACGAGGCTGCACCTGGTGGGCCCGGCCGTGACCGAGTCCTATGCCGGCGCCCTCGACGCGTTCGCTGCCGAGCTCGGTCTCACCGGCGCGGTCACCCGGGGCGAGCACCTGTCACCGGGCGAGCTGGCTGCCTGGTACCGGGCGGCCGACGTCTTCGTGTGCGCATCCGAGCACGAGGGGTTCTGCATCCCCGTCGTCGAGGCGATGCGCTTCGACCTGCCGATCGTGGCCCGGGCCGAGGGGGCGGTGCCAGAGACCGCCGCTGGCGCCGCCGTGCTGCTCCCCACCGGCCGCCCCGCAGCGATCGCTGCGGCCGCTCATCGGGTCGTCTCCGACGACCGGCTGCGTGCCACCCTGGTCGAAGCGGGCCGGCGCCGGCTGGCAGCGTTCGACCCCGACCGCACCCGGCAGCGCTTCCTCGAGGTCGTGGGCGCCGTGGCCGGCGCACGGGTGGCGTGATGAAGCTGTCGTTCGTCACCCCCCGCTACGGGCCGTCGGTCGTCGGCGGTGCGGAGACGGCGGCACGCATGCTGGCCGAGCGCATGACGACCCGGCCGGGGTGGACCGTCGAGGTGCTGACCAGCTGCGCCCAGGACCATCTCACCTGGGAGAACGTCGAGCCTGCGGGCACGAGCGAGCTCGCCGGGGTGACGGTCCGGCGCTTCCCGACCGCGGCACGCCGCATGCGGGAGTACTTCGCGCTCGACGGCATGCTCCGGGTGGCGCCGGCGACGGCCACCATGGCCCAGGCGCGGGAGTGGGTGGCCCGCAACGGACCCTTGTGCCCCGGCCTTGTCGACGCGGTGGCCGCCACCGATGCCGACGTGGTCGCCTGCTACCCGTACCTGTTCGCCACGACGGTCGACGCGGTCGCCGCCTCCCCCGTCCCCGTGGTGATGCACCCGGCCGCCCACGACGAGATGGCCCTGTACCTGCGGTCGTTCCGGGCCACGTTCCGCGACGTGGACGGCTTCGTCTACCACACCCGTGCCGAGCGTCGACTGGTGGAACGGGTCTTCCGGGTGGGCGACCGGCCCCAGGTCGAGCTCGGGTTGGGCGTCGACGAACCGAGTGGAACGGGTCGGCCGGGGACCGAGGTGCTGGGGATCGGCGACCGTCCCTACCTCTGTTATCTGGGCCGCGTCGATTCCCACAAGGGATGCACGATGCTGGCCGAGTACTTCGTCCGTTACAAGGAGCGCCATCCGGGTGATCTGGCGCTCGCCTTCGTCGGCCCCCGGTCGGGACCGGTCGTCGACCATCCCGACATCGTCTCGACCGGCATGGTCAGCGAGGCGGACAAGTGGGACATCCTGGCGGGAGCGCGGGCCATGGTCTCGTCGTCGGCCTATGAGTCATTCTCGCTCGTGCTGCTCGAGGCGTGGACGGCGGGTGTGCCGGTGGTCGTGAACGCAGCGTGCGAGGCGACCATGGAGCACTGCCAGCGGTCGGGAGGCGGGATGTGGTTCGACTCCTTCAGGAGTTTCGAAGCGGTGGTCGACCGGTTGGTGGGAGAGACGGGCCTCGCCCCCGCGCTGGCCGCTGCCGGCCGCGCCTACACGGAGCGCTTCTACGCGTGGCCGGCGCTGGTGGAGCGGTACGCGTCATTCCTCGCCCAGGTGGTTGAGCGCGGGCCGCGGGCGAAGTTGTGGACCGAGCGGCTCCCGCTCATCACCACGGGGACGCCCTACGTGCGGGAGGATTGACCGATGGTGCCATCCGACGACGACCGGGCCGACGATGGAGCCGACGATGGAGCCGTGGATCCTCTCGATCACCTGCTGGCGGATGGGTTCGAGCGGATGGCACCTCAGGGGGGCGCGGCGTGGCACACGGCCGACGCCCTGCTCCGCCTGGATGAGGCGCGCAATGCCGCCGACCGCCTTCTCGGTCATGCCACGGGGATGCTGGCCGGGCTCAACCCGGCGGGGGACGGCAAGCTCGAGGCGGGCATCGTCCACATCCGTCCGTGGGCGGGCCTGGAGGCGGCGGTGGGCGATACGGCAGGCCGCCGCAGCTTCGGCCGCCTGGTCACGCCCGGCTCGCTGGCGAACGCGCTCGCCGAGGACAACCGGAAGGTGGTCGGCGATGTCGCCGCCGCCCTGGTGGCGATGGTCGCAGGCGCCGACCGCCAGCTGGTCGAGCTCGCTGCCGAGACGGCCGGTGCCGTCCGATCGTTGGCGGCCCGCATCGAGCAGCTCGAGGCCAGGACCCGCATTGTCGACGACGTGTTCCCCGGCCACCCGGGCGGCGTTTCCGATGCCGACCTGGCCGCCGCGGCCGGCTCGTTGCCATCGTGGTTCGCCATCCCCGAGGCTGAGGGGACGGTACTGCATGCCGATGCCGGCGACGGCTCGGTCCTCCGGGCGCTCGCCGACGTGCTCGACCCGGCCGTCCGGCCGGTTGTGGGGGCCGATCCACGTGCCGACCGAGCCGGTCAGGTTGCCGTCGGCGGTCCCACCGAGGTGCACCTGGCCACGGCGGCCGAGCTCCTCGCCGCGACGCCCCGCCGGTCGCTCGCCGGCGCAGTGCTCACCGGCTGCATCGAGCGGGGACCGCTGGCCGACGCTCTCGTGCTGGCGTCCAGCGCCTGCGGTGCCCTTGCTCCGGGCGGCCGGCTGGCGCTCCTGGTGCCGGGGGCCGGCGGCACCATCGAGCCCGACCGTTGGGCGGGGGCACTGGCCGCCTTCGGGCTCCACGACGTGGGCGTGGCCGAGGTCCCACCGGGAACGGTCGTGGCGGTGACGGGGGTCGCCTGGTGACCGCCGTCCGCGGTGTGCCCGAGGGGGCGACGGCGTGAGCGGCATCCACCAGTTCGTGCCCATGCTCCACCGGCGCGACGCGGTGGGGGAGCATGCCCGTGCCCTCCGTGACCTGCTGCGCGCCGCGGGCTACCCGTCCGAGATCTACATCGAGCTCCCGGACCCCGAGACGGAGGGCGAGACCCGCCCCTTCCGCTCCTACGAGGACGACGCCGCACCCGGCGATGTCCTCGTCTATCAGTTCGCCACCCGCTCGGCCGAGGCCGGCTGGCTCCAGGCACGACCCGAACCGGTGGTGGTCAACTACCACAGCATCACCCCGCCTTCGTACTTCGGGCCGTGGAACGACGGCATCGCCCGGTCCCAGGTGGCCTGCCTGGCCGAGTTGGCCGGCCTGGCGCCCACGGCCGTCCTCGGGATCGCCGTGTCGCGCTTCGACGAAGCCGAACTGCAGGCGGCCGGGTGCCGCCGCACCGAGGTCGTCCCCGTGGTCAACGCGTCGGGGCCGGGGTCGCCGCCCGATCCCGACGAGGAGGCGCGGCTGGCCGGGTGGGCGGGCGACGGCCCACTGTGGCTGTCGGTCGGGCGCCTGGCCCCCAACAAGCGCCACGAGTCCGTCCTCGCCGCGTTCTACGTCTACCGCCGGGAGATCGACCCGTCGGCCCGGCTGGTGATCGTGGGCGCCCCGACCGAGCCGAACTACGCGGCTGCGCTCCGGCGTTACCGGACCCGCCTGGGGCTCGACCAGGTGGTCGCGCTCCGCACCGGGCTCACCCCCGGGCAGCTGGCGGCCCACTATCGATCGGCGTCGGTCCTGGTCAGCCTGTCGGAGCACGAGGGGTTCGGTGTGCCGCTGGTCGAGGCGATGCGGTCCGGACTGCCGATCGTGGCCCGGGCCGCCGGCGCCGTGACGGAGACGGTGGGTGAGGCGGGCCTGCTCCTCCGGGACTCGGGGCCACGGGGGGTCGCAGCGTCGGTGTCCGAGGTCCTGCACTCGCCCGATCTGGTCTCGGCGATGGTCGCCGCCGCGCCCGGCCAGCTGACGGCGCTGGGGGTGGACGACGCGCCTCGCCGCCTGGTGGAGGTCCTCGGTGCGGTGGCGCGAGCTGCGTGCGGAGACCCACCCCCCACCAAGTAGGATCGAGGGCCATGGACCTCCCCGTGTTCCCCGCCATGCCCGCCGCCGCCGGTGGTGACGGCGACATCGGAGCCGGTGCGGACATCTTCCGCCGGCTCCTGAAGGAGCGGATCGTCTTCCTCGGATCGCCCATCGACCAGAACACGGCGAACCTGGTGTGCTCCCAGCTCATCCTGCTCGAGGCGGAGGACCACGAGCGGGACATCTCGCTCTACATCAACTCGCCCGGTGGTTCGGTCACCGACGGGCTCGCCATCTACGACACCATGCAGTACGTCCGCTGTGACGTGCGCACGATCTGCGTCGGGCTGGCCGCGTCGATGGGTCAGTTCCTGTTGTGCGCCGGTGCGCCCGGCAAGCGGTTCGCCCTTCCCCACAGCCGGATCCTCATGCACCAGCCACTGGGGCAGATGCAGGGCCAGGCTGCCGATATCGCCATCCAGGCCGAGCAGATCGTCTACCTGAAGCGGATGATGGCCGAGCGGATCGCCTTCCACACGGGCCAGCCCGTCGAGCGGATCGAGGCTGACTCGGATCGCGACAAGTGGTTCACCGCTGACGAGGCGAAGGACTACGGCTTCATCGACGAGGTCATCACCCCCGCCGGCAGGGCGGCACCAGCGGGCAGCGGAGCCGCGGCGAAGTGACCCTGGGGGCGGCGGAGCCGCTGCCCGCGCCGGGCGCCCAGGCAGGAGCGGCGGCGCCGACCGAGGCACGGACACGCCTCGGCCCGGTGCCGGCCGAGCAGCGACCGCTGACGGTGGTCAACGCCAAGATCCGGCTGGGCCAGCGCCTGGTCGACATCTGGCACCACCGGGAGCTCCTGGTGCTCCTCACCCGTACCGAGCTGAAGATCAAGTATAAGAACTCGGTCCTCGGCTACCTGTGGTCGATGCTGAACCCGGCCCTGGTCCTCGGCATCTACTACGTGGCGTTCAACCTCATCAGCGGGACCCACTTCCCCCGGTTCGCCATCTGGCTCTTCGCCGGCCTGCTGGCATGGAACCTGTTCAACAACGCCGCCATGGGGTCGACGACGGTGGTGGTGGGCAAGGCGGGGATCGTGAAGAAGGTGGCGTTCCCCCGCGAGCTGCTGGCCCTGTCCACCGTGGGCGTGGCCCTCGTCCTCTTCGTCATCCAGGTGGTGGTCCTCGTCATCATCATGGCGGCATTCGGGATGCAGCCGGCGTGGGGCTACCTGTGGTTGCTGCCGCTCGCCATCGTTGCCCTGACCGTGTTCACCAGCGCGGTGTCGATCTTCCTCTCCGCCGTCAACGTCTACCTGCGCGACACCCAGCACCTCACCGAGGTGCTGCTGATGGCGTGGTTCTGGCTCACGCCGATCGTCTACTCCTGGAGCCAGATGGCGAACCAGCTGAGCGTGCACGGCGTGGCCTGGGCCAAGTGGGTCTATGTGTCGAACCCAGTCACGCCGGTGGCCATGACCTTCCAGCGGGCCATCTACGGCACGTCCTCCTACGTCGACAAGTCCAAGGCCAACACCGCACACGTCGCCACCCACCTCCTGCCTTCCTTCGGACCGTGGGGCTACGCGGCGATGCTGACCGTCGTGCTCGTCGTGAGCGTCCTGTTGTTCCTCGGTGCCCTTGTGGTGTTCGGTCGGCTCGAGGGCAACTTCGCCGAGGAACTGTGACGCCGTGACCGCAGCGATCGAGGTCGACCACCTCACCAAGCAGTTCCGCCTCTACAACGAGAAGTACACCTCGCTGAAGGAGCGCGTCGTCCACGGCGGGAAGATGCCCTACGTGCCGTTCCTGGCCCTCGACGATGTCAACGTCGACATCAGCGAGGGGGAGACGTTCGGGATTCTCGGTCACAACGGCTGCGGGAAGTCGACCCTGCTCAAGTGTGTTGCCGGCATCCTCAAGCCCACCTCGGGCGAAGTCCGGGTCCGGGGGTCGCTGGCCGCCATGCTCGAGTTGGGTGCCGGCTTCCAGCCGGAGCTGTCGGGCAGGGACAACATCTTCCTCAACGGCTCGCTCCTCGGCCTGTCGCACGCCGAGATGGAGAAGCGCTTCGACGACATCGTGGCCTTCGCCGAGCTCGAACAGTTCATCGACAACCAGGTCAAGTTCTACTCGTCGGGCATGTACGTCCGGCTCGGGTTCGCGGTGGCAGTCAACGTGGAGCCCGATGTCCTCCTGGTCGACGAGGTGCTGGCCGTCGGCGACGCCGCCTTCCAGCGCAAGTGCCTCGACCACGTGCGGCGGTTCCAGCAGGAGGGGCGGACGATCGTCGTGGTCAGCCACGGGACCGATACCATCCGCCAGAACTGCGACCGGGCCATGGTCATGAGCCACGGGCGCACGCTCACCGTCGATGAGCCGGGCGAGGCCATCCGGGTGTTCCTGGCCGCGCTGTTGGGCGGCGGCGCCGGTCCCGACGACGCCGTCGGCGCCGTCCCCGGCAACGTCGTCTCGATCGGGACGGTGACCATCGAGCACGGCGGGAGCGGCAGCCGTCCCCACCTCTACCCGGGCGAATGGATGACGGTGGTCGCCGACGTGGACTCGCTGGCCGCGGTACCCGACGCGGTCGCCGTCGTGGCCATCCACGACGACGGGGGCGAGCTCGTTTTCTCCTCCGACCCGGACGACCCCGGGGCGTGGATGGAGCTGCCGGCGGGCGGGGGCATGGTGCGCATCGAGTTCCCCGAGGTCCCGCTCCTCGACGGCACGTACTCGGTCAGCATCGGCGTCCGGAGCCGGTCCGACACGGCCGTCTACGACTGGAAGGACCAGGGGGCGCAGTTCGAGGTGGCCAACCCCGGGCGCACGACGGGCCGGGTCCGGCTGCTGCCGAGCACCAGCTTCCGCCTACGTTCGTCCCACCACACCGGTCAGGTGCCTGCCATCAGCCCCATGGGGGCGGTCGGCGCACCGGTCGCCGACACCACCTCGTGACGGAGGCCTGCCACCGGTGACAGCCAAGGTCACCCGGATCGACCAGATCCTCCCCTCGCTTGCCAGCCGCGACGCCATCGGCGGCCACGTGATGCGCCTGCGCGGCCTGTTGCGGGAGCGAGGCTTCGAGAGCGAGATCTACTTCGGCAACTCGACGCCCGACCGGGCGGAGGACGGCCGTCCCATCACCGCGCTGGGCGAGCACGGCCCGTCCGGCCGGATCCTCCTCTACCACCTGTCGATCGGCAGCGGCGTGGCCGACGTGTTCCGTGACCGCCCCGAGCGCAAGTTCGTCAACTACCACAACATCACTCCGGCCGATCTGCTCGAGCCGTGGATCCCCCATGTCGGGGACGAGGTGCGCTGGGGCCGGGCCCAGCTCCGAAACCTGGCACCGGTGACGGAGTTCGCAGTTGCGGACTCGCGTTTCAACCAGGGTGAGCTGGACGAGGCCGGCTACGCGACCACCACGGCCGTGCCGCTCCTGGTCGACCTGGAGTCGTTCGGCGGGACGCCCGATCCGGCACGCTCGGCCGAGCTGGCCCGCCAGCGCCGCCGGGGCGGTGCCGACCTGCTCTTCGTCGGCAAGTTCGCACCCCACAAGGCCCAGCACGACCTGGTGAAGGCGCTGGCCGCTTACCGGCGCCTGTACGACCCTGAGGCCCGCCTCCACCTGGTGGGCAGTCCCATCGGGGAGGACTACCAGGCGGCCGTTCTGCGCTTCGCCGCCGACCTGGGGCTGGCCGATGCCGTGCACGTGGCCGGATCGGTCACCCACGAGGAGCTGATCGCCCACTACGCACACGCGGACGTGTTCCTGTGCCTTTCCGACCACGAGGGGTTCTGCGTGCCACTGATCGAGGCCATGAGCCACCGCCTCCCCATCGTGGCCTTCGGCACGACGGCAGTGCCGGAGACGGTGGCCGACGCCGGGATCGTCCTCCCCACCAAGCGCCCGGCCACGGTGGCGGCGGCCATCCACCGGGTGGTCAGCGACGGGCACCTGCGCACGGTGCTGCAGCGAGCGGCCCACCGGCGGGTGGCAGAACTGGCGCTCGATCGGACCAGCGAGCGCTTCGCGGCGACGCTCGAGGAGGCCTGCCGGGCGTGATGACCGCCGCCGTTCGGTCCCTGCGGCGGTGAGGATCACCTTCGTCGTCCCCCGGTACGGCGTGGAGGTGATCGGCGGGGCCGAGACGGCGGCCCGCCTGCTGGCGGAGCACCTCGTCACCCGGCAGGGCTGGGAGGTCGATGTGCTCACCACGTGCGCACAGGACTTCGTGACCTGGGCCGACCACTACCCACCGGGAGAGGAGGCGGTGAACGGCGTGCGGGTCCGCCGGTTCGCCTCGGACCACGGCCGCGACCCGTCCTTCCACCCGCTGTCGGCCAGCCTGCTGGCCGATCCGGGACGGGCGTCGCTCGACGACGCCGAGCGATGGCTCGACCTCCAGGGGCCGGTCAGCTCCGCCCTGGTGGAGGCGGCGGAGTCGTCGTCGCCGGACGCGTTCGTCTTCTACCCGTACCTGTACCACCCCACGGCACGGGTCATCGGCCGGGTGGGCGGGCCGACCATCCTCCATCCCGCCGCCCACGACGAGCCGGCGCTTCGCCTCCCCATCTTCCCGGAGGTCTTCGCGGCGGCCGACGCCATCGTGTTCCAGACCGAGGCGGAACGTGCACTCGTCCAGGGGCTCTTCCCGGTGGCGACGACGCCGCAGCTCCTCCTCGGCCTCGGCGTCGACGAGCCGGGCGACCATCCCCTGCCGCCCGGCGCCGATGCTGGCGTGCCCGAGACCCCGTACCTGCTCTGTCTGGGCCGTGTCGACCGCCACAAGGGCGCCCACCTGCTCGTCACCCTCTTCGCCTCCTACAAGCGGCGCCGGCCCGGACCGTTGCGCCTGGTCATCGCCGGGCCCGTCGTAGACGCCCCGCCGGACCATCCGGAGGTCGACGTCGTCGGCCCGGTGGGGGAGGTGGAGAAGTGGCAGCTCCTCCAGCATGCGGTGGCGCTGGTCTCGCCGTCGCCGTGGGAGGCGTTCTCTTTGGTGGTGGCCGAGGCCTGGAGCGCCGGCCGGCCCGTCCTCGTGAACGCGGGCTGTGCGGCCACCGTTGAGCACTGCGACCGGTCGGGCGGCGGGCTCGTCTTCGGCGGCTACGGGCAGTTCGAGGCGGCAGTCGACCGGTTGACGGCCGATGACGGGTTCGCGACCGGCCTCGGGGCACGAGGCCGCGCCTACGTCGAGGGCAGGTTCCGCTGGCCCGTGGTGGTCGACCGTTACGCTCGGTTCGTCGAGTCGGTCGCCCGCCGGGCCGGCGTCGCTCCAGGTCGGAACGGCGCGGTCAGGGATCGGCGATGACATTCCGACAAGGTGACTGGAGGTCGTGTCGCCTGGCCACGGGGTGGGTGGCCGGACCACGAGAGCAGGGGAGGATGTCGATGAACGCGAGCGGTGAGGCTGTGGACAGGCCAGGGCACTGGTTCTGGCGGCCGGCCGGCCGGCTCGGTGCGGCGATTGCCGCGACGGTTCCCCACAGCCTTGGGGCGATCACCTAGACGTGGGAGCAGGTGCTGCCCGACGGCGGCTCGCCCGTCGACCGGCGGCTACAACGCCGTGTCGAGCAGCGGGCAGCTGCTCTGGCAGCACCCTGGCGGGGACGCGCACGGGCCACACGGGGTGCAGGCTGGCCTGGCCATCGGCACGATGGCCGGAGTCATGTCGGTCACGGCACCCTCGCTGGGCCAGAACCAGTATGGGTGGTCGGCGGAGAACAACCCCATCCCCGGCTAGCCGTTCTTCACCGCTGACAGCGGCTTCTCCACGCCGTCGTTCGCCGACCTCTACGGGAACGGGCAGCCGTACGTCGTCGAGGGGGGTGACTCCACGGCCGGGAACGCCAACGGTGTCCAGTACTCGAACGGCGGCCACCTGAGGATCCTCGCCACGTCGGGCAACCTGGTCTGCAGCTACAACAGCAACGAGACGATCGATTCGTCGCCGGCGGTGGGCCAGGTCTTCGGTGACGGCGCGCCGGGGATCGTGGTGGGCACCGGCAACTACTACCCGCGAGCGCCCGACCGCTACCACGTCCTCGCGTTCGACAACAACTGCAACCTCCGCTGGTCGTCCTACCTGGATGGGGACACCCTCGGCAGTCCCGCCATCGCCGACATCGAGGGCAATGCGTCGGTGGCCGTGCTCGAAGGTGCCGACCTCGGTCCGGACGCCTCGTCCGCCGAACTGGTGTGGGCACTGAACGGCGCCACCGGCGCCGCGCTGCCGGGCTGGCCAGTGGCTACGCCCGGGCGGATCATGGGGAGCATCACGACCGCCGAACTGACCGGTGTCGGCTACCAGGACCTGCTGGTGCCCACCACCTCCGGGTTGGTGATCATCGACGGCAAGTCGGCCCGGATCGTGGCCACCCTGGGCAATGGCGCCGTCGGGCTGCAGAACGCGGCACTGGTGACCAAGGACCCCAACGGGCTGACGGGGATCACCATCGCCGGGTACGGGGCGGGCAACGAAGGGGTGATCCTCCACTACGAGGTCCAGGGGACGGCCGGGATGGGGCTCGGGCTCCGGTCGTGGCCGATGTTCCACCAGAACCGGCGACTCGACGGGTGGCTGGACGCGCCGCCTCCGGCGACCCTCAACAAGCCCATCGTGGGTATGGCCGCCACACCGAGGTCGAACGGCGACTGGAACGTCGCCAGTGACGGTGGCATCTTCTCCTTCGGCAACGCCACGTACTACGGATCGATGCCGGCCGTGCTGGCCGCCGAGAATTCGATGGGCGAATGACGGCACCGGCACGCGTCCCCGGCCGGTCGACGGGGCTGGTCGGAGATGCCGGTCGACGGGGCCGGTACAGCCACCGGATGACGCGTGTCGACCAGGCCGCGCCGGTACCATCGGCCACATGACCTCCCCACGCCGGCCATCGAAGCGCGCCCAGTCCAGGAGGGGCCGCCTGGCTGCGGCCATGGTCGTCACTGCCACGCTGGTGGGTGGGGCGACGGCTGGGATGGTCGCGGCGTCCCCCGCAGCCGGTGCGGCGACGTCGTCCGCGTCGATCACGATCACCGGCCACGGCTGGGGGCACGGGCACGGCATGGGGCAGTGGGGCGCGTTCGGCTACGCCATCGCCGGCACCGGCTACCTGCAGATCGTCGACCACTACTACGGGGGGACGTCGGACGTGACACTGCCGTCGACCACCGACGCGCAGACCGTGCGGGTCGCCTTGACGGAGAACGACGGCAACGACGTCATCGTCACCTCGGGCTCGCCCTTCTCGGTGGCAGGGAACTCCTTCGCAGCCGGCAGTGCCGTGCTGCTGGCCCCCGCCGGGGGTACGGGGTGGACGGTCCAGCGGGGTGGCTCGTGCGGCGGGCCCTGGCAGCCCCCGCTGGGCACGATGACGAACCCCACGGTGGTGCCGTCTTCATCACCCGCGCTCGGTGACCCGGCGACGGCGACCAAAGCGCTCCAGCTCTGCCAGGCAGGTGGCAACCTGACCGTGCGTGGCGATCTGGAGGCCACGTTCAACTCGTTGGGACAGGCCAGGACCGTCAACATCCTGCCGCTGGAGCAGTACGTCGCCGGAGTCGTGCCCAACGAGTCGCCCGCCTACTGGGGGACCCTGGGAGGTGCGGGTCCCCAGGGCCAGGCGTGGGGGTTCCAGGAGCTCGAAGCCCAGGCCATCGCCGCACGCTCGTACGTGCTGGCCTCCCCGGGCTCCTACGGTGGGTACGCCGACACCTGCGACCTGGCATGCCAGACCTACCGGGGCACGGCCAACGAGACCGCCGTCAGCGACGCCGCGGTGATGGACACCGCCGGCCAGGTGATGGAGTTCCCCGGTGGCACGATCGCCGCCACGCAGTACTCGGCATCGACGGGCGGGTACACCAATCCGGGCGCGTTCCCGGCCGTCCCCGACACCGGCGACGCCGTGTGCATCCCCGAGGCGTGCAACCCGAACCACACCTGGACCGTCTCGGTGCCGGTCTCGGCGTTCAGCGCGGCGTGGCCGTCGATCGGCACGTTCAGCTCTGCCGTGGTCACGGCCCGGAACGGCTTCGGCGACTGGGGCGGCCGGGTGGAGTCGATGGTGGTGTCGGGCTCAGCCGGTTCCGTCACGGTGACGGGCGACGAGGCCGCCGCCGCACTCGGCCTCCGTTCGAACTGGTTCACGCTTGTCAGCGCGCCCGTGGTGGGGATGGCACGGACCGGCACCGGCCAGGGCTACTGGCTGGCCTCCAACGATGGGGGCGTGGCCAACTTCGGCGATGCCGGTGCCGACGGCTCGGCCCTCACGTACGGTCTGAACGCGCCCATCGTGGGTATGGCCGCCACCCCCGACAGCGGCGGCTACTGGCTGGTGGCGAGCGACGGTGGCGTCTTCACCTTCGGCGACGCCCACTTCCACGGGTCGGCGGGTGCCCTCCACCTCAACCAGCCCATCGTGGGCATGGCCGCCACCCCCGACGGCGGCGGCTACTGGCTGGTGGCGGCGGACGGCGGCATCTTCTCCTTCGGCGACGCCCACTTCTACGGGTCGACCGGCGCCCTCCACCTCAACAAGCCCGTGGTCGGCATGGCCGCCACCCCCGGCGGCGGCGGCTACTGGCTGGTGGCGGCGGACGGCGGCATCTTCTCCTTCGGCGACGCCCGCTTCCACGGCTCCACCGGCGCCTACATCCTCAACAAGCCCGTGGTCGGCATGGCTGCCACCCCCGACGGCGGCGGCTACTGGCTGGTGGCGGCGGACGGCGGCATCTTCTCCTTCGGCGACGCCCGCTTCCACGGCTCCACCGGCGCGCTCGTCCTCAACCAGCCCATCGTGGGCATGGCCGCCACCCCCGACGGCGGCGGCTACTGGCTGGTGGCGGCGGACGGCGGCATCTTCACCTTCGGCGACGCGCCATTCAAGGGCTCGGGCGCCTGATCGGCCGGGCCGGCGGCCCAGCCGGCGACCCGGCCGGCCGTCAGTCGGCCCCGGTCGAAGTGGTGACCTGCTCCAGGCCCGGGTAGGCGGACAACCGGCCCAACCGGCCCAACCGGCCGGCATTGACGCCGACGTCGGCCGCACCGAGGAGCGCCAGGTCGCCCCGGCTGTTCCCGTACGCCCACAGGGTGGAGCCGTCGGCCCGCCCGCCGTGCTCGGCGATCCACTCGTCGAGGCGGCGCAGCTTCTCCCGGCCGCGGCAGTTGTGCCCCTCGTACCTGCCGGTCAGGCGACCGGCCCCGTCGACCTCCAGGCGGGTGGCCACCACCCCGGTCGCCCCGAGGCGCTCGCCCACGTGGCGGACATAGCACTCGGGAGACGCCGAGACGATGACGACCAGGTCGCCCCGGGCCCGGTGCCAGTCGAGGCGCCGGCGGGCGTCGGTCCGCAGCCGTCGGGCCAGGTGGTCCCGGGCGAACGCCTCGGCTGCGGACTCGACGGTGGACGAGTCCTGCCCGGCCAGCACCCGGACGAACAGCTCCTCCTTGGTCCGGTCGGCCGTCGTGCCACCGGCCAGAGCCGCCCTGGCCAGGCGGGGGGCCAGGCGGACCGATGCGGCGGCGACGGGCACCGTCCCGCGCACGGCGACCAGGAACGAGAAGACGCTGCCGCCATTGGTGAGGGTGCCGTCGAAGTCGAAGGCGGCGATGTCGGTCATGGAAGGGTCACCGGTGTCCGGACGCGCCGGTGCGATGGGTACGGGTTGGCGTCACGGAGGGGATTCTGGCACGGTGGCTGTCCGTGCCGGACACCCCGGCGGTCCCGCGACGCCGGACCCTGGGGTGACGGGGATCGCCGAGTGACAGGAGCACCAGGATGCCGTTCCAGTTCAGCGAGGGTGGGCTCGAGGTCCAGCGCCAGGTGCGCCACTTCATGGACGAGTTCGTCTACCCCAACGAGGAGCGCTACTGGACCGAGCTCGAGGAGGTCGGCCTGCACGGCTATCCACCCGTCCTCGACAAGCTCAAGTCGGCAGCCCTCCAGAGGGGCCTGTGGAACCTCTTCCTGCCCCACCTGTCCGAGGAGCATCCGGGCACACCGCTCTCCAACGTCGACTACGCGCCCGTCTCCGAGATGCTCGGACGGGTGGCGTTCGCACCGGAGGTCCTCAACTGCAACGCTCCCGACACGGGGAACATGGAGGTCCTCCACGAGTTCGCCTCGGACCGGGTGAAGGAGGAGTGGCTGGTGCCGCTGCTGGCCGGGGAGATCCGCAGCGCCTTCTCCATGACGGAGCCGGACACCGCGTCGTCCGACGCCACCAACATGCAGCTGACCATCGAGCGCGACGGCGACCACTACGTGCTGAACGGCCGGAAGTGGTTCAGCTCGGGTGCGGCGGCCGAGCGCTGCAAGGTCCTGATCGTCATGGGCATCACCGACCCCGGTGCCGATCCGCACCGGCGCCACTCGATGGTCGTCGTCCCGAAGGACACCCCGGGGGTGTCGATCGGCCTGGAGCCGAACGTCTTCGGCTACGACGAGCGCGGCGGCCATCCGGAGATCGTCTACCAGGACGTGCGGGTCCCGGTGGACAACCTGCTGGGCGAGGAGGGAGGCGGCTTCGCCATCGCCCAGGCCCGCCTCGGGCCCGGCCGCGTCCACCACTGCATGCGCACCATCGGGGTGGCCGAGCGGGCGCTCGAGCTGATGGTCGCCCGCTCCCTCGAGCGGACCACGTTCGGCAGCAGCCTGGCCCACAAGGGCCTCATCCAGGACTGGATCGCCGAGTCCCGGATCGAGATCGACATGGCACGGGACTACGTGCTGAGCACGGCCCACCTGATGGACACGGAAGGGAACCGGTCGGCCGCCGTGCAGATCGCCGGGATCAAGGTCGCCGTGCCCTCGATGGCCCTCAAGGTCATCGACCGGGCCATCCAGGTGCACGGCGCTGCCGGGGTGACCCAGTTCACCCCGCTGGCCCACATGTACGCCGGCATCCGCACGCTCCGGATCGCCGACGGTCCCGACGAGGTCCACAAGATGACCATCGCCCGCCGGGAGATCCGCAAGCTCCTCCCCGGCTTCCGCATGCACACCGCCTGACCCGGACGGGGCTGCCGCAGCGCCACTGGAACAGAATCTTGACTCTTCCGGTCGGCAATTGGCGGCCGAGCGGGTAACGTGACAGGACCACCAGGTCGGGCGGTGCCGCGATCCTGACCCGACCACGACTCCTACAGGAGGTACCTGCCATGGCCATCCGTCTGGGCGACACCGCCCCCGACTTCACCGCAGACACGACCGAGGGGACCATCTCGTTCCACGAGTACCTGGGTGACGGCTGGGGCATCCTGTTCTCGCACCCGAAGGACTTCACCCCGGTGTGCACGACCGAGCTGGGTGCCTTCGCCAAGGCCAAGCCCGAGTTCGACAAGAGGAACACCAAGCTGATCGGGCTCTCGGTCGACGACGTGACGTCGCACGGGTCGTGGGCCGGCGACATCGCCGAGACGCAGGGCACTGCGCTCAACTTTCCCCTCATCGGCGATGAGGACCGGAAGGTGGCCACCCTCTACGACATGATCCACCCCAATGCGGACGACACCCTGACCGTCCGCTCGGTGTTCATCATCGGCCCCGACAAGAAGGTCAAGCTCACCCTCACCTACCCGGCATCGACGGGACGGAACGTGGACGAGATCATCCGGGTCCTGGACTCGCTGCAGCTCAGCTCCCAGTACAGCGTGGCCACGCCGGTGAACTGGCGGGAGGGCGACGACGTCATCGTCGGCGTGGGCCTCTCCGACGAGGAGGCGACCCAGAAGTTCCCGAAGGGCTTCACCACCCTCAAGCCCTACCTGCGCCTCACCCCCCAGCCGAACAAGTAGGTCGGGAGCCGGTCGGGTGCCGGACGGTCGGGAGCGTCGCAGCGGCGGCGCTCCCGACCCCGGACCGGCCGTTTCCGGGCCCGTGGCGAGCGGATCTGGTAGAGTGGCGTGTCCGCCTGCGGAGGTGGCGCTCATGCGCGCCGGCCACCGCGATGGCGGGTTCCCGTTCCACCGGTACGTCGAAGAGGTCGACACCCCAGATGCCCGACAAGCAAGCCACCATCGCCGACCACCGCCTCCACGAGACGGACACCGGCTCGCCCGAGGTGCAGATCGCCATCCTCACGGAGCGCATCGCACACCTCACCGAGCACCTGAAGGTGCACAAGGGCGATCACCACACCCGGCGAGGGCTGCTCAAGCTCATCGGGCGCCGGCGCCGACTCCTCGACTACGTGCGGAACAACGATGTCGAGCGGTACCGGGCGATCATCAACCGCCTGGGTCTCCGCCGCTGACCCGCCTGCGCCCGGCTCCGGCCGGGCGTTCGCACATCTGGTGGTCGGCAGGTGGACCGACGGATCGTCCGTCGGCCCGGTTGCCGGTCGCCGATCCGCGGGGTCACCCGCGGCACCAACACACACGGGCACTCCCGTAGTTCAGTCACCAGTGGTGGACCACCCGGAACGCACGGACGCCGGGTGATCGTCCACTGGGAACTGGCTCGGGGCGCCCCCGGACCACAAGGAGCGTCATGAAGGACGCCATCACCGTCTCAGCGCCGATCACCGGCACCGAGAACACCCTCACGTTCGAGGCCGGGCGCCTCGCCCAGCAGGCCGACGGCGCCGTGCTGGCCCGTATCGGCGACACCGTCGTGCTGGCCACGGCCACCGCGGCCCGGTCGGTGCGGGAGGGGACCGACTTCTTCCCCCTGACCGTCGACATCGAGGAGCGGACCTACGCGGCCGGGAAGATCCCCGGTTCGTTCTTCCGCCGCGAGGGCAAGGCATCGGACCAGGCCATCCTCACCTGCCGCCTGATCGACCGCCCGTTGCGGCCGTCGTTCCCGAAGGGGTTCCGTAACGAGGTCCACGTCGTCGGCACCATCCTGGGTGCTGACCAGGTCAATCCCCACGACGTGCTGGCCATCAACGCGGCATCTGCCGCCCTCATGCTGTCGGGGATCCCCTTCGACGGCCCCATCGGCGCCGTGCGCATCGCGTACTCGGCGGAGGGGGAGTGGATCCCCCACCCGAGCTTCGAGGCGGGCGACGAGTCCACCTTCGAGCTGGTGGTGGCGGGCCGCACCCTGTCGACCGAGCCCGATGCCGAGGTCGCCATCATGATGGTCGAGGCGGGCGGGACCGAGCGGTCGTGGCAGTACTACGAGGCGGGGGCGCCCAAGGTCACCGAAGAGGTCCTGGCCGAAGGGCTCGAGGCGGCCAAGACGTGGATCCGTGAGTCGATCGTCCTCCAGCGCCAGCTGGTCGCCGCCTACGAGGCCGAGCGGGGTCCCATCCAGCGGATCGAGTTCTCCACCTTCTCCGACTACGGCGACGACGTGTGGGAGCGGGTGGTCGCCGCCGGCACCGACCGGATCACCGCGGCGAACGCCACCCAGGGCAAGGCGGAGCGGAACGACGCGCTGGCTGCCGCCACGGCGGCCATCGCAGAGGAGCTCTCGCCCGAGTTCCCCGAGCGCGGACGCGAGATCGGCGCCGCCGTCAAGGCGCTGACGAAGAAGGTCGTGCGCAAGCGGATCGTGGAGGAGGGCATCCGCATCGACGGGCGGACCACCGCCCAGATCCGGCCCCTGTCGGCCGAGATCGACCTGCTCCCCACCGCCCACGGCTCGGCCCTCTTCCAGCGGGGCGAGACCCAGGTCCTGAATGTCACCACCCTGGGCATGCCCCGCATGAACCAGCTGCTCGACACCATCACCCCGGACGACTCCAAGCGCTACATGCACCACTACAACTTCCCGCCGTACTCGACGGGCGAGACCGGGTTCATGCGCGGCCCGAAGCGCCGCGAGATCGGCCACGGCCTGCTGGCCGAGCGGGCGCTCCTCCCCGTCGTCCCCTACGAGGAGGACTTCCCCTACACGCTCCGGCTCGTCTCCGACGTGCTGTCGTCCAACGGCTCGACGTCGATGGCGTCGGTGTGCGGATCGACGCTGTCGATGATGGCCGCCGGAGTTCCCCTGAAGGCGCCCGTCGCCGGCATCGCCATGGGGCTCGTCTACGACGAGGGCCGCTACGTCACCCTGACCGACATCCTCGGCGCCGAGGACGCCTTCGGTGACATGGACTTCAAGGTGGCGGGCACCGCCGACGCGGTGACCGCGCTGCAGCTCGACACCAAGATCGACGGCCTGCCGGCCGACGTCCTGGCCCAGGCGCTCCACCAGGCCAAGGACGCCCGGCTGACCATCCTCGAGGTGATGGCCGGCGCCATCGCCGAGCCGAGGGCCGAGGTGGCCGAGAGCGCGCCGAAGATCGTCTCCTTCGAGATCCCCATCGACAAGATCGGTGAGGTCATCGGGCCGAAGGGCAAGGTCATCAACGCCCTCCAGCAGGAGACGGGCGCAGACATCGCCGTCGACGACGATGGGATGGTGGGGACGGTGACGATCGGGGCCAAGGAGGGCACCGCCGTCGAGGAGGCGCGCCGCCGGATCGCCACCATCCTCGACCCGCCCATGGCCGAGATCGGCGCCACCTACCAGGGCAAGGTGGTCAACATCACCAAGTTCGGCGCCTTCGTGAACATCCTGCCCGGCCGGGACGGCCTCCTCCACATCTCGAAGATGGGGAAGGGCAAGCGCATCGAGCGGGTCGAGGACGTCCTCGACCTGGGCCAGCCCGTCGAGGTGCGGGTCGACGACATCGACCCCCAGGGCAAGGTGTCGCTGTCGCTCGCCGGCGACCTGCCGGCCGCTGAGCGTTCCGGTGACGGTGGTGGCGACCGCGGTGGTGCCGGCGGCTCGAGCCGGCCGGCCACCGTCTCGTTCGAGGACAGCTTCGAGGCCGAGCTGGTCGAGGAGTTCGGCGACCTGGGCCCCGCCTCACCGGCCGGTGAGCGCTCGGACCACTCGGACCGTCCCGAGCGTTCGGGTGACCGCCGCCGAAGTGGCGGCGGTGGCCGCCGCCGCCGGTGATCACCGCCCCGGCCGGGGCCGGCCTTCCGGCCCCGTGCAGGGGGCACCTCCCGTGATCCGCACCGCGGCGCTGGCCTCCGGGCTGGCCGTCGTGACCGAGGAGATGCGCGACGCCCGCTCGGTCTGCCTCGGGTTCTTCGTCGGGACCGGGTCCCGCGATGAGCCCGAAGAGTCGGCGGGCGCGTCGCACTTCCTCGAGCATCTGCTCTTCAAGGGGAGCGAGCGATGGAGCGCGTCGGCCATCGCCGAGGCGGTCGACGAGGTGGGGGGCGAGTTCAACGCCTACACCTCCAAGGAGTACACGAGCTTCTACATGCGGCTCCTGGCCGAGAACGTGGACCTCGGGCTCGACATCCTGGGTGAGGTCCTGTCCCGTCCCGCTCTGCGGGCCGCCGACGTGGACGCCGAGCGCCACGTGATCCTGGACGAGCTCCACATGCACGCGGACGAGCCCGCCGACGTGGCCGGCGAGCAGTGCGCAGCGGCCCTGTTCCCCGATCATCCGCTCGGGCGGGAGGTGATCGGGTCCGAGCGCTCGGTGTCCGACACCACGGAAGCGTCGGTCCGCGCCTTCTTCCAGACCCACTACCGTCCGGCGAACATGGTGGCGGCCGTGGCCGGCGCCTTCGATCACGACGCGGTGGTGGCCGGAATCGACGCCCGGCTCACCGCGTCGGGTGGCGTCCGGCCCACCCGCTCCGCCCCTTCGAAGGCGGTGGTGCCGGTGTGCGTGGCCGAGCGTTCGACCGAGCAGGCCCACCTGGTCCTCGGCATCCGGTCCCTCGACCGGTTCGATGAGCGGCGGTACGCGGCGGCCGTGTTCAACCACGCCCTCGGGGGCGGGGTGTCGAGCCGGCTGTTCCAGGAGATCCGAGAGCGCCGCGGTCTGGCCTATTCGGTGTGGAGCGAGCGGGCGTCGTTCGCCGACACCGGCATGCTGACGGTCGGGCTCGGCACGTCGGTGGACAACGTGGACGAGGTGCTCGCGGTGGCCGGGGGCATCCTCGAGGAGTTGGGGGACAGTGGGATCACCGGGCGTGAGCTCGACGTGGCCCGGGGCGGCCTGCGGGCCGAGCTGCTGCTGGCCGAAGAGGACTCCGGTGCCCGCATGCACCGGATCGGCTCCAGCCTGCTGCTCCACGGCGAGGTGCTCGAGGTCCAGGAGGTGATCGAGCGGATCGGGGCGGTCGGCGCTGACGACGTGGCCGCCATCGCCGCCGAGCTGACCACTGCACCGCGGGTGCTCTCGGCGGTCGGCCCGTTCTCGCCCGACCGGTTCGACCCCGACCGTCTGGGGCTGGTTCCCGCCGGCTGACCGGATCGCTCGGGGCCGGCCTGGCCGGAGCGGTCAGGTGGGGGATCAGGGGCGTCGTTGTCCGGTGGTGGTGCGGAACTAGTGGAACGCGTTATTGTTCGTCCCACGAGCGCGTTGCCGTAGAGGGGCGTCACTGCTCGGGGATACGGGGGGCAGATGACACGGCATTCTCTCCGGGCGGTCGCTGCCGCCCTCGTCGGGCTGGCCACGACCGTCACCGCCGTGGCCGCCAGCGTCGTCGCCGGATCGTCGCCAGCCGGAGCGTTCACGTTCTGTGGCGCGACCGGTGTCTACTCCGCCTCCCCCCCGACGTGCACGTACACGAGCCCGGGGAGCGACACCTTCGTCGTTCCCGCCGGGGTCACCAGCGTCACCGTGTCCGTCTGGGGTGCCCAGGGCCAGGACGAACCCAACATCGACGGCGGCTACAACGGCGGTGGCCTGGGCGGGTTGGGGGGCTACACGCAGATCGTCGGCCTCGGTGTGACGCCGGGCACCACCTATGACGTGGTGGTCGGGTCCCAGGGCGGTACGGGTACCGCCGGCAACGGGGGGCCGGGCGGCCCGCCCAGCGGGTGCAGCGGCCTGCCCGCCAACCAGACGGACGGCACCGCGGGCGGCGCGGGAGGCGGATTCTCCTCGCTCCTGTTGCCCGGAGCCGGCTACATGGCTGTCGCCGGCGGTGGGGGAGGCGCCGGGGGGAGTAGCTGGTACATGTACTACACGAGCAACATCGGCCAGGACGGGGGCAACGCAGGTGCCGGCGGGGGCGGCAACGGCACCGGGAACGGCGGCGGCGCCGCCGTCGGCAATATCAGCAGCTTGAACGAGCAGGGGTTCGGCGGCGGCGGCGGGAGCACCACCACTGGTCAGGGCGGGGCCGGGGCTGGCTATCAGGGCGTCAACGGCGCCAACCAGGCCGGTGGCGCCGGCGGACCCGGCGAGGCCCCGGGTGGCGGGTACTGCGGCGGTGCCGGTGGCGGCGGCGGAGGCGGCGGCGGGTGGTACGGGGGCGGAGGCGGCGGCGGCGGCAACGGTCAGAATTTCGGTCTGTTCGCTGACGGCGGGGGAGGTGGCGGGGGCGGCAGCGGCTACTGCGCCATCGCCTGCAGCTCGAACATCGGCGTCCGGAAGGGCAACGGCGAGGTGGTCATCACCTGGACCGATCCGGCGCCGCCGTCCAACAGCGTGCCGCCCTCGATCTCGGGCATCGATCCGTACGGGTACGCGGTACCGGGCCAGCCCCTCACGGCCAGCCCCGGCACCTGGTCGGGCACCGCGCCGCTCACGTACTCGTACCAGTGGGAGGCGTGCGCGATCAACGGCACCTCGTGCACGGCGATCCCCGGGGCGACCGGTCTGACGTACACGCCGACGGCCGCCGAGGGCAACAACAACTCGGTCACCGTCGCGGTGTCGGTCACGGACGGCGACAACCAGACGACGACGGTGTCGCCAGCCGCCGCGCCGGTGGCGGCCGCCCCCACCCTCACCATCACCGGTCCCACCCTCACCATCCCGTGGGGCACCACGCCGCCGGCCATCACCCCCAGCTACTCGGGCTTCGTGAACGGCGACACCGTGGCGTCCCTCACGACCCCGGCGACCTGCACCATCCTCGGGCCCGCTCCGCCGTTCCCGATCGGGCAGTTCCCGACGAGCTGCAGTGGCGCCTCCGACCCCTACTACAACATCAGCTACGTCTCCGGGACGCTGGCGGTCACCCAGGCCACCCTCACCATCACCGCCTCGTCCCCGACCATGACCTACGGCGGCACGGTGCCGGGGGTCACCCCGAGCTACTCGGGCTTCGTGAACGGGGACAGCCCGGCTTCCCTCACCACCGCTCCCACCTGTTCGA
>JAJZDI010000006.1:70963-167866 GCA_021806045.1 Actinomycetes bacterium
TCGCCCGCCGGCAACTATCCGACCACCTGTTCGGGCGCGTCCGATCCCAACTACACCATCACCTACGTCTCGGGGCAGCTGTCGGTGGGGGTCGACTACTGGCTGGTGGGATCGGACGGCGGGGTGTTCGCCTTCGATGCGCCGTATCACGGTTCGACCGGCGCTCTCCGGCTGAACAAGCCCATCGTCGGCATGGCTGCCGATCCCTTGACGGGCGGCTACTGGCTCGTGGCTTCGGACGGGGGCGTGTTCTCCTTCGGGGCGCCGTTCCATGGCTCGCTCGGGAACCGCCGGCTCAACGCACCCATCGTCGGTATGGCCGCCGACCCGCTGACGGGCGGTTACTGGCTGGTGGCCGCTGACGGCGGGGTGTTCGCCTTTGACGCCCCGTTCCACGGGTCGACCGGTGCCCTCCGCCTCAACGAACCGGTCGTCGGCATGGCCGCCACCCCCGACGGGGGCGGCTACTGGCTGGTGGCATCGGACGGCGGGGTCTTCGCCTTCGGCGACGCCGTCTTCCACGGATCGACCGGTGCGCTCCGCCTCAACAAGCCCATCGTCGGTATGGCCGTCGACCCCCTGACGGGCGGCTACTGGCTGGTGGCCTCCGACGGCGGGGTCTTCGCCTTCGACGCCCCGTTCCACGGGTCGACCGGTGCCCTCCGCCTGAACAAGCCCATCGTCGGCATGGCCGTCGACCCCCTGACGGGCGGCTACTGGCTGGTGGCATCCGATGGCGGGGTCTTCGCCTTCGACGCCCCGTTCCGGGGTTCGCTCGGGAACCTGCGCCTCAACAAGCCGATCGTGGGCATGGCCGGTTCGCCCGGCGCCTTTTGAACCGGTTCCGTGCCGCAGCCGGCCGGGCGCGGCCGCCGGTAGGGTGTCGCCATGCGCGTGGGCGTGCTCGGAGCAGGTGGGCGGATGGGCGACGAGGTCTGTCGGGCCGTCGCCGGTGCCGATGACCTGGAGCTGGTGGCGGCGGTCGACCCCGGTGCAGCCGGCACCGAGGTCGCCGGGGTCGTCATCCAGGCGGATCTCGACGTGCTGGTCGGCGCTGCTCCCGACGTGGTCGTCGACTTCAGCGTGGCAGGCGTCGCACCGGGCAATCTGGCCAGGGTGGCCGCCGCCGGCATCCACGCCGTGGTGGGCACCACCGGGCTGACTGATGACGACCTGGCCGGGCTGGCACGGTCCTTCGCCGGGCCGGAGTCGGGCGCGCCGAACTGCGTGCTGGCGCCCAACTTCGCCATCGGCGCCGTGCTGATGGCCCGCTTCGCCGAGCTGGCGGCACCTTGGTTCGCCGGCGCCGAGGTGATCGAGCTCCACCACAACGGCAAGCTCGACGCCCCGTCAGGGACGGCACTGGACACGGTGGCGAGGATGGCCGCCGCCCGCAGGGCAGCCGGAGCCGGTGCGTACCCACCCGATGCCACCAGCAACGTCGTCGTGCCCGGCGCACGGGGGGGCGCCGGCGACGGGGGGATCCGGGTCCACTCGGTCCGCCTTCCCGGTCTCGTCGCCCACCAGGAGGTCCTCCTCGGTGCGACGGGCCAGACGCTGACCATCCGGCACGACACGACAGACCGCCGGGCGTTCATGGACGGCGTGCTCCTGGCCGTCCGCCGGGTGCCGTCCACCCCGGGGCTCACGCTCGGCCTCGAGCCGCTGCTCGGGATCTGAGGCCCGTGCCGCCGGTGGCCGACGTGCGCCAGCGCCTGGTCGTGGCGGCCTACGCCTGCGTCGCCCGTCACGGCATGGGGAAGACCACGGTCGAGGACATCGGCCGCGAGGCGGGCGTGTCGAGAGCGACGGTCTACCGGTACTTCCCCGGCGGGCGGGACGAGCTGCTCCAGGCCGCGGTGGCCCACGGGGTGGCCGAGTTCGCCGTGCGGCTCTACGAGCAGATCCAGGACGCGCCCAGCCTGGAGCAGGTCATGGAGCGGGGGATCCTCTTCGCCCACCGGGCCATCGTGGAGCACGAGGTGCTCCAGCGGATCATGGAGACGGAGCCCGAGCTCCTGCTTCCCCAGCTCACGGTGGAGGGGAACCAGGTGCGCGCAGCCGTGGCCGCCTTCCTCCTCCCGTATCTGCGGGCCCACGGCGTGGCCTCTGGCGTGGACGACGCCGAGGCCGCCGACTTCCTGGCCAGGATGATCATGTCGTACATGACCAGCCCGGGGAGGTGGGACCTGGATGACCCCGCCCAGGTCAGCGAGCTGGTGCGGGCCGAATTGCTGGCCGGCATCGTCGTCGGCCCCGAACCGTCGGCACCGGGGCCGTCCGGCTGGTGAGGATGGCGTCCGACAGGTGACCCCTTGACGATGAAACAGGTTTCGCTTTACTGTTTCACCCTGTGACCGTCAGTCGTGGAGAGTTCCACGTGGTCCGAGGGGGACAGGGGGGGGCCGGCAGCGCGTGGGGACGCGATGAACCGGCTGGCAGCCCCAGTGCACCACCACGGAACCGCATCATCGACGCCGCTCTGGCGTGCATCGTCCGGCAGGGCGTGGCCAAGACCACCGTCGACGACGTGGCCCGTGCCGCCGGACTGTCCCGGGCGACCGTCTACCGGGTGTTCCCCGGTGGCAAGGACGAGCTTCTCCGGTCGACGGCGGAGAGCCAGGTCGCCACATTGTTCACCGAGCTGGCGGCCCGGCTGAGCTCGGAGAACGACGTGCGGGGCGTGCTGGTGACCGCCATCTCGGGCGCGGCGGCAGCCATCGCCGACCATCCGGCGCTGGCCACCCTGCTCGACGTCGAGCCGGAGGTCGTGCTCCGCCTCCTCGCATTCGACGAGGGGAGCGAACTGCTGCGCATGGCGAGCACCTTCGGGGCGCCGTTCCTGGCCCGGTGGATGCCGATGGAGGAGGCCGCCCGGGTGGCCGAGTGGGCCTGCCGCATCATCCTCACCTACGTCGTCGACCCGTCCGACCGCGTCGACTGCACCGATCCGGTCGCCGTCGGCCGGCTCGTCGAGACCTTCGTGCTCCCCGGCGTCCGTGCCCTGCGGGGGCCGGCGGCCGATGAGCCGTTCGACCTGACCTCGGCCGCCACCGACCGGGACGCCGCCGGCTCCGCCCGCCGGTCCCGAGAACACGATCACCGCCACCACCGCACCGACCACCACCGCAAAGGGGAAGAAGTCTCATGACCATCGAGTCACCACCGGAGATGAGCGCCAACTTCGACATCATCGGCCGCGACGAGATCAACGACTACGAAGCCATCCTGTCCGTCGTCGGGGTCGAGGAGCCCGACGGCCACCACCGGGTGGAGGCCACCTACGACACCGACTTCACGTGGGACTACGAGAAGGGCGCCCGGGCCAAGCTCAACAAGCTCTACGAGAAGGCCAAGAGCGCCCAGTGGAACGGTGAGACCGATCTTCCCTGGGACACCGACGTCGACCAGGCCAAGCTGGTGACCGAGGCGGCCATGGCGAACGGCGGCTTCGGGGCCGAGTTCGACCTGTCGGGGACGCCACTCGCCTCGTGGGGGGACAAGGAGTTCCTCGAGTTCGGCATCGAGAGCCAGAACTGGACGCTGTCGCAGTTCATGCACGGCGAGCAGGGGGCCCTCGTCTGCACGGCCAAGATCGTCCAGACGGTGCCGTGGATCGACGCGAAGTACTACGCGTCGACCCAGGTCATGGACGAGGCCCGCCACGTCGAGGTCTTCGCCAAGTACCTCGACGGCAAGCTGTCCGGGCACTACCCGGTCAACGCCCACCTCCGCCTCCTGCTCGACGACATCATCGCCGACAGCCGGTGGGACATGACCTACCTCGGCATGCAGATCATGGTCGAGGGTCTGGCGCTGGCCGCCTTCGGGTTCATGCACCAGATGTCCAACGAGCCGCTGCTCAAGACCCTCCTCCGCTACGTCATGGCCGACGAGGCCCGGCACGTCGCCTTCGGGGTGATCAGCCTGCAGGAGTACTACGCGGGGCTGAGTGCGGGCGAGCTCCGCGAGCGCCAGGAATTCGCCTTCGAGGCCGCCGTCCGCATGCGCGACCGGTTCCTCCAGCAGGAGGTGTGGGACCGCATGGGGGTCGACCCCAAGGCGGTCGTGCCGTTGATCGCGCAGGCGCCCGAGCGCCAGATGTTCCAGGCCCTCCTGTTCTCGAAGATCGTCCCCAACTGCCGCAAGCTCGGACTGCTCGACGCAGCCGACGGCTGGCTGCGCGAGCGCTTCACTGAGCTGGGCGTCATCCAGTTCGAGAACTGGGAGGACACCACCGAGGACGCGGACGCCAACTCGGACCTGCCTCCCCAGGAGCGCATGGCGTCCTGATCCCGATCGGACGGAACGTGGCTCGGCACCGGCCGGGACCTGCGGGTCCCGGCTGGTAGCCTGAGCCGATCATGGGTCATCCCGCTCAGGCCATGCGAACCGATCCTGCCGGAGCCCAACCAGCCGGGTCCGGCGACTGCCGGTCCGACCCCTGCCCCGGACGGGGGGAGCGGTGAGCGGCCCCCGGTTCGGTGCGGTCATCACCGCCATGGTCACCCCCTTCGACGACGAGGGGGCCCTCGACCTGGGGGCGGCCGTCGAACTGGCCCGGTGGCTGGCCGACAACGGCAGCGACGGCCTGGTCGTGACCGGGACGACCGGAGAGAGTCCGGCGCTGACCGACGAGGAACGGGTGGACCTGTGGCGGTCGGTGGCCGACGCGGTCACCATTCCGGTGCTCGCCGGGACCGGCACGGCGGGGACCGAGCACTCGGTGGCGATGACCCGTGCGGCGGAGGCGGTGGGTGTCGACGGCATCCTCGTCGTGACGCCGTACTACAACCGCCCGCCCCAGTCGGGCATCGCTGCCCACTTCCGTGCCGTCGCCGGGGCGACGTCGCTGCCCGTCGTGCTCTACGACGTACCCGTCCGCACGGGCCGGCGGATCGCGCCGGAGGTCCTGGTGGCACTGGCCGCGGACGTCCCCAACATCGTGGGGGTGAAGGACGCGACGGGCGACCCCGCAGGCGCGGCCCGGGTGGTGGCCTCCACACCCGACGGCTTCGAGCTCTACTGCGGTGACGACGCGCTCACCCTGCCGATGATGGCGGTGGGGGCGGTCGGGGTGATCAGCGTGGCGTCGCACTGGGTGGGAGACGCCATGGGTGCGATGGTGGCGGCGTTCGCCAGCGGCGACCACGAGGGCGCCCGTGCCGTCAACGCGTCGCTGCTCGAGTCCTACGCGTTCGAGACCTCCGACCGCTTCCCGAACCCCCTGCCGGCGAAGGCGGCGTGCCGGGCGCTGGGGCTGCCGGTCGGGCAGTGCCGCCTTCCGCTCGGCCCCGCTCCCGACGAGCTCGACGCAGCGGCCCGCCAGCTGGTTGCTTCGCTACCCGCAGCGGCCCGGTCGCCGCACCGCGTTGGCTGAGCGCGCGCCGGCAGGCGGCGCCGGCAGGGCCGGGGGAGCCGGGCGCTCCCGCAAGAGGCGCCCGGACGGCGCACCGTCGGACGCACCGCAGCCGGTCCGGATCGTCTTCCTCGGCGGCCTCGGCGAGATCGGTCGCAACTGCGCCTGCATCGAGGTCGACGGGCGGATCCTGGTCCTCGACTGCGGGATCATGTTCCCCGACCCGGACATGCCCGGCGTCGACCTGGTCCTGCCCGACCTGACGTACCTGCGCGAGAACGCGGAGCGCGTCGACGGCGTTATCCTCACCCACGGCCACGAGGACCACACGGGCGGCCTGGCCTACCTGGTGCGCGACTTCCCGGTGGCCGTCTACGGCTCGGAGCTCTCCCTCGGCCTGGCCCGCAGCCGGGTGGAGGAGGCCGGGCTGGGGGACCAGGTCACCTGGGTGCCGGTCGCCGACGGTGAGCGACGGCGGATCGGCCCGTGCGACGTGGAGTTCATCCCGGTGACCCATTCGGTGCCGTGTGCCTTCGCCGTGGCCTTCCACACCCCCCAGGGCGTGATCCTGCACTCGGGTGACTTCAAGTTGGACCTCCATCCGGTCGACGGTCGCCGGACCGACCTCAGCCGGATGGGCGAGCTGGCCGGCACCTCGGGCGTGCGGCTGCTCCTGGCCGACTCGACCAACGCCGAGGAGCCCGGCTTCACGCCGTCGGAGAGCACGGTCGGCATCACGCTGCGGCGCGTGTTCCTCGAACGCCCGGGACGGCGATTCGTCGTGACGTGCTTCGCCAGCCACATCCACCGGGTCCAACAGGTGGCCGATGCGGCACGGGCGGGAGGTCGGAAGGTGGCGACCCTGGGACGCTCGATGCAGAAGAACGTCGCGCTCGCCCGGCGGCTGGGCATCCTGGACATCCCCGATGACGCGCTCGTCGACATCGAGGACGTCGACGAGCTCGATCCCGGCCAGGTGTGCGTCATCTCGACCGGCTCGCAGGGCGAACCGATGTCGGCACTGTCCCGCCTGGCGACGGGGGAGAACCGCTTCTTCCGCCTGCGCCGGGACGACGTCGTGGTGATCAGCGCCCATCCCATTCCAGGGAACGAATGGTCGGTCGGCCGGGTCATCGACAACCTCCACCGCCTCGGCGTCGAGGTGGTCCACTCCGGCGTCGAGGCCGTCCACGTGAGCGGCCATGCCCGGCAGGGCGAGCTGGCAACGCTGCACTCGATCACCCGTCCCGCGTACTTCGTGCCCGTCCATGGCGAGTACCGCCACATGGCCAACCACGTCCGCCTGGCCTCCTCCATGGGGCTGAGCGCCGACCGGATGCTCCTGTGCGAGGACGGCGACGCCATCCGTCTCGACGAGACGGGGCTCCACCGGGACGGCGACGTCCCCGGCGGCTACCTGTTCGTCGACGGGAGCGCGGTGGGCGACATGGGCCACGGCGTGCTCCACGACCGGCGGGTCCTGGCTGAGGAGGGCGTGGTCATGGTGGTGGCAACCGTCGACCTGCGACGGGGGGAGATGGTCTCCAAGCCCCAGATCGTGGCGCGGGGATGGGCGCACCACCTCGACGAGGAGGCCATGCTCGACGAGGCCGGCCTGCTGGTGGCCACCGCCATCGACCAGGCGCTGGCCGACGGCGCCCGTGACCACGAGACCCTCAACCGGGTGGCCCGCAAGGCGTTGGGGCGGTTCGTGGGGACCCGGACGCGCCAGCGACCTCTCATCGTGCCCATCATCGTCACCGTCTGACGCCGGTCCGGGTGCGCCAGACGGCGACCGCCCGGCAGTATCGTGGTGTGCCTGTGACCACCCGGACCAGCCATCGCTCGGGTACGAGCCGGGGGGCGACGGCGCCCCGGGGAGGTCGCTCGCGCACGGGCACGCCGTCGAGATCTCGCTCGAGCGCACCCAATTCCCGCCAGCGGGGGAGCCGGGCCCCGGCGCCGAGCCCCCAGCCCACAGGTGCGACCCGGCGTGTCCTCGCTGCCCACGCCGCCGACCTGTGGGGGGTGGCGCTGGTCACCGTCGGCGTCCTCGACGCCATCGCCGTGTACGCCGACGGGCTCGGTCCGGTGGGTCGCGGCGTGCGGTCTGCCACCGGGGCGCTGGTCGGCTGGAGCCGCTTCCTCCTCCCTGTGATCCTGGTGGGGGCGGCCGCCGTGCTGTTCGCCGGCCGCCGTGGTGCCGAGGACGACGGGACCGGTCCTCCCCGACGTGAGCCGGTTCGGGCCGTGCTCGGTGCAGCCGTGCTGCTGGCGGCGGTGTCGGGCATGGCCGCGCTGGCTGGTGGCTCCCCCGGGTTCACGTCTGCCATCTCGGCGTTGTCGCGGGCCGGGGGGTGGTTCGGGGCGGCGGTGGCGAACCCGCTGCGAGCCGGTCTCGGCGGGCTCGGGGCCGCCGTGGTCCTGGTTGCCCTGACCGTGGTGGCACTGGTCCTGTTCACCGGGGTGCGGGTGCGCACCGTGGCCGGCTGGTCCATGCGCCTGGCCCGCCGTGCCGGTGCCGCGGTGCGGGCACCGGCGGTCACGGCTCGGCCCGAGGAGTACGGCCAGAGCCTCGACGAGCCCACCGATCCCTTCGGTGCCGCGCTCGCCGGCTCGGCGGGTGCGCCACCCACGGACCCGGTGGGCGAGGAGCACCGCGTCCCGCCCGAGCTAGCCGGCCAGGATGCCGCTCCCGCCGGCGTTCCCGAGCTGGTCGAGCTGGTCGACGACCCGGTGGGTGCGGGGAGGGGAACCGGCGCCGGTGAGGCGGCCGCCCCGCGCGGCACTGCGAGCCAGGCGGACGGGCCGATCGATCAGCTCGAGCTCCGCCTCGGGCCCGAGGTCGGGGACTGGCGGTTGCCCCCGCCCAAGCTCCTCAAGCGCTCCCGCCAACACACCGTCGACGATGCCGACATCGACGCGGCGGGACGCGACCTCGTGGCGTCGTTGGCTGCACACGGCGTCGAGACCCGGCTCGTGGGACGGACGGTGGGCCCGTCGGTGACCCGGTACGAGCTGGAGCTGGGGGCGGGGGTGAAGGTTGCCCGGGTCACGTCCCTCTCCAAGGACATCGCGTATGCCATGGCCTCACCGGACGTGCGCATCCTCGCCCCGATCCCGGGACGGTCGGCCATCGGCGTCGAGGTGCCGAACCGCCGCCGCCAGCTGGTCGCCCTGGCCGACATCCTCTCGTCGCCGGAGGCAGCGAAGGCGCACCATCCGCTCGAGGTGGCCCTCGGGCGCGACATCGCCGGTCGCCCGGTCATGGTGAACCTGGCGGAGATGCCGCACGTCCTCGTGTCGGGAGCCACTGGATCGGGCAAGTCGTCCTGCATCAACTCCGTGCTCACGTCGATCCTGATGCGGTCCACCCCCGAGCAGGTGCGGCTCATCCTGGTCGACCCCAAGCGGGTGGAGCTCGGGCAGTACAACGACCTCCCGCACCTCCTCACCCAGGTGGTCGTCGACCCGAAGAAGGCGGCCAATGCCCTCTCGTGGGCGGTGAAGGAGATGGAGCGCCGGTACGACCTGCTGGCCGAGGTGGGCATGCGTGACATCACGGGCTACAACACGGCGTTCGACCGCGGCGAGCTGTCCGACGCCGAGCAGGCCCACCGCCTACGCACGGTGGGCTCCGACGAGGAGGACGGTGATCCCGAGCCGCGCTACCCCCGCCTCCCGTTCGTGCTGATCGTGGTCGATGAGCTGAACGACCTGATGATGGTGGCGGCTCGTGACGTGGAGGAGTCGGTCTGCCGGATCGCGCAGATGGCCCGGGCGGTCGGGATCCACCTGGTGCTCGCCACCCAGCGGCCGTCCGTCGACGTCATCACGGGCGTGATCAAGGCCAACATCCCGTCGCGATGGGCGTTCTCGGTGTCGTCGCTGGCTGACAGCCGGGTCATCCTCGACCAGCCGGGAGCGGAGCGGCTCATCGGCAAGGGCGACATGCTGCTGCTCACGGCCTCGTCCTCCAATCCCCAGCGGATCCAGGGACCGTGGGTCAGTGAGGAGGAAGTGCGCGCCGTCGTCGCCCACTGGCGGCGGCAGCGTGCGATGGAGGTCGTCGCCGGGATCGAGGACGTGGCCGGCCCGGACACGGGTCCGGGGGGCGTCGACGGTGACGACGATGAGCTGCTGGCCCAGGCGATGGATCTCGTGGTGCGGTCGCAACTCGGCTCCACGTCGATGCTCCAGCGCAAGCTGCGAGTCGGCTTCGCGCGCGCGGGCCGGCTGATGGACCTGCTCGAGCGGCGCGGCGTTGTCGGTCCCTCCGAAGGTTCCAAAGCGCGCCAGGTGCTGATGACACCCGAGGAGCTGGACGCCCGCTGAGCAGCGACACCTGGGATCAGCGTTCGGCCATCGAGCCGGACACGGCGATCGTCGACGCGCACGCGGCCGGGTCGACCGGGTCGCCCCTCCTTGCGCCGGGAGGCGGAGGCGGCGACGCCGCGTCCGCACCCTCGCCGGTGAGTGCGGCCCCGTCCACAACGGCGGTGCCATCGCCGGTCCCCGGCGTCGAGCTCGCGCCGCCACGCCGACGGCACTGGCGCCGGTACGTCGTCGTGGCGGCCGCGGTGGTCGTGCTGGCGGCCGCCGTGGGGATCACCGCTGCCGCTCGCTACCGGCGTGCCCTCCCGCCCGCCGTCGTGACCAGTGCCCTGGGCGTGAGCGTGCGCGTGCCGGGCGGCAGCCCGTCGATGCCGTGGCCGGCGACCGGCCAGGCGGCGATCTCCGTGCCGGCGCTCGGCGTCTTCGAGACGTCGGGACCGGAACAGCCCCTACCGGTCGCCAGCCTGACCAAGATCACGGTGGCCGCCGTCGTGCTCCACGACCACCCGCTGGCTCCGGGGAACCCTGGCCCGGCCATCACGGTGACGGCTGCCGACGCGTCCACCTACGGCGCCGACGCCCACGATGACCAGTCCACCGTCCCCGTCCGTACCGGCGAGGTCCTGAGTGAGCGTCAGATGATCGAGGCGTTGCTCCTGGCGTCGGCCAACAACCTGGCCACGGCCCTTGCCCGGTGGGACGCCGGGAGCCAGTCGGCGTTCGTCGGGAAGATGAACCTGCTGGCCGCGTCACTCGGGATGTCCGAGACCCACTACGCAGACGTGAGCGGCTTCGATCCCCACACCGTGTCGAGCGCAGCCGACGTCCTGAAGGTGACGTCGTACGCCATGGGCGAGCCGGCATTCGCCACTGCGGTGGCGTTGCGGTCCGTGACCGTGCCGGTGGCGGGAAAGATCTCGAACATCGTCTCCGAGGTGGACTCGGGCAGTGCCATCGGGGTCAAGTCCGGGTACACGGCGGCGGCCGGCGGATGCCTGGTGCTGGCCCGCAAGGTGACGGTCGGTCCGTCCGCCGTGCTCGTCCTGGCCGCCGTCGTGGGGCAGCCGGTGCCGCCACCGGTGCCACCGACGACCACGACCACGTCGCCGCCCCCGCCTCCCACGACCACCACGACGACAGCACATCCCGCCGGCGCCCCCGCCTCCGCCCCGTCACCACCGACGACGGCGCCCCCACCCCCACCTCCGCCCCCACCGACCACGACGACGACGACGTTCCCCTACATCCCCGACCCGCTCCGCTTCACCCGCCCGCCGGCCGACAACCTGCTGGCCGCGGTGGCCGGCGGCGTGCGCCCGGTGACGGTGGCCGTGAGCGGGCGGGTCGTGGGGAGTGTCGGGGTCACCTGGTCGGGGAGTGCGCACCGCGCGCCGGTGGCCGTGGCGTCGTCGGCCGAGCTCCCCGGCTGGCCGGGCCTCATGGTCACCCAACGGGTCCGGCTGGCGACGGTGCGCCCGGGGGAACCGCGACGGACGCCCGCGGGCACGGTTCTCTACCAGGTCGGCAGCGAGCACGTCGAGGTCGGGCTGGTGCTGGCGGCGCCGGTCCCGACCCCTGGGTTCTGGTGGCGGGTCACCCACCGGTGATCGGCACCTGTCCGGGCTCTGCATTCGGCCCTGCCATCAGCGCCGTCTCCGGTTCCGGTCCACGTCAGACGGTCGCGGCGCGCAGTAGCCTCGGGGGATGCTCGCACGTGCACCGGCGTCGTCGGCGAACCTCGGCCCCGGGTTCGACACTCTGGCCGTAGCCCTGGACCGCTACGTGGAGGTGGAGGTGGAGCCGGCCAGCCGGCTTATCGTCCGCACCGAGGGCGAGGGGGCGGGGCTGGCAGACGACCAGTCGCACCTGGCCGCCCGCGTCGCCATCGACGTCGCCGGCCACGACCGGCTGGCCATCACCGTGCGCTCGGAGATCCCGGTCGCCCGGGGACTGGGCTCGTCAGCCGCCCTGGCGGCAGCAGCCGCCGCGGCTGCCGGTGCCAGCGATCCGCTCGCTGTCGCCACCGCCGTCGACGGCCATGCGGACAACGCGGCGGCGTCCGTCGTCGGCGGGCTGGTGGCCGCGACGATGGTGAAGGGTGCCGTGCGCGCCGTGCGCCTCCCCCTCGACGTGAGCCTGGTGTTCGTCGTCATGGTGCCGGATGTGACCCTGTCGACGTCCCGCGCCCGCCAGGTGCTCCCCGCCGAGGTCAGCCGGGAGCACGCCGCCTTCAACCTGGGGAGGATGGCCCTCCTCCTCGCCGGATTGGCCGACTCGCGCGTGCTGACCAGGGAGGCGACCGAGGACCGGCTCCACCAGGATTACCGCAGCCCACTGTTCCCGGCCGCACCCAAGCTCCTCGGGCGACTGGTTGCCGGAGGTGCACTGGCCGCGTGCTGGTCGGGAGCAGGACCATCGCTGGTCGGCATCTGCAGGGGGACCGACGGCTCGGCCGTGCAGGCTGCCGCGGTGGCGGCCATGGCAGAGGCCGACGTGCCGGGCACCGTCCAGCTCCTCCGCCCAGACCTCCACGGCCTGGTGGTCGACCGCGACGGGACCGGGGACCTGTGGACCGATCGTGCGCCACTGTGGCGCGGGAGCGGGGACGGTTCGGCGTCGGGGGCCGGGGTGGCCGCACCGGCACCGTTCGATTTCGACGCCGGGCGCTGACGTGCCCTCGGCACCGAGCCGGGAGCTCGTCACCGTCGACAACCCGCGCCCGGGGCGCGAGTACACGGTCAGGTGCGAGACACCCGAGTTCACGTGCGTCTGCCCCCTCACCGGCCAGCCCGACTTCGCCACCGTCGTCATCGAGTACGTGCCCGAGGCCTCGATCGTCGAGCTGAAGTCGCTCAAGCTGTACCTGTGGAGCTTCCGGGACGAGGGTGCGTTCCACGAGGACGTGACGAACCGCATCCTGGACGACCTGGTGGCAGCCGTCTCGCCCCGGCGGATGTCGGTGACCACCGACTGGCTGGTCCGTGGTGGCATCCACACCGTCGTCACCGCGAACCACCCGGACGGGCCAGCCCGGCCCGGGGTGCCCCTATCCTGACGGGGTGACCGACACCACGCCCAGGCCGCCCCAATCGGGCAGCGATCCCGAGGTTCCTCAGGTTCCGGACGGGGGCGTGCCGAGGACGTTCCACATCCGGACCTACGGGTGCCAGATGAACGAGCACGATTCCGAGCAGCTCGCCGGCCTGCTGGCGGCGGAGGGCATGGTGGCCACCGACGACGTCGCCTCAGCCGACGTCGTCGTGTTCAACACGTGCTGCATCAGGGAGAACGCCGACAACAAATTCTACGGACACCTGGGTGCGGTCAAGGCCCTCCGGGCCGAGCGTCCCGATGTCCGCATCGCCGTGGGGGGCTGCCTCGCCCAGCTCGAGGGCGAACGGATCCGTGAGCGGGCCGATCACGTCGATGTCGTCTTCGGCACCCACAACCTGGCCCGGGCGCCTGAGCTCCTCCGGCGCTCCGCGTCGGGACCGGTGGTCGAGATCCTCCAGCCAGGGGAGGGGGCGTCGGGTGTGGCCGCTGCCGCCGGGGCTCCGGGTGGTATGTCGGGTGGCGTGTCGGGTGGCGCCGCCCCGTCGTCGCTGGCACTGACCGCCGAGCGGGACGTGCCCTACGCCGCGTGGGTCACCATCCAGATCGGGTGCGACAACTCCTGCGCCTTCTGCATCGTCCCCACCGTGCGCGGCCCCGAGGTGTCGCGCCCCTTCGACGACCTGGTGGCGGAGGTGGGCGTCCTGGCCGGGCGGGGGGTCACCGAGGTCACCCTCCTCGGGCAGAACGTCAACTCGTACGGCCGGGACCTCACACGACGCCGACCCCTCTTCGCCGACCTGCTCCGGGCCGTCGGCTCGGTCGAGGGGATCCGCCGTGTCCGCTTCACCAGCCCCCATCCGAAGGACCTGCGGCCGGAGACCATCGCGGCGATGGCCGAGACTCCTGCCGTGTGCAACCACCTGCACCTGCCCCTGCAGTCGGGCAGCGACCGGGTGCTGTCCGCCATGCGCCGCGGCTACACCGCCGCCCGGTACCTCGAGAGGCTCGCCGCTGCCCGCAGCGCGGTCGCCGACCTGGCCGTCACCACCGACATCATCGTCGGCTTCCCCGGCGAGACGGACGATGAGTTCGAGGACACCCTGGCCGTGGTGGCCGAGGCCGGCTTCGACAGCGCCTACACGTTCATCTTCTCGCCCCGACCGGGGACGCGAGCGGCGGCCATGGAGGACCGGTTCGTCCCGCCAGAGGTGGTCAGCGAGCGTTTCGAGCGGCTGCGTGCCGTGGTGGAGCGCTCCGCTCTCATGCGCCACGACGCCCGCGTCGGTATGGTGGAAGAGGTACTGGTGGAAGGGCCGTCGCGTCGTGACCGGGCGAGGACGACCGGACGTACCACCCAGAACAAGCTGGTCCACTTCGAGCCCCCGGAGGGCGAGTCGCTGGAGCCGGGCAGCTTCGCCACCGTCCGGGTGACAGCGGCGGCCCCCCACCACCTGGTGGGCGAGCACGTGGCCACCGTGTCCCCGCCTCGCCACCGGCCCCGGATCCCGGTAGCTAGCGCGTGAGCGAACCCCGCCGATGGCGAGCCGTCGCCATCGTCGGACCGACGGCGTCCGGCAAGTCGGACGCGGCGCTCTCCGTCGCCCGGCGGTTCGCCTCGTCGCCCGGCGCTCCCGTGGTGGAGCTGGTCTCGGTCGATTCGATGGCCGTCTACCGGGGCATGGACATCGGGACGGACAAGCCGCCGGCTGAGGTCCGTCGACAGGTCCGCTACCACATGCTCGACCTCGTTCCCGCGTCGGAGGAGTTCTCCGTCGCACGGTTCCAGCGGGCGGCGACCGCCGCCCTTGCGGACATCGGCCAGCGGGGTTCGCTGCCGGTTCTCGTCGGTGGCACCGGGCTCCACCTGCGAGCGGTGGTCGACGGGCTCGCCCTGCCCGGCCGGTACCCGGCAGTGGCCGCCGAGCTCGACGCCTCCCTCGACGATGCCGAATGCCAGGGGCACGGGACGGCGGCGCTGGCCGGCCTCCACGCCAGGTTGGCGGAGCTCGACCCGGTGGCGGCGGGCCGGATCGCCCCGTCGAACCGGCGCCGGATCGTCCGGGCGCTCGAGGTGACCCTTGGGTCGGGCCGGCCGTTCTCAACCTACGGCCCGGGCCTCGAGCGCTACCCGCCCACGCCGGTGGCGATGGTGGGCATCACCACCGATGGCGCCGAGCTCGAACGGAGGATCGAGGAACGGGTCGGGGCCCACCTGAGCGCCGGGTTCCTCGGGGAGGTGGAGGGTCTGCTCGCCGCACCCGGGGGGCTGTCGCGGACGGCCCGCCAGGCCGTCGGCTACCGGGAGCTGCTCGCCCACATCGAGGGTGAGGTGTCCCTCGACGAGGCGGTGGGGGAGATCATCCGGCGCACCCGGACGCTGGCCAAGCGGCAGCGGGCGTGGTTCGGTCGGGATCCCCGTATCGTGTGGGTGGACCGGGCCGACGTGGTGGATGCGGCTCTCGAGATGTCGGGCGCGAAGTGACGCCCATCAGGACGACGGGACCGGCCGGGACGGCCCGGGCCCACCGGGCCGGCCACCTCGACGGCCCGGGCGAGCGATGGGAACGGACGTGCGACTGACGAAACACCATGGTGCCGGCAACGACTTCCTGGTGGTGATCGACCTGGACGGGACGGTCGGCCTGGACGGGCCGGTGGCTCGAGCCCTGGCCGACCGGCACCGGGGGATCGGTGCCGACGGGGTGATCCGGGTCGGGCCCGGGGCGGGCGATGCCGCCGTCTCCATGGAGCTGTGGAACGCGGACGGCTCTGCGGCCGAGATGAGCGGCAACGGGATCCGCTGCCTGGCCCAGGCGGTCGTGCAGGCGGGGATCGTGACGGGGGAGACCTTCGGGGTGGCCACCGGGGCGGGCCTGCGCACCATCCGCTACGTGCCCGGCACCCGGCCCAGCCTCGCTTCAGCCTCGGTCGACATGGGGCGTGCCACGCTCGGTGCGGACGTGGAGGCCGGGATGGGCGAGGCATGGGCCACGTCGGTCGACATGGGCAACCCCCACCTGGTCGTCTTCGTGGACGACCTGTCGACGGTCGACCTCGACCGCATCGGCCCGGACCTGTCGTCGTCGGTGACAGGGGGCACCAACGTCGAAGTGGTGTCGCCCGGCGCCGCTGCGGGGTCACTCGATCTGGTGGTGTGGGAGCGGGGTGTGGGGCGGACGCAGGCGTGCGGGACGGGCACGTGCGCGGCGGCCGCCGCCGCCCGGGCCCGCCGGCTGGTGGGCGACCGGGTCGACGTGGCCAACCCGGGCGGCACGCTCACCGTCGAGCTCGACGACAGCGGCGCCGTCAGCCTGTCGGGCCCGGTCGCCTACGTGGGCGTGGTGGACGTGGACCCCGACGACCTCGGAACGTCGCCGTGACGCCGATCGAGACCGCCTTCACCGACGCCCTCATCTCGCGCGAAGGGCGGGAACGCATCGTGGTCGTGGGCGTCGTGTTCCCCGGCGGGTCGCTCGACGAGACCGAACGTGCCCTCGACGAGCTGTGCGAGCTGGTGGACACGGCCGGCGCCGACGTCGTCGACCGGATCGTCCAGCGTCGGGACGCGCCGGACCCGGCTACCTTCATCGGCAGCGGCAAGGCGGCCGAACTGCTCGAGCGGTGCCTGACCGCCGATGCCGACACCGTGGTCTTTGACGACGAGCTCTCCCCGGCCCAGCAGCGCAACCTCGAACGGCTGCTCGGACGGACCGCCATCGACCGGACGGCGGTCATCCTCGACATTTTCGCCCAGAACGCCCGCACCCCGGAAGGAAAGGCCCAGGTGGAGCTGGCGCTCCTGCGCTACCGGTTGCCCCGCCTGCGGGGCAGGGGCACGGCGCTCAGCCAGCAGGCCGGCGGCATCGGGACCCGGGGACCGGGCGAGACGCAGCTCGAGGTCGACCGGCGGCGCCTGCTGCGCCGGATGACCCGCCTCGAGTCGGACCTCCGCCAGCTCGAGCGGACGCGCCGGACCCAGCGCCGGGCGAGGGGTCGGGGGCGCCAGCGGACGGTATCGCTGGTCGGCTATACGAACGCAGGGAAGTCGACGCTGCTCCACCGGCTGAGCGGAGCGGAGGTCCTGGTCGAGAACCGGCTGTTCTCGACGCTCGATCCCCGCACCCGCCGGTGGGCGCTCCCCGGCGGCGAGACCGTCCTCCTCACCGACACCGTCGGCTTCGTCCGGAAGCTGCCCCACCAGGTGGTCGAGGCGTTCCGCTCCACGCTCGAGAGCGTCCGCGAGTCGGACCTCCTGGTGCACGTGGTCGACGCCACCTCACCCGATCCCGAAGGTCAGATCACCGCGGTGCGGACCGTCCTCGCCGAGATCGACGCCGCTGACGTCCCCGAGCTCCTGGTGGTGAACAAGGTCGACGCCACAGGTGGGGAAGCTGCCGCCGAGGTGGCACGTCTGGTCGCCGCCCACCCCGGATCGGTGGCCGTGTCGGCCGCGACCGGCCAGGGTATCGATGAGCTGGCCGCCTCGGTGGCCGACCGGCTGCGGGTCGCCGATCGGGTCGTCGAGCTCGTCATCCCCTACATTCGGGGCGACGTGCTGGCGGCCGTGCATCGGGAAGGGGAGATCGTGGACGAGGACGCTGGCGACGAGTCAATCCGCGTCCGGGTCGTGCTGGACGAGGCGGGACGGGCCCGGTTCGCCGCGTTCGCCGCCCGATGAGCGCGGCCGGGGGGTTCACCCCGCCCCCGTACCCGTACGACCGCCTGGCCGAGCTGGTCGAGCTGGCTCGGGCCCGGTTCGGGGCCGACACCGGCGACCGCCGCGGTGGGGTGGTGGACTGCTCGGTGGGCACGCCCTGCGACGCTCCCCCTGCAGGGGTGTTGGAGGCACTGGGCGGGTCCGGGGCCGAGCGGGGCTATCCGACGGCCTCGGGCAGCGCGGCGTACCGGACGGCCGCCTCAGACTGGCTGGGTCGCCGCTTCGGGGTGGAGGTCGATCCCGATCGGGAGCTGGCAGCGTGCATCGGCACCAAGGAGATGGTTGCCTCCACCCCCCATTACCTCCACCTGGCCGATCCGGAACGCGACACCGTCCTGTACCCGGCAGTCTCGTACCCCACCTACGCGATGGGGGCCCAGCTGGCCGGGTGCCGCGCCGTTCCCGTGCCGACCCGGGCCGACGGCGCGTCCGACCTGGCGGGCATCGACCCGGCCGATGCGGCACGGGCCCTGATGCTGTGGGTCAATTCCCCGGCCAATCCCACCGGCGCGCTCGACGACCTCGATGCCGCCGCCGCCTGGGGCCGGGACTCGGGCGTCCCCGTGTTCTCCGATGAGTGCTACGCCGAGTTCACCTGGCGGGGGCGGCCCCGATCGGTACTGGAGTCGGGGACGGCAGGAGTGGTGGCCGTCCACTCGCTGTCCAAGCGCTCCAACCTGGCCGGGGTAAGGGCCGGGTTCTTCGCCGGTGACAGGGATCTGGTCGGTTATCTGGCCGACGTCCGCCGGCACGCGGGGATGATGGTTCCCGGCCCGGTCCAGGCGGCAGCGGTGGCCGCCCTGGCCGACGACACCCATGTGGAGGTCCAGCGCGAGCGCTACCACCGGAGGCTGGAGACACTGGCATCGGCACTCGGACGTGCCGACGTGCCCGCACCGCTGCCGGACGGCGGGTTCTACCTGTGGGTGGCGGCTCCGCCGTCCTTCGAGGACGGCTGGGCGCTGGCGGCCGCGCTGGCCGAACAGGCCGGCATCCTGACCAGCCCCGGCGAGTTCTACGGTCCTGGAGGGCGGGCCGCCGTCCGGATCGCCGTGGTCCAGCCCGACGATCGCATCGACCTCGTGTGCGAACGCCTGGCCGCGTCCGGGCTGGTCGCGCGGGGGTAACGTCAGGCGATGACCGACCACGAAGCGACGATCGACGACCTGTGGTCCCGGGCCGCCTCACTCGGCCCGGGCGACGCCGATGCCCTGTCCGCGGTGACGGAGGTCATCGACCTCCTTGACCGTGGCGACGTGCGGGTGGCAGAGGTGGACGACGCCACCGACGCGGTGGTGGTCCACGAGTGGGCCAAACGTGCCATCCTTCTCCTGTTCCGGCTCCGCGCCATCGAGACGGTGGAGGTGGGGCCGTTCGAATTCGCCGACAAGCTTCCGCTCAAGCGGGGGTTCGAGGCCGCCGGCGTCCGGGTCGTCCCCGGCGCATCGGCCCGGTGGGGCTCGTACCTGGCTCCCGGGGTCATCTGCATGCCGAGCTACGTCAACATCGGCGCCCGGGTGGGGTCGGGAACGATGGTGGACACCTGGGCCACCGTGGGTTCGTGCGCGCAGATCGGTGAGCGGGTCCACCTGTCCGGGGGGGTCGGCATCGGGGGTGTCCTCGAGCCGCCCCAGGCCGCACCGGTCGTGGTGGAGGACGACGCGTTCATCGGGAGCAGGTGCATGGTGACCGAGGGGGCACGCGTCGGTCGGGGAGCGGTGCTCGGGGCAGGCGTGATCCTGAACCCGTCGATCCCGGTGATCGACGCCGAGACCGGCGAGGAGCTGTCTCGAGGCCACGTGCCGCCGTGGTGTGTGGCCGTCCAGGCATCGCGCCCCCGGACGTTCCCCGGCGGGGAGTTCCACCTCCCGTGCGTGCTGGTCATCAAGCGCCTGGAAGAGGGGAAACGTCACGACAAGGCACACCTGAACGACGTGCTCCGCCAGCACGGCATCGCGACATGAGCTCGGTGGCGGGCGAGCCCGGGTCGGTCGGCGACGCCCTGCTGGCGCGGACGGCGGAGCTGGTGGCGATCCCGTCGGTGAGCCACCACGAGCACGAGATGGCTGACGCGGTGGAGGCGGCGCTGCGGGCGTGCCCCTGGATCGAGGTCCACCGGTCGGAGGACGACATCGTGGCCAGGACCGAGCTTGGGCACTCGCACCGGCTGGTGCTGGCCGGCCACCTCGACACGGTGGCGCCGGCCGCCGGCCACGAGCACGTCATCGTCCAGGGCGACCGGCTGGTCGGCCTGGGCGCAGCCGACATGAAGGGCGGGATCGCTGTCTTCCTCCACCTGGCCGAACAGGTGCCCGAACCGGCCGTGGACCTCACGTGGTCCTTCAACGTGTGCGAGGAGGTCGCCGCCCACCACAGCGGGCTCCGGCGCATGTGGGCCGAACACCCGGAGCTCCTGGAGGCGGATGCCGCCATCGTCGGCGAGCCGACCGACGGCGTGGTCGAGGCCGGTTGCCAGGGGACCCTGCGCATCTCGGTCGGCCTACGGGGCGTGCGGGCCCACACCTCCCGCCCGGCCGAGGGTCGTAACGCCATCCACCGGCTGGCACCACTCCTCGGCGCTATCGGGTCCTACGTGGGCCGGACACCCGAGCTCGACGGCTGCCGCTACATGGAGACGCTCCAGGCCGTCGCCGTGGAAGGTGGGGTGGCGGGGAACGTCGTGCCGGACTCGGCGTCGCTGCTGGTGAACCACCGCTTCGCTCCGGACCGCGATGCAGCGACGGCCGTCGCCTCCGTCCGGGAGCTCCTCGAGCCATGGCTCGAGGAGGGTGACACGTTCGACGTGGTCGAGGTGGTGGCTGGAGCGCCGCCCCACCTCGACGACCCCCTGCTCGGGAACCTGGTGGCCCGCAGTGGACGTCCGCCTCGGGCCAAGCTGGGCTGGACCGATGTGGCCACGTTCTGGAGTCACGGCGTGCCGGCTGCCAACTTCGGGCCGGGCGACCCGCTGGTGGCCCACACGGCCGGCGAGTATGTGACGGCGGGACAGCTGGAGCGGGCATACGCCGCCCTGCACCGCCTGGTGACGGAACCGCTCTCCTGATCGGGTCGAACCGGCCGGTGGGCCAGTGGTCCGGAGGGCGGTGGGCCGGTGGTCCGAACGCGTTCGGGTGGTGACCAGGCGCCGGTAGCGTCAGGCCCATGACGCGACAAGCACGAACGCTCGGTTCTGGTGGCCTGACCGTCTCTCCCCAGGGGCTGGGCTGCATGGGGATGAGCGACTTCTATGGGGGTCGTGACGACGGCGAGGCGATCGCCACCATCCATCGCGCCCTCGATCTCGGGGTGACCTTCCTCGACACGGCCGACATGTACGGGCCGTTCCGGAACGAGGAGCTCGTCGGCCAGGCCATCGCCGGGCGGCGGGACGAGGTCGTGCTCGCCACCAAGTTCGGGATAGTCCGGGACCCGGCGGCACCGTCGTCCCGGGGGATCCGGGGGGATGCGGCCTACGTGCGGTCGGCGTGTGAGGCATCGCTGCGCCGCCTGGGTGTCGACCACATCGACCTCTACTACCAGCATCGTCCCGACCCAACGGTGCCCATCGAAGAGACGGTGGGGGCGATGGCCGGCCTCGTCGCCGAGGGAAAGGTCCGGTTCCTCGGGCTCTCGGAAGCGTCACCGGCGACGTTGCGCAGAGCCGTGGCCGTGCATCCGGTCGCCGCCCTCCAGAGCGAGTGGTCCCTGTGGAGCCGCGACATCGAGGCGGAGATCGTCCCGACGGCACGTGAGCTCGGCGTGGGGATCGTCGCCTACAGCCCGCTCGGGCGTGGCTTCCTCACCGGCTCGATCACGTCCCTCGACGGCCTCGACGCCGACGACTACCGCCGGGCATCGCCCCGCTTCGCCGTCGACAATCTCGAGCGGAACCTCGAGCTGGTGGCCCGGGTCCGTGAGCTCGCCGCCCAGCGATCGTGTACCCCCGGCCAGCTGGCCCTGGCGTGGGTGCTGGCCCGGGGGGAGGACGTGGTGCCCATTCCGGGGACGAAGCGGCGCACGTACCTCGAGGAGAACGTCGGCGCCCTCGACGTCGAGCTCGGACCGGATGAGCTCGCTTCGCTGGAGGCGGTGTTCCCACCAGGCGCTGCAGCGGGGGATCGCTACGCCGACATGTCGCCCATCGGAGCGGACACGCCGCTGGCCTAAGCGCACACCGGGCGCGGGCGACGTCCGGACGACGGCGCGGCGCTGACGGGCGGTGCGGGCTGACCAGGAGTAGCCCTGCGGGGGACACCAGCGTGCACGGTTAGCGCTGCGGGAGACACTGCGGGCGGGGTCAGAGGCGGCGGAGCACGGTGACGACCTTGCCGTAGACGACGACGTCTGCGCCATCGAACTCCATGGGGTCGAGTCGCTCGTTCGCCGGGATGAGCACCACCTTGTCGCCCCGCCGGGAGAAGCGCTTGACCGTCGCCTCGTCACCGGGGATCCCGGCCACCACGATTTCGCCTTCCTCGGCACTGGGCTGTTGCCGGACGACGACGAAATCGCCGTCGAGGATGCCGGCGTCGATCATTGAGTCGCCTCGTACCGCCACCATGAACAGGGTGCCGGTGCCCGTGAAGTCCTCGGGGAGGGGCAGGAGCTCCTCCACGTTCTCCTGGGCGAGGACGCCAGTGCCGGCGGCCACCGAGCCGACGAGGGGCACGTGACGGGTGGGGCGAGCGTCCACGACGATCTTCGAGGAGGGGTCGTACCGGACCTCGATGGCACGGGGCTTGGTCGGGTCACGCCGGAGATAGCCCTCGCGCTGGAGCACGGCCAGGTGGGCGTGGACCGTGGACGACGACGTCAGACCCACCCGCTCGCCGATCTCCCGTACGGACGGCGGATAGCCCCGCTCCCGGAGGGACTCGGCGATGCAGTCGAGGATCTCTTTGCGCTTCTGCGTCAGCACCTCGGCCACGGGTGATCCCCCTTCGGGTCGGCGCGCCCCATGGTCGGGGCGCGTTGCGAACGTCTGTTCGCAGTACGGTACTCCGGACGCGACGCCGATGCAAACATCTGTTCGATATCCTCCTTGACAGCGAACACCTGTTCGTGTTTCATGATCACCATGGCGAACAGGTGTTCGGTTGCGTGGATCGGGGAGATGCGATGAGTGCGGTGATGGCACCATGCGCTCCGACATGGGATCGGGTGGCGGATGATGGCCGGGGAGCGAGCTATCACGCCGCAGGCGGGGATCGCCTCCGCCTGGTGTCCGTCGTCCCCGATGAGGGTGCCCGCGATGAGGGTGCGGTCAGGTCACGGCGGCCGTCGATCCAGGTCAGGCGGCGGCGGGCCGCGGTGGGAGCGTTCGTCCTTGCCGTCGTCGTCCTGCTCAGCCTTCCTCCGGGGGTGTTCGGTGCCCACCACGCGGCGGTGAGCCCGGGCCCGCGCATCACGGCCTCCACCTACACCGTCGTGCCAGGGGACTCGATGTGGTCGATCGCCGAGCGCGCCGATCCTGGCGGCGACCCGCGAGTGCTCGTCGCACAACTCGAGGCTCGGACCGGATCGTCGACCGTCTATCCCGGTGAGGTCCTCTCGCTCCGCTGACCGCCGCATGAGTGCGCCACGACCGGAGCGCGCGAGGTGTGCCGACCGGTGCGAGATAACCTCACCACGTGCGTTGTCCCTGGTGCCTGGTCGATGACGACCGGGTGGTCGATTCCCGGACGGCCGAAGATGGGGCTGCGATCCGTCGCCGACGGGAGTGCGTGTCGTGTGGACGGCGCTTCACGACGTTCGAGCGGCCGGAGGAGGTGCCGCTGCTCGTGACGAAACGGTCCGGGGTCCGAGAGCCGTTCGACCGGGGGAAGGTGGTCCAGGGACTGCGCGCAGCGACGAAGAACCGGCCCGTCGACGAAGGCGCGCTGGACGAGATCGCCCGGCAGGTCGAGGAGCTCGTGCGCGACGCTGCACCGACGGCCACCACCCAGTTGATCGGCATGGCCGTCCTCGAGCGGCTCCTGGCGGCCGATCACGTCTCGTACCTCCGGTTCGCCAGCGTCTACAAGGGATTCGCTGACGCAGACGACTTCCAGCGGGAAGTGGGGCTCCTGACGAAGGAGACCGCCCCCAAGCGTCCGGCGCCGTGAGCTCACCTGACCGGTTCGAGGAGATCCCCGAGCGGGCGTTGGCCATCTACGCCCACCCCGACGACCCCGACATCTCGTGTGGCGGCACGCTGGCCCGGTGGGCAGCCGGAGGATGTGCCGTCCACGTCCTGCTGTGCACCGATGGGGGAAAGGGCACGGACGACCCGGCTGCCACCCCGGCCGAGACGGCCGCTCTGAGGTCCGAGGAAGTGGCGGCAGCTGGTCGCGTTCTCGGCATCACCGGGCACATCCTGCTGGGCCACGCCGACGGTGAGCTCGAAGAGGACGCCGAGCTGCGCGGCCAGCTGGTGTCGGCCATCCGCTCCGTCCGACCCGATGTCGTGCTGTGCCCGGACCCGACGGCCGTCTTCTTCGGCCAGGAGTACGTCAACCACCGTGACCATCGCACGGTGGGTTGGAGCGCGCTCGACGCGGTCTCACCGGCGGCTGCCCTGCCGCACTACTTCCCCGACGCCGGCCCGCCCCACCAAGTCGATGTCGTGCTCCTGTCGGGAACACTCGCTCCCGACGTGTGGGTCGATATCGAGGCGCACATCGGGGCGAAGGTGGAGGCGGTCGCCTGCCATCGAAGTCAATTCACCGACGACGGGTCGTGGACCCGCTCGGCCGTCCGCCTCCAGGCCGAGGAGGCTGCCCGACAGTCTGGGCTGGTGCTGGCCGAGGGGTTCCGGATGCTGCGCCTGGGTGGTTGAGGTGCATGGGTGGTTGAGGTACCCGGATGGCTGAGTTGACGGCCACGGTGGGACCCACTTCGTCCGGTGCGGATGTCGTGCACGTGGACATGGACGCGTTCTTCGCCTCGGTCGAGGTTCTCGACCGCCCGGAGCTCGTCGGCCGGCCGGTCATCGTGGGCGGCACCGGGTCCCGTGGCGTGGTGGCGGCATGCACGTACGAGGCTCGCCGGTATGGCGTGCACTCGGCCATGCCGATGAGCCTGGCCCGCCGGGCATGCCCCGGCGCCGTCGTCCTCCCCGGACGGTTCGACCGGTACCGGGAGATCAGCGACCGGCTCCACCGGATCCTGCTCGACGTCACCCCGATAGTGGAACGGATCGCCCTCGACGAGGCCTTCCTCGACGTATCGGGTGCACACCGCCTCTTCGGCGACACCACCGCCATCGCGCACCTGCTGCACGATCGGGTCGCCGGCGAGCTGCACCTGCCCTGCTCCGTCGGCGCCGGTCCCGTCAAGTTCATCGCCAAGCTCGCCTCCGAGGCGGCCAAGCCCTCGGCCACCCCGGCTGGTATCACTGCTGGGGCGGGTGTCGTCGTGGTCGGGCCCGCGGAGGTCAACGAGTTCCTCGAACCCCATCCGGTGGGCGCCTTGTGGGGGGTCGGCCCGGTTGCCGCCCGCCGCCTGGCATCGATCGGTGTCGCCACCGTCGGCGATCTCGCCGGGGTGCCCGAACGCACGATCGTCCGCCTGCTGGGCGCACGTGCCGGAGGGCAGTTGGCACGGCTGGCCCGCGGGCTGGACGACCGCCCCGTCGTCCCTGACCGTCCGCACAAGTCCGTCGGGAAGGAGCGGACCTTCCCGGTGGACGAGGTCGATCCGGGGCGCCTCCACCAGCACCTGGTCGGGCTGGTGGATGGCGTAGCCGATCATCTGCGGTCGGCTCACCTGGCCGGGAGGACGGTGGTCCTCAAGGTGCGCACCGCCGACTTCACCACGTCGACCCGCTCCCACACGTCGGCGCAACCGGTGGACACGGCGGCGGCGATCCTGACGGTGGCGAGTGGCCTGCTCGAGTCGGTCGACGCCTCACCGGGGATCCGGCTCCTCGGCGTCAGCGTGACGGGCATCACCCCGGCAGGGGCCGATCCCGACGGCGTCTCCGAGGTATCCCAGCTCGCCTTCGCCCTGGAGGGGCCCGGGGCCGGGCCCGGGGACGAGGGTGGACCCGGCCCCGGCCGGCCAGCCGTCGCCGGGGCATGGTCGCAAGTCGCCGAGGCGGTCGACGCTGTCCGGTCTCGCTACGGGCGTACCTCCCTGCGGCCGGCTGCCCTGGTCAGCGATGGTGATGGTGGTTCCCGCCCAGACGTCCAGGTGCGCCCCGACCCTAACGCAGGCCGTCCCACGGTTCCGTGAGCTGGTGTACCGCGCAGCGTTGTCACCCGTAGACTGAGTGCGCGAAGCTTTGGAGCGGAGGCTGTGCGATCATGGGAGCAAGCCCAGCCAGGAGATCCACTCGAGGGTGGAGGGGAGAGGGACGTGCCGCTCTCTGAACATGAACAGCGAATTCTCCAGGAGCTGGAGCAGTCGCTCTACCAGCAGGATCCGGACTTCGCCGAGCGGGTGCGTTCGGAGACCGTCTACCGGCACGCCGGCCGTCATTGCGCATGGTCGGCGGCCACGTTCTTGGCGTCCCTGCTCTTCATGATCTTCACCTTCGCCAGCTCCGTGGCTCTCGGGTTCGTCGGCGTGGTGGCCATGTTCGTCTCGGGGATCGTGTTCGTGAACAATGCCCGGCGGCTCGGCAAGGCCGGCATCGACGACATCTCCCGCTCGCTCCACAACCGGCAGATCGGCCGGCAGGCGCACGACCCGCGCGACTGGTTGCGGGACCGCTTCCATCGCGACAACTGAGCCGCGGTGGAGGACGACGCCGACGGTTCGACCAGCGGTGGGCCGCACGTGCTCGCCGTCGACATCGGTGGCACCAAGGTCGAAGCATCCATCGTCGACCGTGCCGGTGTGATCTCCGCCCGGCGACGGGAGCCGACACCGAGGTCAGCCGATGCGGAGGCCGTGTTCGCCTCAGTGCGCACCTGCATCGACGATGTCGTCTCACGAGCGGCTCCGGTCGCGTGCGGCATCGGGTGCGGGGGGCCCATGGAGCTCGGTACGGGGGTCGTGTCGCCGCTCAACATCCCTGCCTGGCGCGCCTTTCCCCTGCGCGACCGGGTGGCGGACCACACCGGGTTGCCGGTCGCCGTCGACAACGATGCGAAGGCCCTCGCGCTCGGCGAGGGCTGGACGGGAGCCGCCGCTGGTCGGAGCGACTTCCTCGCCATGGTGGTCTCGACCGGCATCGGAGCGGGCATCGTTCTCGACGGCCGGCTGCTGGGCGGCCGATTGGGCAACGCCGGCCACCTCGGCCACGTCGTGGTGGAGCCGGCCGGGCGCCCGTGCGCGTGCGGCGGGCGTGGGTGCCTGGAGGCGGAGGCCTCGGGAACGGCCATCGCGCAGATGACGGGGGCACCCCCGGCGGAGGCACCCGAGCACGTGCGGCGCCGGGTCGGGATGCTGGTGGGCCGGGCCGTGGCCGACGCGGCGAACCTGTTGGACCTCGACCTGGCGGTGGTCGCCGGCTCCGTGGCCCTGGGGTTCGGGTCTGCCTTCCTCGAATCGGCCCGCCAGGAGCTGCAGCGGCGCTCCCGGCTCGACTTCTCCCGCTCGACCCGGATCGTCTTCGCTCCGGCGGGTCCTGACGCTCCGCTGATGGGTGCGGCGGCTCTCGCCTGGGGCATCGCTCCGGAGGCGGTCTGATGGGCGGCGCCGAGGGGAGTGGTCGCCACGGCGCCGGGGACCGTGCCCGTCGTCCGGACCGGGGCATGAGACGTCGTCTGGTGGGCGTGGCCGGCCGGGTGGCGGCCGTCGTGGTGCTCCGCCCGCATCTGTGGCGCCCGGCTGTCCGGGAAGTGCTCCGGCTCGCAGAGCCCGGCTGGTGGCGCCGGGCCCCGTTCCTGCCGTTGCCGTCCGCCGGTCTGTGGGCGTTCCGGATGACGACGGCCTACGGGGATCCCGGGGCCGTGCCCAGTCCGTCCGATGTGGTCTCCTTCCTCGAATGGGTGGACGGGCTCGATCGGGTGGTCGTCCGGCAGCGGGGTCGGGCGGAACGCGCGCCGGACGGCGGAGCGCGGTAGGTTCGCCGACGATGCCCCAGCGTCCGGATGCCGCGATCGCCGGGATCGCCGCCGGCCGCGACGAGCCCGAGACGGTGCCGGTCGGGGGGCCGCCACCGAACGGCGGGGGGCCGTCGGTGGGCGCGTCGACGACGCGTGCCCTCGTCCTCAACGCCACGTTCGAACCGCTCGGTGTCGTCTCCTCCCGGCGGGCCGTCCTCCTCGTGATCGGCACGAAGGCCGAGCTCGTCCATGCCACCGAGCGCGTGTACCACTCGGCGCGGATGACGGTGCCCGAGCCGTCGGTCGTCCGCCTGGTGCGGTACGTGGACGTTCCCCGCCAGCAGCGGGTGGCCGTCAACCGCCGGACGGTCTTCGCACGCGACGGTGCCCGCTGCCAGTACTGCGGTGCGGCAGCGGAGAACATCGACCATGTCGTCCCTCGGAGCCGTGGTGGTGGGCATGTGTGGGAGAACGTGGTCGCCGCCTGCCGGCGTTGCAATAGCCGGAAGGAGGACCGGCTGCCCTCCGAGGCGGGCATGGTGCTACGCCGACCTCCGGAGGCTCCCCGCCACCGGGTCCAGCTGCTCGCTCAATGCGGCCCGGCCCGTGACGACTGGCGCACGTACCTTGGCCTTCCGCCAGCGGACCAGCTCGCTGATGCCCGCAGTGCCTGACCGGGCGCTGGCACCTCGGGAGCCGATGTCGCCGGAGCCCGCAGCACCTCGACTGGACCCGGGGCCGGTGGCGGACCCGGGGCCGGGTGTGACCGTCACCAGCGGTGGCTGGCGGGTTGACCGACGATCCGGTCCCGCTGGGACCCTCCACGGTTCGTGGCCCGAGGTGGACATGGACCCGCAGACGCCGGCCGTCGCCATCTGCCATCCGTTCGATGAGGCAGTGGTGCTCGGGTCGACCCAGCCGGAAGGAGTCGTGGACGCGGAATTGGCGGCCATGCGTTCGATGTCGGTGGTACGTCGTAGGTCGGGGGGCGGGGCGGTCTGGGTGGCACCTGGGGCCCAGGTGTGGATCGACCTGTGGGTGCCGGCCGGCCACCAGCGATGGGACGCGGACGTGGTCCGGTCCTTCTGGTGGGTCGGCGAGGTCTGGGCCGGCGCCATCGAGGCTGTGGGCGCAGCGGGCGTCACGTGGCACCGGGGGCGAGGTGAGCCGGGACCGTGGGCGACGGCGGTGTGCTTCGCCGGAATCGGTGCCGGGGAGGTCGTGACGGCGGACGGCCGCAAGCTCGTCGGCCTGTCGCAGCGTCGCACCCGGGCCGGCTCCTGGTTCAGCGGCACGGCGTATCGGGTGTGGGAGCCAGATCGTCTGGTGGAGGTGCTCGCCCTCGACGAGGCGACGCGTGAGCGCCTCGAGGGTGATCTGGCGGGCATCGCTGCCGGGGTGGGCGATGTCACCGGCGCCGCGGACGGGGTGGTGCGTGACCCCCTGGCCGCCGTCACCCGAGCAGTGATCGAACTGCTCGCCGGCTGATTCGCCGTGCCCCAGTAGCGGGCACCTTCCAGCTTGCGGGCACCGCACCGCATCCCGGCTGCGGACGAGCCGGTGCGCTCTGGGTGCCCGAGCCCGGCCAGGTCCCGCGTTCCCCCTGGCTCGATCGACTCGTCGCCGGCGCGGCGCAACCGTGCCCGTCGCCCTGCGTAGGCGCCTGGCGTCCTGGGCCGGCGCCCAACCGCTGATTTGCCCCACTCCTGGCTGCGCGCGGGGGTCCCCGGACCAGCGTTGGGACCTTCCGTGCGTCCTCGTGGGGGTCCTGGGGCCTGGGTGGGGCGATTGTGGTTGACTGGGGTGCCTTTGGAGCATAAAGTGGCGCAAAGTGGTGCAAAAGGGAGGGCTCTGGGAGGCCGGGGCTCCGGGCACTGCAGGGAGCGTCGTGGGAGCAATCGCAAGTGGCACGGTTCTTCGGCAGGTACGAGCATTCGCTCGACGGCAAGGGAAGGGTGATCCTTCCGTCGAAGTTCCGCGGCCCGTTCGTCGAGGGGGGGTTCCTGACCCAGCACAGCGACGGCTGTCTGGCGCTGTGGACGCCGGAGGCGTTCGACCAGCAGATGGAGGAGATGCAGGAGCGGGCGGCCTCGGGTCGGGCCGACCGGAACCTGGCTCGGGTGTGGGCGTCCAACTCGCACGAGGTCGACGTGGACTCGCAGGGCCGGATGGGGATCCCCGCACATCTGCGCGCGTACGCGGGGCTCGACGGGGACGTACTGGTGCACGGCGCCATCGATCGGATCGAGCTCTGGAACCCGGATCGCTGGACCCAGCGGGTCCTGCCGGAGGAGGCGCGCCTGTCGGAGGGGGAGGACGGCTGAGTGGCGGCGCCCACCTCACCCTGGTCCGTGACACGCCGGCCCCGGTTCCTGTCCCCGAGGGTCGAGTCCCCGTCGGGGGGATCGGCCCTTCGTCACCGGGCCCGACATCGCCTGCACGAGGTGCGGACCACCCGGCGGGCACGGGCACCGTCGTTCGCGAGCGCTCCTCCGACGACCGTCCCGACAGCTCAGTCTCGGGCTCGAGCGTCCTCTACGAACGGGCTTTGGCGGCAGCAGCACGACGCGACATCCACATCGAACGGGTCTGGCCCATGCGCAGCCCCTCGACCGGACCGGTGGAAGACTCCTCCTCCGCCCACTTCCACCCTGGTCGAACGGGAAACCCACCCGCAGGCGTATTGCCGGTCGGGGGGCTGCGGATGAGCGAGGCCTTTCCACACGAGCCGGTGATGGTGTCCGAGGTGGTCGATCTTCTCGGACCGGTACCGGCCGGCCTGGTGGTCGACGCCACGCTGGGTGGCGCCGGTCACGCCCGGGCGATCCTCGAGGCGCACCCGCACCTGTCGGTCCTGGGGATCGACCGTGACCCGGTCGCCGTCGCCGCTGCTGCGGCCGACCTCGACCCCTTCGGCGACCGGGCCGTCGTCCGCAGGGCGCGGTTCGACTCGCTCGATGCCGTCGTCCGTGACGTGATGGGAGCCAGGGGCAGCACGCATCCGGTCATCTCCGGCGCCCTGTTTGACCTGGGCGTCAGTTCGCCGCAGCTGGACGAGCCGGAGCGGGGGTTCTCGTACCGGAACGACGCTCGGCTCGATATGCGGATGGACCCCACCGGCGGACCGAGCGCGGCGGACGTCGTGAACACCTTCGGCGAGGACCAGCTCGTCGAGATGTTCGTCGCCAACGGCGAAGGGCGCTTCGCCCGGCGCATCGCCCGCGCCATCGTGGCCGCCCGACCGCTGGTCACGACCGGCCAGCTGGCCGAGGTGGTCCGGTCGGCGATCCCGGCCGCCACCCGGCGGACGGGCGGACATCCCGCCCGCCGCGTGTTCCAGGCGATCCGCATCGCCGTCAACGAGGAACTGGACCAGCTGCCCCGGGCCCTCGGCGAAGCCCTGGCCCTCCTCGAGGTGGGAGGGCGTTGCGTCGTGATCTCCTACCACTCGGGCGAGGACAGGCTGGTCAAGTCGACCTTCACTGTCGCCGCGACGGGTGGCTGCACGTGCCCTCCCGGTCTCCCGTGCGTCTGTGGTGCCGTTCCGGAGTTCCGGCTCGTGCGGCGGGGTTCGATCCGGCCCACCGCCGCAGAGCTCGCCGGCAATCGTCGTGCGCAGTCGGCCCGCCTGCGAGTCATCGAGCGGATCGCCCATGCGAGCCGGTCCCGTTCGAGCAGCGAGGTCGCCTGATGGCGACGGCCGCCACCCGTGCCGCCGTTGCCCCTTCGGCCCCGGCACCACGGCGGCAGGGCGGTGCTGATCTCGACGTCGTCCGCCGGCAGCGCACACGGCCGGCCCGGCCGGCAAGGAGGCTGGCGCCCGTGGTGGCCGCCTTTCTCGTGGCCGGGAGCCTGGTGGCGGTGGTCGTGGCCGATGGCATCGTCGCCCAGGACCAGATCCGACTGACCGTCGTCGACCAGCAGCTGGCCAACGCCTCGGCGCAGCAGACGTCGATGCAGACGGCGATCGCCGAGCAGACGGCCCCACCCGTCGTGGTGCACACGGCGACGACCAAATTGGGGATGGTGCCGGCGCAGAAGGTCACCGATCTCCCCGGAGTGTCGCTGGCCGTGCCACTGCCGCCGCCCGCCACCGGGACCACCGTTCGTACCACGTCGAAGCCGTGAGCTCCCAGGCGCTGGTACGACGCAGGTCGCGCGCCGTCCGTGCCCTGGTGGCGACGATCTTCGGGCTCTTCACGCTGCGACTGGTGTGGGTGCAGGTGTTGGGCCACGCAGGCTATGCGGCGGCGGCCCGCTCGGAACTGACCAGAACGGTCACGGTGCCGGCCGTGCGCGGCGGCATCTACGACCGGAACGGCTCGATCCTCGCCGTGTCGGTGATCCGAAAGACGGTGGTGGCCGACCCGTACCTCATCACGAAACCGGCGGTCGTCGCCGCCGAGCTGGCGCCGATCCTCGGGACGTCGGCGGCCGCACTGCGGAGTGAGCTGACACTGCCCAGCGGCTTCGTCTACCTGGCACACCGGGTCTCCGACCAGGTGGCGGCCAAGGTGGCCGCGCTCAACATCAACGGCATCAACCTGATCGATGAGGCGCAACGGGTGTCGCCGGACGGCCAGCTCGCCGAGCCGGTCATCGGCGTGGTCGGTGCGGCCGGCACCGGACTGTCGGGGCTCGAGTACCAGTACCAGGACCTCCTGGCCGGCAAGGCCGGGACGGAGACGTACCTGGCGGCGCCGGACGGCGTCGTCCTCTCCGCCGTGCATGGCGGTGGGGGAGCGCCGGTCCCCGGCACCGGTCTGGAGCTGACCATCGACCAGTCGCTCCAGTACGTCGCCGAGCGGGCGCTCGGGGCGGAGATCGTGGCTGCCCACGCCAGCGGGGGCACGGCCATCGTCGAGGACGTGCACACCGGGCAGATCCTGGCCATGGCCAACCTCGTCGCCACGCCGACCGGAGCCGCCGCCAAGGCCTCACAGGGGAGCGGCGTCACGACACCGAGCACCCAGAGCACGGCGAACGTTCCGACGGCACAACAGCCGGCGGCCGTGGCCCCGACCGCACCGTTCCTGCCGGCAGGGGTGCAGGAGGCTCCGTCCAACACTGCCGTCACCCAGGTCTATGAACCGGGGTCGGTCTTCAAGCTGGTGACGTTCTCGGCGTCGCTGACCGACGGCATCATCACGCCCCAACAGGACATCTCGGTCCCTCCCTCCCTCCCCATGGGCAAGTACACCTTCCATGACGCAGAGGTCCACGGGCAGGAGACCCTGACGGCCACCCAGGTACTGGCCCAGTCGTCGAACATCGGAACGATCGAGATCACCCAGAAGCTGGGCGCGCAACGGCTCTTCGACCAGATCCATCACCTGGGGTTCGGGAGCCCGACCGGACTGCAGTTCCCGGGTGAGTCGCAGGGACTGATCCCGCCGCTCAGTACGTGGACGCTTACGTCGATCGGCTCCACGCCGATCGGTCAGGCTGACGCGGTGACGGCCCAGCAACTCCTCGATGCGTACAACTCGGTGGCCAACGGCGGGATCTTCGTGCAGCCCAGCCTGGTGCGGGCCACCGTCTCGGACACGGGCGCAGTGAAGAGGGTTCCGCCCGCCCCGTCCCACCGGGTCATCAGCAGCCGGGTGGACGCCGAGCTCATCCCGATGTTCGAGCAGGTGGTGAAGACGGGTACCGGAGTCGAGGCCGCGGTCGACGGTTATACGGTGGCCGGAAAGACGGGTACGGCCCAGATCCCCGACCCGACCCACCTCGGCTACATCCCGGGTGCCTTCTACGGCACCTTCGCAGGCTTCGCCCCGGCCGAGAATCCCGTGCTCTCGGCGGTCGTCATCCTTCAGCATCCGACGCCGATCTATGGGGGGGCTGTTGCGGCTCCGGTGTTCTCGGAGATCATGCAGTACGCCCTGCACCACTACGGAGTACCAACAACGACAGCGGCGACGGCCCAGATCGCTCCAGCGGCCATCGGCGGTGCAGGTAGCATCAAAGTCACCCCCGGAGTCACCACGGAAGGTCCGTGAGACGCTCCGGCGGATCCCAGACCTGTGCTCCTCGCCCGCGCCATCGAACAGATCGAAATCGCCGAGCGGGTGGGGCCCGTCGCCGACGCCGCAGTCACGTCGGTCGCCTGCGATTCGCGGGAGGTCAGGCCGGGTGCGTTGTTCTGCTGCATCCGTGGCGATGTGGAGGACGGGCACCGGTTCGCGCCCTCAGCGGTCGATTCCGGGGCGACGGCATTGCTGTGCGAACGCCCACTGCCGCTTCCCGTCCCCCAGGTGGTCGTGCCCTCCGGCCAGGTGCGCTCGGCCATGGCGGTGGTGGCAGCGGAGGTCTATGGGCATCCGGCGGAGCAGTTGACCATGGTCGGTGTGACGGGCACGAACGGGAAGACGACCGTCACGCATCTGGTCCGCTCCATCCTCGAGGCAGCCGGGATCACAGCGCGGGCCATGGGGACGTTGGACGGCCCGCGCACCACCCCCGAGTCGCCGGTGATCCACGAGCACCTGGCCACGTGGGCGACCGAGGGGGTCCGGGCGGCGGTCCTCGAGGTCTCGTCGCACGCCCTGGTCCAGCACCGGGTGGACGCCATCATGTTCGACGCGGTGGCGTTCACCAATCTGAGCCACGACCACCTCGACTACCACGGCGACATGGCGTCGTACTTCGAGGCGAAAGCGATGCTCTTCACGCCGGAGCGGGCCCGGTCGGCCGTGGTCGACGTGGATGACCGGTGGGGTGCTGCCCTGGCCGACCGGATCGAGGGGGCGGGAACGATCCCGGTCGTGCGGGTCCGGAGCGACGACGCATCCGACGTCCACGTGGGCATGGGGTCGACGACCTACCGGTGGCACGGCCGGGATGTGACGCTTCGCACGACCGGTGCCTTCGGCGTGGCGAACGCGCTGGTCGCTTCGGCCGTGGCCACCACCATCGGCGCGGGACCGGACGCCGTCGTCGCCGGGCTCGCGGCCGCCGATCCCGTCCCCGGGCGCATGGAGGTGGTGTCGGACGGCGAACGGCAGGTGATCGTGGACTTCGCTCACACGCCCGCCGCCCTCGAGGTCGTGTTGGCCTCGGCGCGCCAACTGGCCGGCACCTCCCGTGTGTGGTGCGTGTTCGGCTGCGGTGGCGACCGTGACCGGGCCAAGCGACGGCCCATGGGCCTGGCTGCGGCACGTCACGCGGACGTCGCCATCGTCACCTCCGACAATCCCCGTTCGGAGGACCCGGACGCCATCATCGCCGAAATCGTCGCCGGTGCTGCGGGAGGAGGTGCCCGGGTGGTTGTGGAGCCCGACCGGGCCGCGGCCATCGCACTCGCCGTGTCCGGGGCCGAGCCGGGTGACGTGGTGATCGTCGCTGGCAAGGGGCACGAGACCTCCCAGGTGGTTGGCGAGCGCCGCATAGACTTCGACGACCGGGAGGTGGCGCGGGCCGCTCTGGCCGCTGCCGCCTCGTCGACGGGTGGTAGGGCCGGATGATCCCGCTCATGACGTCAGGTGGCATCGCCCTCATCGTCGGTGCGTTCTTCACGCCGGTCCTGATGCGGTGGGTCTCGAAGCGGGGTATCGGCCAGCAGATCCGGGAGGACGGGCCCCGGGTCCACATAGCGAAGGCGGGTACCCCCACCATGGGGGGCATCGCCATCGTCGGCGCCATGGCGGTGGGCTTCATCGTGGCGCATGGGATCCCGTCCACGGGCTTCACCCGATCCGGCGTGCTCCTGCTTCTGGCGGTCATCGGCGCGGCCGCCATCGGGTTCACCGACGACTGGATCAAGGTGCGCCATCGGCGGAGCCTGGGGCTGAACAAGCGTGCCAAGTTCGGCGGTCAGATCGGCCTCGGGGTCATCTTCTCGGTGCTGGCGATGGAGTGGGCGCACACATCCACGATGCTGTCGTTCACCAGGATCGACTCCTTCGGCGTCAACCTGGGCCCCGTGGTGTGGGTCGTGTGGGCGACGTTCATCATCGCTGCCACGTCGAACGCGGTGAACCTCACTGACGGGCTGGACGGTCTGGCGGCAGGGTCGGCCACCTTCTGCTTCGTCTGCCTGGCCGTCATCGGGTACTGGCAGTTCCGTCACCCGGGCATCTACCACGTCCACGACGCGCTCGACATGGCGCTGGGCGCGGTGGCGCTTGCCGGCGCCTGTCTCGGGTTCCTGTGGTGGAACGCCGCGCCGGCGAAGATCTTCATGGGGGACACCGGGTCGCTGGCCATCGGCTCGGGCCTCGCCGCCCTCTGCCTGCTGATGGACCTGCAGCTCCTCCTGGTGGTGATCGGTGGCCTGTTCGTCATCGAGACGGTGTCGGTGGCCATGCAGGTCGTCAGTTTCCGGATGTTCCACCGCCGGATCTTCCGGATGGCGCCCGTCCACCATCACTTCGAGCTGTTGGGGTGGCCCGAGACCACGGTCATCGTCCGGTTCTGGATCCTGGCGGGGCTGTTCGCCGCGCTGGGCCTGGGGATCTTCTACGGGGACTACCTGTCGGTGGCGAAGGTTCCATGATCGTCGTCGCCCACGTCGCCCCGCCGGCGGTGCCAGCGTCCACCACGTCGAGCGCCGGCTGGAGGAAGCTGTGGTGATGGGCACCGCCGCCTCGCGCCGTTCCCCGGCACTGCCGGGTGCTCGGCCGCGCCGGGCGCCGTCGCCGGGCCCGTCACGGCCGCAGGGGCTGGCGGGGCGCCTCGGAGCCGTCGAACCGTCGATCGCGGTTCGCTGGCTGGTGGTCGCCCTCTGCGTCGCCGGGGTGGTCATGGTCGGCTCCGCTTCCCCGGTCATCTCCACCGGCATCTACGGCTCGGCGTGGTACATCTTCGAGCGCGAGCTCCTGTGGATGCTGCTCGGCGGAGCTGCGTTCCTGATCTGTTCCCGGATCGACCTCCGTCACTGGAGGGCGTTCAGGATGTGGATCCTGGTCGGGACGATGGGGCTGCTCGTGGTGGTCCTCATGCCCCACGTGGGCGTGACGGCCGGCGGGTCGAGCCGCTGGTTCGGCTTCGGCATGTTCCGTATCCAACCCTCCGAGGTGATGAAGCTCGCGCTCATCCTCTTCTGCGCCGACCTGATTGCCCGGCGTGAGGATCGGGTCCACGAGGCGAACCGCGTCCTGTTCCCTGTCCTGATCCTCCTCGGGGCGTCGTCGCTGCTGATCCTGGCCCAACCGGACATGGGGACGGCGCTCGTCCTGGCCTGCATCACGTTCGGGATGCTCTTCATGGGTGGCGTCCCCAACCGGATGCTGGTGAAGACGTTCATCCTGTTCGTCGCGGCGGCACTGGTGGTGGGCATGTCCCAGAGCTACCGCCGTGACCGGTTGCTGTCCTTCATCAACCCGGGTGCCCACCGGTCCGGCACCGGCTACCAGGTGTGGCAGTCCCTGGTCGGCCTGGGCTCCGGCCACCTGATCGGGCTGGGCCTGGGTGGGGGCCGCCAGAAGTGGGGCATCCTCCCCAACGCCCACACCGACTTCATCTTCTCGGTCATCGGCGAGGAACTGGGCCTGGTCGGAGCGGTCGTCGTCCTGGCGCTGTTCGCCGCGCTCGCCTGGTACGGGATGCGGATCGCCACAGACCAGAAGGACCGGTTCGCCGGGCTCGTCGCCGTGGGCATCGTGACGTGGATCGTGGCCCAGGCCGTGATCAACATCGGAGCCGTTATCGGCGTTCTTCCCGTCACCGGCATCCCCCTCCCGTTCGTTTCCTTCGGTGGATCGTCCCTGGTCATCAACCTGGCCGCCATGGGCATCCTCGTCAACGTGGCGAACCGTCGTCGCCGGCTCCGGGCGGTGCCCGGGGGGCGCCGGGCCGCGTGACCACACGCCGTTTCGCCGTCGTGGCGGGAGGCGGTACCGCCGGCCACCTGCAGCCGGCACTCGCCGTTGCCGACGCGCTGGTCGCCCGTGGCCACGCTCCCGGATCGATCGAGTTCGTCGGGTCACGTCGCGGCCAGGATCGTGCCGTGCTCGAGCGGCGCTCCTACCCGTTCACCCTCCTGCCCGGCCGAGGCGTCCAGCGGAGCCTCGCCCCCTCCGCGGTTGCCCGCAACGTGGGGGCGCTGGCCGGGATCGGCTGGGCGACGCTGCGTGCCATCGCCATCGTGGCCCGCCGCCACCCGTCCGTGGTCGTCTCCGTCGGCGGCTACGCGGCGGTTCCGGCGTCCGTGGCGGCCGTCTTCCTGCGCGTGCCCCTCGTGCTGATCAACGTCGACGCGGTGCCAGGGGCGGCGAACCGCCTGCTCGGGCGCTTCGCCCGTGCCGCCGCGGTCGGATGGGAGGGTACCCCGCTGCCGCGGGGCGTCGTTACCGGGACGCCCGTGCGCGACGCCATCCTCGCTGTGGACCGGGAACCCGCCAGCCGCCTCGCCGCCCGCCAGGCGCTCGGTCTTCCCGAGGTCGGCACCGTCGTGGCCGCCTTCGGTGGGTCGCTCGGCGCCCGCTCGATCAACGCGGCAGTGCGCGACCTGGCCGAGTCGTGGGCGGGCCGCTCCGGTGCGTGCATTTACCATGTCGTGGGCCGGCGGGACTTCGCCGCCTCGCCGCCCCGTCCCCGATCGGGCTACGTCCCCGTCGAGTACGAGGACCGCATGGAGCTGGTCTACGCCGCTGCCGATGTCGTCGTGTGCCGGGCGGGCGCCATGACTGTCGCCGAGCTGGCCGTCGCCGGCGTCCCGGCCATACTCGTCCCGTTGCCGGGCGCACCGGGTGACCACCAGACGGCCAATGCCCGGGTGCTCGAACGTGCGGGAGCCGCCGTTGTCATCTCCGACAGCTCGTGCAACGGAGCCGAGCTCGACCGCGTCATCGGCGACCTGGTGGGTACGCCCGGCCGGCTCGACGCGATGGCGGCGGCGGCGCGTGCCATCGGTCGCCCCGACGCAGCCGACGCGGGGGCGCAGGTCGTCGAGCGGTCGGCCCGGACCGGACGGACCCGGGGAGCGGTGGCGGCATGATGGAACAACAGGTCGACCTGTCGCGTCCCTCCTCGATCCACGTGGTCGGCGCCGGTGGTGCCGGCATGAGCGCCATCGCCACCGTTCTCACGGCCATGGGCCACTCGGTCACCGGGAGCGACCTGCGGCGTTCGGCGGTGGCCGAGCGCCTGACGGCCGGCGGCGTCCCGGTCGCCATCGGGCACGCGGCGGGCAATGTCGGTGATGTCGACGTCGTGACCGTGTCGAGTGCCGTCTCGGAGACCAATCCCGAGGTGGAGGAGGCCCGCCGACGGGGGATCCCCGTGCTCACCCGGGCGGAGATCCTGGCTGCCATCGCCGGGCGTCGCCGGTGCATCGCCGTCGCCGGAACCCACGGCAAGACGACCACGTCGTCGATGCTGGCCCTCATCCTGGTGGAGGCGGGCCTGGACCCGTCGTTCCTCATCGGGGGGGACGTCAACGAGATCGGGACCAATGCCGTGTGGGGCGACGGGTCGTGGCTGGTGGTCGAGGCGGACGAGAGCGACGGGACCTTCCTCACCCTCCCGACCGAGATCGCGGTGGTGACGAACGTCGAGCCCGACCACCTGGACCACTTCGGATCGTTCGACGAACTGCGCCGGGCGTTCACCACGTTCATGGACAGGGCCCGATTCCGCCGCGTCGCCGGGGGCGACGATCCCGTAGCGGCAGAATTGGCAGCGGCCACCAGCGCCGAGACGGTGGGTATGGGTCCCGGATGCACCTTCCGGATCACCGAGCTGTCCGCCGGACGGAGCTCCGTCTCGTTCCGGTTGACGGGGCCCGGGGGGCACCCGGACGGCCGAATCGAGCTGCCCATCCCCGGCGTCCACAACGCGGCGAACGCGGCGGTGGCCACCGTGGCGGCCATGGCTGCCGGCGCACCCTTCGACGCCGCCGTCAACGCGCTGGGCCGGTTCGCCGGGGTCGCCCGGCGGTTCGAATTCCGGGGCGAGGCGAACGGCGTCACGTTCGTGGACGACTACGCCCACCTGCCCACCGAGGTCCGGGCGACGCTCGCCGCGGCGCGGACCGGCGGCTGGCAGCGGATCGTGGCCGTGTTCCAGCCCCACCGTTACTCCCGGGTGGCGGCGCTGTGGGAGGAGTTCGGCTCCGCCTTCGACGACGCCGACGTCATCGTCGTCACGGACATCTACGGAGCGGGCGAAGCGCCGATCCCCGGCGTGTCGGGACGGCTGGTGGCCGATGCCATCCGCCAGGCCCGCCCGGACGCGCCCGTCCACTATGCGGAGCGGCGCTCGGACGCGCGCCAGGAGGTGGCGTCGCTGCTGGCGCCCGGCGATCTGTGCGTGACCCTGGGCGCGGGAGACCTCACGTCGCTTCCCGACGAGCTGCGAGCCGAGCCGGACTGGTGATCGGGGCACTGGTCGAGGCGTTGCGGGCCGCGCCCGGATGCGTCGTCCGGGAACGGGCACCGCTCGGCGCCCTGACCACGTACCGCGTGGGCGGCGGCGCAGCCATCATGGTGCAGGTGGCCGACGAGGCGACGCTCGTGTCGGTCGCCCGCGTCCTCGCGTCGGCGCGGTCGACGGGTGCTGCCACGCCCGACGTCCTGGTGCTCGGTCGGGGCTCGAACCTGCTGGTAAGCGATGCCGGGTTCGACGGGATGGTCGTGGTCCCAGGAGACGGGTTCACCCGGATCGCCATCGACGGGACCCGGGTCGACGCCGGCTGTGCGGTGAGCCTTCCCGTGCTGGCCCGGCGTACGGTGGCCGCCGGCCTGAGCGGGCTCGAATGGGCGGTGGGCGTACCCGGCTCGGTGGGTGGAGCCGTGCGGATGAACGCCGGGGGCCACGGTTCGGACACGGCAGCGACACTGGAATCGTTCCGGGGTGTCGACCTGGCCAGCGGCACCGTCTTCGAGCGGCCAGGCTCCGCGTTGGGCGCCGCATACCGGCGCACCGCGCTCGGGCCCCTTGAGGTGGTGACCGGTGCCGTCCACCGACTCGTGCCGGGCGACCCTGACGAGGGAGCGGCCCGGATCGCCGACATCGTCCGGTGGCGCCGGCAGCACCAACCGGGAGGGAGCAACGCGGGCTCGGTTTTCGCCAACCCGCCCGGCGACTCCGCCGGCCGGCTCATCGATGCGTGCGGCCTGAAGGGCTACCGGTCGGGCACGGCGGCGGTGTCGACCAAGCACGCCAATTTCATCGTCGCCGACGACGGGGGCACTGCGGCCGACGTCCTCGACGTCCTCCTGCACGTGCGGCGGACGGTGGAGCAGCGTACGGGGGTGCGGCTGGAGGCCGAAGTGCGCCTGGTGGGCTTCGGCGACCTACGGGAGCCCGGGCACGACCCGGTCCGGGCTCGCCCGGCCGTTGTTCGACCGCCCCGGGTGGAGGCGCAGGCGGAGGCCCCCGGCGACGGGGGAGCGGGGGCCCTGTCATGACCCAGAACGGCAGGGGATCGCCCACCGGGGTGAAGACCCGGCCGCAGGTGGACCCGCGCATCAGTGCCCGACGCGCGGCAGAGGCGCGCCGGGTCGGCCGGCGGAGGCTCCGACGGATCGTTGTCGCCCTCGGCGTGGTGGTCGTCCTCGTTCTCGCCGTCGTGCTCCTGCGATCGCCCCTGTTCTCGGCCCGGGTCGTGACGGTGGAGGGTCCCCACCCGCACACATCGACGGCTGCCATCGTCCGCGCCGCCGGCGTGGTGTCGAGGCCGCCGTTGATCAGTGTGGACCCCTCGGTGGCCGCAGCTGCCGTGGAACGGCTGCCGTGGGTGGGGAAGGCGACGGTGGCGCGCTCATGGCCCGATGGGGTGGTGATCACGGTCACCGAGCGCCGCCCGGTGGCAACGATGTCGGCCCCCGGCGGGCGGGCTGCGCTCGTCGATGCGACCGGCCGGACCCTCGAAGTGGTGGCGTCACGTCCGTCCGGACTGCCTGCCCTCGTTATCCACCAGGGGGGGAGCGTCCTCGCCCCGGCGGCGGTCGCAGGGTTCCTCCCCACGCCCGCCGGTGCGGCCCTCGACGTCGCCGCCACCCTGCCGCCGGCATTCTCCGCCCAGGTGATCCAGGTGGTCGGCTCGGCCGGGGGGACGGTCGAGCTCGACCTCAATTCGGGGCTCACCGTGCTCCTGGGCAACGCCACCGACCTCAGCACGAAGTACCACGATGTGGCGTCGATCATCGCCGCCGCCCCCCTGAAGGGTGCCCACACCATCGACGTGACGGTGCCGAGCGCCCCCGTCGTCTCGTGACCGGGGGAGCTCGTGACCGGGGGAGCTCGAGGTGCCGGCGGCGGTGCCGGGCCGCCCGCAGGCGACGTGCCCCGGCCGGTGGCCCCCGCCGTTCCAGCATGTCGGAAGCGGGTTGTCGTGCCGTGGTGATGCATCCGGTGGGGTACGGTGGGCGCGCACCACGTTCCGCCGCCGTGGACCGCGAGCCGACGTGCCACTCCAGGTCGCTGGGGTCGTCACCAGGCTCCGGGAGGCGCCGCCATTGCTTGACCCACCTGCCTGGTCACCGTATCGTTGAGGTGGACCCGACGGTTGGAACGGCTTCAACCTGTTATCGAGGGTAAGGGATTCGATGACCGTTCCTGCACAGAACAACTATTTCGCTGTCATCAAGGTGGTCGGCGTAGGCGGCGGCGGGGTCAACGCCGTCAATCGGATGATCGAGTCAGGTCTCCGGGGTGTCGAGTTCATCGCCACCAACACCGACGCCCAGGCGCTGCTGATGAGCGACGCCGACCTGAAGCTCGACATCGGCCGCCAGCTCACCCGCGGTCTGGGCGCGGGCAGCGATCCCGAGGTCGGCCGCCTGGCCGCTGAGGAGCACCGGGCCGAGATCGAGGAGGCGCTGAAGGGCGCCGACATGGTGTTCATCACGGCCGGCAAGGGCGGCGGCACCGGCACCGGAGCCGCGCCCGTGGTCGCCGAGATCGCGAAGGGGCTCGGCGCCCTGACCATCGGTGTGGTCACCCGCCCGTTCACCTTCGAGGGTCGTCGCCGGTCGGTCCAGGCCGAGCAGGGGATCCAGAACCTGAAGGAGAAGGTCGACACCCTCATCATCATCCCCAACGATCGGCTGCTGACCGTCTCGTCCGAGAAGACGTCGATGGTCAATGCCTTCAAAATGGCGGACGAGGTCCTCCTGCAAGGGGTGCAGGGCATCACCGACCTGATCACGGTGCCGGGCCTCATCAACACGGACTTCGCAGACGTGAAGATGATCATGAGCAACGCCGGCACTGCCATCATGGGCATCGGGTCGGCCACCGGTGAAGGGCGGGCGGTCAACGCGGCCCGGGCCGCCATCACCAGCCCTCTCCTCGAGGCTTCCATCGAAGGTGCGCGGGGCATCCTCCTCAACATCGCCGGCGGACCTGACCTGGGTCTGTTCGAGGTGAACGAGGCAGCGGAGATCATCCACGGTGTGGCCCACCCTGACGCCAACATCATCTTCGGGAGCGTCATCGACGAGGCCATGGCCGACGAGGTACGGGTGACGGTGATCGCCGCCGGTTTCGAGCGGTGGGAGGCTCAGGGTCGACCCTCGGCGGAGCAGCCTGCGTCGGCCGGAACGTCGGAGAGCCGTAGCCACGTCCTGGGGTTGGAAGCAGCACACGAGGACATCTTCGCCACGCCCGAGGAGGACGACCTCGACCTGGGCGACGACGAGTTCGACGTGCCCTCGTTCCTGCGCTGAGCGCAACGGTGCCGGTAGGGCCGGCGTCCGGAGCTTCCCGGCCCGGTGAGCCGGCCGTCGGTCGGGAGCCCGCCGTCGGCGCGGTTCTCGACCTGACCGACAGGGTGCGCTGCCTGTGGACCGACGCCTCCCACGGTGATCTCGGGTTCGCTGCGGCAGCCGACGCCACCGCAAGCACATCGGGCGTCGAATCGGGCGTCTCCGGCAGGGCGGTCCGGCCGGGGGTCGCCGGCGTCGCCGCTTCGATGGTGGGGGGATCCCAGCTCACGTGGCTCCGCCAGGTGCATGGAGCGACCGTCGTCCGGATCGGGACCGGGCAGTCAGGAGAATTGGGAGAGGGCGATGCCCTGGTGGCACCCCCCGCTTCGGTCGGCCAGGCCCCGGGACTGTGCATCCTCACGGCCGACTGCGCGTCCATCGCTCTGGCCGGTGACGACGGCTCCTATGCGGCCGTCCACGCCGGCTGGCGAGGACTGGTCGCCGGGGTGGTGGACGGCGCCGCCCGTGCCCTGCGATCGGGCGGCGCGTCACGCATCGTCGGAGCGCTCGGCCCGTGCATCCATGCCGAGTGCTACGAGTTCTCTCCCCGTGATCTGGACGTGCTGACCGCCAGCTTCGGCGCGGCCGTACGTGGCCGCACAGCATCGGGTCGTCCGGCACTCGACCTCCCGTCGGCCGTCGCGATCGCGCTGGCCGACGCCGACATCGAGCAGCGCCGGGGCATCGACGCGTGCACGTCCTGCCACGGGGGCTTCTTCTCCCACCGGGCGAGAGGTGACGTCGGTCGCCAGGCACTGGTCGTCTGGGGCGTCCCGTGACGACCGTGGGGGGCTCACCGGTCGATCCGGCACGGGTGGCGGACCAGGTCGCCGCGGTGCGGGCACGGATCGCCGCCGTTGCTCCTATGCCGGACCGCGTCACCGTGGTGGCCGTGACCAAGGGGTTCGGCCTCGATGCCGTCGATGCGGCGGTGGCGGCTGGGCTGGCCGACGTCGGGGAGAACTACGCCCAGGAGCTCCTGGCCAAGGCGTCCGACCGGCCAGCTGCGGATGGGGAAGGCCACCTCCGCTGGCACTTCCTCGGCGCCATCCAGCGCAACAAGGTCGCTCGGTTGGCCCCTCTCGTCTCGTGCTGGCACACGGTGGCCCGGATGGAGGAGGCGTCCGCCATCGCTCGGCACCGTCCGGGCGCCCGGGTGCTGGTCGAAGTGGACGTCAGCGGCACGCCCGGCCGGAACGGATGCCGTCCGGAGCAAGTGGCGGGCGTCGTGGGCGGTGCCCGGCATGCCGGGCTCGACGTCGTCGGCCTGATGACGGTGGCGCCCCCCGGGGCTGACCGGGCGAGAGCCGCGTTCTCGACCGTCGCCGTTCTGGCGGACGACCTGGGGCTCCCCGAACGGTCGATGGGGATGAGCGACGACTTCGAGCTGGCGCTGGAGCTCGGGTCGACGATGGTCCGCCTCGGCCGGGTCCTGTTCGGCGACCGGCCCCCGAGGCTCTCCCGCCCGGGGGCGGGTGGCTGACGCCGGGGGAGCGCGCCTGGGTGGCAAGGTGGCGGGGGTACGCCCGGGACCGGGTCGGACGAAGTAGGCTGTGAGCCGGAGGGTGTGATGGCATCGTTCATGAAGAAGACCATGGCCTACCTGGGCTTGGTCGACGACGACTACGACGACTACGACGACTACGACACCCGTGGTCCGGCGGCGATGGCGCGCGTAGCCCAACGCCCGCCGGTGGACGACGTCGAACCCGTGGCCCAGGCCAACCGGATCCGGGCCCTGGGGCGCGACGACGTGACCCCGGTGGCCATGGCGCCGGCCGGCTCGGCGGTCAGCCCCCGTCCGGCCACGGTGCGGCCGCTCACCGCGGAGCCTGCGTCGGCACGCGTGCACGTGGTCGCTCCCGCCCGGTTCGCGGATGCGCAGGAGATCGGTATGCGCCTGAAGGACAACCAGCCGGTGATCGTCAACCTCCAGCACGCTGACCGTGATCTCCAGCGGCGGATGATCGACTTCTGCAGCGGCGTCACCTATGCCCTCTCGGGCGGCATGGAGCGGGTTGCCGACGAGGTCTTCCTGCTCACACCTTCCAACGTGAAGGTCTCGGACGAGGAACGCCAGCGCCTGCAGGAGCGCGGCCTCGTCAACCCCTGAGCTCCGCTTCCGTGCTGCGCATCATCGCCTACCTGGTCGAGCTGTACGTCCTGGCGATGTTCGTCTACGCCATCATGAGCTGGATCCGGATCCCCTGGGATTCACCCTGGTACCGGGTGCAGCGCTCGCTGGGCAGGATCATCGACCCGGTCCTGGCACCCGTGCGGCGCATCATCCCGCCCGTCGGGGGCCTCGACCTGTCCTTCCTGGTCGTCCTGCTCGTCATCGAGCTCGTCATCCTGCCGTTGCTCGCTCGCTGACCCGGCCGGTCGGCACGTGCGGCCCGCGATCGGTGGGGGAGTGCACGCTCGTCGCCACGGCCACGGCCGTCCCGACGTCCGTCGACCGGGGGCAATGTGGAGCGGCATCGCCGTCCGGTCCGGCCTCCCGGGGGTACCATGGCGGGCATGGATGCATCCCAGAACGCGCTCGACACCCTGCGGACCGTCGAGTTCCGCGAAACCCTGAAGGGGTACCACCGGGACGACGTCGACGAGTACCTCGAGCGGGCGGCGGTAGAGGCGGAGGGTCTCCAGGAGCAGCTCCGCCAGGCCGGGGAGCGCCTCCGTCAGGCCGGGGAGCGGATCGCCCAGCTCGAGGCGGCACTCGAGCAGCGGCCCGAGCAGGCCGCGGCGGCCGAACCCGCGGTGAACGACGAAACCCTCCAGCGCACGTTGCTCCTCGCCCAGCAGTTCGTGGACCAGACGAAGGCCGATGCCGAAGCGCGGGCCCACAAGCTCCTGGCCGAGGCCGAGGAGCGTGCCCACAGCCTCACGACCGAGGCCGAGGAGCGTGCCCACAGCCTCACGACCGAGGCCGAGACCACGGCAGCGCAGATCGCAGCCGAGGCCGAGCGCAAGCTGCGCGAGGAGATCGAGCGTCTGGACGGGATCCGGACCCAGCTGTCGTCGGACGTCGAGGCGATGGCCCGGCATCTCGAGAGCGAGCGGAGCCGCCTGCGCGGAGCCCTCACCGAGGTGATCAGCTGGGTCGACGACAACCTCAAGCCGGTGGGGGCATTGTCCGGTCAGCGGAACAACACGCCGTCGGCGGGAGGGCGGCCGGCCGGTAGTGCGCCTGCCCGGCCGGCCCCGGCCGGCTCCGCCCCGGTGCGGGCGGCAAACGGCCCTGCTGAGCCCGCCCAGGTCCGGCCGACGGGGACCGCTGCGCAGTAGGCCGGCCCAGAACCCCCCGGCGAGAGCCCATCCGGGCTCGGGTGCGGTGGTGTGGCTTGTGCGGATGACATCCAGGCTGGCGACGGCATTCGCGGTGGTGAGCACGTCGGCAGGCTTGTGACGCCCCGGGCGCCAGGTTGGGGAGGGCCCCGGCAGCCCGGATTGCAGTAGCGGCTGGCGGAGGCTATCGTCGCCCGCTCATTGGTTTTCGGACCTGCGCGCACGGTGGCGGTCTTCCCCACCGCTCGATGGCGGGATCCGAGAGGAGGTCAACGTGACGGCAGCGAAGAAGGTGGCCCCGGTGAAGAAGGCCGCCCCGGCGAAGAAGGCGGCGGCGCCCTCCAAAGCCCCGGCGAAGAAGGCTGCGCCCGTCAAGAAGGCTGCGCCGGCGAAGAAGGCGGCGCCGGCCAAGGCCCCGGCAAAGAAGGCTGCGCCCGTCAAGAAGGCTGCGGCGCCGGCCAAGAAGGCTGCGCCGGCCAAGAAGGCCACGGCGACCTCCAAGGCCCCGGCGGCAAAGGCCCCGGCGAAGAAGGCGCCCACCACGAAGGCGGCGCCGACCCCTCAGGCCCCGGCGAAGAAGGCGGCGCCCACCACGAAGGCGGATCCGGCGAAGAAGGCGGCAGCGCGGCGGCACGCGCCCGGCCCGTACGCGGACGATCCCAAGTTCCTGGCGGAGCAGCGTGCTCTGTTGATCGAGGAGCGCCAGGTCTACGTGGGTCAGGCGGCAGACCTCCGAGCCGAGGCGGACTCGTTGGCCCTCGAGCGGGAGCCCGGGGATGTCCAGTTCGACGAGGAGTCCGGGGAGGGCGGGACCGTCGCCGTCGACCGGGAGCGCGATCTGGCCCTGTCGGCCCAGGCGCTGGCGGCGGTCGAGGAGATCGACGACGCTCTGACGAAGATCGACCGCAAGACCTACGGCGCCTGCGAACGGTGCCACGAGCCCATCCCGAAGGCCCGGCTGCGGGCGCTCCCCTATGCCAGGCTGTGTGTCGCATGCAAGAGCGGAGGACTCTCACGGCGCTGAACGAGGAGATCGCACCTCCCGCTCCGACCCCAGGCTCGCAGCGGCAGCGCCTCGAACCGGTCGCCGCCCGGCTGGGAGTGGCCGTCGCGATGGCCGGCCTGGTGGTCGCCGCAGATCAGGTGACGAAGCAGCTGGCAGTGGACCGGCTCGCCGGACGCACCGTCCACGTGATCGGCCCCCTGGATCTCACCCTCGAGCACAATACGGGGTCGGCATTCAGCATGTTCCAGGGTCATGCGGCGGCTCTGGCCGTCATCGCCGCAGTGCTCGTCGCCCTGCTCGTATGGGCCGTCGTGCGCGCCTCCAGCCCAGGCCGGGTCGTTGCCCTCGGGGCGATCATCGGGGGCGCGACGGGCAATGTCGTCGATCGTCTGGTTCGCGGCGACCACGGGGCGGTCATCGACTTCATCGAGCTCCACTTCTGGCCGACCTTCAACGTGGCCGACGCCAGCATCGTGCTCGGCTGCATCGCCTTGGCCATTTCGTTGTTCCGGGACCGGCCCCGGGAACGCACAGCGCCACGATGACCGATCCTGGACCGGGACGCATCGAGGTGGAGGTGCCCGCAAGCCTGGACGGGATGCGGGTGGACCGGGTGGTCGCCTTGGTCGCCGACCTGCCCCGATCGACGGTCGGTGACCTGGTGGCCGGGGGGAAGGTGCGCCTCGACGGTATGCCTGTCACGGTGCGGAGCCGCCCGGTCGTGGCTGGTCAGGAGCTGTCCGTCGACCTCCCGGACACGTCGACGGCCGACCGACCGTCACCGGACCCGTCGGTGTCCTTCACCGTCGTCCACGCCGATGATGCCGTGATCGTGGTGGACAAGCCGGCCGGCCTGGTCGTGCACCCGGGCCACGGCAACCGGACGGGGACGCTGGTGAACGGCCTCGTGGCCCGCTTTCCCGATCTGGCCTCGTGGACGCCTCCGACCTACGAGGGGCGCGTGCCTGCCGATGCGCTTGATCGTCCTGGGATCGTGCACCGGCTGGACCGGGACACGTCCGGCCTGCTTGTCGTGGCTCGGACCCTCGACGCGTACCGGTCCCTCACCGCCCAGCTGGCCGATCGCCGGATGGAGCGTCGGTACCTGGCCCTGGTGCGGGGCTCGCTGGAGTCCGATCGAGGGATCGTCGACGCGCCGATCGGACGGTCCGCCACCTCGCCGACCAAGATGGCGGTCGTCTCCGGCGGTCGGCCGTCTCGGACCCAGTACGAGGTGGTCAGAAGGTTCGGGGACGGGAAGGGGCCGACGCTGGTCCAGCTCTCGCTCGAGACGGGTAGGACCCATCAGATCAGGGTGCACCTGTCTGCCATCGGGCACCCGGTCGTCGGTGACCCCGTCTACGGGAGGGGAGGGGGAGCCGACGGTGCGCCGCGGGTGTGCCTGCACGCGGCCTCGCTCGCCTTCGACCACCCGACGACGGGTCAACGGGTGCGGTGGGAATCCCCAATGGCCGACGACCTCGCCCGGTTCATCGGCGAGCTGGAGAGCGCCGAGGACGGCAGAGACGCGTTGGACGGCCTGGCCGACTCCGACTGAGTGGAGCCGGCGTCCGGCCCGGATGGGGCGGGCCGATGATGCCTCAGGCAGCCCGGTGGGCGGCCTCCAGCACCGCGCTCGACGCCAGGATCTCCAGTGCCTCAGCCTCGGCCTGGCGCACCTTGCGAACTCCGATGCCCAGACGCTCGGCCGTGGTCTGCAACGACGCCGGATCTGCGCCGCCGAACCCGAAGCGGTGGTGAATGACGGCACGCTGGAGCTCGGACAGGTGCTCGACCGCCTGGCGGACCTGGTCCAGGGTCAGCCCGGTGGCGATCTCCTCCTCGAACGCGGTGGCGTCGGTGGTCACCAGATCCCCGAGGGTGGAGGTGGAATCGGCGGTGGCCGGCTGGTCGAGGCTGGCGACGACACGGGCGGCCGTCTGGAGTTCCGCCCGTTCGCGGGCGGACGTGCCCGAGAGCTCGTCGAGCTCCTCGTCGGTGGGATCGCGCTGGAGGGTCGCCGCCAACTCCCAGCTGGCCGCGTCCACGTGCTGGGCACGTTCGGCTACCTCCATCGGAAGGCGGATGGTCCGGCCGTGCTGCTGGACGGCCCGCTGCAGGGCCTGGCGGATCCACCACGTCGCGTAGGTGGAGAAGCGGAAGCCACGCTCCCAGTCGAACTTGTCGACGGCCCGCATCAGCCCGAAGGTCCCCTCTTGGACCAGATCGGTCATGTCCACGCCCCGGTCCTGGTAGCGGCGGGCCCAGTGCACCACCAACCGAAGGTTGGCGGCGATCATCTCCTGGCGAGCCTCCTGGTCGCCGGCCGCAACCCGCTTGGCCAGGGCCGTCTGGGCGTCGTGGTCGGGAAGGGGGTGGAGGTCGAGGTCCCGGAGGAACAGGCCCAGGGTGTCAGCGTCGCTGCTCCGGGATCGCCCTGCAGCCTTGCTCGTCGGCGTTCGCTGCATCGTCTCGCTGGTCGGCATCCTTCTCCTCACCATCGTTCGTACCGTCCGTGATCCATCCAACACCTCGGGTGTGTCGTCCATTCCCGGGGCCGTGATGTCACCTGGGGGGCGATCTTGCCGCCGCCCCTGGTGGCGTGATCGGCTGGTCGGATGACCGGGGAACGTGGAGCAGCTACGAAGGATCGTGGGGGCGACGCCGCAAAGGGGGAGGTGCCGTCAGCGGGAGAGGTACTGTCCCGTCCGCCCACCCCTCGGCGGTGCCTGCTGGTCCGGCACGGCGAGACGGAATGGAGCCGCACCGGCCGCCACACCGGCCGCACCGATGTGCCGTTGACCGACGAGGGACGGGCCCAGGCCACCGCCCTCGCTCCCCGGCTCGCCGCGGAACTGGCCGGGGGACCCGTCCCCGTCGTCCTCACCAGCCCGCTGGCCCGGGCGGCCGACACGTGCGCGCTTGCCGGACTGGGCGGGGGGGCAGAGACGGATGCTGACCTGGTGGAATGGGACTACGGCTCCTACGAGGGCCGCACGACGGCAGAGATCGTCGCAGGGCGGCCAGGATGGCACCTCTTCACCGACGGCGCGCCCGGGGGGGAGCAGCCAGGGGACGTCGGGGCTCGGGTCGACCGGGTCCTCCAACGCATCCGGGCGGTCGAGGGTGTGGTGGTGTGCGTCGCGCACGCGCACGTCCTCCGAGTCCTCGCCGCCCGGTGGATCGGAGCCGAACCCGTCTGGGGGCAGGCGTTCGTACTCGCCCCGACGTCGGTGAGCGAGCTGGGTTGGGAGCACGGCCGGCCCGTCGTCTGCCGGTGGAACGTGACGTGACCCTGCCACCTGCCGCCCGGTGCCTGCCGCCTGCCGGGCTAGGACCGCCTGGCGCCCGGATCGTGAGGCTGGCGGTCGACGGGGCGGGCGGGCTCCAGCAGCCCGCCGCGTCCCAGCTCCCGTGGGCCGGACCACGTGGCCGGCGGGGCGTCGACGATCCGGGCCAGCTCGTAGACGACCCCCTCGTAGTTGACCCGCCAGCCCCGGAAGTGCATCCACATCTCGGTCCGCCGACGGCTGGTGGGTAGGCCCAGCTCGATCAGGTGGTCCACGGTGGCTTCGAATTCCTCCCGGGACAGCGCGATGGGGCTGTCGGGGTCGGGATCGGGGTCGAATCCGATCCCGGCCACGTGGGCGATGTCCCGCACTGCGGTGAAGCCCATGCGGACGCACATGCGCGCCTCCATGGGAGCGCCCTCGGGGTCCATGGCCAGGGTGAGGGCGGCGGCGTCCATCACGGCCAGCAGACTGACCACCCAGGAATTCCGGGATCGGGGGGAACGGAAGTAGAGAAGTGAGGGGTAGCTGGTATGGCTCTCGGCCACGTCAGCGGACCAGCGCTCCCAGTCGGCGAACAGGGCGGCCAGGTTGTCCACCAGCCCCACGAGCTGGTGGCGGGCCAGGATCTCGGGGCCCCATGCGGGGGCACCCGCCCGGCTCTCGAGCAGGGTGACGAGGGTCTCGCGCCGGTTGTAGGAGGCGTACAGGGCGGGAAGGTACGCGATCTCGAGGGCCACGAGGGTCAGACCGGCGCCGGCGGCTACGAAGCTGATGACCTGTGCCCCAGGTTGGTGGCCGGTGACGCTGCCCAGGGTGAAGACGGACGATCCCGCCTGGTCGAAGGCAGTGGCGAAGCTGGTGGCACCGTCGCCCCACAGGAGTAGCGCGAAGCCGACGACGGTGAGGGCCATCCAGGACACGAGCAGGGCAACGAGGGCCACCGGCTCGGACAGCACGAGCAGCGCGTCCTGGGCGGCATACGTCCGCCGCAGGCGGGCCGCCCGGCGGAACCCCCGCCGGACCAGGCGCATGGACAGTGTGGCGAGGCCGTGGGCCGGCGGGCGGGGGACGATCAGGACCCGGACGACGCCGCCGGCGGTGACGCCGAGGACGACGACCCCCACCACGATGAGGACGACCCGCGGCGCCACGGGTAGGACGGCGGCCGCCACGTCGCTGAGGGCTCAGTGGGAGGGCTCGGCCGGTGCCGTCCCGCGGGCTCGGGCGACCATGTCCGCCAGCGTGAAGGAGTCGAGGTGGCGCCGCATGTGCTCGCCGACGTCCGCCCACACGGCCAGCAGCACACACTGGCCCTCGTGGTCGCATGCCCCGTTCTCGTGGGGGGTGCCGAAGTCGCCCGCCACGATGGGGCCGTCGACCGCGCTCACGATCTGCGACAGGGTGATCTCCTCCGGCCGCCGGGCGAGCACGTAACCGCCGCCCACGCCCCGCTTGGAGCGGACGAGGCCGGCGCCCTTGAGAGCCAGGAGGATCTGCTCCAGGTACGGCTGGGGGAGCCCTGTTCGCTCTGCGATGTCGCGCACCGCGGTCGGCCCTTCGGTGTCCGCGTGCAGGGCCAGGGACAGGAGCGCCCTGCTCGCGTAGTCGCCTCGGGTCGATACCTTCACGACGACATGCTATTGCGCCACGGGGTGGGGACGCCCCTGGCGGCGCCGGCCCAGGTCAGTGGCCCAGGTCAGTGGCCGCCGAGCTTGCCGGAGGCGAGGTCCTCGGCCATGGCCCAGCCGAAGGCGACGAGCCGGTCGCCGTTCTCGACGTCGACGCCCTCGAAGAAGATGTGCAGGCCGTCGTCCACCTTCACCTTGGGGCCGCCGAAGTCGAACCCCCCGCAGTCACTGCCGTCCCCGCCGAGCACGAACGTCCGGTCGTCGATCCGGTGCTCGGCACCGAAGCGCTTGGCCAGGCGGCGCCCCCAGGCGCGCTCCTCGCCCGTGGCCTTGCGGCCCGGCCCAGGTACGACGTCGGAGAGCCCGGTGAAGGCGCGGAAGCCCTCGGCACACAGAAGGCGGGTCCCCACCAGTACATCCTCGTCCGGGAAGGCCAGCAGGGCCCGCCGGTACGTGTCGGCCATCAGCGCCCGCAGGACGGTGTCGGCCCGAGCGGTCCGATCGACCGTCCCGAGGCCGATGAGCAGGGACGGCGTCCCACCGATGCGCTCGAGAGTGGAGAAGGAGTAACCCCGGAGCTTGGCTCCCTCCCTGGCCCGTGTGACCAGGACCCACTCCTCACGCTGCTTGGACAGGAATCCGACGTCGTAGCGGGGCGATCGCTCAGCGCACAGGTCGGCCATCTCGGCCAGCTCCGTGTCGTTGAGCGCTGTGCAGTCCTTTGTTTCCACCTCTATCGACATAGGCCCTTCTGTACTCCTCGGTTCCCCAGCGGCCGTGACCGCGCTCCCCCTCGACGTCCGGTGACGTGGTCGGTCACGGCGGTTCTGGCCTTCGCCACCGAAGGGGGTTGACCAATTTTACGGGATTCCGGGGGCGCTGTCCCAACCGGGGTCCAGATCACCCCCCAGCGCCGCACTCCGACGGCGATCGGAGGCGTGCCGTGTGGCGTTCCGGCCAGGGTCGATCCGTGCGGTGACACCATCCTCCGGACCGCCCCGACCTGGGCATCTGCCGTACGGGGGACGCGGCCCGGGCACAGCAGTTCAGACCAGGATGGCCTCGGGCCCGAGGAGGACACGCAGCTCGCCGACCAGCCCTCTCCTGCTGTCGACGTTGCAGGTCGGCGGCAGGCGCAGCACCTTGTCCCCCAGGTGGAGGAGGACGGTGGCGTCCCCGGGATGGTCCGCCAGGATTCGCTTCAGCTCGTTCACGGTCGAATCGGTGAGGGCGTGGAGGGGGAGCCGCACCCGTAGCTCGGCCGATGCGCCGGTGGGGGCCAGTTCGGGCCGGGAGACCTCCATGCAGATCAGCTTGACCCGGTCGTCCCGGAAGTCCACCCGACCCTTCACCACCACGATGGCGTCGTCCTCGAGCATGGGCCCGTACTCGGCCATGGCCTTCGGGAACACGAACACCTCCACGCCGGCCTGGAGGTCCTCCAGGGTGAAGGTGGCCATGAAGTCGCCCTTCTTCGTGTAGCGGCGCGACAGTTCGGTCACCACCCCGCCCACCGTCCTGATCTGGCCCTCTGAGCCCCCGCCGAAGGCGGTACCGCCGCCGACATCCGGGTCGGCGTCGAGCAATTGGGCGACGGTGGTGTCGGCATAGCGGGCCAGTGACGCCTCCAGGCCCATGAGGGGGTGGTCGGAGACGTAGAGGCCGAGCATCTCCTTTTCGGCGGCGAGCTGTTGGGACTTGTCGAACTCGACCTCGGGTATGGAGACGTCGATGTCGCCGAACCCCACCGGTCCCGAGCCGTCGTCGTCCTCCAGGGTGGAGAACAGGGACATGACGCCCACATCGTGCTCGCGGCGCCGCTCCAGGATGCGGTCCACGATCTCCTCGAAGGCCAGCAGGAGGCCGCGGCGGGGGTGGCCGAGCGAGTCGAAGGCGCCCGCCTTGATCAGCGACTCGATGGTGCGCTTGTTGAGCACCTGGGGGTCGACCCGGCGTACGAAGTCGGCGAAGTCGATGAAGGGGCCGTTCTCGTCCCGCTCGGCGACGATGAGGGACACCAGACCCTCGCCCACATTGCGAATGGCCGACAGACCGAAGGTGATGGCGCCCGGGCCCCGGGTGGCCGGATCGGTCGACGAGAAGTCGGCCGCGAACTCCGACTCGGAGCGGTTCACGTCCGGGACCAGCACCTGGATCCCCATGGCTCGGCACTCGGCCAGGTAGACGGCCGTCTTGTCCTTGTTGTCCTTGACCGATGTGAGTAGGGCGGCCAGGTACTCCACCGGGTAGTGGGCCTTCAGCCAGGCCGTCTGGTAGGCGACCATCCCGTAGCCGTAGGAGTGGGATTTGTTGAAGGCGTAGTCGGCGAACGGTTCGATGATGTCGAAGAGCTGGGTGCCGATCGCCTCGCCGTAGCCGGTGGCTGCACACCCCGCCACGAACTTCTCCCGTTCCTTGGCGATGAGTGCCCGGATCTTCTTACCGCACGCCTTCCGCAGGTTGTCCGCCTCGGCCAGCGAGTAGCCGGCGAACTTCTGGGCCACCCGCATGACCGACTCCTGGTAGATCATGAGACCGTAGGTGCTGGCCAGGATCTCCTCCAGGTCCGGATGGATATAGGTCACCGGCTGGCGGCCGTTCTTCCGGTCGGCGTAGTCCTTGTGCATGTTGTTCGCCATCGGACCTGGCCGGTAGAGGGCGACGAGGGCGGCCACGTCGTCGAAGGTGGTCGGGGCCAGGGAGCGCATGAGGGAGCGCATCGGTCCGCCTTCGAGTTGGAAGACGCCCATCGAGTCACCCCGCCGGAGCATCACGAACGTGTCCTCGTCGTCGAGCGGGAGGTGGTCGATGTCGGGCCGCTCCCCGGTCGACCGCTCGATCAGGTCGAGGGCACGCTCGATGACCGAGAGGTTGCGCAGCCCGAGGAAGTCCATCTTCAGGAGGCCCAGCTCCTCGACGCCGTGCATCTCGTACTGGGTGACGACGGGGGAGTCGGTCGGGTCGCTGCCGCCGTCCGGCTTGCGCTGGATGGGCACGTACTCGGTGAGGGGCTCGTCGGTGATGACCACGGCGGCGGCGTGGATGGAGTCCTGGCGGCGGAGGCCCTCGAGTCCCCGGGCCACGTCGATGACCGCCTTGGCGTTGTCGTCGCCCGCGTACATGTCGCGCAGTTCGGCGGCGGCCGCATAGCCGTCCTCGTAGCCGTCAGTCTTCTCCAGGCAGGCGGCGAGCGGGGTGTCGCGCCCCATGATCAGGGGGGGCATGGCCTTGGCGATGCGGTCGCCGACCCCGTAGTCGTAGCCCAGCACCCGTGCGGCGTCCCGCACGGCGGCACGGGCCTTGATGGTGGAGAAGGTGACGATCTGGGCCACGTGGTCATTGCCGTAGCGCTCGGCCGCGTAGCGGATCATCTCGCCCCGGTAGCGCTCGTCGAAGTCCATGTCGATGTCGGGCATCTGGATGCGGCCCGGGTTCAGGAAGCGCTCGAAGAGGAGGTCGTAGCGGATGGGGTCGAGGTCGACGATCCTCAGGCAGTAGGCGACGCAGCACCCGGCGGCCGACCCCCGACCGGGCCCGACCCGGATACCACGGGTGTGGGCGAAGTGGATGAGGTCCCACACGACGAGGAAGTAGGCGGAGAACCCCATCTGGGCGATCACGCCGAGCTCGTAGTCGAGACGCTCGACGACCTCGGGGGGCAGGGGTGTGCCGTAGCGCTCGGCCGCCCCTTCGTAGGCCAGGTGGCGCAGGTACTTGGTGGCCCGCTCGTCGTACGCGTCGCCGGTGAACTCGTCGGGCACCGGGAATTTCGGCAGGCTCACCCGCCCGAAGGGGATCTCGACGTTGGCCCGCTCGGCGATGAGGAGCGTGTTGTCGCAGGCCTCGGGCAGCTCGGCGAAGAGGGTGCGCATCTCGGCGGCCGTCTTCAGGTAGTGCTCCTGGCCCTCGAACTTGAAGCGCTTGGGGTCGTCGATCCGGGCGCCCGTCTGCACGCACAGCAGGGCGTCGTGGGCCACATGGTCCTCACGGTGGGTGTAGTGGCTGTCGTTGGTGGCGAGCAGGGGCGCCCCGATCCGCCTGGCGATCTCGACGAGGGCCGGGTTCGTCTTGTGCTGCTCGGGCAGGCCGTGATCCTGGAGCTCGACGAAGAGGTTGTCGCGCCCGAAGATGTCCTGGAGGCGGCCGGCCAGGCGTTGGGCCCGTTCCTCGTCGCCGGCCAGGAGGGCCTGGAGGACGACCCCGCCGAGGCAGCCGGTGGTGGCGATGAGACCCTCGTGGTGCCGCTCGAGCAGTTCCCAGTCGAGGCGCGGCTTGTAGTAGTAGCCCTCCAGGTAGGCCGCCGACGAGAGCTTCATGAGGTTGCGGTAGCCCTCGGTCGACTCGGCCAGGAGGGTCAGGTGGTAGTAGAGCTTCTCGCCGCCCTCGACATCGCCGCCCGTGTCGTCCACCCGCCCGCGGCGGACCGGACGATCGAGGCGGGACTCGGCCGCCATGTAGGCCTCGGTGCCGATGACCGGGTTGATGCCTGCCTCTCGGCAGGCCGCATAGAAGTCGAGGACCCCGTACATGTTGCCGTGGTCGGTGATGCCCAACGCCGGCATGCCGTCCTCCACGGCCGCCCGGACCAGGTCCTTGACCCGCGCCGCCCCGTCGAGCATGGAGAACTCGGTGTGGGTGTGGAGGTGGGTGAACGATCGACTCGCCAATGGTGCTCCCGTATGCCTTGCCTACTGCGCTCCCTGCCCCGTCTCCCCCGAACGGGAGGCGTGACTGTCGACGTGGTCCCGTGGCCCGCACCCGGGATCCTCCGCACCTCGGGTGTCGTCCGACCGGGCGCACGTGCCACAGGGGCCAGCCGAACTACAGCGATGTCATTCCGACCATAGCGCGCCCGGCGGGCCGGCCGGAGGCCGTTCGGGAACGGCCGACGATCCTCAGAGGTACGTTCCGGGCCGAGCCGTCATCGGCTCCGAACCGGGCCCGAGTGCACGCTGGCGCATCTCGTCGAGCTGGGCCCGGGCGGCCACCTGTTGGGCGACGAGGGCGGCCTGGATCCCGTGGAAGAGCCCTTCGAGCCATCCGACCAGTTGGGCTTGGGCGATCCGGAGCTCGGCCTCGGACGGCACGGCGTCGCCGAAGGGGATGGCCATGCGGTCGAGCTCGGCGACGAGATCCTCGGACAGGCCGTCGGACAGCTCCCTCACCGACTGCTCGTAGATCTCGCGGAGCCGCTGGCGCCCCGCTTCGTCGAGGGGCGACTGGCGGACCTCGTCGAGCAGTTGCTTCACCATGGTCCCGATGCGGAGCACCTTGCCCGGTTGGGCGATGGACTCGGTGGCTCCCTCCTCCGACGCCACGTCCTCGCTCCCGTGGGCCGGCTCGGCCCCGTCGGTGCCGGGGAGCGGGGTTCCGGCCACACGTCCAGCACCGTCGACGATCTCCGGCCGGACCACGGTCTCGATCCCCGTCTCGTCGTCGATGCGATCTTCGGATTCGGATGTCATGGTCAGATGTTGCCACCCCGGGGGCCCGGACCCACCGCCAGGAGCGGGACCTGCATCTCCGCCGGCGTCAGCGAGCCGTGGCGGGCCGCCAGGCTCGTCTCTCCCGTGTCGGCGGGGTCGAGCACGGCCACCGGTTGGTGCGGGACCACGGCGACGTCTCCCAGCCGGGAGGCGACCTCCGGGGACAGCGGCCCCCCGAACCAGCCGGCCTCCTCGATCTCGGTGCGGGTGTGGACCCACGCGACCTCGGAGAAGGCGTCGAGTGCGGCGCCCAGGAGATCGTCAGCGGCGCCGTCACGGGCGTGGAACCAGCGGAACCGCCCCTCGCCGCTGACCAGCCGGGTGGCACGGAGCACCGCAGGCGGGGGCAGGAGCACCTGGGCTCCGACCTCGACCTGGCCATGGTCGGCCGTCACCACCAGGACGCCGTCATCGGGCAGCGTGTCGGCGATGGCCGCCACCAGCTGGTCGACGGCATGCATCTCGGCGTCGTACCAGGGGCCGAAACCCCGGTCGTGCGCAACCTTGTCGATACCGTCGTAGTACACGTGGACGAGCCGGCAGCCGGTGGCGAGCAGCTCGGCCACCTGGGGCGGGATCGACGAGGAGACCTTGTAGCCGTAGACGGGTGACGTGCCGATCTGGGCGACGGTGAACCCCGTCTGGGCGAAGCCGTCGCGGGTGACCACGGGGACGGGCCCTTCGAATCCGGCGAACGTCGGCAGCGGCTGGACGGTCCGGGCAGGGAGCTCACGTCGGGCGTCCCTCGGTGAGCAGGCCCCCACCTGCCACCGGAGCACGTTGAAGACCTCGCCTTCCGGCGTCGCCATCCTGTACCCCAGGATCCCGTGCCCGCACGGTGGCCGGCCGGTACCGATGGAGGTCAACGCCGTCGCCGTGGTCGACGGGGCGACCGAGGTGATGGGCCGGTCGATGCCACGTGCCGACGTCAGGGTCGGGGCCAGGTCGGACCGCTCGAGCAATTGGTTCCATCCCAGGCCGTCGAGGACCAGCAGCACGACCTGGCGGGCGCCGACGACGCCTTCGGGCAGCCAGTCGGGCACGGGGGCGAGCTCGGCCGGTCCGCTGGTGGCTGCCAGGATGGCCGGGGCGACGTTCGCGATGCACCCGCCCGCGTAGTCGGGCAGGACCGGAATGGGTGCCGCGGCGGTGCCGCTGCCCGGCGGCTGGTCGTGACGTGCCACAGTCCGACTCTAGGACCCCACGATGCGGGGAACGCGCGCTGCGGGCGTCAGCTCCTCGGGAGGATGGCGCGCACGGTCTTGTAGCTGTGCCCGTCCCGCGGGGCGGACAGCGACACCACCAGGTAGTGGGGCTTGAACCCGAGGGCCGAGGAGAGGTCCTTCCCGGCCAGTCGGTCACGCCGGGCGACGTCGAGGGCGCGGCGGGCTCCGGCGTCCTCGACGGGCAGCCAGTTGTCGCTCCGTCCCCAGCCGAACCGCACCCAGACCTGGCGGTCACCGGCCCTCCGGAACAACACGGGGCCCTTGGTCGGCACGACGATCGCGATCGACGGCCGCGCACCCCGGAACTCCCAATATGGTGCTGAGGCACCGGGGAACCCGAGCACATGCTCCTCGACCGGTGTCGTCAGCGTGAGCAGGAGGCGCTTGGCGTGACGGCCGTGCAGCGTCCCGAGGTGCCGCGGGAGGCCCGCGACGGTCACCGCTTCGGGCTGGGCGAGGTCGTCCCGCTCGGGCTCGTCGGCCAGCACGGCCTCGACGACGTCGAAGGGGGCCAGGTCCGGGTCGTGGTCCTCGGGCCAATCGATCCGGGCACGCACCAGTGCGCCCGACGCGACGTCGATGGCGGTGGTGTCCTCCGTATGGCAGGCGAGGACGAGGAGCGTGAGGGCGCTGCCGCCGGCGATCTCGACCGTCCGTCGCTGGGGAATCGAGCGCACGAGCTGCGCGGCGGTTCCCGCCCGTGGCGTGCGGTTCGACCGCCGACCGGACCGGCGGCGCCGTCCGGGGCTGTCGGGGGCCGCGTCGGGCGTCAATGGCCGGCCGTGCGCCTGTGGGCCGGCCACCGGCGGCTGCGGGGTGGGTCCGTCAGTCACGGTCCGCTCCGCTGTCGCTGTCGGTCCCGGTTCCGCCGGGCCGGGGCGCCGCCGCGGGCAACGCAGCCAGCGCGTCGAGCTGGGCGGCCAGTGCGGCGGGCTCGCTGGTGGGCAGGTGGCACACGCCGTCTCTACACACGAATGCCTGGTCGCCCGTCCGACCCTCCCAGAGGGGGGTGCGCTGGGGATCACCCCAGGCGAGCACGCCATCGGGGATCCAGCGGGCACGCACCACATCGACAAGGTCGGGCCGGTCCCCGGTGACGACGACCTCACACCGCCCGGATGCAATCAGATCGGCGGCGAGCACGGTCATGGGCACGGTGGCGGGCTGGGCGGTGACGATGGGCGCGACGAGGTTGATGACACCCCGGGCGGCGTCGAGGTAGCGGCGGTCCCCGGTGAGTGTCCCGAGGCGCACGAGGGCATGAGCCGCGGCCCCGTTGGCAGAGGCGAGCGCACCGTCGACGAGGTCCTTCGGCCGCACGATCAGCACCTCACCGTCGTCGGGCGTGGTGAAGAAGCCACCGTCCTCTTCGTCGGAGAAATGGTCGATGAGCGCGTCGGCGCAGGCGGTGGCCCGTGCGAGCCAGACAGCTGAGCCGGTCAGCTCCGCCAGCCGGGTGCAACAGTCGGTCATCCATGCGTGGTCGGCGGCGAACGCCGGTTGCCTGGCTCCTCCGCTGGACTGCCAGGTGCGCAGGAGTCGGCCGTCGGACGGGCGCCGCATCTCGGACCAGAGGAACTCGCCCAGCTCCACCGCCGCCTCGTGCCACTGGGGCGTTCCTGTCGCGGCGGCCGCCTCGGCCAGCGCGCTTAGGAACATGGCGTTCCACTCGAGCACGACCTTGTCGTCGAGACCGGGCCGGGCGCGCCGGGACCTGGCCCGCAGGAGGTGGGCCCGGGCCGTCTCGACACGGTCGTCACCGGTGAGCGGCGCGCCAGGAGGGCGGTGAAGGACCGATGCCCCGTCGAGATCACCCTCCGGGGTGATCCCCCAGAATTCGGAGGCGGCCCGGGTGGCATCACCGTCCGGACCGTCGAGGGCCTCGGCGGCCTGGGTGGGCGTCCACGTGTAGAAGGCGCCTTCGCGACCTTCGGAGTCGGCGTCCTCCGACGACGCCAGACCACCACCGGGCTGGCCGAGGTCCTCCAGCGTGTACCGGACAATGCCGTCGAGGACGGTGCGGAGGTCGGGATCCGACGTGAGCATCCAGGCATGGAGGAAGGCCCTGACCAGTGCGGCCTGGTCGTAGAGCATCTTCTCGAAGTGGGGGACACGCCACCGTCGGTCGGTGGCGTAGCGGGCGAACCCGCCCCGCAGGTGGTCGTGGATGCCTCCGGCGGCCAGCGCTCGCAAGGTGGTCATGGCCATGGCGAGCGACCGCTCGTCGCCCGTACGGCGGGCGTGGACCAGGCAGACCTCGATCAGTAGGGGCTGGGGGAACTTCGGCGGGCCGCCGAACCCGCCCCACTCGTCGTCGTGCCGCAGGTCGAGGCTCGCCACGGTGGCGGCGACGGGGTCGTCCGCCATCCCGGCGCCAGAGGTCCCGGCGCCGCCGCCACGGGTAGGACGGTCCCGGCGACCCAGCGGTCCCGCTGCCGCCGGCGCACGGACCCCGGCCCGGACGGCCTCGGCCAGCTGGAACGCCTGGTCCTCGACCTCGTCACGGTGGTTGTGCCAGAGGTCGGTCACCGCCTCGAGGACGGTGCGGAACGACGGCCGCCCTGACCCGTCCTCCGGCGGGAAGTAGGTGCCGGCGAAGAACGGCCGGCCGTCGGGGAGCAGGAACGCGCTCATGGGCCACCCGCCGGAGCCGGCCACGGCGAGGAGCGCCTCCATGTAGACGGCGTCGATGTCGGGCCGCTCTTCCCGGTCCACCTTGACGGAGACGAACGAGGCGTTCAGCACGCCGGCGACGTCGGGGTCCTCGAACGACTCGTGGGCCATGACGTGGCACCAGTGGCACGACGCGTAGCCGATGGAGAGGAACACGGGCACGTCCCGGGCGCGGGCCTCGGCGAAGGCATCCGTGCCCCACGGGAACCAGTCGACGGGATTGTCCGCGTGCTGGCGCAGGTACGGGCTGGTCTCGGTGGCCAGTCGGTTCACGACGTCAGAGCCTACGGCGCTCGGAGCGCCCGACCCGATGCGGCAGCGATGGTGGCGGTGGAGGGCGTGGAGGCGGGACGACCGCCGGAACCGTCGGCGCGCCTAGGGTGGCGGGCCATGGAGATCCGACTGGATGGGAAGACGGCGCTGGTGACCGGCGCGTCGCGAGGGATCGGGCTGGCGGTGGCGACGAGGCTGGCCGAGGCCGGGGCCCAGGTGATGCTGTCGTCCCGCAAGGCTGACGGGCTCACTGCCGCCCAGGAGGCCATCGAAGCCGAGCTGGGCGGACCGGTGGCCGGACGGGTCGCCTGGTACGTGGCGAACGCGGGTGACCCGGAACAGGCGGACGCGTGCGTCGTCGCCACCCTCGAACGGTTCGGCTCAGTGGACATCCTGGTCAACAACGCGGCGGCCAATCCCTACTACGGACCGATGATCGAGATCGACGGGAGCAGGTCCGCCAAGACCGTGCAGGTGAACCAGGAGGGCCCGCTCTTCTGGACCCAGGCGGCGTGGCGGGCGCACATGGCCGGGCACGGCGGTTCGGTGGTGAACGTGGCGTCGATCGGCGGCATGTCGGTCGAACCGGGCATCGGCTGGTACAACGTGACGAAGGCGGCGGTGATCCACCTCACCTCGCAGCTCGCCGCCGAGCTCGGGCCCTCGGTGCGGGTGAACTCGGTGGCACCGGGGCTGGTGCGGACGGCCATGGCCAGGGCGCTGTGGGAGCCGGGAGAAGCGTCGATCGCAGCGCGCCTGCCCCTGCGGCGGATCGGCGAGCCCGACGACATCGCCAGGGCGGTGGTATTCCTCGCCTCGGACGCGGCGTCGTGGATCACCGGTCACACCCTGGTGGTGGACGGCGGGGCGCTCTGCCTCCCGAGTGGCGGGGTCGTCGGCGACTAGGCCCGGCGCCCGGCGGGTCCAAGGGGCCCGGGGCTCCCGGCGCCTCGCGGCGCGGGGGCGGTGCTCCGTTCAGCGGTCCTGTAGCGCCGGTTGCGACGGATCCGGCTGCGCCGGATCGGCGGTCGTCGGCGCGGGTCCCGGTCGGGTGGTGGACACGAGGAACCACAGGGGAGAGCGGGCGAGCCACGCCACGACCGGGGTGAGGATGAAGGCGGCCACCGGGCGCAGGAGGGCGATGACGGCCGCTCCCAGGACCAGGCCGGCGATGACGTCGCCGGGGTAGTGCGCCCCCACGTAGACGCGTGCGAAGGCGAGGAAGACACCGATGACGGTGGCGGCCACGCCCAGGCGCTTCCGGCCGGCCAGGAACAGTCCACAGATGGCGGCGCCGGCGACCGTCGCGTGATCGCTCGGGAAGGTGAAGTCGTTCGCCCTGGCCACCAGGACCTCGACCCCGTGCAGCGTCACGTACGGGCGTGGCCGTCCGACCAGGTGGCTGACGGGCTGGTTGACGGCGACAGCGAGCGCCGTCCCGAAGCCCGCCCACAGGGCCGTGACGACGGCCCGCTGGCCGGCGCCCCGCGCCACCCACCATCCGGCCACGAGCAGGACGCCGAGGACCGTCACCCCCACCCACAGGGCGTAGGCGGCCATGAACCCGTGGGCCCATGGCGTCGACCGGGCGAAGCTGTTGATGTCCTCGTACCAGCGGGTGTCCATCTCGTGGCTCCTGTCGTCCGGCGCCGAGCGACCCGTCGCTGACCCTGCCCGGTCGAGCCCTCCCGCTCCTCGGGGGGCGGGGCGGACGTGCGGCGGACGGCCCGGCACGGTCATCCGTCCCGTTCATCTTCCCGCGACGCGCACGTCACGCGGGGTTCACCCGTACCGGCGCCACAGACCGGCACGATCTGGCGGCACCCTGGGCCGGGTCCCGCGGGCGCTCACCTCAGCAGGGTCCGGCGCACCTTCCCGCTCGGTGTTCGGGGCAGGCCGTCCACGACGACCACCTCCTTCGGGGCGCACCACGGCGGGAGCGTGGCCCTCACGTGCTCGCGCAGCTCCTCGGTGCTGGGGGATGCCGCCGGGTCGGTGGGGACCACCCAGGCCACGACGCGCTCACCCCACTCCGGGTCGGGACGCTTCCACACCGCCACCTCCGACACGCCCGGGTGCAACCGGATGGCCGCCTCCACCGGAGCCGGCCACACCTTCTCGCCGCCGGTGACGATCACCTCGGCCAACCGCCCGTGGACGGTGAGGAGGCCGTCCTCGCCGACGGAGCCGCCGTCCCCGGTGGCGAACCAGCCACCCGGCATCAGCGGGTCGACCTCGCCGGGCTCCCCCCGGATCCCGGTGCCCATCCGGTAGGCACGGAGCAGCATCGGGCAGCGCACGAGGATCTCGCCGGCCCTGCCGCGCCGACCGTCCCCGATGGCGACCTCCACCCCGTCGAGGGGCAGGCCGTCGTAGACGACGCCGGAGCCCGTCTCGGTCATGCCGTAGGTGGTGATCACGTTGGCGGGGAGGCCCGACGGCGGCGCTGCGCCGCCGAGCAGCACCGCCCGGTACCCCGACGTGTCGGTGCGCTGGAGCGCGGTGGCCACCAGCGAGACGAGGGTGGCGCCCGCTCGAGCCCGCACCTCCACCTCGTCGGGGTCGAACGCCTCGAGGACGTCGACGGGGGTGCCCGTGATCAGCGCCCGCATGACGACGGCCAGGCCGCCGATGTGGGCGAAGGGGAGGCATGCAACCCACCGGTCGCGTGCGGGATCGACGGCCAGCCGGGCCGATGTCGCAAGGGCCGACGCCTCCATAGCGTCGTGGGTGAGGACGACGCCTTTGGGCGTGCCGGTCGTGCCGCTGGTGGGGACGACCACGGCGTCGCCGTCTGCCACCCCGATGCCGCCTGAGCGCGCCTGTCGCCCGTCGGGCGTGACGAGGACCGCGGGCCGCATCGCCTCCACCAGGGCCGAGCGGGCCGGTGGGGGGAGCCGCAGGTCGACGGGGAGGACGGCGTCACCGTCGTCCCACGCGGCCCGCAGCGCGTCGACGAACCCAGGTCCGGGCGGGAGGGCCAGAGCCACCAGTCGAGCCATGCGACTAGCGTACGTGAACGTACGAGTCAGAACTCTCGGAGTGATCGGTCGAACAGTCACTGGTGGACCGGCGCCGGGTGGACGGAATCGAAGCGGAGGTGGAGCGGACGTGGAGCCGATGGACGGTACCCGAACCGGCGAGGGAGGTCCGGAGACGCCGGCCCCAGGAGGGTCGAGCGGCACCGGTACGGTCATCACCGGCCCACCCGTCGATCCCGTCGAACGGTTCCGGGACGCCGGCCTCCCGGCATGGGAGGTCCAGAAGTCGGGGACCGACGTGCGCTACGAGGTGGCCGAGGGCATCGCGAAGATCACGATCTGCCGGCCCGAGGTGCGCAACGCGTTCCGCCCGCAGACGCTCTTCGAGCTGTCGGCGGCGTTCGACGCCGCCCGGGACGATCCCGAGGTGGGGGTGATCGTCCTCACCGGCGAGGGGCCGGACGCCTTCTGTTCCGGGGGCGACCAGAAGATCCGGGGCGACGACGGCTACCTGGGCGACGACGAGGTGGCCCGGAGGGGCATCGGCCGCCTGAACGTGCTGGACCTCCAGATCCAGATCCGCCGGCTGCCCAAGCCGGTGGTGGCGATGGTCGCCGGCTACGCCATCGGCGGGGGGCACATCCTCCATCTCGTGTGCGATCTGACCATCGCCGCCGACAACGCCCGCTTCGGGCAGACGGGCCCGAAGGTCGGAAGCTTCGACGGCGGCTACGGGAGCGGCCTCCTGGCCCGGACGGTGGGGCTGAAGCGGGCCAAGGAGGTGTGGTTCCTCTGTCGGCAGTACGACGCGGCCACCGCCCTCGACTGGGGGCTGGTCAACGCGGTCGTGCCGTTGGCGGACCTGGAGCGCGAGACGGTCGCCTGGTGCCGCCAGATGCTCACGCTGTCGCCAATCGCACTGCGGATGATCAAGGGGGGCATGCACGCGGCGGACGACGGTCTGGCCGGCGTCCAGCAGCTGGCCGGTGACGCCACCATGCTCTTCTACATGAGCGAGGAGGGGCAGGAGGGCCGGAACGCCTTCCAGGAACATCGCCCGCCTGACTTCTCGCGCTTCCCCCGGCGACCGTGACGGGCGAGGCATCCGATGCTGCGGCCGAGGTGGCGTCCGGCGCAGTGCCGTCGACCGGCGCAGGGCCGTCGACCGGCGCAGTGGGGCCCGTGGCCCGCTGGTGGCTCGGTGCCCGGCCGCGCACGCTCCCGGCCGCCGTGGTGCCGGTGGTCGTCGCCACCGCCGTCGCCCATGCGTGGCACGCCCCGGGCCTGGGTGCGGGCAGCTGGTTGCGGGGGGTGGGAGCCATGGTCGTGGCCCTCGCCGTCCAGATCGGGACCAACTACGCCAACGACTACTCCGACGGCGTGCGGGGGACGGATGACGAGCGGGTAGGGCCCGTGCGACTGGTGGCGTCGGGCCTGGCGTCGCCCCGGTCGGTGAAGTGGGCGGCACTCGTGTCCTTCGGCATGGCCGGGGCGGTCGGGCTGGCGCTGGCCGCGACCACGTCGTGGTGGGTGATCCCCGCTGGCGCCGCGTGCCTGGCGGCCGGCTGGCTCTACACCGGCGGCCCACGTCCCTATGGTTACGCCGGGCTCGGCGAGGTATTCGTGTTCGTCTTCTTCGGACTCGTCGCCACCGTCGGCACGACCTATGTCGAGGCCCTCCGGTTGTGGTGGTGGCCGGCGTGGGCGGCGGGCGCCATGCTCGGCTCCCTGGCCGCGGCGCTCCTCCTGGCCAACAACGTCCGCGACATCGCCACGGACGAGGTGAGCGGGAAGCGCACCCTCGCCGTCAGGCTCGGTCGACGGCGGAGCGGCGTGGCCTACGCCCTGTGCGTTCTGGCGCCGTTCGCCGGGGCGCTGGTGTGGGGAGCGGCGGCCGTGGCCCAGCGGGTGGGCGGTGACGCGGGGGCGTCGCTGCCCGCGGGCCCGTTCCTTCCCCTGCTCGCCCTGCCCGTGGCCGTTCCACCGCTGCGCACCGCCCTCGGACAGGCCGAGGGGCGGGCCCTCCTGCCGGTCCTGGCCGCCACCGGGCGCCTGCAGCTGGTCTTCGGTGGCCTGCTCGCCCTGGGGTTGTGGTGGTGGGTGTCGTGACGGTCCGCCGGTGCCGGCCGGGGTCAGTTCCCGGGGTCAGTTCCCGGGGTCAGTTCCCGGACGGCGGCGATGACCGCCGACGGTCGCTCGAGGTGGGGTGCGTGACCGGCACCGGGCACCACGACGTGGCGCGCCGCCGGCCCGATGGCACGTGCCATACGACGACCCAGGTCGCAGTACTTCTGGTCCCGCTCGCCGGTCACGATGACCACGGGCATGGTCAGGCGGTCGAGCTCGTGCCACCGCGGTCGCTGCGTGCCCGTCCCCGCGTGCCGGAGGCTCGACGCGAGCCCGGCAGGATGGTTGGCACGCCGCTCGGCGGCACCGGCCGCGTCCGGGTCGAGCCCGGCGAAGAGCGGTTGGGACAGCCAGCGGTCGAGGAACACGTCGAGGGGGAGGCCGGGTCCGCCGCCCGCGGGCGGGTCGAGCTCGTCAGCCAGGCGCTCGTCAGCCTGCCGGCGGGCGGCCCGCTCACCGTCGTCGTCGATACCGGCCGTTCCCGAGATCAGGACCAGGGAGGTGACCAGCTCGGGGTGGGCGAGGGCGACGTGGAGGCAGTAGCGGGCGCCCATGGAGTAGCCGATGTAGGTGCCGCGGCCGCCTGCCTCGGCCATGAGCTCGGCGCCTGCGACGAGGTCGGTCTCGACGGCGTGCGACTCGCCGTGCCCCGGCAGGTCGAGGGCGACGACCTCGTGATCGGCAGCCAGGTCGTCTGCGAGCGGCCCCCACACGTTCCTGGTCTGGGTGAACCCGTGCGCCAGGACGACCACCGGCCCCTTGCCTCGTCGGGAGGACGCGAGTGCGGGCCGGGCGTCGTCAGGCGTCCTCGCGTGGAGCGGCTCATGGCCATCGACCGGCGTAGGTCCCACGGGCTCGGAGCGTACCGGTGACAGCCGGCCCGGACGTGCAGTCGGCCTTCGTGGCCACCCTGGTCGACGAGCTGGCACGGGGCGGGGTACGGCACGCTGTCGTGTGCCCCGGGTCGCGCTCGACCCCCCTGGCGCTGGGCCTCGCCGCGCACACCGGCATCGAGGTGCACGTGCGCCTGGACGAGCGCTCGGCCGCCTTCGTGGCTCTCGGGATCGGCATCGCCACCGGGCTCCCCGCCGTGCTGGTCACGACCAGTGGAACGGCGGCGGCCGAGGTCCACGCGGCGGTGGTCGAGGCCGACCTGGCCCGGGTCCCGCTCGTCGTCTGCACCGCCGATCGCCCACCCGAGCTCCGGGGCGTCGGCGCACCCCAGACGATCGACCAGGACCGGCTGTTCGGGGGCGCACCTCGTTGGTACGCGGATCCGGGCGTCGCCGACGCGGCGTCTCGGTCGTCGTGGCGCTCCCTCGGAGCGAGAGCGGTCGCCGAGGCCGTCTCCGGACCCTACGGTCCCGGTCCGGTCCACCTGAACCTCCCGTTCCGTGAGCCACTGGTCGGCTCCTTCGGCGTCGGCACGGCCGGAGGAGGGGCGCGGACGGAGGGCGGGAACGGCGGGCCGGCGGTCGACGACGGCCGGCCGGACGGCGCGCCGTGGCACCGGGTGGCCGCCGCCCCACTGCCGCCGCCGGCCGACGTGGTCGCCGAACTGGCCGAACGTGTGCGGCAGGGAGAACGCGGGCTCATCGTCGCCGGCGCCTGGGGCGGGTCCGGAGCCGCCTCAGGGTCCGGGAACGGGGCCGGGGGCACCGCAGGGTCGGCGGGCGCGTCGGCCGTCTGGTCGTTCGCCGAGGCAGCTGGTTGGCCGGTGCTGGCCGATCCCCGGTCGGACGCCTGGCGAGACCGACCCGGTGTGATCTCAGCGGGCGACCTCCTCGTCCGCTCGGAACGGTTCGTGGAGCGGAACCGGCCTGAACTGGTCATACGCCTGGGGGCGCCACCTGCGTCACGTCCGCTGTCCACGTGGCTCGACGGGCTGTCGGCCTCCGGCGTGCGGTCGGTCGTGGTGGACCCGTGGTCCCAGTGGATCGATCCGGGCCGGGTGGCCCACCTCGTCGTGCGCGCCGATCCGGGGGCGCTGTGCCGTGCCGTGGCGGAGGCGCTCGCCGGTGCCGGACTGCGCACGCCGGCCGGCGACGACACCTACGCGGCATCGTGGGAACGTGGGCATCGGGCCGTCCAGGGCGTGCTCGAGGGCGCACTGGGCGACTCCGGCTCGGAAGACGGGCTGGTCGAGCCGGCGGTGGCCCGCACGGTCGTCCAGTCGCTGCCGGCCGGGTCCACCCTGGTGGTGTCGTCGTCGATGCCGATCCGCGACGTCGAGACGTTCGCGGCACCCCGGCCGGACCGAGTGCGCATCGTGGCGAACCGGGGTGCGAACGGGATCGACGGCGTGACCTCCACGGCCGCCGGTGTCGCCCTCGCCGCGGCGTCCGGTGGCGCGTCCGGTGGCGCTGCCGGAAGCGGGCCGGTGGTGGCGCTCCTCGGCGACCTGGCCTTCCTCCATGACGTGTCGGCCCTCGTCCACGCCGTCGCTGACGGCGCGGCGGGAGCGGGCCTGACACTGGTGGTGGTGGACAACGGGGGGGGAGGCATCTTCTCCTTCCTCCCCCAGGCCCGGGAGCTGGACGGCGATCGGTTCGAGGCCCTGTTCGGGACCCCGCCGTCGGTCGACGTGGCCGAGGTGGCCCGGGGCTTCGGCCTGGCCGTGGACGATGTCGGCGATCGGGCCGAGCTCGCCGACGTGCTGGCCCGGTGCCTGCGGTCGGGAGGGACGGCAGCGGGGGCGAGGGTCGTGCGGGTGCGGGTGCCGGGGCATGACGCCAACGTGGAGGCCCACGCCCGCCTGGTCGGGGCAGTCCGTGAAGAGCTGGACGCGCTCTCCTGACAGCAGCCCGTGGCGGCCGGTGCGATGAAGGCACCGATCCCGGCCCCGGTCACACCGAGGAGGGCAACCAGGATCCGTGGAACCCGAAGGGGATGCGTGCGGGGAGGTGGATGGTGGCCACCGGGGGTCCCGAGAACGAGGTGGCGTCCAGGATGACCACGTCGCTGGTGTCGGTGGTGCGGTCGTAGACGGTGGCCAGCACCCAGCCTTCGTCGTCGGCGGCGCCGTCGGCAGCTCGCACGAAGACGGGCTCCGAGACGAACCGGTGCTGGCCCGGGTCGAACCGCTCGGTGCGCTGACGGGCCAGGTCGTACTTGACCAGGCCCGACTGCGCCCAGGCCGGCCCACCGGCGGCCGTCGCGCCGGGGCCACCGGTCCCCCCCGTGCCGCTCCCACCTGCACCACTCCCGCCTGCACCACTCCCCGCGGTGGGGGACTCGACGTCGAGGCTCACGGTGCCACGCTCGGCTGGACCGGGGTCGAGGATCGTGGCGTAGCCGTATCGGTACGGGCGACCTGCCAGCGTGTCGTCGATCCGGGGGAACTCGATCGGTAGGTCGTCGAGGGCAGTTTCCGAGAGGGTGCCGGCGGCGGGGTCGATCGTCCACCGGAACAGCGCCGGCGGGATCGACGAGATCAGCCCGCCCGGTGGGGTGTCGAAGGCGCGCTGGTAGCGGACGACGTCGATGACGACCCGGTCGCCGTCGTCGAAGGCGTTCATGACGTGGAAGGCGAAACACGGCTCCAGGGTGAACCAGCGCACGTCGGCGCCGACCTGGTCCCGTCCGAGCACGCCGACCCGGGCTCCCGCTGACGGGTCCCACCGGAAGGGCATGGACCGTCCCCCGACCACCAGGTCCAGGTCGAACACGACGGGGAGGTCGAGGAGCACCAGGCGGGTGGTGGTGACGCCGAAGTCGTGCATCATCACCGCCCGGGGGAGGTCGATCTCCTCGGAGCGCACGAGGGTGCCGGTGCGGTCGGCCACGTGGCTGCGTAGGAACGGCGGGCCGAAGACGTCGTAGCCGAAGAAGAGGAGCTCACCGCTGTCGGGGTCCACCTTCGGGTGGGCGGTCATGGGCGACGTCAGCATGGCGTCGAAGTCGTGCACCCGGGCACGCGTCAGGTCGGCCGACACCGCGTGCGCGAACCCGGACTCGCACAGCGCGAGCAGTCGTCCGGCGTGGCGGATGACGTGGGTGTTGGCGGGGCCGTCGACGGGCTCGGCCGGACCCCGGGGGGACTCGGTCCCCAATTCGTCGGCGAGCTTGCGTGTCCGGACCCACCGGTTCCGGTAGCCCACGGCCTGCCCGTCCCGGAGGTCGACGGCATGCAGCATGCCGTCGCCGGTGAACCAGTGGTAGTCGTCGGGATCGGCGGGGAGCGCTGCCGGGTTCGGCCCGTTGCGGACCAGCCGGCCGTCGAGGTCGGGGGGGATGACGCCGTCGACGGGGAGGGGGTGGTCCTCGGTCAGTTCCCGGACGACCGGTGCGTAGTTTCCCTCGAGGTACGGGTTCGCCACGATGCCTCCTGTGGGTGGCCGGCTGGTGGTGGCCGGCTGTGGGTGGCCGGCTGGTGGTGGCCGGCTGTGGGTGGCCGGCTGGTGGTGATCGTATGCGTGGCCGCCTCATGGCGAGTGTGGGGCGGCGGTGGCGGCCCGAGGCCGTGGTCGGACGTGGCAGGCTACGGCGATGCCGCAGCTCTCCGAGGACCTCCGCTTCCGGGGCGCCGTCCACCAGATGACGGACCCCGATCTCGAACGCCGCCTCGACACGGAGCAGCTCACCGTCTACAGCGGCTTCGATCCGACGGCGGACAGCCTCCACGTGGGCCACCTTCTCCAGATCTGCACGCTCCGCCGGCTCCAGCTCGCCGGCCACCGACCCATCGCGTTGGCCGGCGGAGGGACCGGCTTCATCGGCGATCCGGGCGGCAAGTCGGAGGAGCGGGTGCTGCTGTCGGCTGACGAACTGGCCAGGAACGTCGCCGGGGTGCGGGTCCAGTTGGAGACGCTGCTCGACTTCTCGTCGGGGGCGTCGTCAGCGATCCTGCTCGACAATGCCGCATGGCTCGCCGACATGCGGCTGATCCCGTTCCTCCGGGACGTGGGCAAGCACTTCACGGTGAACCAGATGGTCGGGAAGGAATCCGTGCGGGCCCGGTTGGAACGTCCCGAGCAGGGGATCTCCTTCACCGAGTTCAGCTACATGCTGCTCCAGGCGTACGACTTCCTGCGCCTGTTCGACGATCACGGGTGCCGGCTCCAGATCGGCGGCAGCGACCAGTGGGGCAACATCACCCTCGGGATCGACCTGATCCGCCGGCTGCGTGGGGGGGAGGCCTTCGGGCTCACGACCCCGCTCTTGGTCAAGGCCGACGGGGGCAAGTTCGGCAAGACGGAGCAGGGGACCGTGTGGCTCGGTCGGGAACGGACCAGTCCCTACCAGCTGTACCAGTTCTTCGTCCGCAGCGAGGACGCCACGGTCGGAACGCACCTGCGGCTGCTCACCTTCCTCGATCACGATGCGATCCACGCCCTGGACGCCGAGACGGCGGAGCATCCGGAGCGTCGGTCGGCGCAGCGGGCGCTGGCCCGGGCGGTGTGCACCATGGTCCACGGGGAGGACGAGACGCAACGTGCCGAACGTGCCGCCGCCGCCCTGTTCGGCGAGGAGGTCGCCGAGCTCGACGAGGCCACGCTGCTCGACGTCTTCGGTGACGCACCGTCGACGGTGATGAATCGCTCCCGGTTGGGAGCCGGCCCGGGTGCCGGTGGGCTCCTGCTGGTCGACGCACTGTCGGAGACCGGGCTGGTCGCCTCCAAGAGCCGCGCCCGCTCGACCATCGAGCAGGGCGGTGCGTACGTCAACAACCGGCGGGTGGCCGAGGTCGATGCCGTCCTGTCGACGGCGGACCTGATCGCCGGGAGCTACCTGGTGCTCCGGCGGGGGCGCAAGGATCACCACCTCGTCCGCTTCGGGTGATCCCGGGTCCGGACCGACCCCATCGCAACGCGGTCCTGGCCGCAGCCGCTGGCCGTACCCGCTCGCCGTACACTTTGGCCATGGCAGATCCGTCCGAGGCCGTCCCAGGGGAGCCTTCCGGCCCGGTGTCCCCCTCGTCGGCGGTCACCATGACGGCTGGCCTGGGTGAGACGGTCCTGCCGGATGAGGAGCGTGACATCGTCGACCGCCTGGGTCACGCAGCGCAGCTGGATGGCTCCGATCGTCGAGAGGCGGTGGCCGCCGTGGTGCGGGACCATCCACGCTCGTCACGCGCGTGGGCCGAGCTCGCTGTGCTCGGTAGGGATGACATGGAGTCGTATGCCTATTTCCGGGTGGGGTATCACCGGGGTCTCGACGCATTGCGGGCAGCCGGATGGCGTGGCTCCGGTCTGGTGACGAGCGCCCATCCCTCCAACCGGGGCTTCCTGCGGTGCCTCGCCGGCCTGGCAGAGTTGGCGGGGGCGATCGGGGAGAGGGACGAAGCCGAGCGCTGCCGCATCTTCCTGGCCCAGTTGGACCCGGTCTCCGCGGGCACCTCGGCTGCTTCGGACACGGATGCCACCTGAACGCGCCAAGGCCGGGCGCGCCCGGGACGTACCACCGGCCGCACCGGCCGCACCGGCGCCGCGCAGGCGCACGCATGATGGGCTGAGCGGCGCGGGCCGGCGGCGGAGCACGGCGGGAGCACGTCGGCCCCGCAGACGCCATGCGGTGGCCGCCGTGGTGCTCGCCGGGCTGGCGTTGACGACCACTGCCTGCGCCGGCTCGGACCAGATCGGCTCGCCGTCACACCGGGTCGAGGTGTGGATGACGGGCTCCGGGAGCGGGTCGGCGATCGGTGCCATTCAAGCGGCCTTCGTCTCTGTCGACCAGGCCTTGGCCCAGCACCAGCCGGCCGGAGTGGTTCGGACGGTGTGTGCGGTGCTGGCCCAGGCGGCCGAGGCGGCGAACTCCGACCTGCCGACGCCTGATCAGACGCTGACCTCGACGCTCTCCGACGCCTACACGAACGCATTGTCGGCAGGGACTGACTGCTACGACGGTGCGGCGGGCGATGCAGCCCTGCTGGCGCGCTCGGCGGCCGAGCGGGCGAAGAGCGCCGAATTGCTGTCGGCGGCCATCTCGCGGATCGAGCAGATCACCGGCAAGGTTCCGTCGACGACGACGACGACCAACCCCAACGCCGGCTCCGGCGATCCGTTCGCACCCAGCTGAGTCCCCGGTCGCTACCCTGGGCTGATGGGACCGGGCACGGACGGGATCGGGCCCGTCCCGTCAGGGATGGACCCCGCCGCATACGACCGCATGCGCCGCCGCGTGCTGTGGTCGATGCCACTGGGGCTCTACGTGGTGGGCAGCCGGGCGGGTGACGACCGGAACATGATGACCTGCAACTGGGTCATGCAGGTCGCGACCGAACCGAAGTTGGTGGCGCTCGGCCTCGAGACCAGTTCGGTGACGGCCCGCCTGGTGGGCGAGCTCGGGCGTTTTTCCGTCTCGCTCGTCCGAAGGGAGGACCGCGCCGTCGTCCGACGGTTCGTCAAGCCCGTGACCGATGTGGACGTGGACAGCTCGGGAAGGGCGGTTTCGATGGGGGGCGTTCCGGTCCTCGAACTCCCCTCCGGCCTCGCCGTCCTCCGCCAGCACGCGGGTTGGTTGGAGTGCGCCGTCCGGCACCGGTTGCCTCTGGGGAGCCATGACCTGGTGGTCGGTGAGGTCGTGGCGGTGGGTGAAGGCTCCCCGGACCGGGATGGTGGCCCTACGTCCGGGGACGTGCTCCGGATGGAGGACACCAGGATGAACTACGGCGGGTGAGGATCGACGGATCTGCCCGGTGCCCCCGTACCGGTCCTGGCGTCAGGTGCCCTGCGGGCGGGGGCGGAGATCGATCCGAAGGGTCAGAATGCCGTCGACGAGGGTCGCCTCCGCATCGCCGAGCATGGCGAAGTCCATGAAGTCGAGCTGAGCCTGTTCTGCGAAGCGGCGGCGTTCGGCCCCTTCGACCGGGGGCAGTCCGCGGCGGCGGACGGCCTCGGCCCGGTCTCGGAACCGGGCAACCATGGCATCGGGATCGAATTCGGTCTCGGACTCGGGTGGCACGGAGCCAGGGTATCGCCCTCGTGGCGGGATCGAGGGGCCGCTCGCGCGCCCCGGGTCGGGCAAGTACACTGTGGACAGGCAGCGTGCCGGCATCAAACGTCGGATGTGGGCGCCGAAGAGACCGCTGTCGAGGTGTTGGGTCGTTGTCGGCCTGTGGGACGCGATGGCGGACGTTGCCGTCCCGGGCCGTGGCGACGTGATGGTGGGGGCGAGGAGTTGATTCGGTGAAGAAGGGACGTCATCGTCGCTTCGAGGAAGCTCGGAGCCTGAAGCGGTCGGTCGCGACCGCTGGCCGCCGTTGTCCGGAGTGCGGAGCTGAACCGGAGGACGAACACGCCTCGTGGTGCCTGGCGGGTGAGGACGAATTCGATGAGATCCTCGGAACCGCTTCGTCGTCGGGCGGGGATGGCCACGAGGACGACCCGCTGGCCGACTGACCGGGTGAGCGCCTCGAGGTGCGGCCGCGGGTAGGGCTGTACGCGCCTCCGACCGGAGGGACGGCCAGACGCCGCTCGGCCGGGTGCGCGAGGTGCCGCCGAGCGTTCCCCGTCAGCCGTCAGCCGCGAGGGTGGGTCGGCGGACCGACGGGTGGGGTAGCGGCACGGGGGCGGGCGTGGGCGAGGTCCGCTGCTCCAGGTAGGCGGCGAGTTGCCCATAGACCGCTGCGCCGGCCATCGCCTCCAATTCGTGGCGCATGGACTGGTAGACGGGCTCGTGCCCGACGAACGCTTCGGGGGCTTCGGTGCACCACCAGTGGAACTCGGCACCGCCATCGCCCCAGTGGTGCCGGTCCCATTCCTTCACGGTCGAGATCACTCGCCCGTCGTCGCCTGTCACGTCCTCACGGCGGAGGGGAACCTGCCAGCAGACCTCCGGCTTGGTCTCGACGTGGCTGATGCCTTTGCGCTCGGCGAGCTTGTGGAGGGCGCAGCCAGCACCGCCGGGAAAACCGGGGCGGTTGAGGAAGATGCAGGCACCTTTCGTCATCCGGGTTCCGAGGTCGCCATCATCGAGCGTCACGACGACACCCTTCTTTCGGCCGTGGTCGTGGAATTGCCACAACTCCGGTCCGAGCTCGTCGGCCACCCGTTCGACGTTCCGGGCGTCATCCTTTCCGGTGAAGTGCGCACCGTACGAGCAGCAACCCTGCTCGAGTTCCGGGGTGGGCGCCGTGAGGACTCCCTGACAGCCGCGCCCGTAGATGCACGTCCATGAACTGGCGAGGAACGTCACATCGAAGAGCCAGGTCCGCTCCTCGTCGGGGTCGTCGATGCTGACCCATTCGCGCTGGCGGATGCGATCCGGTTCGGTCTCTGTGGCCACGCACTTATGATGGCAGGCATGTCCGCGCCCCGTGAGACCTCCGACATCCTCGACCCACCCACGCCGGCTGACGTGGTTCCCGGCGCCACCGTGGTGACGATCACCGATCGGGCCGGCCAGATCGTCTCGGGGGCGCTCGCTGATGAGGCGGACGCCGATTCGCTCGCTCTGTGGCTCGAGGTCAGCGGGGTACGGGGACGCGCCTACGCGTACGACCTCTACTTCCAGGCCAAGTCGGATGCACATCCGGGCGATGTCGTCCACGTGAGCGACGGGCTCACGCTGATCGTGCCCGAGGGAAGCGTCGACAAGCTCCGCGGTGCCAAGCTTGACGTGTCTGATGAGGGCGGCGAGTCAGGGCTCGTCGTCGTCAACCCGAACGTTCCCGAGGTGGAAGCGTCGAGCTCTGCCGGCGCCGGCAGTGGCCTCGACCTCGAGGATCCGTTCACGCTGCGGGTGGTCAACGTGCTCGACGAGCAGGTCAACCCTTCGATCGCCTCCCATGGGGGTCGGGCCGACCTCGTGTCCGTCGAGGACACCACGGTCTACCTGCGGTTGTCCGGCGGCTGCCAGGGTTGTGGGATGGCCAAGGCGACGCTGTCGCAGGGTATCGAGGTGATGCTCCGCGAGGCCGTTCCCGAGCTGTCTGCCGTCATCGACGTGACCGACCACGCGCACGGCTCGAACCCTTACTACGAGCGAGCCTGAACCTTCTGGCGGCATGCCGGCCGCCATCCGCGTCTGTCTGGTGTGAGGTCGTGCCACGATGCCAGTCGGTACTGCGTCGCGCCGCGCTCAGGTGGGTCGGCGGCCGCCGGGCTGCCGTACCGGAGGGGTCGTCAGCCGTGGGGGGTCGTCAGCCGTGGGGGGTGGCGACGACGTCGAGGTGAAGGTCGATCATGTCGCCAACGACCACACCCCCCGTCTCAATCGCTGCATTCCAACGCAGGCCGAAGTCCTTGCGGTTCACGGTGGCCAGTGCGGTGAATCGAGCGAAGCGCTGTGGGCCATCGGAGCCGTCTGGTGCCAAGGGTGGGGCGGACGCGGTGACGACGAACGGGACGATCCTGGACACGTTTCGGATCGTCATGACCGCGTCGAGCAGGTACCGCTCACCGGAGGACCGCAGGCCCGAGCCCGTCAATGTCATGTGGGGCCAGCGTTCGGCATCGAAAAAATCGGCAGAGACGAGATGTCCGTCACGTGCCGAGTCGCCGGTGGACAGCGATGCGACCTCGGCGACCGCCTCGACGCTGGAATGGAAGGGGTCGGCGGCGACGTCGATGGTGCCGTGCACGCTGCTGAAGGTGCCGCGAACCTTGGTCACCAACAGGTGACGGGCGGTGAAGGAGATCGAGGACCGTTCGGCGTCGACGGCCCATCGTCCGACCGGCAGGCGCGGGCTTCCCCACGGTTGAGGTTCGGCACCGTCATCCAGTGCGTGCAGGTCGTCCACCGGTGTCGCCATGAAGTACGAAGAATTGTCACGTTTTGAGATGGGCGTCAAGGTTTTACCGCGGACTGTGACGGTCGCCCTGGTGGGAAGGCAGGATAATCACGGAGCGTGATCATCGCGCTCCGCCCGGTGCTGCCGTCGGACGTGGAGATCGTCCGGGCAGGTCTCGCAACGTGTCGGTGCAGGCCGGTCACCCTGCCGTCGGCCCGCTGAGGGTGGAGCGGGTGATTCAGGTGGAGGCGAATCAGGTGGAGGCGACCACCGGGGCCAGATGGCGATCGAACCACTCGAGCGTCCGTCGCCAACCATCGGCTGCAGCCGTGGGCGCGTACGAGGGTCGGGCGTCACAGTGGAACCCGTGCTCCGCCCCCGCGTAGCGCACGACGTCGGTGTCGACTGGAGCCTGCTCGAGCTCGCCCCGGAGTCGCTCGACGTCCTCGACGGGGATGCTCTGGTCCTCGTCCCCGAACAGTCCGAGCCAGGGTGTGCGCATGGTCGGGATCAGGTGGAGGAGCGATCCGACCCGGTCGCTCCTCGGGGTGACGATCGCCCCGCCGTAGAAGCCGACGGCGGCGCCCAGCTCCAGCGAGCCAGCCGCCAGGAAGCTGGCCCGGCCTCCCATGCAGAAGCCGACGACGCCGACCTGCTCGGGGGACCAGCTGGCCGACTGGAGGTGGCCCACGGCCGCTCGGATGTCCGACAGGATGGCGTCGTCGTCCAGCGCCCCCATGTGCTCGATGACGACGCTGAAGTCGTCATAGCCGAAGGCCGGGTCGCCGGTCCGGTGGAAGAGGTGGGGTGCCACGGCGTGGTAGCCGGCAGTGGCGAAGCGCCGGGTGACGTCCTCGATGTGGGCGTTCACGCCGAATGCCTCCTGGATGACGACGACCGCTCCGCGCTTGGGCCGCTCCGTCGATCCGGGGATCGCCTCGTAGGTGGCCATCGTCCCGTCGGGCGTCTCGAGCTGCACGGTTCGTGTCTCCATGTGCGACACCATGCCCGAATGCCAGGCAGCCGTCCAGTACGGTGCCGGGCGTGAACGCAGCTCTGACCTCACTCGTCGGGATCGGCGGCCTGGTCGTCGGGGCGGCGCTCGATCCGATCGGGCAACGCATGGCGGAGCGGAGCCGGATCGAGGAAGAGGCCCACCGTCGCGAGCGGGAGGAACAGAAGGATGCCGCTCGGACGGATCCCACTGAACCTCAAGACCGGAGCACCGAGGGGACAGACGGCGAGGGGAGGGAGCAGCCGACCCGGTCAGAGCCTTCCGCGGCGGCAGCGCAGGCCCCGGCCCATCCGGCGCCAGGTGCCGCGGTGCCCCATCTGGTGCCGGCGGGCCGATCCGTGCCACGGACCGTGGCCGCCGCCGTGGCAACCGGGGCGCTGTGGGCCGGTTCGGCAGCACGGTTCGGGGCGCACGCGGTGCTCGGCGCGTACCTCGTGTTCTTCGCGCTGCTCGTCGCAGTCGCCCTCACCGACCTCTCCACCCGCCTCGTTCCCCGTCGACTCGTATACCCGTGCGCCGGCCTCATGGCGGCGTTCTTCCTGATCGCTGCAGCCGTCGACCATTCGACCAGCCACCTGTCCGGCGCTGCCATCGGTGGCGCCGTGGCGTTCGGGGCGTTCTTCGTCGTGTGGTGGTTCGTGCCTCGTGGCATGGGATTCGGTGACGTCCGGCTCGCCGGCGTCATCGGGATCGCGACCGGTTGGCTCAGCCTCCTCCACGCCTATGCGGCGTTCTTCGTCGGCTTCATGGCCGGACTGGTCTTCGGGCTGGTCGCGATCGCCGCGTCAGGAGGCGGGCGCCGGACCAGGATCCCATTCGCGCCCGCGCTGGCCGTGGGGGCGGTGGTCGGGGTGTTCTGGGGGGGGCCGATGGTCCGAGCCGTCTTCGGCGCCGGTGCCTGACGTGGTCACAGGTAGATTCGCGCCATGCTCCGCTTCCTGACCGCCGGCGAATCGCACGGCAAAGCCCTGGTGGTCATCGTCGAGGGGCTTCCTGCCGGCCTCCCCGTGACGGCCGAAGACGTGCAGCGTGAGCTGGCACGGCGCCGGCTGGGGTTCGGACGCGGGCCCCGGATGCGCTTCGAGGCCGACGAGGTCACCCTGCTCGGAGGCATCCGGCATGGTCGGACGCTGGGCTCGCCCGTCGCTATCGAGATCGCCAACACGGAATGGCCGAAGTGGGAGCAGGAGATGTCGCCGGCCCCCGGTGCGCCGTCGAAGACCCTCACCCAGCCGCGCCCCGGGCATGCGGACCTGTCCGGGATGCTGAAGTACGGTCTCGCTGACGCCCGGGACGTGCTCGAGCGGGCGTCAGCTCGTGAGACGGCAGCGAGGGTGGCGGCGGGGAGCGTGGCCCGACTGCTGCTGTCGACCATCGGTGTCGACGTTCTCAGCCACGTGATCCAGCTGGGCGACGCCACGGCGGACGTCGGTCACCTGCCCGAGCCGTCGGACCTGGAGACGATCGACCAGTCCCCGGTCCGGTGTCTCGATCCTGGCGCCGAGGCCGAGATGATCGCTCGGGTGAAGGCTGCCGCGAAAGACGGGGACTCGCTCGGCGGCGTCGCCGAGGTCGTGGCCTACGGCGTTCCCGTCGGGATCGGGAGCCACGTGCACTGGGACCGCCGGCTCGACGCGCTTCTGGCCCAGGCACTGATGAGCATCCAGGCCGTCAAGGCCGTGGAGATCGGTGAGGGCTCGAGCGTCGCGGGACGGCGCGGTTCGGAAGCGCACGACGCCATCCGCTTCGCCGGGGAGGACGAGCGGTCGCAGGCCGCTCTGGCCGGCGGCTTCGTCCGCGACACGTGGCGGGCTGGTGGGATCGAGGGAGGCATGTCGACCGGGGGACCGATCGTCGCCCGAGTCTCGATGAAGCCCCTTGCCACGCTCAACAGGCCGACCCTCGAGACCGTCGATGTGCGGACGGGCGAATCGACCGTGTCCTTCAAGGAGCGGACGGACGTGACGGCCGTACCGGCGATGGGTGTCGTGGCCGAGACGATGACGTTGCTGGTGCTGGCGTCGGAGGCGCTTCGCAAGTTCGGCGGCGATTCGGTGGCCGAGTTCTCTCGCAACCACGCCTCCTATGTGAGCTCCCTTGGGAACGAAGCATCAGCTGCCGCAGGCGAGTGACCGGCGCCCACTCCCTTCGTCATCTCTACCTGGTCGGCATGATGGGGGCTGGGAAGTCGACGGTTGGCCGGGTCCTCGCCGACCGCACCCGTGCTCCGTTCGTGGACATCGATCAGCGTGTGGTCTCGGTATCGGGCCGCTCCATCCCGGAACTGTTCGACCAGAGCGAGGAGCACTTCCGCCAGCTCGAGTCGTCATCGCTTGCCGAGGTGGGGTCGGGATCCGTCCCTACGGTCATCGCCGTCGGGGGGGGAGCGGTGCTGAGCGACGAGAACCGCAGCCTGATGAAGGGGACGGGCATCGTCGTCTGGCTCCGGGCGATGCCGTCGACGCTGCGGGATCGTGTCGACGGGGGGCGTGGTCGGCCTGTGCTCTCCCGCTCCGGCGACCTGGACCAGGTCGTCGAGGCACTGGTCCGGGAACGGGCGCCGTACTATGCGGACGTGGCTGACCTCGTAGTGGACGTCGACGGTCTGGATGTCGATGATGTGGTCAGGGCCGTGATGCGGGATCTCCCCGGTGTGGGGCCCGCCGGAACCGGTTGGGTCGGCGACTCGGGCGAAAGCCGGTGGGAACCATGAGTTCCGACCGGTCGTCGCACCGTCGGGTGCCGGTTGCCATCGGCCGGCGCGCCTACGAGGTGATCGTGGGCCCTGGTGCGCGTGACGAGGTGCGAGAGGTCATCGCCTCGAAGGTGACGGGAGCGGTGCGAGCGGCGGTGGTTACCCAGGCTGGGATCCCGTTCGAGGTGGACGCCGGCATCCCGGTCGACCACTTCACCATCCCGGACGGCGAGTCGGCGAAGACCATGGCGACGGTGGAGTCGCTCTGTCGCTCGTTCGCCCGGGCCGGGTTGCACCGTGGTGACGTCGTGGTGGCAGTGGGAGGAGGCGTGGTCACTGACGTCGCCGGGTTCGCCGCCGCCACGTTCCACCGGGGTGTCGCGCTCGTGAACGTGGCAACGTCACTCCTCGGCCAGGTGGACGCGGCGATCGGCGGGAAGACGGGCGTCAACATTCCCGAAGGCAAGAACCTCATCGGTGCGTTCTGGCAACCTCGGGCCGTCATCTGCGACACCGACGCTCTCGCGACGCTGCCCGAGCGGGAATGGGCATGTGGGAGGGGCGAGATGGCCAAGTACGCGTTCCTGCGTACTCCGAGCTCAGGCTCTCCGGACGCCTCCCTACTCGACATGCCGATCGAGCAGCAGGTTGCGACGTGTGCCGCCATCAAGGCCGATGTCGTGAGCGCCGACGAGCGCGAAGCCGGAACCAGGATGATCCTCAACTACGGACACACGCTGGCCCATGCCCTGGAGGCGGCAGCGTTCGCCGGAGGCGGGAACGGCGGCACTGACCGTGCGCTTCGACATGGCGAGGCGGTCGCCGTGGGACTGGTCTTCGCAGCGAAGCTCGCGCGGAACCTCGGCAGGATCGACGACGCACGCGTCGAGCTCCACCGGGAGATCGTCGCCAGGTTCGGGCTGTCCGAGGCGATCCCGGTGCTCCGGCCCGGGGTTGGCGACGACGACCTCCTGGAGTTCATGGCGCGGGACAAGAAGGCGAACGGCGGCCTGACGTTCGTCCTCGACGGGCCCGGCGGTGTCGAGCCGGTGTTCGAGGTCGACCCCGACGCCGTGCTCGCTACCCTGGCAGACATGCCGAGAACCGGGGACTCCTCGCTCGACGTGGGGATGGACGGGGTTCTGAGGACTGGGGGGTCCGATGACCGTTAGCCGACGGATGCTGCTGCTTTCGGGTCCAAATCTGGGTGCGCTCGGTCGGAGGCAACCCGAGGTCTACGGCACGGAGACTCTCGATGAGCACGTGGCTGCCGCCCGGGCGGAAGCGGCGAGCCTCGGGTACGAGCTCGACCATGTGCAGTCGAACCACGAGGGCGACCTGATCGACGCCGTCCATGGCGCTTCTGGCGGCGATCGATCGGCCGATGCGATCATCGTCAATGCGGGTGCGCTCACGCACACGTCGTGGGCGTTGCACGACGCGCTCGCCTCGTTCGACGGCGTCTCGGTCGAGCTCCACCTGTCGAACCCGGCGGCACGAGAGCCGTTCCGACACACCTCGGTGTTGGCACCCGTCGTCGGCGGATCGATCGCCGGATTGGGAGGGCTGGGCTATCCGCTGGCAGTGGTCGCCGCCCATCGACTCCTCAGCGCGCGCAGCGCCGAATCTTCGGCCGAAGGGCCTTCCGCCGGGGATCCGGGTTGACGACCGGCGGGATGGTGCCCCACCTACCGAACGATCCCCGCGGCGACCTGCCGCCACTGTCGGCGAGCGGGCACGCCGACCGCGTGCGACGGCGCTTTGCTGACGAGGGCATCGACGCCCTGCTCGTCACCGATCTCTCGAACATCCGCTGGCTGACGGGGTTCTCGGGCTCGGCGGCGATGCTGCTCGTCAGCGGCGACAGGTCGGTTCTGACGAGCGACGGGCGCTACCGGACCCAGGCAGCTGAGCAGGTCCGAGCGGCCGGGATCGGGGGCGACGTCGAGATCGTGATCGGTGGGCTCGCCGCGCAACGTGATGCGCTCGTCGCTGCATTGGGCGGTTCGGACGCCGTCGGGCTGGAGGCGGACGCGGTGTCCTGGTCCGACCAACGACTCTGGTCCGACCTGCTCGAAGCCGTGAGCCTGGTGCCGACCCGGGGCATCGTCGAGGCCGAACGGTCGGTCAAGGACGAGGGTGAGCTGATCCGCATGGGACGCGCGGCCGCCATCGCCGATGAGGCTCTGGCCCGGGTTCTCGACCTCCTCCGTGCCGCAGGTTCGACGGGTTCGGTCCCGGCGGGCGCAGGCGTCGGGCAGCTGACCGAGCGTCGGTTCGCGGCGGCCCTCGACAACGCCATGCGGGAATTGGGCTCGGAGGAGCCGGCGTTCGAGACCATCGTCGCGTCGGGCGAGAACTCGGCGAAGCCACATGCGCGCCCGGGGGAGCGCGTGATCGTTGCCGGCGATCCCGTGGTGATCGACTTCGGGGCGACCTTCGACGGGTACCGGTCCGACATGACCCGTACGTTCTTCGTCGGTGGCGAGCCCTCGGGCCAGCTGGCACGCATCTTCGAGGTCGTGGGCGACGCACAGCGAGCCGGGGTCGCCGCCGTCGGCCCGGGGGTGTGCGCCGGAGACGTGGACCGGACCTGCCGGGACATCATCACGTCTGCCGGCTGGGGCGACCAGTTCGAACACGGGACCGGCCATGGGGTCGGGCTCGATATCCATGAGGCACCATCGGTCGGCCCTGGGTCGACTGCTATCCTCACAGTAGGCACCGTCGCCACCGTCGAGCCAGGCGTCTACCTGGCTGGCGTGGGAGGCGTGCGGATCGAGGACACCCTTGTCGTCACCGCCGATGGGAGCCGATCGCTGACCAATTTCACGAAGGATGTTGCCGTCTGATGGCAGTCTCGACGAATGACCTCCGGAACGGGATGACGCTCGACCTGGCCGAAGGCCTGTTCTCGATCGTCGAATTCCAACACGTCAAGCCGGGCAAGGGTGGCGCCTTCGTACGGACGAAGTTGAAGAACGTGCGGTCCGGCGCGGTGATCGAACGGACGTTCCGGGCTGATGAGAAGCTCGAACAGGCCATCATCGACAAGCGGGAGATGCAGTTCCTCTATCGGGACGGAGCGGACTACGTGTTCATGGACACGCAGTCGTACGAGCAGCTGACGGTGCCGGTGGGATCCCTGGGCGACGCCGCCAGCTATCTGAAGGAGGGCGACGACGCCATCGTCCAGTTCTTCGGAACGGAGATCGTCGGGATCGACCTGCCGGCCGCCGTCGAGCTGACGGTGACCGACACGGAGCCGGGCATCCAGGGCGACCGGGTGTCGGGAGCGCGCAAACCGGCCACGCTGGAGACGGGACTGGTCGTCCAGGTCCCACTGTTCGTGAACCCGGGGGAGAAGATCAAGGTCGATACCCGCTCGGGCGAGTACCTGACGAGAGCCTGACCGGAACCCGGCGCACCGGCTCCCTCCTCGCTCCCGCCCCCACGCTGTCGTGCCTCCGCTCGAGCAGGCTCCTCGCCACCAGTCGCGTGAGCGCGCCTTGGCGTTGCTCTACGAAGCCGATGTGAAGGGACAGTCCATCGGGGCGGTGGTGGCCGCTCAGCCCGTGGAGCCCGATGCGTTCACGATGACGTTGGTGCAACAGGTCGGCGCCCGCCTGGTGGAGATCGACGGCCTGCTCGCCGACATGGCGATCGGATGGGAGATCGGGCGGATGGCGGCCGTGGACCGCAACATCCTGCGGATGGCCGTGGGTGAGCTGCTCGACGTGTCGGGACCCCCCACCGCCGTCATCGTGAACGAGGCGGTCGAACTGGCCGGCGAGTACTCGACGGAGGACTCGGGACGGTTCGTCAACGGCGTCCTGTCGGCCATCGCGGCGAAGGTCCGGCCGGGATGACGGAGGGCGCCCGAGACGAAGCGAGCACCGGGGGCGCATCGGCTGCTGGCGGAACGATCGGATCCGGGAAGAGCGGATCGGGCGGATCCAGGGCCGGGACTGCCGGCGCTGCACGTGCTCGGCATGATCCGATCGACCCGGCGCTCCGGCGCTTGGCAACAGTCGTCATCCTCGGGGCGATCATGTCGATCCTCGACACCACGATCGTCAATGTGGCGATCGACACCCTGGGCCGAGACTTCCACTCGCCGTTGGGGACGATCCAGTGGGTGCTGACGGGGTACCTCCTGGCACTGGCGACGGTGATCCCGCTCACCGGATGGGCCATGGAACGGTTCGGGGCGAAGCGGATGTGGATCCTCTCGCTCGTGCTGTTCCTGGCCGGCTCCGTGCTCTCGGGGGCCGCATGGTCGGCGAGCGCCCTCATCGTGTTCCGGATCATCCAGGGTCTCGGGGGCGGCATGATCATGCCCATTGGGCAGGCAATCATGGCCCGTGCCGCCGGGCCGGAACGGATCGGACGGGTCATGAGCGTGCTCGGGGTGCCGATGCTGCTCGGTCCGGTGCTCGGTCCCGTGATCGGTGGCCTGGTGGTCGACTCGTTCTCGTGGCGTTGGATCTTCTACGTGAACGTGCCGATCGGCATCGTGGCGATCATCGCCGCCGTGCGGAGGCTCCCGCGGGACGAAGGGACCGACCGCTCGGTCCGACTCGACGGCGTGAGCCTCGCCCTGCTGTCCCCCGGACTGGCCGCCATGGTCTACGGGCTCTCCGAGGCGGGCCAGGGGTCGAGCGCCTCCGTCTTCGTGCCACTGGTCGTCGGGCTCGGTCTGGTGGTGGCGTTCGTCGTCCATGCACTGCACACCCGGGGCTCGGCGCTGATCGATGTCCGGCTGTTCCTCGACCGGAGTTTCGCCGCAGCCGCGGGCACCACCTTCCTGTTCGGTGCGGCCCTGTTCGGTGCCATGCTCCTCCTGCCCCTCTATTACCAGGTCGTTCGTGGCGACAGCGCACTCAGCGCCGGGCTCCTGATGGCGCCCCAGGGCATCGGCGCGGCACTGGTCATGCCGATGGCGGGGAGGCTCACCGACAGGTTGGGCGCAGGTCGGATCGTTCCTGCGGGCCTGGTGGTGGCCATCCTGGGGACGGTCGCATATACGCAGGTGGGTGCCGGTACGAGCTATGCGTGGTTGGCGCTCTCGCTGCTCGTCCGGGGAATCGGGTTCGGGTTCGTGATGATGCCGGCCATGGCCGCCGCCTACCAGACGCTGACGGTCGGCCAGGTGGCGCGGGCAACCACGGCGATCAACATCGTGCAGCGCGTCGGAGGATCGGTCGGCACCGCGGTGCTGGCCGTAGTCCTCGAGCATCAGATCTCGCTCGCGTTCCACACGTCTGGCTCGCTCGCTGGGGTGGCGACGATTCCTCCCCGCCTCCTCCACGAGGTCGCGCCTCGCCTCGCCGTGGCCTTCGGGCGCACGTTCTGGTGGGCGGTCGCCATGACGGTGGTCGCCCTCGTCCCCGCCTTCGTCCTGCCTCGGCACCCGGTGGCCGGGCGCAGCGGTGCCGGTGGTGCCGTCGGAGCCGGGGGAGCCGGGGGAGACGATGAGGGGGGAGCGGGCGGGAGGGTTCCCGCTCTCCCGGTGCCTGACTGATCGCCAGTGCTCGGCCGCCCGGCCAGTGCTCGGCAGACCGGGGTGTGCCGCCTGACCGGGGTGCGAGGTATAGTCGGGTTCCGACCGTGAAGCAGGTCCTGTGAGGCCTGAACGGGCAGGAGGAGACCGTGGCCGAGCGCGAGCGAAATCATGCACGTCCGCGTGGTGTCGTTTTCCTGCCCAAGGCCCAGGTCATGTCCGCGGAGGACGTCAACCGGGCCGTGACCCGTATGGCGCATGAGATCGTCGAGCGGAATCACGGCGTCGACGACCTGGTCCTGATCGGCCTCCAGACGGGCGGCGTGCCCATCGCTGAACGGCTGGCCGCCACGCTGTCCGCTCTCGAGCACGCCGACGTGCCCTGCGGCTCGCTCGACGTCGCCTTCTATCGGGACGACATCGGGTTACGGCCTGTTCTACCTGAGGCCGTGACGGATATCAGGATGGACCTGACGGGCCGAACAGTGGTCATGGTGGACGACGTGTTGTTCACGGGACGCACCGTCCGGGCGGCATTGAACGCCTTGGGCGAGTTCGGCCGGGCCCAGATGGTGCAGCTGGCGGTGATGGTCGATCGTGGTCACCGGGAATTGCCCATCCGTCCCGACTACGTTGGCAAGAACCTCCCGACGAGCCGGGACGAGCTCGTCGACGTGTCCGAAGCGGGCGTGATGCTCGGGGGTCTCGTCTCCAAGTGACCCGTCATCTGCTCGACATCGACGATCTTGGCGCCGACGGCATTACCGAGGTGTTGCAGGTTACCGACTCGTTCGCCGAAGTGGCCCGTCGTGCCATCCCCAAAGTCCCGACATTGCGTGGCAAGACCGTCGCCACCCTGTTCTTCGAGGACTCGACCCGGACGCGAATCTCGTTCGAGACCGCCGCCAAACGCATGTCCGCAGATGTGCTCTCCTTCGCCGCGGGATCGTCGTCGCTGAAGAAGGGCGAATCGTTGCGGGACACCATCGAGACCATTGAGGCCATGGGGATCGACGCCGTGATCATCCGGCACCCGTCGTCCGGCGTCGCGCTGCAGGCCACCCGCTGGCTCAGCGACTCGGCCGTGGTCAACGCCGGTGACGGCTGGCACGCCCACCCGACCCAGGCGTTGCTCGATCTCTACACCGTCCGGGAGCTCCACGATGGTGACGACGGCTGCTTCCGGGGCCTTCGCGTCGTCATCGTCGGCGATGTCCGGCACAGCAGGGTGGCGCGTTCACAGGTTGCCGCGTACGTGGCCATGGGTGCGAGGGTGACGCTGGCGGCGCCGGCGACGCTCATGCCCCCCTCGGTCGAGGGTTGGGGTGTTGACGCCACCAACGATCTCGACGAGGTCCTCGCTGAGGCCGATGTGGTGTCCCTGCTGCGCATCCAGGAGGAACGGGGGAGCGGTGCGTTCCTGCCATCGCTCCGTGAGTACACCGCTGAGTTCGGGCTCACCGCCGACCGGGCCCACAGGATCCGGCCGGATGCCGTCGTCCTCCACCCCGGACCGATGGTCCGAGGGGTGGAGATCGCCTCGGACGTCGCCGACCTTCCAAATGTGCACGTCACCCGGCAGGTGGCCAACGGTGTGGCGGTGCGCATGGCCGTCCTCTTCCTGTTGCTGGGGTCCGGCGAGACATCCCGGGCTGCGGGGGATGTCCCACCCCCGCCGGCCCCGACGCACGCTGGTCCGACGACGGCGAACGGGGGTAGCCGTGGCAGCTGAGCGTGTCGCACCGGCACCAGGAGGCCCGCGCCGCACGGGCGGTGCCGGAAGGCAGCACGATCGGGACGACCGGACGGTTCTCGTCCGGGGCGGCCGGATCATCAGCGATCCCAACGCGGGAGGCCCGACCGATCCCGGCGCACGTGGACAGGTCGCCGCCCACCGGCGCCGGGTGGTGGCGGGCCTTCGGCAGGCCGATGTCCTCGTCTCCGATGGCCGGATCGTGCAGGTGGGTTCCGACGACGGGCGCGGTGGTGCACTGGAGGCCCCGTCGGGCGCCGTCGTCATCGATGCCGGCGGGTGCGTCGTCCTGCCGGGGCTGGTCGACCTCCACACCCACCTGCGGCAGCCGGGCGACGAAGAGGCGGAGACCATCGAGTCGGGTGCCCGCGCGGCCGCACTGGGCGGCTTCACGGCAGTGGTGGCCATGCCGAACACCAACCCGCCGCTCGACTCGGCCTCTGCCGTCCGGGACGTGCAGTCCCTGGCCAGGGACGTGCCCGTCGACGTGTTCGTCGCCGGGGCCATCACGGTTGCCAGGGCGGGCGAACGCCTCGCTCCGATGGCTGAGCTGGCTCGGCTGGGCGTCCGTCTGTTCACCGACGACGGGAACGGCGTTCAGTCGGCGGGCATGATGCGCCGGGCCCTCGAGTACGCACGCGGGCTCGGTGTCGTGCTGGCACAGCACTGCGAGGTCGCATCGCTGGCCAGCGGTGGGGCGATGCACGAGGGCGAGTGGTCGGCCCGGCTCGGCCTGCCGGGTATTCCGGCCAGTGCGGAGGAAGTGATGGTCGCCCGGGACCTGCTCCTCGCCCGTGAGGTGGGTGCCCGCATCCATCTGCTCCACCTGTCGACGAGTGGCTCCGTGGACCTGGTGCGGGCGGCGAAGCGGCTGGGCGTGGCGGTGACGGCCGAGGCAACGCCGCACCATGTCTCGCTCACGGACGCCAGTGCCGCCACCTACGACCCGCTCTTCAAGGTCAACCCCCCGCTGCGCTCGAAGGGCGATGTGGACGCCGTCCGTTCCGGCCTCGCCGACGGGACGATCGACGCCATCGCGACCGACCACGCTCCCCACCGCGCCGAGACGAAGGACCTGCCCTTCGACCAGGCCCCGCCCGGCATGATCGGTCTCGAGACAGCCGTCGGGGTGGTCCTGACCGAGCTGGCAGACCTGCCTCTTGCCCAGGTGGTGGCCATGATGAGCACCCGGCCGGCGGCGATTGCCGGCATCGGCCCGGCCAACGGTGGCGCCCATGGCGGCCCGATCGCCGCCGGGCACGCCGCCAACCTCTGCATCGTGGACCTGGAGGCGACCTGGGTCGTCGACCCGTCGAGGCTTGCCAGCCGGAGCGCGAACTCGCCCTACGGGGGCAGGAAGCTCACCGGCCGGGTGCGCCACACGGTGCTCCATGGTGAGGCGGTAGTGATCGACGGAGAGGCACAACGATGAGCGAAGAGGTGTCCGCAGGGGTCCCCGCAGGGGTCCGCCAGGTGCCGCACCGGGCCGAGGCCGGCACGACAACCGGTCCCGGTTCGACGTCACGGGGCTCGACGGCGACGCGACCCGATGCATTGCTGGTGCTGGCCGACGGCGAGGTGTTCGAGGGGGAGGCGATCGGAGCCCTCGCCGCCGGCGGCTCTCCGATCGTCTCCGGTGAGGCGGTGTTCAACACGGTCCTCACCGGGTACCAGGAGGTGCTCACCGATCCCTCCTACGCGGGGCAGATCGTTGCCTTCACCTCCACCCACATCGGCAACTACGGCGTCAACCACACGGACGAGGAGGCTCCCGTCGTCCACTGCCGCGGCATCATCGTCCGGGACGCCTCGTCCCGCTTCAGCAATTGGCGGGCGCAGCAGTCCCTCGACGCCTATCTGGCCGATCGTGGCGTCCCGGGGATCACGGGCATCGACACGCGCCGGCTCACCCGTCACCTCCGGGTCGCCGGGTCGATGCCCTGCGCGTTCGGCACCGCCTCGGAGCGGGACCTCCACGATGCCGCACGTGCGGCCACGACGACCGAGGGCCTCGATCTCGTCACCGAGGTCACGACGGACGCGCCCTATCAGCGGGGGGACGGACCGTACCGGGTCGTCGCCTACGACTTCGGGATCAAGGAGACGATGCTCCGCCTCCTCGGCGAGATGGCCACCATCACGGTCGTGCCGGCGGCGACCTCGGCTGACGAGGTGCTCGGCATGGAGCCCGACGGCGTGTTCCTCTCGAACGGTCCGGGTGATCCCGCAGCGGTATCGGGCGCGTCGTCCACCATCGCCGCCCTGCTGGCTGCCGGATCGGTCCCGGTCTTCGGGATCTGTCTCGGGCACCAGTTGCTGGCGACCGCGCTCGGCGGCCGGACCTACAAACTGCCTTTCGGCCACCACGGCGGCAACCATCCGGTGCGAAACAACTCGAACGGCAGGGTGGAGATCACCTCACAGAACCACAACTTCGCCGTGGCGGAAGGGTCGATCGGGTCGGCAGACATCACGCATGTGAACCTCAACGACGGCGTGATCGAGGGCATCCGGAGCAGGGACGTGCCCGCCTTCAGCGTCCAGTACCACCCGGAGGCGGGTCCGGGACCACACGATGCCCGTTACTTGTTCGATGAGTTCCGGGAACTGATGGACCGTGTCGGACCGCGGTCCCGGAAGGGACGTGGCTGATGCCCCGCAGAACCGACATCGAATCGATCCTCGTCATCGGGTCCGGTCCGATCGTCATCGGCCAGGCGTGCGAGTTCGACTACTCGGGATCCCAGGCGTGCCGGGTGCTGGCCGAAGAAGGCTTCCGGGTCGTCCTGGTGAACTCGAACCCGGCCACGATCATGACCGATCCGTCCATGGCGGACCGGACGTACGTCGAGCCGTTGACCGTGGACGTCGTGAGCGCGGTCATCGAGCGGGAACGCCCGGACGCGCTCCTGCCGACACTGGGTGGGCAGACGGCGCTCAACCTGACCATGGAGCTCGCCGGGGCCGGCGTCCTCGAAGCGGCCGGTGTCGAGGTGATCGGCGCCAACGCGCAGGCGATCGAGACCGCGGAGAACCGGGAGCACTTCAAGCACGCGATGGAGGAGATCGGCCTCGAGGTGCCCCGTGCGGGGTTCGCGCACTCGCTGGACGAAGCCCTCACCATCGCCGACACCATCGGCTACCCGATCATGGTCCGGCCGAGCTTCATCCTCGGTGGAGCCGGCACGGGTATCGCACCGGACCGGCAGGCGCTGGTCCGGCTGGCGGGCGAGGGACTGGCCGCCAGCCCCGTCTCCGAGGTCCTCATCGAGCAGTCGATCGCCGGTTGGAAGGAATTCGAGCTCGAGGTCATGCGAGACAACGCGGACAATTGCGTGGTCATCTGCTCGATCGAGAACGTCGATCCGATGGGGGTCCACACCGGGGACTCGATCACGGTGGCGCCGGCGCAGACACTGACCGACGTCGAGTACCAGCAGATGCGGGACTCGGCGTTCGCGTGCATCCGGCGCGTCGGCGTCGAGACGGGTGGCTCCAATGTCCAGTTCGCCGTAGATCCGAGGACGGGCCGGCAACTGGTGATCGAGATGAACCCGCGTGTGTCGAGATCGTCCGCCCTCGCGTCGAAGGCGACGGGGTTCCCCATCGCGAAGATCGCGGCGAGGCTCGCCGTCGGCTACCGGCTGGATGAGATCATCAACGACATCACGGGCGCCACGCCCGCGTCGTTCGAGCCGGTGATCGACTATGTGGTCACGAAGATCCCCCGCTGGGCTTTCGAGAAGCTGCCGGGCGCGCTTCCCGAGCTCGGCACGCGGATGCAGTCCGTCGGCGAGGTCATGGGGATCGGCAGGACGTTCCCCGAGTCGCTGCAGAAGGCGGTCCGCTCCCTCGAGCAGGGGCGCTTCGGGCTGAACGCGGATCCGGGTGAGCGATCGTTCGACGACGTGCCCGTCGACGAGTTGCTCGACGAGGTCCGTCGGGCCACGCCCGATCGGATCTTCGGTGTCGAGTCGCTCCTGCGACGCGGTGCCGAGATCGAGCAGATCAGCGCGCAGACGGGCATCGATCCCTGGTTCGTGTCCAAGATCACCGAGATGTCCGATGCCCGGATGGCGCTCGAGCTCCAGGCGGACCTCGGCGTCAGGCCGGAGGAGATCGACCGGCGCACGTGGCGCCGGCTCCGGCGCCTCGGCTTCGTGGACGCCCAGATCGCCCATGTGTTCGGTGCCCGCCAGCCTGACGTCACCGAAGCGAGGATCGCTACCGCCCGCAGTGAGCACGGCGTGAAGACGACGTTCAAGACCGTCGACACGTGCGCTGCCGAGTTCGAGGCCCACACCCCGTACCACTACGGCACCAACGAGGACGAGGACGAGGTGGCGCCGTCGTCGCGCTCCCGGGTGATCATCCTGGGCTCGGGGCCGAACCGGATCGGTCAGGGCGTCGAATTCGACTACTGCTGCGTCCATGCCTCCATCGCACTGCGGCAGGCGGGGTACGAGACGGTCATGGTCAACTGCAACCCGGAGACGGTCTCGACCGACTACGACACGTCCGACCGCCTCTACTTCGAGCCGCTGACCTCGGAGGACCTGGCCGCCGTCATCGCCTCCGAACGCGCTGCGTCGCGGGGGGATGCGCAGCTGGTCGGCGTGATCGTGAGCCTCGGCGGCCAGACGCCGCTCAAGCTTGCGGCGGATCTGGAGCCCGATCTCGTACTGGGCACGTCCCCTGCGTCGATCGACCTTGCCGAAGACCGGGAGCGTTGGAACGAGCTGTGCCGCCAGCTCGGCATCGCACAGCCGCCGGGCGGTACGGCCGTGACCGCTGCCGAGGCCCTCGAGGTCGCCCGGGGCATTGGCTATCCGGTGCTCGTGCGCCCCTCCTATGTTCTGGGCGGCCGGGCGATGGAGATCGTCTACGACGACGACCGGTTGGTCGAGGCCGTGGATGCCATGGCCGGAGCGCTGCATCGAGAGGGAGGGGTGACGGCCGACCGTCCTGTCCTCGTGGACCGGTTCCTCGAGGATGCGGTGGAGGTCGATGTCGACGCCATCCGTGATGCGGACGGCGAGGTCCTGATCTGCGGCGTGATGGAGCACGTGGAGGAAGCCGGGGTCCATTCCGGCGACTCCGCTTGCGCCCTGCCTCCGCAGACCCTTGCTCCAGCGGTGGTGCACGAGCTCGAGGAGATCGTGCGGACGATCGCAGCCGCTCTTGAGGTCAAGGGCCTCTGCAACGTGCAGTTCGCCGTCAAGGACGAAAAGGTCTACGTGTTGGAGGCGAACCCGCGGGCCAGCAGGACGGTGCCGTTCGTGGCGAAGGCCACGGGGGTGCCGGTGGCGATGGTGGCAGCCCGGGTGGTGGTGGGTGCCACACTGGCCGAGCTCCGGGCCGAGGGGCTGCTGACGGAGCCGACGTCGTCGGAGCACGTCGCGGTGAAGGAGGCCGTCCTGCCCTTCAACCGGTTCCCGGGGGTGGACACCATCCTCGGGCCGGAGATGCGGTCGACGGGCGAGGTGATGGGCATCGATGCGACGTTCGGGTTGGCGTTCGCCAAGAGCCAGATCGCAGCGGGGAGCCGGCTGCCGACCTCGGGCACGGTCTTCTTCTCCCTCGCCGACCGGGACAAGCCTGCCGGGATCGACGTGGCACAGCGCTTCGTGGCACTCGGCTTCGAGGTGGTCGCCACATCGGGAACCGCTGCGGCACTGGAACAGTCGGGCGTCAAGGTGGCCGACGTGGTTGCCAAAGTGGGTGCCGGTGTCGGCGTCGACGCGGTCGAGCTGATCGCCGGAGGCAAGGTGCAGCTGGTGGTGAACACCCCACGGGGTCGTGGTCCCCGTGCCGATGGGCTGCACATCCGAGCCACCGCCCTCGAACACCAGGTGCCGTGCCTGACGACGGTGGCGGCAGCCCGCGCAGCGGCGGCCGGGATCGCCGATTGGACGAGGCACCCCCTGTCGGTGCGCTCCCTCCAGGAGTACCACCACCAGGGGCCTCACCAACAGGGGCCTCACCAACAGGGGCCTCACCAACAGGGGCCTCACCACCAGGGGCCTCACCAACAGGGGCCTCGCCACCAGTGAACGGATCGTCGGCGCCGACGGAAGCACCTGGGCCGGCGTCCGTGGTTCGAGGGGCGGTGGACATGGCGTCGACCATCGGCTCGGTGAGGCTTCCCACGCCCGTGATGACGGCATCGGGCACTGCGGGGCACGGGGTCGAGCTGTCCGCGTACGTCCCGCTCGAGCAGTTGGGCGCCGTCGTGGTGAAGTCGGTTTCGATCGATCCCTGGCCGGGCAATCCTCCGCCTCGGGTGCGGGAGACGCCCTCGGGCATGTTGAACAGTGTCGGGTTGCAAGGTCCGGGTATCGATGCATGGGGGGACCTCGAGCTCCCCGGGTTGCGTGCGACGGGGGCACGGGTGGTTGCGAGTATCTGGGGCAGGCGGGTCGGGGATTTCGCCAGGGCCGCGGAACGGCTCGCGTCTCTCGGGGGAGTGATCGCGGTCGAGGTCAACGTGAGCTGCCCGAACGTGGAGGACCGCCGGCGGATGTTCGCCCACTCGCCGGCGGCCACGGCTGACGTGGTGCGCTCGGTCGTCTCGGCGTGCGGGCTTCCGGCGTGGGCAAAGCTCAGTCCGAACGCCGCGGATCTTCCCGCAATCGCAGCTGCGGCCCGCGATGCCGGCGCCGAAGCGGTGACGTTGGTGAACACCGTGCTCGGGATGGCCATCGACGTCGAGCGGCGACAGCCGGCACTCGGGGGCGGGGGTGGCGGGTTGTCGGGGCCGGCGGTGCACCCCGTCGCGGTCCGGTCTGTCTTCGACGTGCACGCTGAGCACCCCGACTTCCCGATCATCGGGGTCGGGGGTGTGGCCAGGGGCGTCGACGCCATCGAGCTCCTCATGGCTGGGGCGTCGGCAGTTCAGGTCGGCACGGCTACGTTCCGGGATCCCCGTGCTCCCCTCATCGTGCAGCAGGAGATCGAAGCCTGGTGCGCCGCACACGGCGTGGCGAAAGTGGAGGATCTCGTTGGTGTCGCTCATGGATGAGCCGCGGGTGGCGCCGGGGACGACAGGATCGGGACCAACCTTCGCTCCGATGCCGGACACCCACCCCCGGTTCGGTCGTGCGAGACCAGGGAGGTGGAGGGTTTGCCTAGCTTCCGTGATCGGGTGATCGATGCCGTTACGCGGGGCGGCCCCCTGTGCGCGGGAGTCGATCCGTCAGCCGAGCTGTTGGCCCGGTGGGGGTTGCCGGACGACGACTCGGGTCTACGCGACTTCAGCTCACGCTGCCTCGAGGCGTTCGAGGGCGTGGCACCCGTCCTGAAGTACCAGGTGGCGTTCTTCGAACGTCACGGTGCCGTCGGCATCCGGGTCCTCGAGGAGGCGATCGCAGCGGCGCGAGCGGCAGGTTCGATCGTGATCGCCGATGCCAAGCGAGGGGACATCGGATCGACGGCCGCCGCCTATGCCCGGGCGTGGCTCGATCCGTCCAGCCGGCTGTGCTCGGACGCGGTGACGGCGTTGCCCTACATGGGTCTGGGCGCGCTGGACCCCATGTTCGAGCTGGCCCGGGCGACGGGCGGTGGTGTGATCGTGGTGGTCCGCAGCTCCAACCCCGAGGGGCGATGGATCCAGACCGCGGGCGTGGGAGCTCCGGCGGGTGCCCCGGGGGTCGTCGCTCCTGCTGGCGTCACCGGAACGGGCACGGTCGAGGACACGCTGCTGGCGTCGATCGCAGGGCTCAATCGGGCGTCGGGAGGCACGGGGCACGTGGGTGCTGTGGTTGGCGCGACCTTGGAGCCATCGGCCTTCCCGCTCGGCTCATTGGGAGGGGTCATTCTGTCCCCGGGATTCGGGGTTCAGGGGGGGACGGCCGAGCATCTGGCTCGCCTGTTCGGCGGTTGTGAGCCAGGGACCGTCCTCGCGAACGTCTCCCGGTCGCTTCTCGACGCCGGCCCTGATGTCGATTCGCTCCGGACCCGTGCCACGGAATTGCGCGCAGAGATCACGCGTGCGCTGGGGTGGACCCTGCCCTGAGCTGTTTGCGCGCCGACTGACCCGCCACACGGTGGTGGTGGGCTCGTCGGTGCTGTGCTCTGGCCCTCAGGCTGCTTCGGGTGGTCCGTGGTCGGGTGGGTCGCCCGTCCCCGGTGTGGGTGGTGGTTGGCCGAAGAGGCGGGTGCGGACGAGGGGGGAGAGCGGGGGAGCGATCGAG
>JAJZDI010000036.1:0-2723 GCA_021806045.1 Actinomycetes bacterium
AGGACGATGGCATCGCGGCCGGTCGCCCCCTCGGACGCCACGAAGTCGGTGATGGCCTGATCGGTCTTGCGCCGCCCGACGGCGCTGATGGCCGTGCTCCCGGACTTCGTCGACCGCAGGCACTGGGCGATGAGCTCGTCGGGATCGGTGTCGATCGAGGCACAGAAGCGTTGGAGCATCTCGAGGTCGCCCACCCGGGCCGACGGTTCGGCGCCGTCGCCCGACCGCTCCAGCCAGCGCCGGACGGTCGGTGCGGCGGCGAAGGTGCTGAGGTGGCCCGGCAGCGCGACGGTTGCATCCGGGCCGGCGTCACCTGTCCCGCCTCCCACCGGCCCGGCGGATGGGGGTCCGCCGGCCACGGGGGCGGATTCGGCCCCCTGGTCCTCGTCGGAGCGGACGGCGTCGCTCATTCGGGCAGCCCGTACATGCGGGAGAGCATCTTGACCTCCTGGGCCCGGTAGGGGAAGGGACCGGGGGTCTGGAGCATGCCCTCGCGCTTCAGGCGCTCGGTGACTTCGGGGTCCTCCTCGAAGGGACGGTCGGTGTGGCCCTCGAAGAACAGCGTCGAGATCGGGTTGCGGGGGCGCTGGCCGCCGGCCTCGGGCTCCTCGGCCGGGTAGCCCACCAGCTGGAGCCACACCGGGAACCAGGTGTCGGGCACGCCGAGCAGCGACTTCATCGTCTCGTTGGCGGTGAAGGCGTGCATGCAGGTGCCGAGCCCCTGGTCGACGGCGGCGTTGATGGCGTTGCAGATGGCGATGCCCGTCTCGACGGCGCCCATGAAGAGCACGGCGCTCATGTCCTTGGAGATGGGCTCGAGGACCTGGGGCCACAGGAAGTCGTCCACGTAGGCCCGGGACCACCCGTGCGCCGCCGTCAGGGCGTTCTGGTCGACGAGGGCCTTGAGACGGTCCTGGGCGCCCTCGACGTAGTTCATGTCGATGTACCAGAAGATGTACGTGGGAGCGAGGTCGAGGTCGGCGGTGGTGGTCGGGTTGCGCAGCGCGTCGCGGGTCTCGGCATCGAGGTCGTCCCGGTTGACGACGATGGCCCGGAAGTAGTCGGCGTTCATCGAACGCGACGCCCGGTTGGCCGCCTCGAACATCACCTGGAGCTTCTCGCGCTCGACCGGCCGCCAGGACTTGAAGAACCGGATGCTGCGCCTGGTCCCGACCACCCGATTGAACTCCATGGTGCTGCCTCCTTGTCGGTGGTGCTCGCTGCTGTGTGGTGTTCCGTGCCGCTGTGGTGTGTCGTCGCTGCTCCCGGGCCGGGTCGGCTGCCGGCCGGCCGGGGTGATCCGGTCAGCCCTCGAGGATGGTGATGACGGTGGCGGCCGCGTCGGCGCCGATGAACCCGCCCCCGTTCTCGGCCAGGGCGATGTGCGCCCCATCCACCTGGCGCTCGCCGCAGCGCCCCCGGAGCTGGTCGACCAGCTCGACCAGCTGGCCGCATCCGGTGGCGCCGATGGGATGACCGCGGGAGAGCAGCCCGCCGCTCGGGTTGACCGGCACCCGGCCTCCCAGCTCGGTCGCCCCCGTGGCCAGGAACTTCGGCCCTTCGCCCGGACCGCACAGCCCCAGCTCCTCGTAGAGGAGGAGCTCGGCGGTGGCCGCGGCGTCGTGGACCTCGACCACGTCGAGGTCGTCGGGACCGATGCCGGCCACCTCGTAGGCGCGGTGGGCGGCCCGCTCGGCCACGCTCGGCTCGTCGAGGCGCCGGTCCCGGCCGGATGCGATCACCGACGCCCGCACCTTCACCCCGGGCACGCCCAGCTTGGCCACTGCGTCGGCCGAGGCCAGCACCAGGGCGGCGGCGCCGTCGGCGATGGGGGAGCACATGAGGACGGTGAGGGGGTCGGAGACCATCCGGCTGGCCAACACCTCGTCGACAGTCACCACGTCGCGGTACTGGGCCTTCGGGTTGAGGGAGGCGTGGCGGTGGTTCTTCACCGAGATCTGGGCCAGGTCGGCCGGGGTGCCGCCGCTGTTCTCCAGGTACATGCGGGTCATGGCCGCGTAGACGTCCATGAAGGGCGAGCTGCTCATGGCGCCGCCGCCCCCGGACCCGCCACCCGCAGGAGCGCCGCCCGACGCGCCGGACGTGCCGGACGTGCCCGAACCGCCCGACTCGCCGCCACCACCGTCGCCGGCGTCCCCACCGGCGGGCGCCGGCGACCACCCGAGCAGCACGGAGGAGAGCAGGTCACGGATGGCCGGCATCTCCTCCAGGTCGAGGGCGGTACCGATGGCGGCGAAGGAGCGGATCTTGTCGGCGTGGGTGAGCTTCTCCGCCCCCACGGCCAGGGCGATCTCGGCTGAGCCGGAGGCGATGGCCTGCCAGGCCAGGTGGAAGGCGCTGGAGGCCGACGCGCAGGCGTTCTCCACGTTCACGATGGGGGAGCCGAGGATGCCGGTGTGGTGGAGGGCCGACTGGCCCCGGATCATCTCCTGGCCCTGGAGGATCCCGCCCACCGCGTTGCCGAACGCGGTGAACTCGATCTGCCCGGGGGCGACGCCGGCGTCGGCCATGGCCTCGCCCACCGCCTCCTCGGCCAGGGAGCGGACGCTCCGGTCGAAGAACTTGCCGAACCGGGTCATCCCGGCCCCGACGACCATGACGTCACGCATGATGCTCCTTTGTGGTTGCGGCGGCTGCCGGCTCGGACGTGCCCTCGGCGGCCAGGCGGTCCCAGGTCGCCGGGGTGATGCCCCGTTCCTTCA
>JAJZDI010000036.1:2823-7721 GCA_021806045.1 Actinomycetes bacterium
AGGCGGAGGCCGAAGCGCTTCTCGAAGGCTTCCCACCGGTCGGGGGGGCAGCCGGCCGACAGCACGGTGCGGACCGGGTTGTCGGCGTCGTCGGGGCGCTCGGGCTGCTTGAGGAGGATGGAGATCATGCCGCCCAGGGCGTTGAACTCGACGGCGTCATAGCGGCGGCAGTCGTCGAAGAACCGGGACGCGCTGAAGCGCTCGGCCAGGGCGAAGCGGGCGTCGAGGACCATGGACCCGATCATCGAGACGTAGAGGGCATTGCCGTGGAAGAGGGGCAGCGGCGTGTACATGGTCTCGCCCGGCTGCACGCCTGCCGACCCCAGGAGCACGCCGATGGGGCTGGCGTCGTAGCTGCTCGTCACCACCCCCTTGGGGGGGCCGGTGGTGCCCGACGTGTAGAGCATGGCGGCGGCGGCGGGGGCGTCCTCCACCTCGATGGCGGGATCGGCGTCGGCGCCGGACAGCAGCCGGTCCACGTCCCAGTCGATGCCGCCCCCGGCCGGGCCGCCGACGACGACGGCGTGGGCCAGGTCGGGGCAGTCGGCCCGGGCCTCGTCGAAGCTGGAACGCAGCGAGTCGGAGACGATGGCGGCGCTGGCCCCCGAGTCGGCCAGGATGTGGTGGAGGGTGACGCCCCGCTGGGCGGTGTTGACCGGCACCGGTCCCGCCCCGATGAACAACAGGCCGAGGTAGGCCCAGATGAACTCGGGGCAGTTGGGGAGGAGGATGGCCACCCGGTCGGCGGGCCGGACGCCGAGCTCCAGCCAGCCGTTGGCCGCCCGGTTGGCGTAGCTGACGACGTCGGCCCACGTGTAGGTCTCGTCGCCGAAGGCGAGCCAGGGAGCGTCAGGGTGGACGCGGGCCCGCTCACGCACCACCATCTCGATGGCCGACTGGGCCCGGGTCACCGGCCGGCTCCCGCCAGGGTGCCCGGCACGGCAACCGGCACGGCAACCGGCTCGGTGGGCAGCTCAGCAGACATAGGAGTCCACCAGCTGACGGGCGCCCACCAGACCCAGGAACTCGTTGACGCCGTCCTCGATCATCGACGCCCGGGCGTCGCGGAGGAGCTTCTCCACCAGCAGGCCCCGGACCATGCCGGTGCCGCCGTAGACCTGGATGGCGTCGCTGGCCAGCGCGAAGGCGGCGTCGGTGCAGGTCACCTTGGAGCTGATGGCGTGGGCCAGGCCGCCGATCCCGCCCAGCTCGGAGATGCCGATCATCACCGAGCGCGACAGGGCCCACGCCTGCCGGTAGCGGGTGAACATCGAGAAGAGCTTGGACTGGACGAGCTGGTGCTCGGCGATCGTCTTGGTGCCCTGGACCCGCTCCCGGGCGTAGGTGAGGGCCTCCTCGAAGGCGGCCCGGGCCAGCCCGGTGAACACCGCCCCCATGCCCGAGTTGGCGTGCGACAGGGTGAGCTCGAGGGCCGTCGGGTAGAGGTCGGGGTCGGCCAGCAGGCAGAAGCCGGGGACCCGTACCTCATCGAAGAAGATCTCGCCCTGGTTGAGGGCCCGCTGGCCGTGCTTGTCGAGCGGCGCCCCCCGGCTGACGCCGGGGAGGTCGAGGGGCACCATGATCACCGCCCCGCCGGCCATGCCCCGCTCCTCTTCCATGGTGCAGAAGAGGAGGGCGTGGGTGGCGATGGAGCCGTTGGACACCCAGGCCGACTTCTGGCCGCTGACGATGAAGTCGTCGCCGTCGCGGCGGGCCCGGCAGGCGCCGGCGGCCGCCGGGTCGTGGAACTCGGCCCGCCCGACCCCCAGGGTGTCGGAGCCGTGTCCGGGTTCGGTGATGGCCCAGCAGCCGACGTAGCGGGCCTCGCGGTCCTCCACGAAGGGGCGGATCATCTCGTCGACCAGCCGGTCGTTGCCGGCAAGCAGGGCCACCTGGGCGGCCAGCTGGAAGGGCATGGCGGCGACGCCCAGGCTGATGGCCAGGTCGGAGGCGGCCCAGCCCATCTCGACGAACATGGCGTGCGAGGTGGCCGGGTCGAGCTCGAGCCCGCCGTAGGTGGCGGGCAGCCCGGCGGCGTGGCTGCCCATCTCGTACCAGGTGCGGAAGACCTTCCACAGCTGGGAGTCCTTGTCGATCACGTCGGCGGGGGAGAGGGTGTCGAGCTGCATGCTCACCGGCCGCAGCACGTCGGCGCCGAAGCGGTGGACCTCGGACCGCAGGGCCTCCTGCTCCTCCGACAGACCCGATGGGATCTCGGCGTACATGGCATCCCCCCTGTCAACCGACCGAACTGCACGTGCAGTCAGCACCGCTCCCCGGGACGACCTGACGGAGCGGCCGGTGGGTGACCCGCAGGACATGTCCATCTGGAGCCGGGGAGGCGGCGTCACCCGAACCTTGCACCACCTTGACTGCTCCGTCAAGTGAGTTCATATATGTGTAGTGGATGGCTTGGGATTGGGGGATCGGCTCCGGGCGGCGGTGTGCGTCGTCGATCAACGTCCCAGGTCAGAAGGGTAAAGGCCTTCCGTGGCGGGAGGGAGGAGCTGACGTGCGGTCGCCGGCCGGGCGGAACGGTCCGTGGTGGTCGGACCGATGACCGGCGACCGCACCGTGCTCCTCACCGGCGGGCTGGGCGGTGCCCACCTGGCCCCCGCCCTCGCCCGTGCCCTGGGACCGGACCGGCTGACGGTGGTGGTCAACGTGGGCGACGACCTCGACTGGCACGGGCTGCGCGTCTGCCCCGACCTCGACACCGTCCTCTACGCCCTGAGCGGGCGCCTCGACCGGGAGCGGGGGTGGGGGCTCACGGGCGAGACCTTCACCGTGCGCTCGGTGCTCGAGGCGATGGGCGAGCCGGCGTGGTTCGGGGTGGGCGACCGCGACCTGGCCACCCATCTGGTGCGCACCAAACTGCTGCGGGCGGGCCGCACGCTGACCGGGGCAACGGCCGAGCTGGCCGGCCGGCTGGGGGTGGCCTATCCGGTGGTGGTCCCGGCTGCCGACGGGCCGTGCCCGACCCGGATCGAACTGGCCGACGGGAGCTGGACCGGGTTCCAGGAGTGGTACGTGGGGATGGGCGCCGAGGCGCCGGTGCGGGAGGTGGCGGTGGGCCGCGGGCCGGCCGCACCTGCCGCGCTGGAGGCGGTGGCCCGGGCGGGCACGGTGGTGCTGGGCCCGAGCAACCCGGTGACGAGCATCGGGACGATCCTGGCCCTCGACGGCATGGCGGAGGCGGTGGCGCGGGCCGGCCGGGTGGTGGCGGTCTCACCGGTGGTCGGGGCGGAAGCGCCCACCAGCTCCGTGGCCCACCACACCCGGGCACGCCGCCACCTGCTGGCGGCCGGCGGGGACGAGGACTCGGCCGCAGGCGTGGCCCGGTACTACGCACGCCTCCACCCGGGGCTGGTCGACACCTTCGTGGTCGATGACGGCGACGGCGACCAGTGCGGGGCGGTGGCCGACCTCGGTATCGATCCGGTGGTGGCGCCCGTGCTCGATCCGGACGGGCTGGCCGCTGCGGTGGCCGTGCTCGTCATCGGCGACGGTGCGCGCCCGGCGGAGGTCGCCGTGCCGGTCGCCGGCTGACGGGAACCGACGGCACCTGACCGCACCGGCCCGGCCCGGCTGTCGGCACCCGCCAGCTCGTGGAGGTGGGCGTCCGCCGTGAGGACCTCAAGCCTGCGGGGTGGCGCCGAAAACGAGGTTCGCAGCGATCAGGCGTGGCGCGGCGAAGCGGCCGGCACGGGCGGTCGTGCTGCTTCGGGAGGTGGCTCAGGCCCGCCCCTCGCTTCCGAGCTCGAGCGCTCGTACGCGGAATTCTGATGGGACTGGACCAGGTGCTCTGCGGCCACCAGAAACGTGGATAACGGCACGACCTTGCCGGTCACGTAGCTGGAAAGACGGGGCTGCGAGGTCCCGAGCAGCGAGGCGAACTCGGCCTGGGTAAGGCCTGAGGCTGCAACCGCGGCAGCCACACGTTGTGCCACTTCGACAGCCGGGTCGAACGCCTCGCGCGTCGGCCGCCACCGCTCCTGAGGGTCGAGGTCCTCCGGAGGCGGAGAATCGGGCCAGAAGACGACACCCCACAGCCTTCGGACGGACAGCGGAAGCGACCTCGGCCCGAAGTAGTCGCGTTCGATCACACCGACGACGGCATCGCGACCGAAGGCGGAGAAGGCCCACTCGATCTGGCCCCAGGTACCGATCCGCAGGATCGCCATGATGACCGTGTCCGGTGAGAGATCCGGGTCGTCGGTGTCGTAGTTCCAGGCGAACTCTGCGATATCGGGGGGGAGGTTCACGGAAGACGGCTCCGGACGTAGGTGGCGACGGCATGGCGGAGCGACCGTTCGACCTCTGGCCACGACGAGCGGATCAGCGCCAAGCCAGCCGCGTCGGTCAGGTCGCTCGTGTCCACGAGTTGCTGCAGGAACAGCCGTTCGGAGAACACCGGCTCGTCGTCCACGACGAACCGGTTGCGTGCCTCCTCGACGATCTCGCCCAGGCCGAGTCCGCCGAACGACAGCGACGCCTCGACGTCCACATAGTCACGAGCCGCCGCCCGCCGCCCGATCGCGTATGCCTTCATCGCCGCGACCTCGATGACCCGTGAACACTGCTGACCGTGGATCTCGAGCGGCTCGTGGCGAGGGGCGAACGGGTATGCGATGAACGACACTTTCCGGCGTGCGCCACCAACCACTAGGTCCAGCTGGCCCGACTCCGCGAGGACGATCTCGGCCCGGCCGATGGTCGGGGTAAGGCTGTCGACGACGCACATGATCGCGGTGGCGTCGATCCGATCTCCGTGCATGAAGTACTCGAGGTCATTCGATCGCCGATGTCCCAGTTGGAGGGCAAGTGCCGTACCGCCGGCGAGTCGGAACTGGCGGCCGATGGTCGTTCGGGACAGCTGCTCCATGAGCGCGATGACG
>JAJZDI010000023.1 GCA_021806045.1 Actinomycetes bacterium
GCGGCCACACCGCCTGAGATCGCAGGCATGGCCACCACCGTCGTGCGCGACGCCTTCGGTGTGCCCCTGCCCTCGTGGCTCGTCTACCAGGGCTTCACCCGCGACGGCGCGGAGGTCGTCTTCGGCGGCCTGGGCCTCGAGCGCGTCCCCCTCCACCCCGTCGATCTGCCGCTCGCCAACCGGGTGGACGGCGTGCTGGCGGAGCTCCTGCACGTCGACGAGCTGATCCACGACGAGGACGGAGACGTCCCCGTCCGCCGGGACACGGCGATGTACTACGTGCGGGCGAACGAGGCCCGGCGCACGGTCACCGTCTTCTCGCCCATGCTCCGCGACGTGACCGTCAACGCCGCACTGGTGGGCCGGCTGAACGAGCTCAACGCCGAGGCCACCTACGCCCGCACGTTCGTGAAGGGCACCACCGTGATGGTGGCGGCCGAGGTGGACGGGGGCGAGGCGCTGGCCCCCGGGCTGGAGCGGGCGTGCGACGCCGTCAGCTGGCTGGCCGACCACTGGGGGCCGCGGCTCCAGCGCGAGTTCGGGGGCAGCACCTTCTTCGAGAGCGAGGACCCGTCACCGGGTGAGGCCGGACCACCCGTCGGCCTGTACCTGTGAGCGTCCGCAGATCAGCCGACACCACCACGAGGGGAGCCACACCATGACAGGACCATCCCGGGCACTCACGTCCATCCAACTCGACCGGGCGGCCGGCGTCCTCGTCGCATCGGCGGCGGGCGACGCGCTGGGTGCCGCCTACGAATTCGGTCCCCGGTGCGCGGCCGGCGACGTGGAGATGGGCCGGGGCGCGCTGACCGGCCGGGCCGCGGGGTCGTGGACGGACGACACCGATCTGTCCGTGTGCGTGGCCCAAGCCGCTGCCGCCGGCCTGCCCCTCGACGCCCGGGCCGGTCTCGACGCCGTCGCCGGCGATCTGCTGCGGTGGTACGGGAGCGGTCCACCCGACGTCGGCAACCAGACGAGGGGGGTGCTGTCGGCCGCCCGGGCTCCGGCCGACGTGCCCGCTGCCGCACTCGACTACCGGCGCGCCCACCCGCACGCCGCCGGCAACGGCAGCCTCATGCGCACCGGACCGGTGGCGCTCGCCCATCTGGGCGACGACGAGGCGCTCGCCACCGCGGCCCGGGCCGTCTCGTCGCTCACCCATCCCCACCCGCTGGCCGGTGACGCGTGCGTGCTGTGGTGCGCCGCCATCGACCGGGCCGTGCGCAGCGGCACCCTCGAGGGGCCCCGCGCCGGCATCCCCCTCCTGCCCCCGGACCGCCAGGCGTACTGGGCGGACGTGATCGACGCCGCCGAACGGGTGCCGGTCGACGAACTGCGCGACAACGGCTTCGTGGTCACCGCGCTCCAGGCGGCATGGCGGTCGATCGTCGCCACCGCCACCGGGGCCGGGAACGGGGCCGGGAACGGGGCCGGGAACGGGGCCGGGAACGGGCCCGCCCATCTCGAGTCGGCCCTCAGGGCGGCGGTGGCCATCGGGGGCGACACCGACACGGTGGCGGCCATCGCCGGCGCCCTGCTCGGCGCCCGCTACGGCGCCTCTGCGGTGCCGTTCGCCTGGCGGTACCGGCTGGGCGGCTGGCCCGAGGGGCTGGGCCACGGTGACCTCGTCCGCCTCGGCGTCCTCGCCGCCCGTGGTGGCGTCCCCGACGGCATCGGCTGGCCGCTCGCCGCTGACCTCCTGCCCCATTACCTGGACAGCTGGCACCCGACGGGTGAGATCGTGGAGCTGGACGGCCACCCCGGCGTCCGGTGGGGGGACATGGCCGGCCTGGCCCGGGTCGACGCCGGCTCCTTCGTGTCGCTGTGCCGGATCGGACGTGACCAGCGCCGCGGCCCCACCCACCACGAGGTGTGGCTGATGGACGGCCCCGACAACGCCGACACCGCGTTCAGCCTGGCGGACACCGCCGACGCGGTCGAGGCGCTGGCCCGCCGGCACGGGAGCGTCTTCGTCCACTGCGTGCGGGCCGAGAGCCGCACACCGTCGGTGGCCGCCGCGTGGCTGGTGCGCCACCGGGGGATGGGTCTCGACCAGGCGTGGGTGGCCGTCCGCGTCGCCATGCCCGCCGCCCGACCCCACCGGGCGTTGCGGGCGGCGCTCGAGGAGCTGGCACGCCTGCCGGTGGGCCGGGAGAGCTGACCCGGCCCTCGCGGCCGGCGCCGGGTGCGGTCGGTCCACCGGATGGCGGTGGTATAGACAATGGCCATGCGGTCCTTCGTGCGGTCCTTCGTGGCGTCCCCCACCCGGTGAGTGATCCGGCAGCCGGCGCTGCCCGGCCGCAATGGCCGTCGCTCCAGATCGCCGGGAGCCTCACCGAGGAGTACGGGGCCGGGGTGGAACCCCATACGCCCCTCCCGTCCGAGCGCATCCTGGCTGAGCGGTTCGGCGTCCAGCGCCCGACGGTGCGCGTCGCGCTCGAGTACCTGGCCCAGCAGGGCCTCATCTACCGCCGTGAACGGCAGGGGTGGTTCGTGAGCCCGCCCCGGCTGGAGTACGACCCGCTCGGTCCCCGCGTGCCCCGGGAACGGCTGCACATCGAGTTGGTCACCACCGATCCGGCCGGCCAGCCCGCACCGCCCCAGCCCGGCCTCCGCTTCGCAGCGCTGCGCAAGTACTACTTCGACGGGCGCCTGGTCGTCGCCGCCCACACCTACCTGCGCGCCGACATGCGCGAGGCGCTGACTGACGCCGAGCTCACAGCCCCCCTCCGGGACTCGTTCGCCATGGCGAGCCAGCGGTGCGGTGTCGAGCTCACCCACAACCGGATCTCGGTCACGGCGGCGGTGATCGGTCCCGAGCTGGCGCCCGTCCTCGAGGTCACCGCCCGCCAGCCGGTCCTCGACGTGACCCGGCTCCACTACAGCCACGACGACCTCGTCGGCGCCGACCTGGAGCACTGGCGTTCCGACGTGGTCACCCTCACCTTCGAGGACAGCCGCAACCAGCGCCTCGCCGACTGAGGTCCGCCGGCACCGACTGAGGTCCGCCGGCGCCGGGCGCACCTCTGCCCGCCTGCACCCGCCCGGGCGCTGGACTACTCCCCACCCTGGCCGCTCGCCGCGCCGCGCCGTAGACGGCCGTTGACGGGGCCCTTGTCGTGGCCGGCACCGTGGTATATACCATTGGGAGAAGCTCGATCCCTGAGCCAGCCGACCGGGCACAGAGGAGTCACATGGCATCCAGCCGGCCCAACATCGTCTTCATGCTGCTCGACAACGTCGGGTACGGGGACCCCGGCTGCTACGGCGGCGGGATCACCCGCATGGCCCCCACCCCCCGCGTCGACGGCCTGGCCGCCCAGGGGCTGCGGCTGACCAACTTCAACGTGGAGGCCGAGTGCACCCCCACCCGGGCCGCCCTGCTGACCGGGCGCATGCCGATCCGCACCGGGTGCGACCGGGTGCGCTTCGGCGAGAAGAACGGCCTGGCCCCCTGGGAGTACACCCTGGCCCAGCTCCTGGCCGACGTCGGCTACGACACCGCCATCTACGGCAAGTGGCACCTCGGCAACGTGCCCGAACGCCACCCGACGGCGATGGGCTTCGGCGAGTGGTACGGGATCCAGGACAGCACCGACCCCGTCTTCGACCACTTCAACGTGGGCAAGGGCATCCGCAAGCGCTCCACCCAGATCTGGGAGGGGACGGCCGGCGAGCCCGCCGTGCCCGTCGGCGAGTACACGCCGGAGGCCCGCCGGCTCATCGACGCCGAGGTCACCGACCGGGCCTGCCGGTTCATCGCCGACCACGCCGGCGGCGACCGACCCTTCTTCCTCTACGTGCCCTTCACCATGATCCACCACCCGTCGCTGCCACACCCCGACTTCGCCGGCCGCTCGGGGAACGGCGACTTCGCCGACTCGATGATGGAGGTCGACCACTACTCCGGTCGCATCATCGACGCGGTGGACGCCGCCGGGATCGGCGGGGACACCATCGTCGTGTGGGCGAGCGACAACGGACCGCCCTCCCATGGGACCCTCGGGCCCCAGGGGGACCCCGGACCCTTCCGGGGGTGCCTGGGCACGGCCCTGGAGGGCCAGCTCCGCGTCCCCTGCGTGATCCGGTGGCCGGGGCACATCGAGCCGGGCCGGGTGTCCGACGACATCGTCTCCGTGCTCGACTTCTACGTCACGTTCGCCAACCTGACCGGGGGGCGGGTGCCCACCGACCGGGCCATCGACTCCCTCGACATCGGGCCGCTCCTCGACGGGTCGGGACCTTCGCCCCGCGAGCACCTGATCGCCTTCGTGCGCGACACGCTCGCCGCGGTGAAGTGGCACCAGTACAAGCTGCACCTGGTCGAGTTCACCACCGAGCCCGGCCGGCGCTACAAGCTCGAGCTCGAGTTCCCCCAGCTCTACAACGTGGCCGCCGATCCGAAGGAGCAGTGGGACATCCTCGGTACCAACCTGTGGATCGCCGAGGTGGCCCAGGAGATCGCCGCCGACTTCTTCTCCACGATGGTCGAGTTCCCGAACGTGCCGGCGGGTGCCGACGCGCCGCCGGGGGTGGAGCCCGTCGCCACCTGAAGGCTTCGGGTCGGCGCGAGCAGGCCGGCCCGTGCGGCACCGCCCGTGCGGAACGGCCGATCGAGGGTCCCGGCCACCGCCCGGCCACCGCCCGGTTCCGTCCGTGCGGACCTGGACCTTGACGTGGACGGCCTGGGGATGGTGGACAAGATCGTGCCGCTGGGGTATACCAAGACCGCTGGCATATGCCAGAAGGAGCATTCGGGGGGACGGCCGTGGGAGATGGCCAGGACCAGGGAGAACTGGTGCCTGGGCAGCTCGGGCGAGCGGATCGGGTAGCCACCGAGGGAGGGAGATCAGGATGGTTGGCAGGACCCGGAGGTTCTCGGCACGCTCACTTCTGGCCGGTGCCGCCCTGGCCATGGTCCCGGTGATCGCCGCTGCGTGCAGCAGCTCGTCGACGGGGTCGACAGCGTCGACGGGGTCGTCGGGAAGCTCGGCCGGTTCGTCGAGCTACCCGGTGGGCGCGGTCACCCTCGTCTCGCCCGTCACGGCCGGGTCGAACGGTGACCTGATCGCCCGGGCGCTGGCCAAGGACATCACGCTCCCGCCGGCCACCGTCAGCGTGGTGGACCTCTCCGGCGGCGCGGGCATCACCGGCATGACGCACGTCGTCCAGTCCGCACCCGACGGGTCGACCATCGGGCTCATGCCCAACGGCGTCGCCATGCTCCAGCCCCAGCTCAAGCAGCTCCCCTACGGCGGCCCCTCCACCTACACCCCGATCGCCCAGGTGACCGAGGAGTTCGACGCACTGCTGGTGAGCTCCAGCGCCCAGTGGAAGACGTTCGCCCAGTTCATCTCCTACGCCAAGGCCAATCCGGGCAAGGTCACCGTCGAGGTCGCACCCGAGGGCTCCGTCCCCAACATCGACATCCGCCTCCTCGAGAAGGACGCCGGGGTGAAGTTCACGCTGGTCCCGGGGATCGGGGCGGCCAGCGCGGTGACCGACGTGGTCGGCGGCCACGTCGACGCGGTGGTGGGCACCATCAACAGCGCCCAGTCCTACATCACCGCCGGCAAGATGGCCGCCCTGGCCGTCATGGCGCCGTCACGCCTGTCGCAGTACCCGTCGGTGCCGACCATGAAGGAGTCCGGCTACGACGTCGAGGTGGCGGTGTCGAACTTCGTCATGGGCCCGCCGCACCTGCCGGCGGCCATCGTCTCGCAGCTGGCGTCCGCCATCCACACCGCCGTCGACTCCTCCGGCTTCCAGCAGTTCGCCACCGGTTCCGGCGTGACCGTGTCGTTCGTGTCCGGCCCGGCCCTCGCCAGCCTGCTCAGCTCCCAGTACGCCAGCCTGGGCACCTACATCAAGCAGTTCTACGCCTCGAGCGCCTCGTGACCGGATCCCGCCGCTCCACCCCGGGCGCGGCGGGGAACGCACCAGTGCCGGACGCACCGGCCGGCGTCCCGCCGGCTGAGCGTGCCGGCGAGGAGGTGGCGGCCGGGGCCACGCTCCCCGGCGAGCACGCCGCTCCTGGCGAGCACGGGGCCGGGGCCACGCCCGGTGCCGTGAGCCGCGGCCCCCTGCCCGGTGCCCGCCGGTGGGTGGTCGCGCACGGGTCGGCCCTGTTCGCCATCGCCGTCGCGTTGGTGGCCGTGGGCTACTTCGTCGAGGCCCTCCACTACCAGCGGGGCACCAGCGCCCAACCGGGGCCGGGCCTCTTCCCCCAGGTCGTGGCGGTGGCCATCTTCGTCGCCGCCGCTGGCACGGCCGTCACCACGTGGCGGACGCCGCCCCCGACCGACGGCGAGGCGGCCGACCACCACGCGTTCCGCCCGGTGACCGTGGTGGTGGGGGCGGTCCTCTTCGTGTCCACCATCCACCCCATCGGCTTCTTCTTCGCAGCCGGGCTCGCCCTCATCGTCGTGGAGGTGGGCATGGGGGTCCGCAACTTGTTCCGGGTGGCCCTGTACTCGCTCCTCCTCGCCTTCGTGGCCCAGCTCCTCTTCGTCGACGTGCTCAACCTCGACTTCTTCAGCAACGTCCACTTCCTCTCCCTCCCCTGTCCTCCAGCGTCATGAGCGGTCGGCCCGTGCACCGCTTCCCTCGGCATCCGAACGCACGCCACCGGCCCGGCGGTCGGAGCGGTCGGCCTGCCGTCGCCGGCACCACCGTGGAAGGGGGTGGGCGGTGAGCCTGGCCACCGGACTCCAACAGGGCTTCGACGTGGCCTTCACCTGGCGGAACGTGGGCGCCTCGGCGGCCGGCGTCACCATCGGGACGACGTTCGGGATCTTCCCGGGATTCGGCCCCACCACCCTGATCGCCATCCTCCTCGGGTTCACCGTGGGGCTGCCGCCCGACACCGGCATCATCATGCTGGTCGGCATCTACTTCGGCACCCAGTACGGCGACTCGATCTCCGCCATCCTCATGCGGGCGCCGAGCGAGCCCAACGCGGTCATGCTCGCCCTCGACGGGCACGAGATCGCCCGCCGGGGCCGGCCGGGGCCCGCGCTGGCCGTCGCCGCCATGGGGTCGTTCGTGGGCTCGCTGGTGGGTCTGGTCGGGCTGGGTCTGGCCGCACCCAGCCTGGGGCACGTCGCCACCTACCTGTCCTCCGCCGACTACACGTCCATCGCCGTCTTCGGCATCGTCGCCCTGTCGGTGGTGAGCCCGGGGGCCCGCTGGCGGAACCTGACCGCCATGCTGCTCGGCGTGACGCTGTCGACGGTGGGACTCGACCCGGTGGCCGGGATCGACCGCTTCACCTTCGGCAACCTGCAGCTGGCCCAGGGCATCCCCATCGCCCCGGTGGCCATCGGCGTGTTCGGCTTCGCCGAGGTGCTGTCCATCGCGGCCGGCTCGGCGGCACGCGAGCGGGTGCGCTCCATCCGGTTCCGCGACATCTGGCCCAACCGTGCCGAGGTGAAGGAAGCGCTGCCGGCATCGGCCCGGGGGGCGGCCATCGGGTTCCCCCTCGGGGTCCCGCCGGGACCGACCCTTGCGGTGGCCACCTACGCGTCCCACGCGCTGGAGCGGGCCAAGAGCCGCCGCAGGTACGGGGACGACCGTCCCGCCATCGCCGCCGTGGCGGGGCCGAAGGCGGCGGACGAGGCGGCCGTGGCCGGCCACCTGGTGACCATGGTCGCCCTCGGCCTGGCCTTCTCGCCGGTGACGGCCATGCTCCTGTCGGGGCTGGAGCTCCACGGGATCCAGCCGGGCCCGCTCTTCATCGCCCAGCACGCCTCCCTCTTCTGGGGGATCGTCATCAGCATCCTCATCGGCAGCGTCATCCTGCTCGTCATCAACGTCCCCCTCATCGGGGTGTGGGTCCAGCTGCTGCGCACGCCCACCCCCGAGCTGCTGGCCGGCCTCACCGTGTTCATGCTCACCGGCGCGTACGCCATCCGGAACTCGACGTTCGACATGTGGATCGTGGTGGTCATGGGCGCCATCGGCTACGTCATGCGCCGCTACCGGTTCCCCGCCGCCCTGCTCGTCATCGGCCTGGTGCTGGGCTCGGTCCTCGAGGTCAACCTGCGGGAGGCGCTGGCCACGTCGCGGGGTGACGTCGGCACCTTCGTCCAGCACCCGGTGAGCGCCACCCTGCTGGCGCTGTCGGTGGTGTTGGTGGCCACCGCGCCGCTGTGGAACCTGGCCGGCCGGTGGCGGGCGACCCGCGGGTCGGTGGGGAAGGGGGACGGAGCGTGACCGGGCAGGTGCCGGCACCACGCGAGACCGGTCAGGTGCCGGCACCACCGCCGGGTGGGCCGGGCCACGACCGTGGTCCCGACCCGGAGTTCGCCGGGCGGATCGCCACCACCATCAGGGACTCGGAGCCGTGGTGGCCGGCGCCCGCCCGCCCGCCGGCCGGCGCCCCCAACATCGTCGTCATCCTCCTCGACGACCTCGGCTTCTCCGACCTCGGCTGCTTCGGGGCCGAGCTCCACACCCCGACCATCGACCGCCTGGCCGCCGGGGGCCTCCGCTTCACCGGCTACACCACCGTCCCCATGTGCACGCCGGCCCGGGCCGCCTTGCTGACCGGGAAGAACCCGCACTCGGTGGGGGCCGGGTGGCTGACGGCCAACCTGCCCGGCTACCCGGGCTACCAGGCCGGCGAGATCTCCCACGACGTGCCCACCCTCGCCGAGATCCTGCAGGGCGCCGGCTACGGGACCATCGCGGTGGGCAAGTGGCACAACACCCCCACCCACCTGGTCTCCCACACGGCCAGCCGGGCGTCGTGGCCCACCCACCGGGGCTTCGACCGCTTCTACGGCGCGCTGGCCGCCGAGTTCAGCTACTTCGAGCCCGAGCACCTGGTCGAGGGGGACGAGTTCGTCGACATCGACGACTACCCGGAGGGCTTCTACTCGACCGAGGTGTGGACGGACCGGGCCATCAGCTACCTGAAGCAGCACCTGGCCGCCGACCCCGACCGGCCCTTCTTCCTCTACCTGGCCGAGAACGCACCCCACCAGCCCCTGCACGTCCGACCGGAGGACCGGGCCGCCGCCCGCGGCCGCTACGACGAGGGGTGGGACGCGGCCCGCCAGGCCCGCTTCGACCGGCAGCTCGAGCTGGGCATCGTCGACGACCGGCACCGGCTCCCACCCCACACGCCGGCCGTCCCCGACTGGGCGTCGATGACGGCCGACCAGAGGCGGCTGTGCGCCCGCTACATGGAGCTCTACGCCGGCGTGGTCGAGGCGGTCGACCGCAACGTGGGCCGCCTCGTCGATTTCCTCGAGTCGGTGGGGAAGCTCGACGACACCCTCATCCTCATCACCTCGGACAACGGGGCCAACGGGGTGGGCGGCCCCTACGGCAATCCCAACCGGACGGCCATGCGCTACGGGTTCGTGCTGGCCGACGACGACCCCCGGCTGCTGGCCATGGTGGACGAGGACCGCCTCGGCGGGCCGGAGTCGGCGCCCGCCTACCCGGTCGGCTGGACGGAGGTCAGCAACACGCCCTTCCGGCTCTTCAAGCGGTTCCCCATGAACGGCGGCATCCGGGTGCCGATGGTGGCCCACTGGCCGGCCGGGATCGCCACACCGGGCCAGATCCGCCACGAGTGGGTCCACGTCACCGACGTGACGCCCACCCTGGTCGAGGTGGCCGGCATCCCCTACCCGGAGGCCTTCGGGGGGCAGGCGACACGCCCGGTGGACGGGACCAGCTTCGCCCCCGCACTGATCGGGACGGCCGCAGGCGACCGGCCCCACCCCCGCCAGCACTACGAGCTCCAGGGCAACCGGGCCATGATCGACGGCACCTGGAAGATCGTCTCCCTCCAGCCACCCGACGCCGGCATCGACCTCGACAACTGGATGCTCTTCGACCTGGCCGCCGACCCGTGCGAGACGGAGGACCTGGCCGGCCGGGAGCCCGAGGTCCTGGCCCGGCTGGCGGCCGCCTTCGACGAGGACGCCCGGGCCAACTGGGTCTACCCCCTGGACAACCGGGGTCCCCGGCGCATCGTGGCCGTGCCGCCGCCGCACGAGGACCTGGTGTCGCGGCCCCGCACCTTCTACCCGGGGACGCCGACCGTCCCCCAGGCGGTGGTGGCGGGGCTGGTGGCCGACCGGGACTACCTGATCCGGGCCCGCTTCACCCACGCGGCGGGGGACGAGGGCGTCATCTTCGCCCTGGGCGAGTCGCTGGCCGGCTTCGCCCTCTACGTGCTGGGCGGCCAGTTGCGCTTCGCCGTGGCCCGCTGGCCCGACCAGGCGTCGGTGGTGACGACCGGGCTGCCCGGCGGCGAGTTCGTCGTCGACGTGGACCACCGGGCCCTCGGCGGGCTGCGGGGCCGGGCCGTCCTGTCGGTGAACGGGGAGCGGTGGTGCGAGGTCGACATGTCCCCGACGATGGCCCGGGTGGGCATCGGCTTGGACGTCGGGTGCGACCGGGGCCACCAGGTGAGCCCCGAGTACCGGGGCTCGGGCTCCTTCCCCTACGGGGGGACCGTGACCAGCGTCGAGGTCGTCCCCGGCCCCCAGGCACCGGGGACCATCGTCAACCTGTCCGAGATCGTCTCCCAGCGGTCATGACGGCCACCCTGCCTTCTGACCCTGGTGCCCCTCCCGGCCGGCTCCTTGACCGGGACGGCCCTGCCGTCTATACCAAGGGGGCGCCGTCTGGAATAGACCAGAGGCCGAGGGGGGACCGGCGCCCGGTGGCTCCCTGCCGGCATGCCCGGTGCACCCGGCATGCACGGTGCACCCGGCGTGCCCGGTCCCCGGAGCGATTGGACGCGGTGGTGCGAAAGGACGCAGTGGCACGAATGGATGCGGTGGCATGACCCTCTCGACCTACCCGGACGGCACGCCCTTCAACGGGGTGATCGGCACCACGCCGGCCTCGTCGTCGCCGTCGTGGCCGGTGCCGCCGGCCCCGCCGGAGGGCGCGCCGAACGTCGTCGTCATCCTCCTCGACGACCTGGGGTTCGCCCAGCTGGGCTGCTACGGCGGCCTCGGGGGCCGCATCCGCACCCCCCACATCGACCGGCTCGCCGCCGAGGGGCTGCGCTACCAGAACTTCCACACCACCGCCCTGTGCTCGCCCACCCGGGCCGCCCTCCTCACCGGGCGCAACCACCACAGCGTGGGGGTGGCCGCGGTGATGGAGCGCTCGACCGGCTACCCCGGCTACAACGGCCGCATCCCCAAGGACTGCGCCATGCTCCCGGCCGTCCTGCGCGACGCCGGCTACAGCACCATGGCCGTCGGGAAGTGGCACCTCACCCCCGACGAACAGACCACCCCGGCCGGCCCGTTCGACCGGTGGCCGCTGGCCCAGGGGTTCGAGCGCTTCTACGGGTTCCTGGCCGGGCTCACCTCCCAGTGGCACCCCGAACTGGTGGAGGACAACCACGTCACCGACGCGCCGGCCACCCCCGAAGAGGGCTACCACCTGAGCGCCGACCTGGTCGACCACGCCATCCGGTGGATCGCCGAGCGCAAGGGGGTCCGCCCGAGCAAGCCCTTCTTCACCTACCTGGCCTTCGGCGCCCCCCACTCACCCCACCACGTGGCCACGGCGTACTCGGACGCCTACCGCGGGATGTTCGACGCCGGATGGGACGTCATCCGTGCCGAGACGCTCGCCCGCCAGAAGGAGCTCGGGCTGATGCCGGCGTCGGTCACCGTGCCCCCCCGCAACCCCGGCGTCGAGGCGTGGGACGACCTGCCCGAGGAGAAGAAGCGGATCTTCGCCCGCCAGATGGAGGTCTTCGCCGGGTTCGTCACCCACACCGACGAGCAGATCGGCCGTCTCCTCACCTACCTGGACGAGTCCGGCCTGCGCGACGACACCCTGGTGGTGTTCCTGAGCGACAACGGCGCCAGCTCGGAGGGCGGCCCCAACGGCTTCATCAACGAGATGTGGTTCCTGAACGGCGAGGCGGCCGCGGTGGACGACATGCTGCCCCACCTGGACGACTGGGGCCTTCCCGGCACCCACCCCCACTACGCCACCGGCTGGGCCATGGCCGGCAACACGCCCAACCGCATGTACAAGTCGTTCGTCCACGAGGGCGGCACCCGCGATCCGATGATCGTGTCGTGGCCGGGGCGGATCGCCGACCGGGGCGCCATCCGCACCCAGTTCCACCACGTCACCGACGTCACCCCGACCATCCTCGAGGCCATCGGCCTCGACTGGCCCGACCGGGTCGCCGGCCACGACCAGCGCCCGCTCGAGGGCACCAGCTTCGCCTACACCTTCGACCAGCCCGACGCACCCACGCGCAAGACCGAGCAGTACTTCGAGATGTTCGCCCACCGGGCCATCTACGCGGGCGGGTGGAAGGCGGTGGCCCTCCACTGGTCGTCGGGCGTGCTGCGCAGGATCGGGTTCGTCGACACCGAGGTCCACGACGGCGACCCCGACGCCGACCGCTGGGAGCTCTACCACCTCGACGAGGACCCGGCCGAGCAGCACGACCTGGCCGCCGACGAGCCCGAGCGGCTGGCCGCACTGGTCGACCTGTGGCACAGCCACGCCCACCGCTACCAGGTGTTCCCCCTGGACGACACCATGCTCGAGCGGGTGTTCGCCGAACGCCCCCGCATCGTCGAGTGGCGTGACCACTACCGCTTCCACCACCGGGTGCGCCTGCCCCGGAGCGGATCGCCCGACGTGCGCAACCGCTCGTTCCGGCTCACCGCGTCGATCACCGTCCCCGACGGCGGGGCCGAGGGCGTCATCGCCGCCCAGGGCGGGGAGAGCGGGGGCTACTCGCTGTGCCTGGTCGACGGCCGGCTGCACTACGTGACCAACCACCTGGAGCGGGCTCACTACGTGGCCAGCTCGGCCGATCCGATCGCGCCCGGGCGCCACACCGTCGTGGTCGAGTTCGCCGGTGACGGCATGCTCGGGGGGGAGGCCCGCCTGGTCGTCGACGGCGAGGAGGCCGGCCGGGTGGCGGTGGCCGGGACCAACCCCATCACCTACGCCATCGCCGAAGGGTTCGAGGTGGGCTCCGACAGCGTCACCCCGGTGTGGCCCCGCTACCGGTCGCCCTTCACCTTCACCGGCACCATCCACCAGGTGGACCTGGAGGTGCTGAGCGAGGCGCCCCCCATGGACACGAAGGACGCCGTCCTCCAGGTGCGGGCCGACCTGGCCATCCAGTGAGGTGGGCGGTGAGGCGGCAGGCCCGGCACCGGCACCAGGAGTGAGGCGGACCCAGATCGAGGAGCGGACGGAGGAGGAGCGATGACGGGCGACAGCACACACGACACCGCAGGGGACAGCGACACCGCCGGCACGGGTGACGCCGCCGGCGCGGGTGACGCCCTGGACCGCATCGACCGGACGGACGACGCCCTGGCCGGCTCCAACGCCCTGGTCGACCTGGGACCGGGCATCTTCGGCCAGCAGCAGGCCGGCTGGCTGGTCACCATCGAGACGGCGCTGGGACTGGTCCAGATCGACACCGGCGACCAGGCGGAGGCGTCCCTGGCTGCCATCCGCAGCCGCACCGACGCGCCGTTCACCGACATCGTCTTCAGCCACGGCCACCAGCGCTACAACCTGGCCTGCCGGGAGTGGGTCATCGACGCCGTCCGCACCTCGGGGCGCGTCCCCCGGGTCATCGGCCACGCCAACGTGGCCCGCCGCCAGCGCCGCTACCTGGAGAGCAACGGCCTCCAGAACCGGCTCATCGAGCGGCAGTTCCGCTACCCCAGGGGATCGCTCGACGGGAGGGTGTTCGCCTTCACCGAGCCCACCCACACCTTCACCGACCGGTTCGTCATCGACACGCCCGGTCGCACCGTCGAGGTGCTGGCCGCCCCGTCGGAGACCGACGACGCCATCGCCGCCTGGATCCCCGAGGACCGCGTCCTCTACGGCGGCCCCGCCTGCATCCCGTTCCTCCCGAACGTGGGCAGCCCGCAACGGCCGCTCCGTGACCCGGTGCGGTGGGCCGACACCCTCGACCGCCTGGCCACCCTGCCCGCTGCCATCCTCATCCGCGAGTTCGGCGACCCCCTCGAGGGCGCCGAGCTGATCGGCGACTACCTGGCCACCACGGCGGCCGCCCTGCGGTGGTGCCACCGCTCGGTGGTGGAACTGATGAACGAGGGCCACAACGTGGCCGAGATCGTGAACATGGTCACCCCCGACCCGGCCGTGTTCGACCGGCCGTGGCTCATCGAGGGGTACACGTCGATCGAGCACATCCTGCGCGACGTCTACCGCAGCCAGTTCGGCTGGTGGGAGGACCTCAACCCCACCTCGCTGCACCCGGCCCACCCCCGCGACGTGGCTCGGGAGATCCGGGGGGTGATCACCGACCCCGACGCCGTGCTGGCCCGCACCCGGGCCCTGCGCGACGAGGGGCGGATCACCCTCGCCCTCCACGTGGTCGACCTGCTGGCACTGGACGAGGGGACGGACCCGGTGACGGTCGAGGCCCGCACCCTCAAGGCCGAGCTGTGCCGGCTGGCCGCCCTGGCCAACCCGTCGTACGTGACCCAGAGCCTCTACCTGAACGGGGCCGACGAGCTGGAGCGGGCCAACGGGGGCGGCCAGCCGTGAGCGGGCGCCGGGTGGCCTTCCGCACCTGCCCGCTGTGCGAGGCCACGTGCGGGCTGCAGATCGAGCTCGACGGCGACGCCGTCACCCGCATCCGTGGGGACCGCGACGACGTCTTCTCCCGCGGCTACCTGTGCCCCAAGGGCTCGTCGCTGAAGGGGCTCCACGAGGACCCCGACCGGGTGCGCACCCCGCTCGTCCGGGCGGGGGGCCGCTTCGAGCCCACCACGTGGGACGCCGCCTTCGCACTGCTGCATGAACGGCTGTACCCGATCGTGGCCGACCACGGACCGGACGCCGTCGGCTTCTACAGCGGCAACCCGTGGTCGCACAACTACGAGGCCATCCTCTACACGTCGTTCCTGGAGGGCGCCCTCGGGCACAACCGGTTCGCGGCGGCCAGCGTCGACCAGCGCCCCCGTGAGATCGTCTCCGGGATCCACTTCGGCGCCCGCACGTCGTTCCCCGTGCCCGACCTCGACCGCACCCACCTGCTGGTGCTGGTGGGGAGCGACCCGCTCGAGTCCAACGGCAGCCTGGCCACCGCGCCCGACTGGCCCGGGCGGCTGGCCGCCATCCGCGACCGGGGCGGCCGGGTGGTGGTGGTCGACCCCCGGAGGACGGCGACGGCCGAGGCGGCCGGCGAGCACCTGGCCATCGTGCCCGGCACCGACGCCGCCTTCCTGGCCGGCCTGGCCCACGTGCTCCTCACCGACCACCGGTGCGACCCCGGCCACGCCGGCGCCTACCTCGACGGTCTCGACGCGGTGCGCGACGCCCTCGCCGACCTCACCCCCGAGGCGGTGGCACCGTGGTGCGGGATCCCCGCCGGCCAGATCCGCGCGCTGGCCGCCGACCTGGCCGCCGCGCCCGCCGCCGCCGTCCACGGGCGCCTGGGCACCTGCCTGTCCGACCTGGCCACCCTGACCGTGTGGCTCCTCGACGTGGTCAACGTGGCCAGCGGCAACCTGGACCGGCCCGGGGGGGTGATGTTCGCCAAGGGCGCCGCCTTCGGCCTCAACACGGCCGGGCGCCCCGGCACCGGCTCCGGCACCGACTACGCCACCTTCGCCAGCCGGGTGCGCGGCCTGCCCGGCGCCTTCGGGCAGCTGCCGGCGTCGTGCATGGTCGAGGAGATGGAGACGCCCGGGGACGGGCAGATCCGCGGCCTCGTCACCCTGGCCGGCAACCCGGTCCTCACCACCCCCGACAGCGACCGGTTGGTGCGGGCCCTCGAGATGCTCGACTTCATGGTCTCCATCGACCTGTACGTGAACGAGACCACCCGGCACGCCGACCTCATCCTTCCGGCCCCCTCCCACCTCGAGCACGGCCACTACGACGTCTCCTACTACCAGTTCTCGCTGCGCAACATCGCCAACTACTCACCGGCGGTGCTGCCCGTGCCCGAGGGGATGGTCCCCGAGTGGCGCCTCCTGCTCGCCCTCACCGGCATCGTCCAGGGCCGCGGGCCGATCGTCGACGTGGACGCCATGGACGACGGCTTCGCCAGCCTCATGGTCCAGATCGCGGTGGGCGACGAGTTCGGTCCCGTCCACGGCCGCGACCCGGACGAGCTGCTGGCCGAGCTGGCGCCCCGCACGGGACCGGAGCGCCTGCTCGACCTGGCCCTGCGCACCGGCCCCTACGGCGACGGCTTCGGTGCCCGCCCCGGTGGCCTGTCGCTGGCCGTGCTCGAGGACCACCCCCACGGGATCGACCTGGGGGCGCTCGAGCCCCGCATCCCCGAGATGCTGCGCACCCCGAGCGGCCGCATCGACCTGGCCACCCCGGCCATCCTGGCCGACCTGGCGCGCCTGCGGCGGGCCATGGCCGAGCCCCGCCCTCCCTACGTGCTCGTCGGCCGGCGGGACCTGCGCTCCAACAACTCCTGGCAGCACAACGTCCGCACCCTGTCCAAGGGGAAGGAGCGCTGCACCCTCCTCGTCCACCCGGACGACGCCGCCGCCCTGGGGCTGACCGACGGCGGTCGGGCCCGGGTGGCCACCGACCGGGGGTCGGTGGAGGCGCCGGTAGTGGTCACCGATGCCATGCTGCCCGGGGTGGTGAGCCTCCCCCACGGGTGGGGGCATGACCTGGCGGGGGTGCAGCTCTCGGTGGCCAGCCAGCGCCCCGGGGTGAACGCCAACCGCCTGGCGTCCACCGAACGGGTCGACCCCCTGTCGGGCAACCCCCACCTGAACGGCTTCCCGGTGACCATCACGCCGGCCGGGGACGTGCCGACCGGTGGTGCCGATGCCGCCGGTGCAGAACCTGCGGGAGTGGAGGTGACCAGCCATGCCCGATGACGCCGCACCCGGCGCGGTGCCTGATGACGCCGCACCCGGCGCGGTGCCCGATGACGCCGCACCCGGGGCCGAACCAGCGGGGAGCTGGCCCCAGCACGACCGGGAGGGCTCCTGGCTGGTCGACGAGCGGGGCGGGCGGATGCTGGCCTGGCACGTGGCCGGCGGGGTGTTCAACCTCGGGTTCTCCGACCAGCGGATGGCGCGGGCCGTCGCCGACATCGTCCTCGACCACGACACCGGCCTGTGGTCGGATCCGTCCGAGCGCCGCCTGGCCGGGGAGCGGGCGTTCGTCGAGCTGTTCCCCGATCCGCTGGACCACGCCTTCTTCACCCCCAGCGCGTCGGAGGCGTTCGAGGTGGCGTGCAAGCTGGCCAAGCTGGCCACCCGCCGCCCGGGGCTGGTGTCGGTCACCGGCGGCTACTACGGCGCGGTGGGCTTCGCCCTGGCCATGGACAACCCGGTCCTCCAGCCGGAGGTCTTCACCCCCATGGCGGGGATGATCCCGAAGGCGGCGTTCGGATCGGTCGAGGCCATGGACGCCCTGGTCGACGGGACGACCGCCGCGGTGTGCATCGAGACCATCCAGGTGCCGGCCGGCGTCTACGAGCAGCCGGACGGGTACCTGGCCGAGGTGCGTCGCATCTGTGACGAGCGGGGCGCCGTCCTCATCGTCGACGAGGTCCAGGGCGGCCTGCTGCGGTCGGGCGAACTGTGGGCCTTCGAGCGCCACGGGATGGTGCCGGACATCGTCGTCACCGGCAAGGGGCTGTCGGGGGGCTACTACCCCCTCGGGGCCCTCACCTACACCGGCGCGCTGCACGACCACGTCGACTCCTTCCCGCCCGTGCACCGGTCCAGCTTCAGCGGCGGCGAGATCGGGGCGCGCATCGCCGGCGAGACGGCCCGGCGTTACCTCGATCCGGCGCTGCGCTCGCACGTCGACGTGGTCGGTGCCCGGCTGGGTGCGGGCCTGGCCCGCATCAGCGCCGACCACCCGGGTGCGATCGCCGCCATCAGGGGCCGGGGGCTCGTCTACGGGGTGGAGCTGGCCACCGCGTTCGCCCACCAGATGGCCGAGGCGTGCGAGGCGCGGGGGCTCTACCTGCACGCCACCCTGGAGCCGCGGACGGTCCAGGTCATGCCGGCCCTGGTCACCACGGCGGACGAGATCGACTGGGGCCTCGAGCGGTTCGAGGAGGCGCTCGTCTCCCTCGGGGCTGGCGGGACCTGATGGCACCCGCCCGACCGGCGGCGACCGGGCGGGCCGGGTCACGGCCACGGGCCGGTGGCCAGGAGATGCTGGTGGGGATGGCCGACGCCGCATCGGAGAGGGACGGGTCACCCGCGGACGGTCGGGGCCGGACACGCGGTCTGGCCGGCGCCGGGCTGATCGCCGGCGCCGCCGACGTCGACCCGACCACCATCGGCGTGCTGGTGGCCGTGGCCGTGGCCAGCGGGACCCGGATGGCGTGGGCGTGCCTGCTCGTCTTCCCCGTGCTCGGGGTGACGCAGGTCATCGCCACCCGAGTGGGTGCCGCCACCGGCACCGACCTGCAGACGGCGGCGGTGCGCCGCCACGGGCGGGCGTGGGCCGGGCTGCTGCTGGTGTCCGTGGTGGCGGTCAACGTCTTCACCATCGCCGCCGACGTGGACGCCGGCGCGTCCGCCCTCGGCAGCCTGCTGTCCGTCGACTCCCGGTGGCTGGTGGTCCTCCTGGCCCTCCTGCTCGGTGGGGTGCTGGTGGCCAGCTCGTTCCGGGCGCTCCACACCATCCTGGTGGGGCTGCTGGCCGCCCTGGCTGCGGCCGTCGCCGTGCTGGCCGCTCTCCACCCCCACTGGGCCACCGTGGCCCACGACTCGCTCGTCCCCGGGTTCGCACCGGGCGGCGGCGCGCTCGTCGCGCTGACCGCCCTGTTCGGCACGGCGGTCACCAGCTACGTGTACGTGTGGCAGACGATGGACGCCTCCCGGGAGGGCGCCGGTCCCCGCCAGCTGCGGCGGTCACAGGCGAGGGCGATCGGGGGGGCGGCGGTCACCGCCGTCCTCATGTGGGCCTTCGTGGTGGCGGCCGGCCCCCTGCACGGCCGGGTGTCCGCCGCAGCGACCGGCTCGGCCGGCGGGGCGGCCCGTGCCTTCGACCGGGTGGTCGGGTCCGCCGCCGGTGACGTGTTCAGCGCCGGCCTGGTCGTCTCGAGCATCCTCGCCCTGCTGGTGCTGGCGTCGACCACGGCGACCGTCCTCGGCGCCGAGCTGCCGTGGGGCGGGGGTTCGCTCCGCCGCATCGGGACGGCGCCCCGGGTGGCCGCCGCCCTCGGGTTGGCCGCCGTGCTCGGCGCGCTGCTGGTCGCCCTCGACGTCGGCGCGGTGCCGGCCCTGGTGGACGCCAGCATCGCCGGCGCCCTCGGTGCGCCCGTCAGCCTCGCCTTCCTCGTCCGGTTGGCCCGCGACCCGGCGGTGATGGGCGGACACGTCGTCCCCCGCTGGCTGGCGGCCGCCGGCGGGGCGGTGGTGGTCCTGGCCGTCGGGCTGGCCGTCGCCTACCTGGCCCACGGGGGCGGGGGCCTGGGCGGGTGACGGGCGCCGGGGTCCGGGCGGCACCGGGGCCCGGGGTCCGGGGGCCGGCTCCGGCCCACTACGGTGGGCACCGGTCACGGATGCCGGGGCGGGCGGTGGGGACCGGGACCGTCGAGCGATCGAGGGGGATGCATGACGTTGTCGTATGAGGAGGCGCTGGCCCAGGTGACCGCGCCCGGACAGCTCTTCGAGCTGACCGAGCAGGAGGTCCGGGGCGTGACCTACCGGCTCTTCGCCAACGCTCCCGCCAACCTCGGCCAGCTGTTCGCCGCCACCCGTGGCGACGAGTCCACCTTCGTCGTCTACGAGGAGGAGCGGTGGACGTTCGCCGAGACGATGGCCCACGTCGACGCGCTGGCCCACGCCCTCGTCCACACCTACGGCATCGCCAAGGGCGACCGGGTGGGGATCGCCATGCGCAACCTGCCCGAGTGGATCGTGGCCTTCGCCGCCGTCGTGTCGGTCGGCGCCGTGTCGGTGTCGCTCAACGCGTGGTGGACGGAGGCGGAGATGGACTACGCCATCGGCGACGCCGGGCTGTCGCTCCTCGTGGCCGATCCCGAACGGGTGGAGCGGGCCCTCGCCCCGTCGGCCGCCCGCGGTGTCCCCATCCTCGAGGTCCGGGGCGACCGGTCGGCCCCCGACCGGGACGGCGTGCGCCGCTACGAGGACGTGGTCCACCTGGGTGACGCCATGCCCGAGGTCGAGGTCGCACCGGACGACGACGCCACCATCCTCTACACCTCGGGCACCACCGGCTTCCCCAAGGGAGCGGTGTCCACCCACCGTGCCGTCGTCCAGGCCCTCATGGCCTTCTGGGCCAACAACACCATCCAGGGGGCGCGCAAGGGGACGGACCTGCTTTCCACCAGCACCCCGCCGTGCTTCATCCTCATCGTCCCCCTCTTCCACGTGACCGGGTGCGTCCCGGTCATGCTGACCAGCTTCGCCATGAAGATGAAGCTGGTGATGATGTACCGGTGGGACCCCGAGACCGCCCTGCGGCTCATCGAGGCCGAGCGCGTCACCGCCTTCGTCGGGGTGCCCACCCAGAGCTGGGACCTGATGGAGAGCCCGTCGTTCGCCAAGTACGACACGTCGTCGCTCGTCTCGGTGGGGGGCGGCGGTGCGCCGGCGCCGGCCACGCTGGTCGACCGGGTGGAGAAGGGCTTCCGCCGGGGGCGGCCCAACATCGGCTACGGCATGACGGAGACCAACGCGTACGGTCCCGGCAACAGCGGTGACGACTACGTCTCCCACCCCACCTCGACGGGGCGGGCCCGCACCTCGATCATGGACGTCGAGATCCGCGACGAGATGGGAACGCCGGTGCCGGTGGGCGATCGGGGCCAGATCTGGCTGAAGGGACCGAACGTCATCCGCGGCTACTGGAACAAGCCGGAGGCCACCGCCGAGACCATCGTCGACGGGTGGCTGGCCACCGGCGACATCGGCCGCATCGACGACGAGGGCTTCCTCTACATCGAGGACCGGGCGAAGGACATGGTCCTGCGCGCCGGGGAGAACGTCTACTGCGCCGAGGTGGAGAGTGCCATCTACGAGCACCCCGCCGTCTACGAGGCCGCCGTCGTGGGCGTTCCCCACGAGCGCCTGGGCGAGGAGGTGGCCTGCGTCATCCAGGTGAAGGAGGGCGAGACCCTGACCGAGGACGAGCTGCGCACGTTCCTGGCCCAGCGCCTGGCGTCCTTCAAGGTGCCGAGCCGCGTCGCCTTCGCCGCCGACCGCCTGCCCCGCAACCCGTCGGGCAAGATCCTGAAGCGCGAGCTGCGCACCAGCTACTTCGGGGACGACGGGGCGGACGGAGCCGGCGGGGCCGACGCCGGGCAGTCCTGAGGGTCCGGCGCCCGACGGGTCATCGGACCGCCCCGGGTTGCCGGGTTCAGCCGGCCCGGTGGGCCAGCTGGGTGAGGACCAGCGCGCTCTGCGCCGCCCGTGCCGCCCACCACGGCCCCGGGTCGAAGGCGACGGGGTGCCGGGCCCGGTGGAGGTCGACCCACGCGGCGGCGTGACCGGCCAGCCACGTGAGGGCGGCGCCCGCGTCCTGCTCCATGAGCGAGCGCAGGGCGAACCGGCGCTCCCCCCGCCGCAGCCCGGTGCCGGTCTCCGCCGCCGCTCGGGCCACGTCTGAGGCGGTGAGGACGAACCCGGTGCGCGCCGGCACGGTGAGCCAGTCGAGGAGATCGTCAGCCGAGGCCCCCTGGTCGATGGGTGCCGGTGCGTCACGGAGGGCGGCGGGCAGCGCCCGTGCCGCCGTCGTGAGGCCCGCCTCGCGGACAAGCGCCCGGTCCACCAGGTCGGCCCACGCCCGTGCCGCCGGGTGGTGGCGCCGTACGGCGTCGAGGTAGCCGGGCACCCAGGACCACAGGTGCTCCCACAGCACGGTGGCCCGGGTGTGCTCCAGGCGCAGCCGCACCTGCTCGGTGCGGCTGGTGCCGGCGCCCTCGCCCAGCGCCGCGTAGAGGGCGAGCAGGGCGGCCAGATGGTCGGCGTCGGCGGGGGGATCGAGCCCGAGAGTGCGCCACACCCCGGCCACCCGGTCGGCGCCGTCGCCTCCCAGCTTCCCTTCCGGTCCCAGGTGGATGGCGGCGTAGGGGGGCAGCTCGAGGGCGAAGAGGCGGGTGTGGTCGGCCCGTGACATGGCCGGCATCCCCAGTGCCTCGAAGAGGTGATCGGTCTCCGGCGGGAGTGCGGCCGTCACCGCGCCGAGGGTGCGCAGCAGCTCCCACCGACCGGCGTCCGGGGGCGTGTCGTGCCGGCCGACCACCGGCTCGGCCACCGGATCGACCACGGGCTCGGCCACTGGGCCGACCACCGGATCGACCGCCGGGCCGGCAGCCACGGCCGCGCCGGTCATGACGAGCCGGCGGGCAGGTCGAAGGCGGCGCCCACCGGTCGCAGCGGGCGCATCAGCCACGCGGGCCGGCGGGTGCCGTCGGGGCTGACCGAGCCGGCCGGCCGGGTCTGCTCCATCCATTCCCGGTAGACGGCGCGAGCCCGCTCGGTGTCCACCGCGATGTCCCCGTGGGCGTCGCCCGGCTGCGCGGGGCGGACCCGGACGGCCTGGTGCCAGCAGTGCATGCCGGAGATGGGGTCCGGGTGGACAGGGAAGGTGAGGTTCTGGTGGACCCCGGTGTCCGACCACCAGATGCGCTGGCTGTCCGGGTCGGACGAGGCGTGGGGACCGACACGCTCGACGGCCCGCATCGACCACCCGCCCTCACTTCGGCGGAGGTCGACGGTGGCCATCATCCCGCCTGGGCCCACCTGGTCGTGGCCGGTCAGCTTCCAGCGGCCCATGTGGTGCGAACAGGCCACCACCCCGGGACGGATGCCCTCGGTGATCCACGCCTTGGCCACGAAGTGGCCGATGTCGGTCTCCACCCGGACCAGGTCGCCGGTGGCGCCGATCCCCAGCCGCCGCGCGTCGCTCGGGTGGACCCACACCGGGTTGGTGTGGGACAGCTCGTCCAGCCACTTGGCGTTGGCCGAGCGGGTGTGGATCTGGGTGGGGAGGCGGAAGGTGGAGAGGAGCACCATCTGGTCGGGCGCCAGGTTGGCCGGGTGGACGTGGCTGCGGATGTAGCCGGGCAGGGCGTGCTCGGGCCAGCCCCAGCCGTCGAGCGTCGACGAGTAGAACTCGAGCCGCCCCGACGGGGTGGGGAAGCCGCGGCGGACGTCGCCGTCCACCACGACCCCGACGGCCCGGCGACCGGCGTCGTCCGGCGGGGGGGCGCCCATGGGGACGATGTTGGGGTCGGCGGGCTTGGGTGCCGCCGTGTACACCCGGCCGAGCGGCGAGGTGGCCACGTCGACCAGCTCCTCTTCGGGGACGGGCTCGTCGAACACCGCCCCCCGGGTGGCGCTGATCTCGAACGCGCCGTAGCGGCGCATGTACTCCAGTGGCGTCAGCCCCTCGGCGGCGGCCGCCTCGGGGAGGCCGGGCACCGAGTGCTCGAACATCCACCCGTAGTACTCGTCGATCGACAGCTTCTCGCCGGGGTGGGCCTTCGACTCGTGGTACTGGCGGATGCCCAGGCTCCCGTCGGGGTCGATGCGCCAGGAGAGCTCGATGTAGAACTCGTCCTCCTCCCACACCTCGCCCGGGTTGACCTGGCGGGTGTCGGTGATGGTCTCGCCCAGGCGCTGGCGGGCCGCCCGCAGCACCGGCTGGCGGAACCCGACCCACTGCCCGGCGTACTGCTCGTAGGAGTGGGTGTCGTGGCGCTCGGAGGCGTGCCCCATGGGCAGCACCCAGTCGGCGAAGTAGGCGGACTCGTTCCAGGTGGGGGTGAGGGCGACGTAGCAGCCGACGGTGTCCTCGTCGGTGAGGACCTCCATCCACGACAGGCCGTCGGGGTTGGTCCACACCGGGTTGTAGACGCGGGAGAAGTAGGTGTCGAGCCGGCCCCGGCCGTCCTTCAGGAGGTGGGGCAGGAGGAAGCTCATCTCGTTCTGGGCCAGTGGGAACTCGGCCGGCCACGACAGGTCCTGCCACACCCCCGGGTGGGGCGGGGTGTGGATGGGCTTGGGCACGAACTTGGTGTAGGCGTTGGGGTAGGTACCGCCCTCGGTGGCCACCGCCCCGAGCAGGGCGGCCAGGAAGAACAGCGTCCGGCTGACCTGCCAGCCGCCCAGGTTGGCCGCGGCCGCCGACCGCCAGCTGTGGCAGGAGAAGCGGGTGCCGGCCCCGGCCACCACCTCGGCCACCTCGGCCAGGGTGGCGGCGTCGATGCCCGACTCGGCCGCGGCCAGCTCGAAGGTGAACCCGTCGTACTCCTCGGCCAGGGCGGCCTGGAAGGTCTCGAACGTGCGGGGCTGGCCGGGGCGGCGGGCGTCGAGGTACTCCTCCCAGTTCCACCAGCGGCGGATGAACTCCCAGTTGGCCCGGCCGGTGGTGATGAGGTGGCGGGCGATGGCCAGGTTGATGGCCGCCTCGGAGCCCGGTTGGGGCGAGAGCCAGTAGTCGGCGTGGGTGGCCGTGTTGGACAGGCGGGTGTCGAGAACGATGAGCTTCGCCCCCCGGGCCCGGGCCTCGGTGATCCGCTGGGCGTGGGGGTTGAAGTAGTGGCCCGTCTCCAGGTGGGCGCTGATGAGGAAGATCACCTCGGCGTTGGCGTAGTCGGGGCTGGGGCGGTCGATGCCCGTCCAGAACTGGAACCCGGTCCGTCCCCCGCTGGAGCACACGTTGGTGTGGGAGTTGTGGCCGTCGATCCCCCACGAGGCCAGCACCCGCTCGGTGTAGCCGTCCTCGCCCGGGCGGCCGATGTGGATCATGACCTCGTTGCGGCGGTCCTCCACGATGGCGGCCCGGATGCGTGCGGCCAGGGCGTCGAGGGCCTCGTCCCAGGTGGCCCGCTCCCACCGGCCCTCGCCCCGTGCCCCGGCCCGCCGCAGGGGGTAGAGGATGCGGTCGGGGTCGGTGACCTGGTTGATCGTGGCCGGGCCCTTGGCGCAGTTGCGCCCCCGGGAGCCGGGGTGGGCCGGGTTGCCCTCGAACTTGCGGACCTGGAGGGTGGCGCGGTCGACATAGGCGAGCAGGCCGCAGGCCGACTCGCAGTTGAAGCAGGTGGTGGGCACCAGCATGCTGCGGTGCTCCACCCGCTCGGGCCACGCCCGGGAGTCGAGCTCCACCCAGTCGTCCCACCGTTCCTTGGGCGGGAAGGCGGCCAGGTGGATGCCGCTGGCGCCCGGGTAGAAGGTCTCCCCCCGCCGCTCGACCTCGGACCGGGCGGCCGAGACGCGGGTGCCGAGGGCGTCGAGGAAGCCGGGCGCGCCCGGGTCACCGGTGCCGGGGTCGGTGCCGTCCCCGTGGTCGGTGCCCGGGGCGCCGGTGCTGGTGCCGCCTCGTCGTCGTGTGTCGCCGGTGTCTGTCACGGGACCTCCTCAGGCGAGCGGGACGGCCTGGCCGGCCTGGACGTAGGCGTGCTCGTGGGCCAGGAGCCCCACCAGGGCCAGGGGCGCCCCGACCACGCCCAGCCATGGCGAGGCCACCGCGGCCAGCACCAGCACCACGCCGGTCCAGAAGAAGGAGGCGAACCGGCCCCAGGTCATCTCGTCCACTGCCAGCTCGGCGTGGGCGGTGGCGTGGTGGGGGAGGGTCTCGCCGATGAGCATGGCCAGGTGGGCGCCGGCGGCGGTGGCGAGGGCCAGGCGCAGGTCGGCGAGGGCGCCGTGGTTCCCGTTGACCGTGGCCGCGATGAGCAGGGCGGCGGCACCGACCATGACCGCCTGGATGACCAGGTGGGGGGCGAGCAGCGGGTTCTGCCACAGGTCGCGGGCACGGGCCTGGGCGAACAGGAAGGCGGTGTAGGCGGCCGTGGCGATGGCGAGCGGGAGCCCGGCGGTGGCCAGTCCGATCTGGGCACCCGTGGATCCGGCGGCGCCGGCGGCCAGGGCGCCCACCAGCACGGCGCCGTAGGCGGCGATGATGACCCCGCCCCGGACCAGCCAGCTCCGCCACTGGGGGCGGGCGAAGAGCATCCAGAAGCGCATCGGGTGCTTGAGGTCCCAGACGAGGAGGACGCCCGTCGCCGCCAGCATGGCCAGCGACACCGACGGTGCCACCCAGCGGACCAGCGGGCTCGACCACGGGACCGCGCCGGCCAGGGCCAGCATCAGTGCCACCAGGTAGGCGCCAGCGGCGAGCCCCTTCGTCCACGTGTAGAGGCTGACCCGCCAGCCCCACGGTGCCTGGTGGGGTACGTCGTAGGAGAGGAGGGTGGCCGCGCTGGAGTTGGCGTGGCCGGGGTGGCCCGAGGTGACCCGTTGCGAGAGGGCCCGCGGGGTGGTGCCGGTCCCCTGGGTGGCCCAGGCGAACAGGTCGCCGGTGGGGCGGCGGGCGGCCAGGGGGTCGAGGGTTGCCTGGTGGGCGCCCTTGTAGAACAGTCCGGGGCGGGTCTCCTTCTCCGGGCGCCGCACGGTGACCGGCTCACGCTGGGCGATGCGGGCCACCTTCGACGTGGGGTCGTTCAGGTCGCCGACCATGATCGCCTCGGTCGGGCACACGGTGACGCACGCCGGCTCGAGCCCCACCTCCAGGCGGTGGGCGCAGAAGTTGCACTTCTCGGCCGAGTGGTCCTCGGGGTTGATGAAGATGGCGTCGTAGGGGCAGGCGGCCATGCAGGCCTTGCAGCCGATGCAGCTGCGCTTGTCGAAGTCGACGATCCCGTCGGGGCGCTTGTACATGGCCGCCGTCGGGCAGGCGGCCACGCACGGTGCGTCGGTGCACTGGTTGCACCGGGTCACCTGGAACGCCCGCCGCACCAGGGGGAAGGTGCCGATCTCGACCGACTTGACGTAGGTGCGGGTGACCCCCACCGGGACCTGGTTCTCCGACTTGCAGGCGGTGGTGCAGGCGTGGCACCCGATGCAGCGGGTCTGGTCGAGGACCTTGATCCAGCGGGGTGTCACCTCGGTGGCTACCGGTCCCATGGTCCGACCCTACGGAGGGCGGGCGGCGGCGGGAACCCTGCCGTTGCCTGTGGGGTGACAGGTTCCGCCTATGACCCTCCGCCGGGGCGGCCCGCTCCCGCCGTGCCGCCGAGTGGGCGGCCGGGTCCTGCACACCGCCGGCGGACGGTACCCGGGCCCCGCCACCCCGCCGATGGAACCCGCCCGCCGCCGGGCGCTGTAAGACTGGGCGTCCGGATGACCGAGCTGCTGATCGCCGCCAATCCCGATCCCGACTCGCGCCTCCCCTACCTGTTGTTCGTGCCCCTGGGGGACGGCATCGTCCTGCGGACGTCGGGGACGTGGCCGCGCACGAAGGCCCTGTACTGCTACCAGGTGCACCCGGACGAGTGGCCGGACGAGCCCGACGTCGTCGAGCGGGTGCCCCTGCGCTCGTGCGCGCGCCGGGGCGCAGCGGTGGAGATCGTGGCCGCACGTGCCCGGGAGAACCGCTCGCAGCTGGTCTTCACCACCGCCCGGGGCCGCGACGCCGTGTTCTGGCAGTCGCCCCGCACCCGCAAGCAGGCCAGGCCGTCGGTCCGGCTCCCGAGCGCCCGGGCCGCGGGGATCAGCGAGCTCGAGATCGTGGTCGACAGCCACGAGCGGTACGCGTACCGCTTCGCCGGGCAGCAGGTGCGGGTGTCCCGGCAGGCCCTGCCGTGCGGCGACTACGGGATCACGCTCGACGGGTCGCTGGTCGCCGCGGTGGAGCGCAAGTCGTTCGCCGACTTCGTCTCCAGCCTGACGAGCGGCCGCCTGCGGTTCGCCCTGGGCGAGCTGGCCAGCCTCCCCCGAGCGGCCGTGGTGGTGGAGGACCGCTACTCCCTCGTCTTCAAGGAGAGCCGGGTCCGCCCGGCGGTGGTCGCCGACGGGATCGCCGAGTGCCAGGTCCACTGGCCCACCGTCCCCATCGTCTTCTGCGAAACGAGGGGCCTGGCCGAAGAGTGGACCTACCGGTACCTGGCTGCCGCCCACGCCTGGGCCACGGCTGAGCCTGCCGCCATCGAGCGGATCGGTGCGCCGGTGCTGGCTGCACGCCCGGCCTCCGCCACTGCCACCCGGGCCGGGACGGGGACCGGGATCACCACCACCGGAACCGGGACCCGGAGCGGGACCGCGTCCACCACGGGTGAACCCGCACCGGCGGCGATCCGCGCCTGGGCGAGGGCGCAGGGACTCGAGGTGAGCGACCGGGGCAGGATCGCAGCTCCCATCCGCCAGGCATGGGAGCGTGCCACCGCACCCATGGAGTGACGGGCGGACTGGCAGGCGGCGCGCCCCGCTAGCGTCGCACTGATGGGACCGACCATCACGTGCCGCGCCCCGACACTGCAGGACGGTGCCGACATGTGGCGCATCGCCCAGGCGGCGGGCGTCGATCCCAACTCGCCCTACAAGTACCTCGTGTTCTGCCGCGACTTCGCGGAGACGTCGGTCATCGCTCGTGCCGGCGACGAGGCGGCCGGGTTCGTCACCGGGTACCGCCGCCCCCAGGCGCCCGACACGCTGTTCGTGTGGCAGATCGCCGTGCTCGAGACGTTTCGCGGCGCGGGGGTGGCGGGGTCGATGCTGGCCCACCTGGTGGACTCGCTGGCGCCTCGCGGCATCGCCTACGTCGAGGCCACGGTCACGCCGGGGAACACCGCGTCGGCCCGCCTGTTCGACGGGCTGGCTACACGGCGCGGCGTGCCGTGCCGGCGCGAACCGCTCTTCGATGCATCGCTGTTCCCGGTCGGGCACGACGCGGAGATCCTCTTCCGCATCGGTCCGCTCGGTTCGTTCCGTGCGCCCGCCGGTGCGCCCGGCTCGTCGGCGTGACGTCCTCACAGCGGCCAGACGGCGCGCCGGTGATGTGACACGTGCGACCAGAAGTCCCAGCGCATCTACGAAATTTCCCAACGAGTGCAACGAATTGTTGACGTGGGCTGACAAGTGGACAACAGTGGTGTGCACGACACACCACGCACCGGATGCCTTCGCGCGTCCGGTAGGCGCCGGGAGGTGCGGCCTGCGAGCCCGTCCCACGAGGCGCATGTCACGTGCCCGCCGACTTTCGTCCGTGGGCACGGTCATGCCCGTTGGGGTTGTGTGCGGCTGATGCCGCCCGGGGGATCGCTGGAGCTGTGCGCGGCCGTTGCCGCTGCGCTCCCGGCATCGACACCACGATGGGAGCAGAACGACATGGACGTGTTCGAGCACGTGGAATCCGAAGTGCGCAGCTACTCGCGGAGCTGGCCGGCCGTCTTCGACCGTGCCCGAGGTGCGCGCATCTGGGACGTCGACGGTCGGAGCTACCTCGACTTCTTCAGCGGTGCGGGAGCGCTCAACTACGGGCACAACCACCCGGCCATCAAGGAGCGGCTCCTCGACTACCTGGCCGAGGACCGTGTCATCCACGGCCTCGACATGTCCACGCGGGCGAAGGGTGAGTTCCTGGAGCGCTTCAACGGGACGATCCTCGAACCGCGGGGACTCGACTACAAGGTCCAGTTCCCCGGTCCCACGGGGACGAACGCGGTCGAAGCCGCGCTCAAGCTTGCCCGCAAGGTCACGGGGCGCGAGCACGTGGTCAGCTTCACCAACGCCTTCCACGGGATGACACTCGGCTCGCTCTCGGTCACGGGGAATTCGATGAAGCGCAGCGGCGCAGGTGTCCCCCTCAACTACGGCACCGCCCTCCCCTACTGCGGCTTCCTCAAGGACGACGTCGACTCCATCGAGATCCTCGAGGCACTCCTCATCGGCAGCGGAAGCGGCCTCGACGAACCGGCGGCCGTGATCGTGGAGACGGTCCAGGGCGAGGGCGGCGTCAACGTGGCCAGCGTCGCCTGGTTGCAGCGCATGGCAGAACTGTGCCGGGAGCACGGGATCCTGCTCATCGTGGACGACGTCCAGATGGGGTGCGGGCGGACGGGACCCTTCTTCAGCTTCGAGCTGGCCGGGATCACGCCCGACATCGTGACCATGTCCAAGTCGCTCAGCGGGTCAGGCCTCCCTTTCGCCCTCACCCTCTTCCGGCGCGAGCTCGACGTGTGGGCTCCGGGTGAGCACAACGGGACCTTCCGGGGCAACAACCCCGCCTTCGTCACCGCCACCGCCGCCCTGGAGTTCTGGGAGACGGACCAGCTGGCCAAGGAGACGGGCGTGAAGGGCGACATCGTGCGTGACGAGCTCACGGTGATCGCGGAGCGTGCCGGGTCCGCCGGCGCCGAGGTGCGTGGGCGCGGCCTCATCTGGGGTGTGGCGTTCGAGGAGCCGGCCGTCGCCGGCGAGGTGTGCGCGGAGGCGTTCCGTCGCGGCCTCCTCCTCGAGACCTCGGGTCCCGACGGCGAGGTCGTGAAGCTGATGCCGCCGCTGACGGCCGACGTCGACGACGAGTTGCTTCCCGGTCTGGAGATCCTCGGCGATGCCGTCACCCACGTGGTGCCGGCTGCGGCCGCCTGACACGCGGCTCCGGAGCCAGGGAGGACGGGCGCGGCCGGTCCGCCATGGGACCACGTCCCGGCGAGACGAGCACGAGACGACGAGACGAGCACGAGACGAGCACGCGAGGAGACGACCATGATCGTGCGCACGCTGGAGGGAATCGAGGGCACTGACCGCGACGTCGGCGCACCCACGTGGAAGAGCCGGCGCTTCGTGCTGGCCGGTGACGGCGTGGGGTTCTCCCTCCACGACACCGTGATGGCCGCGGGGACGACGACCGAGATGTGGTACCGGAACCACATCGAGGCGGTGTACTGCATCGAGGGCGAAGGGTTGCTCGAAGACCGGGAGTCGGGTGAGACCCACCGGATCGCACCGGGCACCATGTACCTCCTCGACGGGAACGAACGGCACCGGGTGACCGCCACCACCGATCTGCGGATGGTGTGCGTGTTCAACCCGCCCTGCACCGGCCGCGAGGTCCACGACGAGGACGGTGTCTACCCGCTGCTGTTGGATGCAGGGGAAGCGCGGTGATGGGAGCGGCCACCGTGACCGCACGTGAGGCGACAGACCGCTACCCCACCCGGACCGGAACCGCGGCCACGACCATGCCGCGCCACGATCCCGTCGTCTACCCCTCGGACGGCGGGCCGCTGGACGGTGCGCAGATGCACGCCTTCGACGGCGACGGCTTCCTGGCCATCGAGTGCCTGATCACATCCGCGGAGGTGGAGCTCCTCCGTGACGAGGTCGAGCGCCTGGCCGCCGATCCCGGGCTGGCGGGCGACGAGCGCGTCATCCGGGAGCCCGACAGCGACGAGGTGCGGTCGGTGTTCGAGGTGCATCGCCTGAGCGAGGTGATGGCACGCGTCATCGCCGACGAACGCGTGGCCGGCATGGCCCGCCAGATCCTCGGATCCGATGTCTACGTCCATCAGAGCCGGGTGAACCGCAAGCCTGGCTTCGTGGGCCGCGAGTTCTACTGGCACTCCGACTTCGAGACATGGCACGCGGAGGACGGCATGCCCGCGGCCCGTGCGGTGAGCGTGTCGATCGCGCTGACACCGAACTACGACTGCAACGGGAGCCTCATGGTGATCCCTGGCTCGCACCGGACGTTCGTGGCGACCGTCGGCGAGACCCCGCCCGACCATTACCGCCACTCGCTGCGCCGCCAGGAGGTGGGCGTCCCCGACCACGGCGCGCTGACCCGTCTGACCGAGGACGCCGGGCGGATCGTCACCGTCACCGGCGGCGCCGGATCGGCCGTCATGTTCGACTGCAACCTCATGCACGGATCGGCAGGGAACATCTCCCCCTACCCGCGCACCAACCTGTTCGTCGTCTACAACTCGGTCGAGAACGAGCTGGTGGACCCGTTCGCAGCCGACCGGCCCCGACCTGACTTCGTCGCGAGCCGTCACGTCGTCTCCTTGTGACCGGTGCGCGAGCGTTCCGGCGCGCCGCCCGCCGCCGGTCCATGGTCCATCCACGGTCGGGCGGCTGACGTCTGGCTCCACTGAGGGCAGGGCGCTCCGGCCGTGGCGGTGGTCGCCGACGGGATCGCCGAGTGCCAGGCCCACTGGCCCACCGTCCCCATCGTCCCCATCGTCCTCTGCGGGACGAAGGGTCTGGCCGAGGGATGGACCTACCGGCACCTGGCCGCCGCCCGCGCCTGGGCCAGGGCGCAGGGACTCGAGGCGAGCGACCGGGGCAGGATCGCAGCTCCCATCCGCCAGGCATGGGAGCGTGCCACCGCGCCCTCGGAGTGACGGGCCGCGCCTCGGACACGCTCCCGCATCGGACCACGGATAGGGAGCGCTTCCCCGGCGCGCCCGGGCGCCCCAGATATGAACGGATGTCCAGTCATCCGTACAACTTGCTATACTGGCGCCATGAGCCTCCTGGCCTTCTCACTGGTGTTGTTCGCCATCTGCCTGCTCGCCGGCCTCCTCGGCTCCCTGCTGGGGCTGGGCGGGGGCATCATCGTGGTGCCGGCCCTCACCCTCCTCTTCCACGTGGACATCCGCCTGGCCATCGGCGCGTCGATCATCTCGGTCATCGCCACGTCGTCGGGAGCGGCGGCCGCCTACGTCCGGGAGCGGATCACCAACCTCCGGGTGGGGATGTTCCTCGAGATCGGGACCACGCTGGGCGCGGTGACCGGTGCCTACGTGGCCGGGCTGGTGAGCGGCCGCGTCCTCTACATCATCTTCGCCGCCGTCCTCGGGTACTCGGCGTTGCGCATGTTCGCGGGCCGCACCCAGGGTGAGGGCCATCACGACGTCCCGCCGGACGCGTTGGCCGACCGGCTGCGGCTGCACTCCTCCTACTACGACCCCGCCGAAGCCCGGGAGATCTCCTACCGGGTCACCCGCACACCGGTCGGCCTCGGCCTCATGTACGTGGCCGGCATGATGAGCGGCCTGCTCGGTATCGGTTCCGGTGCCCTGAAGGTTCCGGCAATGGACCTGGCCATGCGGCTGCCGATGAAGGTCTCCACCGCCACGAGCAACTTCATGATCGGCGTCACCGCCGCGGCCAGCGCCGGTGTGTACTTCCTCCGGGGCGACGTCAATCCCTACATCGCCGCCCCCGTCGCCGCCGGCGTCCTCGTCGGTGCCACCGTCGGGTCCCGGTTGCTGCCCAAGCTCCATTCACAGGCCATCCGGGCGATCTTCGTGGCCGTGTTGCTGTTCATCGCTGTTGATATGTTCGTGAAGGGACTGGCATGAGCGAGCGTGACGAAGGTGGTCTGGTGACCGGAACGGAGATCAGCGCGGCGCTCGCCACCGTAGGGGCGCCAAGCCTGCCCGACGAGGACGAGCGGGTACGGCGGACGGAGGTGGCCATCTCCCTGGTCCTCCGGATCGGCGTGGTGGTGAGCCTCCTCGTGGTCGTGGCCGGCGTGATCGACGGCATGGTCCGCTCCCCGGCCGAGCGCACGTCGGCCACCCTCGGGCACAGCCTGATCAGCCGGGGGGCCACGTTCCCCCACTCGTTCGGATCGCTCTTCACCGGTCTCGGGCACGGTGATCCTGCATCGATCGTGGCGGCCGGGCTCCTCCTCCTCGTCCTGACACCGGTCCTCCGGGTGGCGGTGTCGATCCTCACCTTCGCCTACCAGCGCGACGCCGTCTTCGTCGTCGTGACCGCGTTCGTGCTGGCCGTCCTGATCGCCTCGTTCTTCCTCGGGACGGCAGGGGGCTGACGGGCATGAGCCCGGCACGGCGCAGCGCCGCCACTCCCGGTCACGCTGATCGGGGCGCGGCTGCCGGAGTGGCCCTATGGGCGTCGGTGGCCGACGACCTACGCCAGCGGATCATCGCCGGGGAGTTCGCCGAACGGTTCCCCACCGAGGCCGACCTGGTCGAGTCGTACAGCGTCAGCCGGGCGACGGTCCGTGAGGCCATCCGCCAGCTGCGCGACGAAGGCCTGGTCGAGTCGCGCCAGGGCGCCGGCACGTTCGTCCTCCAACGGCAGCTCGACGAGCCGCTCCTCGGGCGGCTGGGGTTGGCACGGATGATCGAGGGCGCCGGCCTGGGCGAGCACAGCAAGGTCCTGCGGGCCGAGGCCGAACCGGCGGGCCGGGCGGCAGCAGCGGCTCTCGGCTGCGATGCGAACGACCCCGCCGTCCGGATCGACCGGCTCCGGTTCGCCGGCGACGAGGCGATCGCGCTGGACCGCTCCGTGGTCCTCGTGGGCGGCGACGCCCGCCGGAAGCTGCTCGCCGCCCCCCTCGACTCGGGCTCCCTCTACGACCACCTGGCCGAGCGGGCTGGCATCGTCGTCGACTGCGGCCGTGAGCAGATCCGGGCGGTGCGATGCCCGGCGGCCGACCGCCGGCTGCTCGGGTTGGGCGGGGATGACGGGGTCCTGGAGCTCCAGCGGTTCGCCTATGCGGGGACGTCCCCGGCCGAATGGCGACGCAGCACCTTGAAGGGCGCCCACTATGTGTTCGGCACGTCGTGGGGATCGCCGCCGCCGGCACGCCCGCCCCGGTAGGGACCGGATCAGCGGGCGGCGGCCAGCCTGCAGGCGGGGTGACGACCTCCCACCGGTCGGCCTGATGGGGCCCGGCTGCGTGGGTCCCCCAGCCTCAGGTCCCCCGGCTCAGGTCCCCAGCCTCAGGTCCCCCCGGCTCTCCCCCCGGTGGGCGGCGCTGGCGTAGATGCCCTTGGCCATGAGGGACGCCTCGGCCTCGTGGCGGGCCTGGTAGATCTCGGCCATCGCCGTCCGCACCCCGGGATCGTCGGGGGCGGCCTCGAACGCCCACTCGGCCAGGTGGCAGGCCAGGTCCAGCCGGCCGGCGTCGGCCAGCTCCCGGGCCCGGCCGGCCAGGTCGGCGGCGCTCCCGGCCAGACCGGCCACCACGCCGGCCAGGTCGGCGTCGGGTGCGGGCTTGAGGCGGGCCGGGTTGCCGTCCCACCACCCGCCGTAGAGGCGCCAGATGTTCCGCACCACGAACCCGGGCTCGTCGTAGAGGGGCCGCAGGTACGGGAGGGCCAGGTCCTCGGGCGGCACCACCACCGTGTTGGCGATCTCGTCCAGGGTGGCGCCGCCGTTCATCATGGCCACCGTGTCGTCGACCAGGCGCTCAAGGGCGCCCGCCACCGTGGTGAGGACGGTCCCGATCCGCTCCCGGCCGGCGATGGGGAGGCCGTGGGCCGGCAGGAAGAGCTCCGGCTCCTTGGCGGCCATGGCCCGCAGGGCGGCGGCCCACTCGACCGGGTAGCGCTGGACCTTCTGCGGGTTGCCGGCGTTGGGGAAGTTCCAGATGAGGAAGTCCCCCGAGGTGATGGCCCGGTGCTCGGGGATCCACGTCCACGTGTGGTCGTCGGTCTCCCCCCGGGCGTGGTGGAGGTGGAGCTCCAGCCCGCCCACCTCGATCACGTCGTGGTCGGTGTAGGTGTGGTCGGGCTCGGCGACGTCGTCGGGGAGGAACGGGACCGGCTCGCCGTCCGGGCCCGTCTCGCCGATGCCCCACCCGCGGATCCATCCGAACTGCCGCTGGTTGATGGCCTGGTTCCAGCCGCTGGTGCGCCGGTAGCGGTCGAAGCGGGCCTGGACCGCCTCGTGTGCGACGACCCTCGGCACGGCCCGGTCGCGCCCCTGGGCCTCCTCCACGAAGGCCGGCGATCCCCCGACGTGGTCGAGGTGGCCGTGGGTGTAGACGATGGTGTCGACCCGGTCATCCGACCACGACCGCAGGGCACGCAGCGCGGCCCGTGCCGTGAGGGGGCTGGTGGCGTCGAACACCACCAGCCCGTCGTCGGTGGCGAACGCGACGACATGGCTGAACGACTCGACCATGGCGATGCCCGGTGCGAGCTCGGAGAGCTCCTGGGTGACGCGGTTGACCGGAAGGTCTGTCCGGGCGTTGTCGATGATGTCGGACGAAAGGCTGAGGAGATCTGGCATGGCAGTTCCCGACTATACGGCTCCCCACGACGGTGGGGTCCGGGGCGAGGGACAGGGGAAGGGCCGCGGCTGCTCCCGCCCGGGGAGCGCGCGGTGTGCGGACCATTCGCAGCTTGTGCGCCGGGTCACATGCGGGCGTGCCGCCTGAGCGGCGCCTCCCTGCCAGGGCTACGCTTTCCCGGTAATGAGGCCGGATTTTCGCTCGGCTTTCGATGCCAGCAGTACCGGCATGTTGTTGGTGTCGCTCGACGGCACCATCATGGAGGCGAACGCGGCCTACTGCGCCCTCCTGGGACGGGAACGCGACGACGTCGTCGGTCACGATGCACTCGCCTTCACCCATGCCGACGACCGCTGGCTCACCACCCGTGCCCGCCGCCAGACGCTCCACGCTGACGATCCGGTCGGTGGCGCGACCTTCGAGAAGCGCTACCAGCGCCCCGGCGGCGAGGTCATCTGGGTGGAGGTCTCCCAGGCCCTGGTGCGGTCGGACGGCGGCGAACCGGCCTACTACGTCGTGTCCGTGCGGGACACGACCCGCGTTCACCGCATGAACGAGGCGCTGTCCGAGGCCGAGATGCACTTCCGGCTGGCGTTCGAGAGCAACACGGCGCCGATGGCGATCCTGGACGATGGCCGGCACGTGGTGCGGGCCAATGCCGCCTGCTGCCGGATGGCGGGCCGCACGGCCGACGACCTCGTCGGTCGCGACGTCCTCGACCTCACCCACCCCGACGACCGCCCGGCGACCGTCCGCACCTACGAGATGCTCTCGTCCCGCCAGGTCGACCGCATCTTCTACACCAAGCGCTTCGAGCGGCCGGACGGGAGCCTCATCTGGGCGGAGGTGGCGGTGGACGCCCTGCGGAAGGGCCCCGACGCGCCCGAGCTCTACCTGGTCTCCATCAGGGACGTGACCGAGGAGCACCGGCTCCAGTCCAAGCTCTCCCACCAGAGCCTCCACGACCCGTTGACCGGGCTGGCCACCCGCCTCCTCTTCGAGGACCGCCTGGCCCAGGCGCTGTCACGGGCCCGCCGGTCGGGCGGGACGGTGGCCGTCATGCTGCTCGACGTGGACAACCTGGGCCAGGTGAACGGGACGTGGGGCCACCGGGCCGGCGACGAGCTGCTGCTGTCGATGGCGGCCCGCCTGGAGCGGGCCGTTCCCGACCCCACCGGCCTGGGGAGGTTCGGGGGCGACGAGTTCCTGTACCTGGCGGAGGACATCGACGGCGTCGCCGGCGCCGAGGAGATCGCCGGCATGATGCTCCACGCACTGGGCGACCCGTTCACCGTCGGCGACGCATCGCTCATCGTCGGGGGGAGCATCGGTATCGTCGTGTGCCGCGGCGGCGAGGTGGAGTCCCACGTCGACCTGGTGCGCGACGCGGACAGCGCCATGCACCATGCCAAGCGCTTGGGCAAGGGACGCTCTGTCGTGTTCAGCCGGGCCCTCCACGAGGTGCAACGCAGCCGCTTCACCCTGGAGCAGGACCTCCGCCACGCGCTCCAGCGGGACGAGCTGTCCATGCACTACCAACCGGTGGTGGACCTGGCCCGGGGCCTGGTGGTCGGCTTCGAGGCCCTGATGCGGTGGCAGCACCCCGAGCGCGGCTGGGTGTCGCCCGAGATCTTCATCCCCCTCGCCGAGCAGAGCGACCTCATCATCGACCTCGGTGCCTTCGCCATGGAGGCCGCCCTCGACGACCTGGCTGCGTGGTCCTCCGTACCGGGGTTGGCGGCGGGTCCGGGGGGGAACGGCCAGCTACCGGGGAGCAGCGGGGGCCCGGGGAGTGGCCGGGCCGGGCCGGGCCGTCCGGGCGCCCCGGGGCGGCGTGACCGGCCCGCGGAGCCGGCGTGGTCGTCCCAGCACCTGCGGGTGGCGTCGTCGCTGGGCGTGTCGGTCAACCTGTCAGCCCGCCAGATGCACGATCCCGGACTGATCGGCATGGTCAAGTCGCTCCTGGCCGGTTCGGGCGTCGACGGTGGGCGCATGGTGCTGGAGGTGACCGAGACGGCCGCGTTGAGCAACGTCGAGTCGAGCCAGCGGACGGTCGAGGAGATGGCCGAGCTGGGCGTACGGTTCGCCCTCGACGACTTCGGCACCGGGTTCTCGTCCTTCTCCTACCTGGCGCTGCTGCGGCCCGACCTCATCAAGATCGACCGGTCGTTCGTCGGCGGTGTGGGTAGGAGCAGCTACGACGACGGCCTCCTCGAGGCCATGGTCGCCCTCGGCCACGGGCTCGGCATCACCGTCCTGGCCGAGGGGATCGAGACCGAGGAGCAGGCGGCGCGCCTGCGGGACCTGTGCTGCGAGCTGGCCCAGGGGTACCTGTTCGCCCGGCCCATGCCGCCGGCCGACATCCCGGCGTGGCTGGAGGCCGTGGCCACGGATTGAACGTCCGCCACCCGGCCGTGGGAGAGTGGGCACGAGCGCACCCGGGAGGTCCCATGGCACAGGTGGTCGGGGGAGAGGTCGTATCGGCCATGCTGGCCGCCGAGGGCGTGGACACCGTCTTCGGCATCGTGGACGGCACCTACATGGGCCTGTTCTCGAGCTTCGAGAAGTACGGCATCACCCTGCGGTCGCCCCGGCACGAGACCACGGCCGCGCACATGGCCGGCGCCTACGCCCGCTCGACCGGAAGGCTCGGCGTGTGCATGGCCAGCAACGGACCGGGGGTGGCCAACATCCTCCCCGGCGTGGCGGTGGAGAACGGCGAGGGCAACCGGGTCCTGGTCATCACCAGCAGCCGCCGCCAGGGCATCTCCTACCCGGACCGGGGCGGCACGTACCAGTACTTCGACCAGTGCGGGGTCATCCGGCCCATGGCGAAGTGGAGCGGTCACGCCGCCACCTTCGAGCGCATCCCGGAGATGGTGCGCCGGGCCCTCCGCATCGCCTGGCACGGCCGGCCCGGCGTGGTCCACGTAGACGTCCCCGAGAACGTGCTGAACGGGACGTTCGAGATCGAGGACGGGTGGGACCGGGCGCCGGCCTCCTACCGCTACACGGGGCCGGTGGTCCCCGATCCGGCGCTGGTCGAGCGGGCCGCCGACCTGCTGGCCGCCGCCGAGCGCCCCATGCTCCACGTGGGCAGCGGCGTGGTCCACGCCGGCGCCTTCGCCGAGGTCGTCGCTCTGGCCGAGCTGCTCCAGGCGCCGGTCACCACCAGTTGGGGGGCGCAGTCGGCCCTACCGGTCGACCATCCCCTGTCCATCCCCCTCAGCGCACTCGAGGTGGCGGGGACGGCCCGTGCCGACGCCGACCTCGTGCTCGTGCTGGGGTCGCGCCTCGGGGAGACGGACTGGTGGGGCCGGGGACGGCGCTGGGGCGCACCGGGCAGGACGGTGGTCCAGGTCGACGTGGACGACGAGATCCTGGGACTGAACAGGCCGGTGGACATGGCCGTGCTGGGGGACGTGGGGCTCTTCGCCCGGCAGGTGACGGACGCGCTGGGCGGCCGGAGCATCCCCGACGGCCGGCTCGAAGCGAGGCGGGCGTGGGCGGCGTCGCTCGAGTCCCGCAAGCACGAGTTGCGTGCGGAGCTCGACGTGGCCCTGCTGGCCGAGGGAACACCGGTCCACCCGGCCCACGTCCCCCACGCGGTGCGGCACGTCGTGGGGGACGACGCCCTGCTGGTGGTGGACGGGGGGAACACGGCCGTGTGGACCACCATGTACTACGCCCACGCCGCGCCGAACTCGGTGTTCTCCACCTTCAAGTTCGGCATGCTCGGCGCCGGCCTGGGCCAGGCCCTCGGGGTGAAGGCGGCCCACCCGGAGCGGACGGTGTGCTGCATCATCGGCGACGGCGCCATGGGCATGCACGTCCAGGAGGTCGAGACGGCCGTGCGTGAGGGCCTGCCGGTGTGCTTCGTCGTCCTGTGCGACCGGCAGTGGGGCATGGTCAAGCTCACCCAGCAGTTCGGGCTGGGCGATCTGCGCAAGGTCATGGGCGTCGACACCCAGGGCACCATCAACACCGACCTGGGCGAGGTCCGCTTCGACGAGGTGGCCCGGGCCATGGGGGCATACGGCGAGCGGGTCTCCGCGACGGCCGACCTGGAGCCGGCGCTGCAGCGGGCGCTGGCCTCCGGCCGGCCGGCGGTGGTGCACGTGGACGTCGACCCCGAGGCGCACCTGATGGCACCGGGGCTCCTCGACTTCAAGGAGATGCACCAGGAGCCGGTGGGGTGAGCCGCCCGTCGGTGCTGGTGACGGGGGCGGCCGGCTACGTCGGCACGCTCACCCTCGAGGCCCTCGCCGCACGCGGCGACGAGGTGGCGGGACTGGTCGGTCTGGACGTCGCCGAGGTGCCCGAGGAGCGGCGGGTGGCCGGTGTCACCTACGTCACCGCCGACGTCAGCACGGGTGATCTGGCCGGGATCATGCGTGACCACGCCGTCGACACGGTGGTGCACCTGGCGTCGATCCTGCGGGTGCCGCCGGGTGCGCCGGCGGACCTCGCGTACCGGGTGGACGTCGTCGGCACCCGCAACGTGCTCGAGGCGTGCGTGGCCACCGGCGTGGCGGAGCTGGTCGTCACCAGCAGCGGTGCCGCCTACGGCTACTACGCCGACAACCCGGCCGCCCTCGACGAGGACGACCCGCTGCGGGGCAACGAGGGGATCCCCTACGCCCACCACAAGCGGTTGGTGGAGGCCATGCTGGCCGACTACCGCCGGGACCATCCGGAGCTGGCCCAGCTGGTGCTCCGGGCGGGGACGGTGGTGGGGGAGCACACCAGCAGCCCGGTGACGGCCCTGTTCGAAGGGCCCGCCGTCCTCGGGGTGTGGGGGTCGGAGTCGCCGTTCGTGTTCATCTGGGACCACGACCTGGTCGAGGTGATCCTCCTCGGCGTGCTGGAGCGCCGGACGGGCATCTACAACCTGGCCGGTGACGGCGTCCTCAGCCCCCGCGAGATCGCCCGGCGCCTCCACAAGCGCTACGTGGCGGTCCCCGCCCCCGTCCTCGCCGGGGCGCTGTGGGCGCTCCACGCTCTGGGCAGGACGGCCAACGGCCCCGACCACGTCAACTTCCTCCGCTATCGCCCGGTGCTGTCGAACGAACGGCTGAAGCGGGAGCTCGGCTACCGCCCCATCGACTCCGCCGCCGCTTTCGAGCGCTGGCGCGCCGGCTACCAGGCGCGGAGGCAGGCCGCCGGCTGACCGGCCGGGACCGCACCCGCCGACGTCCTGACCGTACGTCCCCGCCGGGTCCACGGGTCCCGAACGGAGCTGCCGGCCCTGTAGGGAGCGTCCCCTCCTCTCCCGTTCCGCGGTTGCAAACGGTGATGCGCCGGGGACGGTCCCGACAATTTGGTGTGTTTCCGTTGTGGTAGAACACGTTGCTCCCGTGCCGTCGACGTGACAGGAACGTCGCCTCCAGCGTCGGCCGCACCGCTCGCGAATCGGAACATGGAAGGGCAGGACTGGAAGTGAACAGGTCGCATCGTCCGGGGCCGTGGAACGTTTCGAGGGTGATCGGGCGGGTGTTCGGTGCGGGGTTCCTCCTGGTCGGAGTGGCGGCCGCCGGCGTGGCCTCGGGCCAGGCTGACGCATTGGGCACCGTGACCTTCGCCACCCAGGGGTGCACCACGTGGACGGTCCCGTCCGGGTTCTCCGGAGCGGTGACGGTCAACGCGGTCGGGTCGGCGGGGCAGTCGGTCGGCGGCTGGGCTGCGGGCACCGGGGACGGGGTGAGCGAGACCATCTCTGTCACCGCTGGGCAGGCGTACGAGGTGTGCGTGGACGTCAACGGTGGAGCCGGTGGCGCCGGCGGGTCTGCGAACGGGAACGGAGGTGCGGGCGGCGGCGCTTCTTCGTTCAGCCTGGGCAGTTCGTTCGTCATCGTGGCCGGCGGCGGCGGCGGGGCCTCGAACAACGATCCCGATGCGGCAGGGAGTGCTGGCAACCCGGCAGGGAGCGCCGGCAGCCCAAGCCACTTCAGCGGTGGAGGGGGAACCCAGAGCGCCGGTGGCGTGGGGGGAACGGACACCACGGCAGGAGTGACCGTCCCTCCCGGCGCGCCGGGGACGGGTCCAGCCGTCAACATCAACACGGGGGCCATCATCCTGGGTTCGGGCGGTGCCGGAGGCAACATCTCGTCGACCGGCAATGCCTACAGCGGTGGTGCCGGCGGTGGAGGTGCCGGGCTCTACGGCGGCGGCGGTGGGGCGGCCGGAGCTGTGAGCGGTGGCGGAGAAATCGTCGCGGGCAACGGCGGTGGTGGATCGGACTACTGCAGCGCCACCTGCACCGTGGCATCGGGCGCGGGTACGCAATTCGGCGCGGGGACGGCGCCGGGGGACGCCGAGGTGACCATCACCCCGGTAGCCGTCTCGCCGACCCTCGCCGCCACCGCTCCGGCCACAGGCACCTACGGCATCACCATCGGCGCGACGTCCGTGAACGCCACGGTGTCGGCGGGCAACAGTCCGGGCGGATCGCTCACCTTCGATGTCTTCGGCCCCGGGGCCGCACCGACGACCTGTGCGGGTGGTACCGCCGTCGGTACCAGCGTGCCGGTGACGGGCAACGGGGCCTACCACCCGACCGCCGGCTTCACGCCCACCGCGCCCGGCGACTACTGGTGGTACGTGTCGTACTCGGGTGACGGGTCCAACAACCCGGCAACGACCCCCTGCGGGGCGAGCATGCCCGAGACGGTCGTGGGCCAGGGCACCCAGGCCACCCTCACCATCACCACCACCAACGCCACCTACGGCCAGGCCCTCACCCTCGCCACGTCGGGCGGCACGACCGGCGGGACCGTCACCTACCAGGTGACCTCCACCGGCACGGCCGCCTGTTCCGTGATCGGCGCCAGCCTCTCCGCCGCGAGTGTGGGCACCTGCACCGTCGTGGCCACCATGGCCGGCAACGCGAACTACCAGGCGGTCTCCTCGTCGCCCACCACCATTACCGTGGGCCAGGGCACCCAGGCCACCCTCACCATCACCACCACCAACGCCACCTACGGCCAGGCCCTCACCCTCGCCACCAGCGGGGGCTCTACGGGCGGGACCGTCACCTACCAGGTGACCTCGGCTGGCAGCGCCAACTGCAGTGTGACCGGTGCCAGCCTCACCTTCACCAGTGCCGGCACCTGCACCGTCACCGCCACCATGCCCGGGAACACGAACTACCTGTCGGTCTCGTCTGCGCCCACCACCATCACCGTGGCCCAGGCCACTCAGGCCGCCCTCACCATCACCACCACGTCCGCCACCTACGGCCAGTCCCTCACCCTGGCCACCAGCGGGGGCACGACCGGCGGGACCGTCACCTACCAGGTGACCTCCACCGGCAGCGCCAACTGCAGTGTGACCGGTGCCAGCCTCACCTTCACCAGTGCGGGCACCTGCACCGTCACCGCCACCATGCCCGGGAACACGAACTACCAGGCGGTCTCCTCGTCGCCCACCGTCATCACCGTGGCCCAGGCCACTCAGGCCGCCCTCACCATCACCACCACGTCCGCCACCTACGGACAGGCCCTCACCCTCGCCACCACCGGCGGCACGACCGGCGGGACCGTCACCTACCAGGTGACCGACCCCGGCAGTGCCAACTGCAGTGTGACCGGATCGACCCTCACCACCACCGGTGCCGGCACCTGCACCGTCACCGCCACCATGCCCGGGAACACGAACTACCTGTCGGTTTCCTCGGTGCCCACCGTCATCACCGTGGGCCAGGGCACCCAGGCCCCCCTCATCATCACCAGCACGAACGCCACCTACGGCACCGCCCTCACCCTCGCCACCAGCGGGGGCACGACCGGCGGGACCGTCACCTACCAGGTGACCGACCCCGGCAGTGCCAACTGCAGTGTGACCGGATCGACCCTCACCACCACCGGTGCCGGCACCTGCACCGTCACCGCCACCATGGCCGGGAACACGAACTACCTGTCGGTCTCGTCTGCGCCCACCACCATCACCGTGG
>JAJZDI010000024.1:0-40724 GCA_021806045.1 Actinomycetes bacterium
TGAGGCAGACCCCCGCACTCCCCGGCGGCGCTGACCACCCCGGGATGTGGGCGGCGCCCGCTTATGCCGTGGGCGGGCCCCCGATCACGTCGCATCGTGCCAGGTCAACGCCAAACGTGAAGACCTCGCGTTGTGCTGTCGCCCGCCGGGAACGCGGTGATCCGGCCAGTCATCGGGCTCGGTCGGCGCGTCGTTCCCGGCAACGGTGCCCGGTCGGGCAGCGGCTTGCGGCACAGGACCCGGCGTGGTGGGGCGCCCCGACGGTACCCGGAGGGCACCCGCCGCCCGATCATGTCCCCACCATCGCCGGCTCTGGCGACCGTGCCCGTCCGGTGACGATGACCTCACGGGTGTCGGCGATCGGCCGCCGGACGATGGCCGGGTCGATCCCGCTGCGCATGGCGGCCATCACCCCGACCGCCTCCCAGTAGTTGTCGACCACGTGCAGCTGGCCGCGTCTCCACGGCAGGCGGGTCAGGTCGTTGTGTAGGAGGTTGGTGTTCTCCCGCACGGCGATGACGGGGATCCCCTGCTCCAGCGCGGCGAGGGTGGGCAGCCCGATGGCGCCGTCCGGGATGACGAGGACGGACACCTGCTCGGCACTGATCACGTCGTCGGGCGGCGGCGTCCCGGCATCCAGACGCACCAGCCGGGGGCTGCGCTGGAGCCCCTTCAGCACGCACACGAAGAACGCCATGGAGATGGCCTCGGCCGCCATGCGGGGATCGACGACGCCGAGCGACAACGCCTCGACGGCCTTGGACTCGATCATGGGCGCATGGGCGGTGGGCACGTCGTAGAGGGACGACACCGTGTGGGTGAGGATGGCCTCGACGCCGCCCCACGGGTTCACCATGTCTCCCCGGGCCGCGTAGTACTCGGTGTGGTAGCTGAAGGGCACCTCGATCTGGGTGGACAGGGCGACGGCATCGAACGTGGACCGCCGGGCGTCGAGCGCGTCGAGCAGGCGTTCCAGGTCGTCGACCACGCCGACGGCCCGCCCCGAGCTGGCGTACGTGGCCCGCAAGCGGATCGGGGGGTCGAGGGCCACCACCTCGGGAGCGTCCAGGCCGAACGACACGCGGGCGGTGCTGACCGAATTGATGGCGGCGTCCTCGTACTTCGTGATCTCGTGGCGGTCGATGACCGGCAGCACCCGGTTGGCACGCACCGGACGCAGCCCCACCGTCCCGGCCAGCAGGCGTGACAGCACGCTGCCCTCCACGTAGAGGGCGTTGGCGGGGAGCTCCATGACGTCCGAGGCGTTGAGGACGTTGGGGTGGGTGACGAGGGTGTCGCACGCGGTGGCGAGCAGGGCGGCGACCGGCATGGCGTCCCCGGCGTGGCCGCCGATCTCGGCCCCGATCCCCGTCGGCACCACCAGGACGGCGGTGAAGGCCCTACTGTCCTCGCCCGTCCGGTGCCGGGTGGCGAACGGCGAGGGGAGGCTCGCCCGCCGCTCAGCTCCGAGGCCGTCGACGACGCCGATCTCGCAGCTCCAGGCGGCGGGGTCCGACGAGGGGACGGCGAAACGCACCGGTGCCTCGCCGTCGCCCAGGCGCTCGCCGACCGACGCTGCCAGCTGGGCCAAGAGTGCCCCGTCGCCCGGTGCGGGCACGACCAGTTCCCGTTCAGTGACGCGCATGGGAGCCTCCGTTGATCGTGAGGAAGTCGTCGTAGCGGTAGCGGCGCCGGAGGGTGACCGAACCGTCGGGCGCCCGGCTGTAGACGGTGGGCAGCGAGATGCCGTTGAACCACGACGCCTCCACCAGCGAGTAGGCACCGACGTCGCTGATCACCACCCTGCTGCCCACCCGCAGCGGCTCGGGGAAGCTGTGCAGTCCGAACTGGTCGCTCACCAGGCAGCTGGCCCCGGCCAGCAGGTAGCGGTTGGCGCCGTCGGTGGCGGCCACGTCGGGCAGGAACGGGAACTCGAGCACCTCGGGCACATGGGTGATGGGCACGTCGAGGACAGCGATGTCTCGCCCGGGGCCCTCGATCAGGTCGACCACGGTGGTCACCAGCGATCCGGCGCGGTAGATGAGGGACGTGCCCGGCTCGACGAGGACCTCGACCCCGTAGGTGTCACGCAGCAGCGAGACGGCCTTGCGCAGAGGCGTGTGGTCGCGAGCGTCGCGGAACAGATAGCCCCCTCCCAGGTTGACCCACTTCAGCCGGCGCAGCATGGGGTCGAGCTGGTCGACGAGGTGCTCGACCAGGCGGAGCAGGTCGTCGAATTCGATCGACTCGCAGTTGCTGTGGACAAGCAGTCCTTCGATCCCTTCCAGCACCTGGGGACTGGTCCGCACCCGAGCGGCCAGCTGGTCGATGGGGACGCCCAGCTTGGAATTGCGGGCGCAGGGATCGAGCCGCTCGTCGGCGACGAAGGACAGCCGGGGGTTGACGCGCAGGCCGGGACTGGTGCGTCCGACGGCGGCGTCGGCAAAGCGCTGCCACTGGCTCACCGAGTTGAAGCTGATCCGGTCGGACAGCTCGAAGATGTCGCCGGCGTCCGACGGGCGCAGACCGGGCGTGGTGGTGTGTACGATCCCGTCCCCGATCACGTGCCGGGCGAGGCGGGCCTCGAACAGCGAGCTGGTGTGGAAGCCGTCGACGAGGGGGGCCATCACGGCCAGACCGTCCTCGAACGAGAACGCCTTCACGGCGAACAGCAGCTTCGCCCCGGTGGGAGCCAGCGCGTCGCGGGCGGTGGCCACGTCCTCGGCGATGACCTTCTCGTCGTAGACGAAGGCGGGGGTCTCCAGGTCCATGGTCGACAACTCGGCCACCCGGGCCCGGTCCGGATCGGGCTGGTGGGCAGGTGTGTTCCACCACTGCTCGCTCTCGTTCATCGTCCACCTCCTCTACTGGCTCGGGGGGCCTGTGCCCCTGGCATGCGGTCTCAGAGCACCTTCGAGAGGAACTCCCCGGTCCGGCGGTGCTGTGGGTGCTCGAGAACCTGGCGGGGTGGTCCCGCCTCGACGATCACCCCGCCATCCATGAAGGCCACCGTGTCGGCCACCTCGCGGGCGAACGCCACCTCGTGGGTGACCACCACCATCGTCATGCCCGAGTTGGCCAGGTTCCGCATGGCCTCGAGCACCTCGCCGACCAGCTCGGGGTCGAGGGCGCTGGTCGGCTCGTCGAACAGGATGAGCGAGGGACGCATGGCCAGGGCACGGGCGATGGCGATCCGCTGCTGCTGCCCGCCGGAGAGCTCGTTCGGGAACGCGGACGCCCGGTCGGCCAGGCCCACCCGGCCGAGCAGTTCCCGGGCATGGTCCTCGGCCACCGGCTTTGACTCCTTGTGTACCAGGGTGGGCCCGAGGGTCACGTTGTCCAATGCGGTCATGTGGGGGAAGAGGTGGAGGTGCTGGAAGACCATCCCGACGTTGGCCCGTGCCCGCGCCACCTCCTTGTCTGGGAGCTCGTAGAGGCGGTTGCCGCGGCGCCGGTACCCGACGAGCTCGCCGTCCACCGAGATCCACCCGGCGTCCACCGTCTCCAGGCGGTTGACGCACCGGAGGAGGGTCGACTTGCCCGAGCCCGACGGCCCGAGGATGCACACCACCGCTCCCCGGTCCACGTCGAGATCGAGGCCCTTCAGGATCTCGGTCCGCCCGAACGACTTGTGCAGTTCGCGGATCTGCAGCATGGGTCCGGCCGCGCTCATCGCCGGTCACTCCTCGGCGCCGGGCTGGCGGCGCCTGCCATGGCCGGCCGGGCGTGATTGGTGCCCACCAGCCGCCGGAGGCGCTGCCACGGCGTGAGGGGCAGCGACCGCGCCGAACCCCGTGCGAACCGGCGCTCCAGGTAGTACTGGCCGACGTTCAGGATCGTGGTCACGATCAGGTACCAAATGACGGCGACCAGCAGCAGCGGGATCTGCTGGAACGTGCGGGAGTAGACGATCTGCACGCTGTAGAGCAGCTCGGTCACGGCGATGACGCTGGCCAGCGAGCTGGTCTTCAACATGGAGATGACCTCGTTCCCGGTGGGCGGGACGATGACCCGCATGGCCTGGGGGAGGACGATCGTGCGCATGGTCTGGAGACGGGTGAGCCCGAGGGAGAGCGCCGCCTCGCTCTGCCCCTCGGGCACGGAGAGGATCCCGGCCCGGACGATCTCGGCCATGTAGGCCGCCTCGTTGAGACCCAGCCCGAGGATGGCGGCCACGAAAGGCGTGACCACCGTGTTGGCGTTCCCCTGGACGAAGCTCGGCCCGAAGGGGATGCCGATGGACAGCGTCGGGTAGAGGGCGGCGACGAAGTTCCAGAAGAGGATCTGGACGATGACGGGCGTGCCCCGGAACACCCACACGTAGACCCAGCTCGCCGAGGACACCAGCGGGTTCGGCGACAGGCGGAGCACGGCGAGCACCGTGCCCAGGATGATGCCGATGGCCATCGAGATGACCGTCAGCTCGATGGTGACCCACAGCCCCATGAGGGTGGCGTGGGTGGTGAAGTTCTCCCGCACCACCGACCAGTCGAAGCGGGGGTTGGTGGCGAGCGAGCGCACCAACATGGCGACGAGGAGGGCGACCAACGCTCCGGCCACCCACCGCCACGGATGCCGGAGCCGGACGACAGTGGCCGGCTCCCCGCCGATGAGCTCGGCGGCGCCGCCCGGTCCCGTGCCGGTCGGCCCCGTGGCGAGCGGCTGGGCGGCAAACGGCTCGGTGACGATCCCGGCCGGTGCGGATGGGGGTTCGTCTTCGCCGGAGCCGCCGCGGGTGCCAGCGGCGGCGATGCCGCCGCCGGTCGGGCCGCCGGCGCCGTCTCCGTCGTAGCCGGCGTCCGGCGCTGCCTGGAGCAGCCGGGGGTCAGCTCGCCGCAGCATTGATGGCCGGCGTGGTGATGGCGCCGCTCTCCACTCCCCATCGGGCCAGGATGGTCCGGTACTGCCCGGTCGAGATGAGGTGCTGCACCGCGGCCAGCATGGCCTGCGCCAGCCCGCTGCCCTTGGGAAGTGCGATCCCGTAGGGGGCAGCACCGTAGACCGGGCCGGCGAGCTTCAGGGTGCCCTTGGACTGGTGGACCTGGTAGTCCGCCAGGGGTGAGTCGGCCATGGCCACGTCGGCCCGTCCCGCCACGAGGGCGAGGTTGGCGCCTGCCTGGTCGGGGAAGACCTCGACGTTCACCGCGGGCTTGCCTGCGGCCGTGCACGTGGCCGACTGGGCGGACGCGTCCTGTTCCTGGGTCGTGCCCTTCTCCACGGCGACGCGGAGACCGCACAGGCTGGACAGGCCGCTGATCGACGGCCCGCCGTTCGACTTCACGAAGAAGGCGGTGCCGGCGTTGAAGTAGGTGACGAAGTCGACCGTCTTCTCGCGGGTCGCGTTGTCGGTGAAGGACGAGATGCCGACTTCGTACTTGCCCGATGCCAGCCCGGGCAGGATGCTGTCGAAGCTGGCGTTCACCACCTTCGCGTGCAGGCCCATGGTGGCGGCGATGGCGTCGATCATGTCCACGTCCATCCCGGCGATCTTCCCGGCGCTGTTGAAGAATTCGTTGGGTGCGTAGCTGGCGTCGGTGGCCACGGTGAGTTGGCCCGCGTTGCGGTAGCGCTCGGGCACCAGCTTGGCCACGGAGGCGACCGAGCCCGACGTCGTCTGTGAGCTGGAGCTGCTCCCGCTGGCAGAAGAGCCGCACGCGGCGGCCAGCATCCCGGCGGCCAACACTGCGCTCATGGTTCCCATCATCGATCGGTGTCGGAGCTGTCTCATCTCCGCCTCCCTCCGTCCACGTCGTCCGCACTGCCGTCCTGCCCACCGCTCAGTGTCAGAGGGGGTGCCATCTCGCGGCAGGGTCGTTCGGCACGTTGTGTCGCGCCCGGGCCGCCTGTGGTTCCGCCAGCGGGTCCGCCAGTGGATCCGGCTCGCCGGCGGGCCCGGGTCGACAGGACGACGAAGGGGATGGCGGCGACGCCGGCCAGTACGAACACGAGGACGGCCAGGTCGGGCACGGGCAGGCCGAGCAGCCCGGTGGGAACCGCCGCGTTCACGTGGGTGTGGCCGGAGAAGGCGTCGATGAGGTCGGGGGTGGCATCGCGCAACTGGGCGCCGTGCTGGCCGAGCAGGAGGGCGAACAGTCCCAGCCCGACCAGCTGGGCCAGGCCGTTGGCCTGATAGACGATCGAGCTCATGGCCGCCCGGTGCTCGGACGGGATGTCGTCCTGCATGCGGGCGAGCGATACCGGATCCCAGATCTGGTCGAGGAACCCCAGCAGGATGAAGAGCACGATGACCACGCCCAGGCTGCGCCAGGCGAACAGGACGCTCACGCTCAGCCCGATGGCGACCATGGTGAGGGTGAGGAGCGGTTCGGGACCGATGCGGCGGGCCAGCATCAGCCCGACCACGGGGGCGACCGCCCCGAGCAGGTCACCGGCGATGCCGAGGGGTGCCAGCACCCGGGCGTCGAGACCCTTGGTGAGTAGGGCCACCGGGAAGGCCTCGTCGGCAGCCGCGCCCGACAGGGCGGCGATGACGACGGCCACCGTGAGCAGGAGCAGTGAGCGCCGCCGCACCAGGGCCACCACCGCCGCGCCCATCCGCCGCCACAGGCCGGTCGTCGCCACCGGGTCGCCGTCCGGTCCGGTCGCCGGCTCGACCCGCTCCTCCCGGATGCCGGCGGCCACGCCCACCGCCACCACGAAGCCGGCCCCCGTCGCGTACCACAGGAGGTCGAGTAGCCCCCGGTCCACCGGCCGGGTGACGAGGAGGACCAGCGCCAGTGCGCCGGAGACCACGCCGCCGGCAGCGGTCACCGCGAAGGCCCGGGCGAAGAAGGCGTCGACGAGGTCCTTGCGGCCCGACCGGTGGAGGTTGTCGACCACCCACGCCTCCTGTGCGCCGGCCATCATCGTCTCGCCCAGGCCCGACACCGAGAAGGCGACCGACGCCATGGCCAGCTGCCACCCGCCCGGCAGCCGCACGGCCCACGGCACGGCGGCCATCGCCACCGCCGTCAACGCCCCGCCCAGCAGCACCGACGCCTTGCGGCTCCACCGGTCGGCCAGGGCGCCGGTGGGGAGCTGCATGGCGAGGGAGGTGGCACTGGCGGCCATGAGGGGGATGACGGCCCACGCCGGCGCGTCCATCGCCAGGTACAGGTAGGCGAACTGGAAGGGGAAGACGAGGTAGAGAGCGCGGGACAGCCCGATGGCGACGTAGAAGCGTCCCATGAGGCGGCGCTCATCGGGCCCGGGCCAGGCCATGGCGGCCAGGCGGCGGGCCAGCTTCACGTGCCGTTGCCGGCAGCTCCGGGGTCGGCGTCGAGCCCGAGGGCCTCGTACCAGGAGCGCACCGTGCCGGCGTCGAGGTCGACGGCCAGATAGCGGTGGGAGAAGTCCCGCCCGGTGGCATCGGTGAAGCCGAACCGGCGGTAGAGGTCGACCAGATCGTCGGCCCGGCCGCCCCCGCCCCAGACCTCGATGCCCACCCGGTGGACGTCGCCGAGCAGGGCCACCAGGAGCATCATCGCCGCCCCTCCCACCGCGGCGATGCCGTGCCCCTGCCACTCGGGAGCCACCATGCCCGAGTCGAAGAAGTAGTCGGTGCCGTCCACCGTCTCCGTACCGGGATCCTCGTAGTACCCGAAGCAGCACGCCTCGATGGCGCCGTCCAGTTCGAGAACGACGAGGAGTGCGTCGGGATCGGCGGCCACCTCGTCGAGGGCCCGGTGGTCGAACGCCTCGCCCTCCCGCCCGAAGGCGGCCGTGTTCAGGTCGAGGATCCGCTCCCGGGTGGCATCGTCCAGCTCGGCGACGGGCCGGATGGTGGCGGCCCTCCCGGTGCGCTCGGCCAGCAGGGAGCCGAGCCGGTCGAGGACCTGGCGGGCCCGGGGCTCCCGGCCGTCGAAGGAGCGCATGCCGATCACGGATCCGTCGATCTCCTCGGGCACGCGCTGCCGCTCATCTGGTGACCGTACGACGGGGGCGGGTGCCGGGCCAGGGTCGAACGGCCCGGGCCTTTGTGACGCGCTCTGCCGGCTCGCCGCTCGATCAGCTCCGCCCGCGCCGGTCGTGGGCCAGCCGGTCGTGGGCCAGCCGGTCGTGGTCTCGGGCCTCGGCGTCGAGGGCGGCAGTGTCGGCCGGGGTGAGGGGCCGGTAGGCGAGCTCGCTCCCGTCCCGGATGAAGACCGGGTCACCGCACCGCCACCCTTCGGCCCGCAGCGGTGCCTTGGTGATCTTGCCGGTCGCGGTGAGAGGCATCGTCTGCGTCACCCGCACGAAGCGGGGTGCCCACTTGGTTCCCAGGTCGTCCTGGCCGGCGAGGAACGCGCCGAGCCCGGCGGTGGACCCGTCGGGCTCGGTGGCGAACGAGGTGGGATCGGTGCCGGGCCGGAGCTCGAGGGCGGCCATGACTTGGTCGCCGGTGCGGGGGTCGGGCACGGCGTAGACGGCGGCCGCCACCACGTCCGGGTGGCGCTCGAGGATCCGCTCGACCGGAGCGGCGGCGATGTTCTCCGAGTCGACCCGGAGCCAGTCGTCGGTGCGGCCGGCGAACCAGACGAAGCCGTCCTCGTCCACGTAGCCGAGGTCGCCGGTCCAGTACCAGCCGTTGCGCACCCGGGCCGCCTCCGCCTCGGGGTGGCGCCAGTAACCCTCGAAGCGGCCCGGGCCCGAGCGGTTGACCAGCTCGCCGATGGCCTCCTCCGGGTTCTCGACTGCGCCTCCCGGACCGATGCGGGCCCGGAGGCACACCTCACCTGTCTCGGGGTCGACGGCCACCACGTCATCCGTCGCCCGGCCGAGGGCGCCGGGCGGGGTGTCGGGGGTGCGGTTGATGGCCAGGCCGCCCTCGCTGGACCCGTACCCCTCGACCAGGGTGCAACCGAAGCGCCGTTCGAACTCGGCCCGGTCCCGGGCGGAGGCCTCGGTGCCGAACCCGAACCGCAGGGGCGTCTCCGCGTCGTCGGGGCGCTCGTCGGTGGCCAGCACGTAGGCCAGGGCCCGCCCCACGTAGGTGAAGCGGGTGGCCCCGTAGCGGCGGACGTCGTCGGCGAAGCCCGACGCCGAGAACCTCGGGGTGAGGGCGATGCGTGCCCCTGCGGCCAGGGCCGGGGCCCACAGGGCCATGATGGCGTTGCCGTGGAAGAGGGGCATTGGGCAGTAGCACACGTCCTCGGCGACGAAGCCGTAGTACTGGCCGGCACGGGCGGCGATCTCGGCCAGGCGGCCCTGGGTGCAGCGGACGGCCTTGGGGGCGCTGGTGGTGCCCGAGGTGAACAGGAGCAGGTACAGGTCGTCGGGTGCCGGTTCTGGTGTGGGACCGCCACCCGGCTCCGCCGCAGGCGCCGGCGCGGCCACGGGGCGGTCCACCCGGAGGACCCGCCCGGGTGGGACGCCCGTCTCCAGCCCGTCGATGAGGGCGGCGCCGTCCCCGTCGGTGACGACCAGGTGGCAGCAGGTGAAGGCGATGTCACGGGCCAGGTCCGTGCCGCGGCGGGTGGGGTTGATGCCGACGGCCACCGCTCCGGCCAGCGCGGCACCGCCCAGCCAGAACAGGTACTCGGGCACGTTGGGGAGGAGGACCCCGATGTGGAACGGCGTGGACGGGTCGACCGGCCGGTGGGCGAGTGCGATGGCGGCCCGGGCCCGGCTCTCGCGTACCACCTCGTCCCACGTCCAGGAGCGGTCGCCGGCCACCAGCCCGATCCGGTCGTCGCCGGCGCGAGCGGCCAGCAGTGCTGCGATCGTGCCGGCTGGCTCGGCCCCCCCGGTCCTCACCGTGGTGCCGGATCCCCTGGTCCGCTCGGTCCCTTCCGTCCCCCCGGTCCTCATGGGTGCACAGTGTCGCGCCGGTGGCGGTCCGGGTACGCTGCAGCGGTCGCAGCCCGGGGGGGCGGCGGTCGGCGGGCCGGCACGGCCCGGGGGGAGCATGAGCGAAGACACACTCGACGACCAGTTCGCCGCCCTGGTGGGCACCATCGTGTCGCGGGGAGGGCCGCAGGTAGCGCCGGACCCGGTCAACCGGCCGATGATCCGTCACTGGGCGGCCGCCTTCGGCGACGCCAACCCCGTCTACGTGGACGACGAGGCGGCATCGGCCAGCCGGTTCGGCCAGGTGGTGGCCCCGCCGCTGATGCTGCAGACGTGGACCATGCCCACCCCGGAGCTGACCGGGATCGCCGAACGGGGCGGCTCGCCGGTGGCCACGGACGGCCCCGGGCCCCTCGACCTGTTCGACCGGGCCGGCTACGTCGCCACCCTGGCCACCAACTCGGAGTTCGAGATCGTCCGCTACCTGCACCTCGGCGACGTCGTGTCGGCCGAGACGGTGTTCGAGGACGTGTCCGAGGAGAAGCAGACCCGCCTCGGCCCGGGCCGCTTCGTCACGTGGGCCACCACCTACACCGACAGCGCCGGCGAGGTGGTGGGGCGCCAGCGCTTCCGCATCCTCAAGTTCCGCCCCGAGGGGGTCCCGTCGTGAGCGGGCGCCTGGCGCCCTCGATGACGCCCGACACCGAGTTCTTCTGGCAGGGGTGCCGGGACCACCGGCTCCTCATCCAACGCTGCACCGACTGCGGGGCGCTGCGCCACCCACCACGCCCGATGTGCCCGAGCTGCACGTCGCTGGCGTGGGAGACGGTCGAGGCGTCGGGCCGGGGCACGGTGCTCAGCTTCGTCATGCCACGCCACCCCCAGTTCCCCGGGTTCGACGAGCGTTACATGGTCGCCCTGGTCGAGCTGGAGGAGGGGACCCGGCTGGTGTCGAACCTGGTCGGCACCACACCGGAGGAGGCGTCGATCGGCATGGCCGTCGAGGTGCGCTTCGAGCAGTTCGACAACGACGTCGTGCTGCCGCAGTTCGTGCCGGCGGGCGCCGACGCCGACGCGGCGGGTGGCACCGCTGGGACGGGAGCGGACCGGTGAGCGGGGCGCTCGACACGCCGGTGGCGGCCCGGGGCGGGGCCGGGGGAGCCGGGACGGTCTCGGTGGGCGACGAGCTCGACCCGCTCGTGATCGAGGTGACGGCCACCCTCATCGTGGCCGGGGCCATCGCCACCCGGGACTTCATGCCGGCCCACCACGACCGGGACTTCGCCAACGCCCAGGGGGCACCCGACATCTTCATGAACATCCTGTCCGATACCGCCTACTGCAGCCGGTTCCTCACCGACTGGGCCGGACCCGACGCCGCCGTCCGGCGGCTGGCCATCCGCCTGGGGGTGCCCGTCTTCCCGGGGCACACCCTCACCTACACCGGTTCGGTGACGGCCACCCGCATCGAGGGTGACGACGGGATCGTCGAGGTGTCGTTCCGGGCGGCGGGCGACCTGGGGGACCACGTGACCGGCACCGCCGAGCTGTCCCTCCCGGCGGCCAGGGTGGCGCCGTGACGGCCGGACTGTCGCGGCGGGCCGCCATCTGCGGCATCGGCCAGACCGAGTTCTCCAAGGAGTCGGGGCGCACGGAGCTCCAGCTGGCCTGCGAGTGCGTGAAGTCGGCCCTCGACGACGCCGGTCTGTCGCCGGCCGACGTGGACGGCCTCGTCACCTTCACCATGGACACGACCGAGGAGATCGACGTCGTCCGCAACCTGGGCATCGGCGAGCTGTCGATGTTCTCCCGCGTCCCCTACGGCGGCGGGGCGGCGGCGGGCACCGTCCTCCAGGCGGCCATGGCCGTGGCCACCGGCGTGGCCGACGTCGTCGTCTGCTACCGGGCGTTCAACGAACGCTCCGGCATGCGCTTCGGCGGGTTCGCCTCCACCCTCACCTCCATGCCGCTCTTCCTGTCGTGGTACGGGCCCTACGGCCTGCTCACCCCGGCCTCGTGGGTGGCGCTCCACGCCCGCCGCTACATGGAGACCTACGGCGTCACCAACGCCGACTTCGCCCCCATCGCGGTGGTCGACCGGAAGCACGCGGCCACCAACCCCGACGCCTGGTTCCACGGCCGCCCCATCACCGTCGAGGACCACCAGGCCTCCCGGTGGATCGTCGAGCCGGTCCTCCGCCTCCTCGACTGCTGCCAGGAGTCCGACGGCGGGGTCGCCATCGTGGTCACGTCCACCGAGCGTGCCCGAGACCTACGCCAGGTGCCGGCCGTGATCGAGGCGGCCGCCCAGGGGGCCACCTTCGACGGCGAGTCGATGACGAGCTACTACCGGGACGACCTGACCGGGCTCCAAGAGATGGGCGCGGTGGCGCGGCGGCTGTGGTCCATGTCGGGCCTGTCACCCGACGACATCCAGACGGCGTTCCTCTACGACCACTTCACCCCGTTCGTCCTCATGCAGCTGGAGGAGCTCGGGTTCTGCGGCCGGGGGGAAGCGAAGGAGTTCGCCACCGTCGAGAACCTGTCCATCGGCGGCCGCCTCCCCATCAACACCAACGGCGGCCTGCTGGGCGAGGCGTACATCCACGGCATGAACGGCATCACCGAGGGTGTGCGCCAGGTGCGGGGCACGTCGCACAACCAGGTCGACGCGGTCGAGCACGTGCTGGTCACGTCGGGGACGGGGGTACCGACCAGCGGGCTGATCCTGGGCCGGGACTGAACGCCGAGGCCCCGGCCAGGGTTGGCGGGGCCCGGCGGCGCCGGTCAGGGTGCCTGGTGGTCAGGGTGCCTGGCGGTAGAGGGCGTACCGGCCCCGGCCGTTCTGCTTGGCCGCGTACATGGCCCCGTCCGCATGGGACAGGACGACCTCCGGATCGTCGCCCGACGAGGCCACGGCGACGCCGATGCTGGCACCGGCCACGATCGTGTTGCCGTCGATCTCGATCGGCTCGCCCAGCGACACCCTGATCCGCTCGGCCACCGCCACCGCCTCTTCCTCGTGGCCCCGGATGTCCTCGCACAGGACGACGAACTCGTCGCCTCCGAGCCGGGCGGCGGTGTCGCCGGGACGGACCGAGTCCCGCAGGCGCTCGGCCATGGTCACGAGGAGCCTGTCCCCGACGCTGTGCCCGTAGCGGTCGTTCACGTTCTTGAAGTGGTCGATGTCCACGAACAGGAGAGCGATGCGTGCCCGCCGCCGGCCCGACGGCGCCAGCGCCCGCTGCAGCTGCTCGATGAAGAGGACCCGGTTGGGCAGCCCGGTGAGCGAGTCGTGGACGGCGAGGTGGGCCAGACGGGCGCGTTCCTCGGCCAGCTGCTCCTGCAGCTCGCCGAAGGCCACGTCGAACTGTTTGGCCATGCCGACCATGCTGGAGTCCGCGCCCTGCCTGATCACCTCGAGGGCGAAGCCGATGACGTTGCGGGGAAGGTCGAGCGCCACTCCCTCCTCACGCACGGCTGCCGACGCGTGGTCACGCCACGACAGGTAGAGCTTGGTCAGCGAGGCGAGGCCGAGTCGGCGGTCGACCGGCGCCCGTCCCGACTGGGACATGGCCGCTGCCTGCTCGTTCGACGGGGAGTGGCCCGTCACGAGGTAGTGACCGACGGCCAGGTTGCCGATCTGGGTGACCTTCACGATCTCCGACCGGAGCTCCCCCTCGAAGCTGGTGTGGTCCGGACCGTACTTGTTCGACCAGGCGTCGGCGATGGCGACGGCGATCTCGGCGGATCGGCCCAGCAACGCGTTGCCGAGCTGGGCGACGCGTGACTCGCCTGGATAGGGAGGGACGTCGAGCCCCTCGTCCTCTGGTTCTGGTTCGTCACCGTCCGCCGACGCACCGTCCGCCGACGCACCGTCCGCCGACGCACCGACGTCCGTCGCTGCACCTTCCCCCCCGGGCATGGCATCACCGTACTCATTTCGCACTCCGCGTGCTTGGACAGTTGCTCAGAGCGCGCAACACGTTCCAATTGGATCGACCGGCGCCGTCGGGCCGGGCCGGTACTGGAGCTGGTCGTGCGGCGGGCCGGGCCGGTGCCGGGCTCGTGCTGGCGTCGGTCAGGGGACGACGACCAGGCGCCCTTCGATCTGGCCGGCGGCCAGCCGCCGGTAGCCGTCAGCAGCCTCGTCCAACGGGACCTCGGTGATCGTCGGCCGCACCAGGCCCCGGGCGCCGAGGTCGAGGACCTCGACCAGTTCGGGCCGGGAGCCCCAGTAGGTCGTCTGGATGGACACCTCGTAGGGGACGCCGAAGAACGAGAGCGGGAACGTCCCGCCGGCGAGCCCGACGATGGTCAGGTCTCCCATCTGACGGGCCGACATGGCGCCGAGGGCGATGGTGGCATCCGACCCGACGAAGTCGAACACGGCATCGGCACCCCGCCCGCTGGCCAGGTCCCGGACTTCGAGACCGGTGGTCGGCCCCGGGTCCAGGGCATGGTCGGCCCCCACCCGGAGGGCCAGCTGGCGGGCCTCCGCCCGGGGGTCGATCGCGATCACCTGCGCGGCCGTGGTGGCCTTCAGGATCTGGATGGCCAGGTGCCCCAGGCCGCCCACGCCGATCACCACCGCGCTCGACCCGGGCATCAGCTTGGGCCACGACCGGCGGATGGCGTGGTAGGGGGTGAGGCCGGCATCGGTCAGCGAGGCCGCGTGCACCGGGGTGAGCCCGTCGGGCAGTGGCACCAGGTGGCGGGCGGCAGGGACCAACAGGTACTCCGCCATGCCGCCGTCGAGCCCGAGCCCGCTGCCGCCTGCGATGACGGGAGCCTCGCCCTGGTTCTCGCAGTAGTTCTCCAGGCCCTGCAGGCACCGGGGGCACGCTCCGCACCCCCAGGCGCCGTAGACGGCGACGGGCTGACCGATCTCGAACCCGTGGACGCCCTCGCCCAGCTCGGCCACCCACCCGGCGTTCTCGTGCCCGAGGGTGAAGGGAAGCTCCCACGGGAGCAGTCCGGGCTCGAACTCGTGGAGCAGGTGCAGGTCGGAGTGGCAGGCGCCAGCACCGCCGATCCTGACCACCACCTCGCCGGGCCCGGGGTGCGGCTCGGGGACCTCCATCATCTCGGGGTCCGACTTCCATGCCGTCAGCCGCAGGGCGCGCATCGCCACCTCCGATTCCCCGAGCGCCGCGGCGGCGCCGGTGGTCGTGTCCCACCGCGGAGCGCCGCCTCTCGGGCGCCGGCCCGCACTCCCAGGCTGCACCCGCGCACCCGTGGCGGTCCAGTCCGAGCCGCGGACGGGTGACAAAGGACCCGTGCCAGTGGCGTGGCGTGGCGCGACGATGGCTCGTGTCGACCGGAGCGACGACCGAGGTGCGGTGCCCGTCATGCGCCACCCGCAACCGGGTGCCGGCCGACGCCACCGGCACGCCACAGTGCGCCTCGTGCCACGTGCCACTGCCGTGGGTGGTGAGCGCCGGCGACCGGACGTTCGACGCGGTGGCCGTCCGTTCGCCGTTGCCCGTGCTGGTCGACCTGTGGGCGCCGTGGTGTGGACCGTGCCGGGCGGTGGCGCCGATCGTGGAGCGGGTGGCCGCCGAGCGTGCCGGGCGCCTCAAGGTGGTCAAGGTCAACGTGGACGAGGCACCGAGGACGGCAGCCCGCTACGGGGTCCAGGGGATCCCCACCCTGCTCCTCCTGGCCGGAGGCTCGGTGCGCGACCGGATCGTGGGGGCGCCGCCCGAAGCCCGGATGCGGGCTCGCGTCGACGCCTTCCTCGGGTCGGGACGGCCGGCGACGCCTGGCCCGGACGGCGGTGGCCGTGACGGCGGCGCCAGGGAGCGCGGGTAATCTGCTCCTTTCCCGCGCCGTCCTGGAGGTCTGGTGGGAGTCCGCATCTGCACCATCGCCGCGCGCAATTACCTGCCGTTCGTGCGCGTCCTGGCCACGTCGGCCGTCCAGGCGGACCCCGACGCGCGGGTCTCCGCCCTCATCTTCGACGACCTGGACGGCAGCGTGGGCGCCGGCGAGCCCTTCGAGGTCATCCGCCTGGGCGACCTGGGGGAGGACCCGGCCGAACTACGCCGCATGGCGGCGATCTACGACGTCACCGAGCTCGCCACCGCGCTCAAACCGTGGCTGCTCGAGGTCCTGCTCGACGCTGACGACGAGCCGGTCCTGTACCTCGACCCTGACATCCAGGTCTTCGCCTCGCTGGCACCGCTGGCCCAGGCGGCCGCCGACCACGGGATCGTCCTCACGCCCCACATTGACGTGCCCCTGCCCCTCGATGATCTGATGACCGATGACCGGGCCATCCTTGCGTCGGGCACCTACAACCTCGGGTTCATCGGCGTGGGCAAGTCGGCACGGCCGTTCCTCTCCTTCTGGAAGGAGCGGCTCAGCCGCCAGTGCGTGAACGACCCGGAGCACATGCGCTTCGTCGACCAGCGGTGGGTCGACTTCGTGCCCGGCCTCTTCGACCACGTGATCGTGCGGGAGCCGCAGTACAACGTGGCCTACTGGAACCTCCACGGCCGGGAGGTGGCGTGGTCGGGGGAACGCTGGGAGGTGAACGGTGCACCGCTGGCCTTCTTCCACTTCAGTGGCTACTCGCCCAAGGCCCGCCACCTGCTGAGCAAGCACCAGGGGGACCGGCCCCGGATCCTCCTGAGCGAGCACCGGGACCTGGCCCAGCTCTGTGACCGCTACGGGGACCTCCTGGTCGCCCACGGGTACGGCACCGACGACACCACGCCCTACGGCTTCGACGCCATGGCCGATGGCACGCCCATGGACGACGTCGTCCGCGGCGTCTTCCGGGAGTGGCTCGCCGAAGCGGAGGCGGGATCCGGAGCGCCGATGCCGCCCGACCCCTTCCATCCCGACCAGGTGGCCTCAGTCATGGATCGCCTCACGCGACCCCCGGTCAGTGGTCCCGACGGTCGCCGGGTGGCATCCCCGCTCAGCGCGTACCTGGCCGCCCTCTACGCCCGGCGTCCCGCCCTCCGGGCAGCCATGCCCGACCCGAACGGTGCCGACCGCGGGCGGTTCCTCGACTGGGCCGTCTCCGAGGCGCGGGCAGGCCGCATCGCCGAGGCCTTCGTGACCGTCCGGCCGGCGCCGGCGGTGCCGGGGGGTCGCACGCCGCCGCCGGTGACCAGCACCGCCGGCTCGTGGGCGGCCCCGGAACGGCTCCGGGCCGGGATCGTGGTGGCCGGCTTCCTCAACGCGGAACTCGGCATCGGTGAAAGCGCCCGCCTCATGGTGTCGGCGGTGGAAGCGAGCGGGCTCCCGTTCACCACGGTCGGGTTCGAGAGGACGAACAGCAGGCAGCAGCACCCGTTCGATGTGGTGGGCACGGACGCCCGCGACTTCGATACGAACATCGTGGTCGTCAACCCCGACTTCATTGGGCAGTTCGCGGCCGAGGCCGGCAGCGAGTTCTTCGCCGGGCGCACGACGGTCGCCTACTGGGCATGGGAGCTCGAGGAGTTCCCGGCGTCGTTCCTGCCGGCACTCGAGATGGCGCACGAGATCTGGGCCATCTCCGAGTTCACCCGGGCCGCCATCGCCAAGGTGACCGACAAGCCGGTGCTGGCGATGCCGTTGCCCGTCGTCCCGCCGCAGGTCGACGAACGGGTCGACCGCCCCGCGCTCGGCCTGCCCGACGGGTTCCTGTTCCTGTTCTGCTTCGACCTGTTCTCCGCGCTGGAGCGGAAGAACCCGCTCGGACTCATCGACGCCTTCTGCCGGGCGTTCGCCCCGGGTGAGGGCCCGACGCTGGTCGTGAAGGCGGTCAACGGCGACCGCTGCGTCGCCGATCTCGAGCGGCTGCGACGGGCGATCGGCGATCGTCCCGACATCCTCCTCATCGATCGCTACCTGTCCAGCCAGGAGAACGCCGCCCTGATGGCGATGGCCGACTGCTACGTGTCGCTGCACCGCAGCGAGGGCTTCGGCCTCACCATGGCCGAAGCCATGTCGCTGGGCAAGCCGGTCATCGCCACCGCGTACTCGGCCAACCTGGAGTTCATGGACGAGACCACCGCCTACCTGGTTCGAGCCGGGATGACCGAGGTTCCCGAGGGGGCCGACCCCTACCCGGCGGGTGCCCGGTGGGGAGACCCGGACCTCGACGAGGCTGCCCGGCTCATGCGGGTCGTGGTCGACGATCCTGCCGCCGCCGCCGAGGTGGGACGTCGTGCCCAGCAGGCGGTGGTGACCGACCACAGCGTCGACCGGCTCGCCGACCTCGTCCGGCACCGGTTCGACGAGATCCAGCAGGAGCGCGCCGACCGGGTCGCCCGAGCTGCCTCGAGTACCGATGCGGGTTCCCCCGGCACCGGTCCGGTGCCTACCACCCCGGGGGACGGGGCCGGTGGTCGGCGGGGTGGCGGTGGCACCCTGGCGTCGTTGGCCGGTCGGGCCGCACGCGCCCTGCGGGCGGGGCGTTAGGCGCACCGGAAACCGGCGCCACCGCCGTGAGGTGCCGCCGACCCGGCTTCCTGTTCCCGATGGGGGACCCGGGAGGGGGGACCCGGGACCGGGGGAGCCCCGCGCTCTAACGTCGGAGCTGGCCGTTCGACGAGGAGGTGCACCATGGACGCAACCGCTGCCGGCGACGGAGAGGCCGCGGCCGGCCCGGGCATAGTGGTCGAGGACGAGGGGCCGGTACGGGTCGTCACCATCGACCGGCCCGAGCGGCGGAACGCGGTCGACCGCCCCACCGGCGCCGCGCTGGTGGCCGCGTTCCGGGCCTTCGACGAGGACGACGCCGTGTCCGTCGCCGTGCTCACCGGAGCGGCCGGTACGTTCTGTGCCGGTGCTGACCTGAAGGCGGTCGCATCGGGCCAGGGCAACCGGGTGAGCGAGGAGGGTGACGGTCCCATGGGGATCAGCCGCCTGCGGCTCGGCAAGCCGGTGATCGCCGCCATCGAGGGACACGCCGTGGCCGGCGGTCTCGAGCTCGCGCTCTGGTGCGACCTGCGGGTGGCGGCCCAGGACGCCGTACTCGGGGTCTACTGCCGCCGCTTCGGCGTGCCCCTGGTCGACCTGGGGACCATCCGGCTCCCCCGCCTCATCGGCCACAGTCGGGCCATGGACCTCATCCTCACCGGCCGGGGTGTGGGTGCGGACGAGGCGGCGGCCATGGGACTCGTGAACCGGGTGTGCCCGCCAGGTGAGGCCCGCCGGGCCGCCGTGGCCCTCGGCACGGAGATCGCCGCCTTCCCCCAGACCTGCATGCGGGGCGACCGGCTCTCGGCCATCGAGCAGTGGGACCTGCCCGAGGACGAGGCCATCCGCAATGAGGTGCGGCGGGGACTGGCCACCATCGCCTCCGGCGAGACGGTGTCGGGTGCGGCCCGCTTCGCCTCCGGCGAGGGTCGCCACGGTGCCTTCGGCGGCGGCTGAGGCAGTCGACGGGGCCGTGGCGCTCCGGAGAAGGGCCGGTCAGATGCCGGCCGGCGACAGGACGACGGCCTGGTCGGGTGCCAGCCGGCCACGCCATGGCCGGCCTTCACCCTCGGCGTCGCTGGCGACGTCGACCCGCCACGCCATGGTCGTGCCGGACAGGGCGGTGGGATCGATGTCGTGATCGTCGTCGGTGAAGTTCACCAGCACGACCCGGCGGTCGGTGCCGGCGGTGCGGGCGAAGCCGAGCACACCGCCGGGCATGTCGAGGAGGCGCTGGTCGCCGTGCCGGAGCGCAGGCGAACCGTGGCGGGCTGCCAGGAGGCGCCGGTAGAGGTGCAGGATGGAGCCGGCGTCGTCCTGCTGGGAGGCGGCGTTCCGCTCGGTGGCGTCGGCCGGGAGCGGGAGCCACGGCTTGCCACCACCGGTGACGGGCCAGCCGTGGTCCGGGGTGGCGTCCCAGGGGAGCGGGGCACGGCACCCGTCCCGCCCGCCGGGATCGACCCGGCGTGCCTCCGGCACGTCGATGTCGGTCAGGCCGAGCTCCTCCCCCTGGTAGAGGAAGGGCGTCCCCCGCAGCCCGAGCAGCAGCACGGCCGCTGCCCGGGCCCGCCGCTCGCTGCGACGTTCACGGGTGGCGTCGTCCTCGCCCGCCCACGAGGCGCCGACGTCGTAGCGGGTCCGGTGGCGGCGGTTGTCGTGGTTGGAGAGGACCCAGGTAGGCCAGGCGCCCCGGGGGACGAGCTCCCGGTCGACCTCCTCGACCTGCTGGCGCCAGGTGTCGGCCTGCCACAGGGCGTACAGGGGTGAGAAGTTGAACGCCAGGTGGAGCTCGTTCCCGTCGCCGTAGTAGGTGGCCACCTGGGCAGCTGAGAGGAGGTAGACCTCGCCCACCATCATCCGGTCACCCGGGTAGGTGTCGAGCAGGGCGCGCAGCTCACGGATTCGCTGGTGGGTGACGGGGACGTCGTTCACGACGCAGTGGGGCAGGCTCTCGACCTCGGGCGGGTTGTCGGGCAGGGCGGGGTCCTTGCCGATGCAGTGGACCACGTCGGCCCGGAACCCGTCGACGCCCCGGTCCAGCCAGAACCGCAGCACGTCGGCCATGGCCTCGCGCACGGCGGGCTCGTCCCAGTCGAGGTCGGGCTGGGAGGGCTCGAAGAGGTGCAGGTACCACTGGCCACTGGCCTCGTCGAAGGTCCAGGCGGGTGCAGCGGGGTCGAACGCAGCCCGCCAGTTGTTGGGTGGTCCGCCGCCGGGTGCCGGATCCCGCCACACGTACCAGGTCCGGTGGGCACTCGTGCGTCCGGAGCGGGCGTCGACGAACCAGGGGTGTGCGGACGAGGTGTGGTTGGGCACCCAGTCGATGATGATGCGGAGCCCGGCGGCGTGGACCTCCTCGACCAGGCGGTCGAAGTCCTCGAGCGTGCCGAAGAGGGGGTCGACGTCGCAGTAGTCGCTCACGTCGTAGCCGAAGTCGGCCATGGGGGAGCGGTAGAAGGGCGAGAGCCACAACGCGTCCACCCCCAGGTCGGCCAGGTACCCGAGCCGGCTGCGGAGGCCTGGCAGGTCGCCGACGCCGTCGCCGTCGCCGTCGGCGAAGGAGCGGGGGTAGATCTGGTAGAAGACGGCCTCCTGCCACCAGGGGTGGGATGGGCCTGCTGCCACCTGGTCCGCCGCCCGTGCGGCCACGTCGTCGGTCATGGTCCCCCCTCGGGTCGGGAGCGCCGTGCCCGTGTGGCCGCGGCGCCAGGACCGGGGAGGCCTGCCACCGCGGGGCGCGCGGCCAGGGTACGGGATGGCCGCCCGGTGGTGGCGGAGGGCAGAATGTCGCCGTGCCCATCTCCGACCTCTTCTCCATCTCCGGCAAGACCGCCCTCGTCACCGGGGGCTCCCGCGGCATCGGCCTGATGATCGCCCGCGGGTTCGTCGAGTCCGGTGCCACCGTCTACATCTCCTCCCGCAAGGCCGACGTGTGCGAGCAGGTGGCGGCCGAGCTGTCCCAGTCCGGCACGTGTGTCGCCCTGCCCGCCGACCTGTCGACCGAGGACGAGTGCCGGCGACTGGCCGGCGAGGTCACGGAGCGGACCGGCGGCCGGCTCGACATCCTGGTCAACAATGCCGGCGCCACCTGGGGCGCACCGCTGGCCGACTACGACGAGGCGGCATGGGAGCGGGTGCTCGCCCTGAACGTGAAGGGCGTCTTCCACCTGACCAAGTTCCTGGTTCCCGCCCTCCAGGCAGCCGGCACGGCCGACGAGCCTGCCCGGGTGGTGAACATCGGTTCCATCGACGGGATCCACGTGCCGATCCTCGAGACCTACGCGTACTCGGCGTCGAAGGCCGCCGTCCACCAGCTGACGCGCCACCTGGCCCGCGCCCTGGCGCCCACGGTGACGGTGAACGCCATCGCCCCGGGACCGTTCGAGTCGAAGATGATGGCCGCCACCCTCGAGTCGTTCGGCGAGCAGATCGCAGCGAGTGCCCCCTTGAAGAGGATCGGGCGGCCGGACGACATGGCGGGCACCGCCCTGTTCCTCACGTCGCGGGCAGGTGCCTACCTGACGGGCGCCATCATTCCCGTCGACGGCGGGATCGCCACCGTCGGCTGACGGTCTAGCCGGCTGACCGGGCCGTCACCCGAGCCGGTCGGCCAGGGCGCGGGCCTGGCGGGCCATCTCCAGGTCCTCGCGGGCATGGACGACGGCGACGGTGACAGGCCCCCCGGCCGAGATGACCCCCTCGCCCTGCAGGTCGGTGTTCGCCCGGTCGTCGAGGCCGATGCCGAGGAAGCCGAGGCCGGCGCACGTGTCCGCACGCAGCTGGCTCGAGGCCTCGCCCGCGCCGCCGGTGAAGACGAGCGCGTCGATGCCACCCAGCGATGCGGCCATGGCGGCGATCCCCGCCCGCAGGCGGTGGAGCATCACCCGGTAGGCGAGCGACGCGGTGGCGTCACCGGCACCGGCCCGTTCGATCACCCGGGCCAGGTCGGCGTTGCCGGCCAGGGCGACCAGGCCGGAGTGGTGCTCGAGCCCGTCCTCGAGCTGTTCCAGGGTGACCTCTCCCACCCGCAGCAGGTGGACGAGGATCCCCGGGTCCACCGATCCGGGCCGGGTGGCCATGACCAGGCCGTCGAGCGGTGTGAAGCCCATCGTGGTGTCCACCGGACGCCCTCCGTGGAGCGCAGCCAGCGACGCCCCCGCCCCGAGGTGGGCGCTCACGACGCGTGTCCGGTCTCCGGGGGTGGCCGTCCGGGCTGTGCCGGCCGTGCCGGCCGTGTTGGCCGTGCCGGCCAGGACCCGATCGAGCTGGCTGGCCACCCAGGCGTGGGAGAGCCCGTGGAACCCGTAGCGGCGGATGCTCCAGTGGGCCCGCCACTCCGAGGGAAGGGGATAGGTGGCGGTCTCGTCGGGCAGGTCGGCGAAGAAGCCGGTGTCGAAGCAGGCGACCGCCGGGCGGTCGGGCATGGCGGCGCGCACCTGGTCGACCAGGCGGAGGGCGGGGGGGACGTGGAGGGGCGCCAGCTCGCCCAGCGCCCGGAGGCGGTCCTCGGTCGAGGCGTCCACCAGCACGGCGCCGGTGAACCAGGGGCCGCCGTGGACGATCCGGTGGACGGACGCCTGTGGCCGGGCCCGGGCGATCAGCGCGTCGAGTGCCGCCTCCGCCTCGTCGCTCCCGGCGGGCGGGAGGTGGAGGCTCTCCTCCACGCCGTCGTCGGGACCGAGGACGGTGAGGCGGGTCGACGACGAGCCGGCGTTCACCACCAGCAGGCGGGTCAACCCGGCCACCGCCACCCGGCCACCTCGGGCGCGTCCTCGCCGTGCTCCCGGGTCCACGCCCGGGCCATGGACCGGAGGTCGTCCATCTCCTGGCGGACGGCGGCGGCGGTGGTGCCGAGGCCCGGCACCCGGTCGATCACGTCCATGACCAGGTGGTAGCGGTCGAGATCGTTGAGCATGACCATGTCGAAGGGGGTGGTCGTCGTCCCCTCCTCCTTGTAGCCGCGCACGTGGAGGTCGTCGTGGTGGGCCCGGCGGTAGGTGAGGCGGTGGATGAGCCACGGGTAGCCGTGGTAGGCGAAGACGGTGGGGACGCCGGGAGGGAACAGCTCGTCGTACTCGACGTCCGGGAGGCCGTGGGGGTGCTCGCTCGGTGGTTGCAGGCGCATGAGGTCGACCACGTTGACCACCCGGATGGCCAGGTCGGGCAGGCGGGTGCGCAGCAGGTCCACGGCGGCCAGCGTCTCGAGGGTGGGGACGTCGCCGGCGCAGGCGAGGATGACGTCGGGGCGCCGGCCCTGGTCGGACGAGGCGAAGGTCCACACGCCGAGGCCACGGCGGCAGTGGAGGCGGGCGGCGTCGAGGTCCAGCCACACGGGCTCGGCGTTCTTGCCGGCGACGATCACGTTCACGTGGTCGTGGCCGGTGAGGCAGTGCTCGGTCACGGCCAGCAGGCAGTTGGCGTCGGGCGGCAGGTAGACCCGGGTGACCTCCGCCTTCTTGTTGACGACGTGGTCGATGAACCCGGGGTCCTGGTGGGACAGCCCGTTGTGGTCCTGGCGCCAGACGTGCGACGAGAGCAGGTAGGTGAGGTCGGGGACCGGGGAGCGCCACGGGAGGGCCTTGGCTGAGCTGATCCACTTGGCGTACTGGTTGAACATCGAGTCGACGATGTGGATGAACGCCTCGTAGCAGTTGAAGATGCCGTGCCGTCCGGTGAGGAGGTAGCCCTCCAGCCACCCCTGGCAGCAGTGCTCGGAGAGCACCTCGACCACCCGGCCACCGGGACCGAGGTCCTCGTCGGTGGGGGCCAGGCCTTCCTCCCACTCCCGGTGGGTGACCTCGAAGAGTGCGCTCAGGCGGTTGGACGCCGTCTCGTCGGGCCCGAAGACGCGGAACCGGTCGGGGTTGGCCCGCATGACGTCGCGGAGCCAGGGGCCGAGGGTGCCGGTGGCACCTGCTGCGGTCCGGCCGGGCGCATCGAGGGCCACCGCGGCGGTGTCCAGCGGTGGCAGGTCCAGCGGCCGCGAGATCCGCCCCCCGTCGGCGAACGGCGTGGCGCCCATGCGGAGGTCACCGGCCGGAGGGTCGCCGAGCACGTCGGCGCGGGGGCGGCCGGCATCGTCGAAGAGCTCGTCGGGCCGGTAGGAGCGGAGCCACGCCTCGAGCTGGTCGAGGTGCTCGGGGTTGGTGCGCACCTCGGCCAGGGGCACCTGGTGTGCCCGCCAGGTTCCCTCGACCGGCAACCCGTCCACCACCCGTGGGCCCGTCCATCCCTTGGGAGTGCGGAGCACGATCATGGGCCAGTAGCCGTGGCGCCGCCCGCCGCTGGGGGCAGCCTTGCCGGCGCGGGCGGTGGCCTGCAGGTCGGCGATCCTGTCGAAGGCCCGGTCGAGGGCGGCGGCCAGCGCCTGGTGCACCGCGGTCGGGTCGTCCCCCTCGACGGTGATGGGGTCCCAGCCCCATCCCTGGGCCAGCGCGTCGAGGTCGTCGGGAGGGATGCGGGCGAGGAGTGTGGGGGCGGCGATCTTGTAGCCGTTCAGGTGGAGGATGGGGAGGACGGCGCCATCGGTGCGGGGGTCGAGGAACGACGGCGCGTGCCACGACGTGGCGAGCGGCCCGGTCTCCGCCTCGCCGTCCCCTACGACACAGGCGACGACCAGGTCGGGGTTGTCGAAGGCGGCACCGGTGGCGTGCAGGAGCGAGTAGCCGAGCTCGCCGCCCTCGTGGAGCGATCCGGGCACGTTCGGGGCGGCGTGGGAGGGCACGCCACCGGGGAACGAGAACTGCCGGAACAGCCGGGCCATGCCGTGCCCGTCGCGGGTCACCGCTGGCTCCCGCTCGGTCAGGCTGCCCTCGAGCCAGGTCTGGGCGAGCAGGGCAGGTCCGCCGTGGCCGGGCCCGCACACGAACAGCACGGGGACGTCCCGCTCCCGGATGACCCGGTTGAGGTGGGTCCACACCAGGTTGAGCCCGGGGGAGGTCCCCCAGTGGCCGAGCAGGCGGGGCTTGACGTGCTCGGGGCGGAGCGGTTCCCGCAGCAGCGGGTTCTCGGCCAGGTAGATCTGGCCGGCGGCCAGGTAATTCGATGCACGCCACCACGCATCGATCCGGGCAAGCGCGCCCGGGTCGAGGGGCCGGGGGGAATCCGGACCGCCTCCGACGGGTTCCATACAAGCAACCTACCGAGGTCGGTGGACGGGTTCCAGGGCAATCCGGCCCCAACACGCCTGTGGGTGCCGGCTCGTTCCATGGGCCGCAACCGGCCGGCGGGGTGGCGCCGGACCGGTCCTGGAGTCGACCCGGAATACCCCGGGGGGTATATTGGTTGTACTCCAGCGACACACCGGGACGAACCCGGATCGCGACGAACGGCGGCCGGCCCGGCCGGAGCCCAGAGAGAAGCAGAGGTGTAAGCAATGGCCACGGTGACGCTGACCAAGGACAACTTCGAGGACGTGGTGACGAACAACGAGGTCGTCCTGATCGACTTCTGGGCATCGTGGTGCGGGCCCTGCCGGATGTTCGGCCCCATCTTCGAGAAGGCGTCCGAGCGCTACCCCGACTTCGTGTTCGGCAAGGTCGACACCGAGGACCAGCAGGAGCTGGCCGGCTCGTTCGGCATCATGTCGATCCCGACGCTCATGATCATCCGTGACCAGATCACGTTGTTCGCCCAGCCCGGGGCGCTGCCGGAGGCGGCCCTCGAGGACCTGATCGGCCAGGTGAAGGCGCTCGACATGGACGACGTCCGGCGCCAGATCGCCGATCGGGAGCAGGCACCGGCCTGACATGCCGCACCGGTGCCGGGCTCGCCGCCCGGTGCCGGTGGCGTGCCGGCGCTGGCAGGGCCGGCATCGTCGGGATCTCCGCACCGGGCGTCGCAATGTCCCGAACCCCGACGTCCCGAAGCCGGACGTTCCGAATCGCAGACCATGAAGGCAGGAACACGATGAAAGCAATCGAGAAGGTCGTCCCCGGCACCCGGGTCGAGGTGGAGCCGGCCGTGAGGCAGGTACTCGCCGACCAGGGCTTCGGCGTCCTCACCGAGATCGACGTCGAGGCGACCATCCAGGCCAAGCTCGGCGTGGCGGGCCCACCGGTGAAGATCCTGGGCGCGTGCAACCCCGGCTTCGCCAAGCAGGCCCTCGAGCTCGACCCGTCGGTGGCCCTGCTCCTCCCGTGCAACGTCGTGCTGCGTGACGTCGACGAGGGCACGCTGGTGTCCATCGCCGACCCCCGGGCGCTCATGGACGCGCCCGAGTTCGAGGCGTTGGCCGACGAGGCGGCCGGCAGGCTGCAGGCAGCCGTCGACGCCCTCTGATCTCCCCATCCCCCCCGGGGCCGGCCCGCAGCGACGCGGGCCGGCCCCACCTGTTCTCCCCGGTCGTCCGGCCAGCTCGCACGCACCGAGAGCTGGTCGGACGCCGGCCGGAGGATCCGGGCCCAGCCGGTCGGCCCGCAGGACGGTTCCGTCCATCTGGCCGGCCCGCTGGTCAGCTCCGGCCCGCTGGTCAGCTCCGTTCGGAGGAGACCTTCCCGGCGGCGAGGGTGACGACCCGATCGAAGCCTTCGAGGTCTGAGCGGCCGTAGGCGTCGTCGGGATGGGTGATCCACACCACCGATCTCGGCCCTGCACTGGCGACCACCGAACTCCGAAGCGCGGAGGCCGTCGCCCGGTCCAGGTGAGCCGTCGGCTCGTCGAGGATGACCACGGGCCGGCCCGACACCAGCGCACGGGCGACCCCCAGCCGCCGCCGCTCGCCGCCCGACAGCCAACGCCGTCCGTCACCTGGCCGCGTGGCCACCGGCGGCGCCAGATCGGTGCCGAGCCCGTCGGCCAGACCCTCGAACCAGGAACCGAGGCCGGCGGTGTCCAGCGCGCCGACGAGGTCACCGTCGGAGGCTGCCGGTGCGGCCAACCGGAGGTTCTCGCGCAGGGTGGTGCGGAAGATGTGGACCTCCGACGGGGCCCACGCCATCACCCCGGTGGGCGGGGCGCCTGGCGGCCCATCCGCAGGCGGCCCATCCGCTGGCGACCCGTCCACCGGGTGCGGCACGAAGCGCACCGATCCGTTGGTCAGATCGACGAACCCGAGCAGCGCGTACCCGAGCGTGGTCTTGCCCGAACCCGACGGTCCCACGACGGCGATCCGTTCACCTGACCCGATGACCAGGTCCACGCCGTCGAGCACCGGCCGCCGGCCGGTGCCGCCGCCGACACGGACGGCGTCGACCACGACGTCGGGCACCTGTCGGGCCCCGATGGGCCGGACGTGCTGGCCACTGGTCGCCGGGCCTGGCGGGTCGCTGGTCGTCAGGGATGGCTTGCCACCGGTGTCCCGCTCCGACGACGCCAGGAGGCGCAGAGCACGGCCGAGGCGGGCGGTCAGGAGCGGGACGTCGGCGAAGGCGGGGGCGACGGAGGCCACCGCCTGCATGCCGGACAGGGCGAGCAGGGCGGCGACGGCCACGGTCGTCCCGGCCAGCGCCCCCCGTTCGAAGGGGTCGACGCTGGTTGCCACGACGGCGGCGGTCACCCCGCCGACCAGTGCGGTGCCGAGCGCGTCCACCACCGCCGCCGCCCACGCCCGGTGCCGGCGATGGCCGGCGGCGCCGGCTTCGAGCTGGTCGAGCCGGTCGAGGTAGGTGGTGCCGGCGCCCAGCGCCGCCAGCTCGTCGGCGCCGTCGGCCAGCTCCACCAGGAGCGCATTGCGGTCGCTCCGCCTGGCCGCGTCGGTGAGCGCCCCCCGGCCCCCGGCCCAGGCGCCGGCGGCCGGGAGGGCGACGAGCGCCAGTGCCATGCCGGCAACGACGGCCAGCGCGGCTGCCGGATCCAGGACGGCGATCAGGAGCACGACCACCACGGCGGTGAGGGTGGCCGAGGCGAAGGGCAGCGCGGCCCGTACGGTCAGGTCCTGCACGCCGTCGAGGTCGGAGACGAGGCGGGTGAGGAGGTCCCCCCGGCGGGTGCCGGGCCACCGCCCCGGCACCAGGGGCTCGAGGCGGACGAAGGCATCGGCGCGCACACGGGTGAGGACGGTGAGCGCCAGGTCGTGACCGGTCAGCCGTTCGCCGTAGCGGGCGGCAGCCCGTGTCAGGGCGAAGAAGCGGACGCCGACGATGGCGACGGACAGGGTGAGGATGGGGGGCCGGTGCGAGGCGGCCGCGATCAGCCAGGCGCTGGTGGCCAGCAGGCCGATGCCGGCGAGCTCGGCCCCGGCCCCCGACGCCAGTGCGGCGCCGGCCCGCCACCGCTCGCCACGGCGCAGGCGGAGGACGGCGGCAGCCTCCCGCCGACGTTCGGCCCGGGATGCCCCCCCGGACGGGCGATGGCCGGACGGGTGCACCGCCATCACGCCCCCTCCCGCTCATGGGGCGGAGGGGGGTTCCCGTGGGGGACCGCGGTCGCGCCGGCGAGGGCGGGGCTGGCGGCGAGGGCGGGGCTGGCGGCGAGGGCGGGGCTGGCGGCGATGGCGGGGGGGCCGGTTTCGAGGGCGCCCCCGGCCACGTGCACGATGCGCGTGGCCAGGTCGAGGGGCGCGACGCGATGGGTGGCGAGGAGCACCGTCCGCCCGGCCAGCACGGTCGCCAGCCGGTCCACCACCCGGCGCTCGGTGGCCGGGTCGAGGTGTGACGTGGGCTCGTCCAACACCACCAGCCACGCGTCCCGCCTGAGGATGACACGCGCCACGGCCAGTCGCTGGCGCTCGCCGGCGCTCAATCCCGTGCCACCCTCGCCGACCGGGGCATCGAGGCCGCCGGGCAGCCGGGCCACGAGCGGGGCCAGGTCGGCACGGTCGAGCGCGTCCCACAGCGCGCTGTCGTCCCGGTGGACGCCGGAGGCGGTGTCCGTGCCGAGGACCAGGTTGTCCCGGATGGTCCCGGCGACGACGATCGGATCCTGGCCGACCCAGCCGACGGCCGACCGCCACGCCCCGTCCGGCCCACCCGGGTCGATGGAACCGGCGATCCGCACCGTCCCGCTGGACGGCAGCGCCAAGCCGGCCACGGCACGCAGGAGGGTCGTCTTCCCGGCGCCGCTGGGTCCGACGAGAGCCACCCGCTCGCCCGGTGCGACGTCGAGGTCGACGCCGGTGACCATGGTCACGCCGCCGCTCGTCACGCGCAGGTGGCGGACGGAGACGGCCGGCGGGCTACCCACCGGGGCCGGCGGGTGCCGCACGGGCACTGGCGCCTTCTCCTCCGGTTTTCCCTCCGGTACCGTCGTGCCGCCGATGGGGCCGGCCTGCGGCCGGAGGGAGCCGAAGCGGGCTGCATAGGCATCGAGCGCAGCGAGTCCCTCGGTCGACCCGTGGAAGCTGGCAGCCGCCCGCCGCAGGGGCAGGAAGACCTCGGGTGTGAGGACGAGCACGGCCAGGGCGGGGGCGAGGGTGATCCGCCCGTCGACCAGGCGGATCCCGAGAGGGACGGCCACCAGCGCGGTGCCGATGGTCGCCAGCAGCTCCAGCGCGAAGGCGGAGAGGAACGACACGGCCAGCACGCCCATCGTGGCCCGGCGGAGACGCTCGTCGGCCTCGGCCATGGCCCGGCGCTCGTGGGCGGTCCGATCGAAGGCCCGCAGCGTGGCCAGGCCCTCGACGGCGTCGAGGAAGCGCGCCGACAGGCCCGAGAGCGCCTCCCACCGCCGGGCCACCCGTTCCTCGGTGCGCCGGCCGATGAGGACCATGAACACGGGTACGAGGGCCAGGGGGACGGCCACGATGGCCAGGGACATGGGGTCGATCCACCCGATGGTGAGGAGGACCACCGGGGTGATCACGGCGGCGGCGAGCGTGGTCGGGACCACCTGGCGCACGTAGTCCTCGACGGCGTCGAGCCCGGGGCCGAGGACCACGGCCGGTGGTGCCTCGCCGGAGGGGTCGGGAGGGCCGGGTGGGCTGGTGAGGAGGAAGGCGGCACCCCGGCGGCGGAGCACGCGCACGGTGCGGCCGGCGCCCCCGGCGGCCAGCCGGCCGGCGGCGATGGAGACGGCGGCGCGCAGGACCGTGGCGGCAACGAAGACGGCCAGGTGGGAACCGACGGTGCCGGGCGCCGGCTGCGGTCCGGCCAGGGCGGCCACCGCTGCGGCGAGCGAGACGGCCTGGGCGGCGATCGCCGCTCCCCGCAGACCCTCCAGTCCGGCGACGGTCGCCGTCCACCACCGGGCACCGGGGACGGCGTCGAGGAGGCGGCGTTCGAGGGGGCCCCGGCGCTCGAGGGGGCCCCGGCGCTCCGGCACGGGCCGGGGTGCCCCGCCACGCCCGGTGCGGGGACGGTGCCCGGTCCGGCTCACGGATGGAGGTCGGGAACCGGTGGTCGGGAGAGCCGACCCCGGAACACCCAGTAGCTCCACGCCTGGTACCCGAGGACGAGCGGTGTGAAGACGGCGGCCACGATGCTCATGACCAGGAGCGTCTCGTGGGCGGAGGAGGCGTTCCAGATGGTGAGGGACCGGGTCGGCACGGTCGAGACCATCACCCGCGGGAACAGCGACGTGAAGGCGGCGGCGGTGAGGGTGAGGATGGCGGTGCCGGTGGCGGCGAATGCCCAGGCGTCCCTGTGGCGGAGCACGGCGGCTCCGGCGCCGGCGACGGCGGCCGCGGCAACCGCACCGAGCACCCAGGGTATGGCGGCAGGCACCCGATGGGCGACCGGACCGCCACGGCCGTCCAGCCCGACCCACACCACGAGGGCGGCCACCAGCACGGCTGCCGGGGCCCACAGGAGGCGCGCCGCCGCTCGTGCCCGTTCGGCGAGCTCGCCGGTCGTCTTCAGCGACAGGAACACGGCCCCGTGCAGGCTGAAGAGGACGAGGCTGGCCACGCCCCCGAGGAGGGCGACGGGCTGGAGGAGCCCGAAGAACCCGCCCGTGTAGTGGTAACCGGGGCCGATCTGCAGCCCGTGGACCAGGTCGGTGAACGCCACCCCCCACAGCAGGGCGGGGATGAGGCTCCCCACGAACAGGGCCCGGTCCCACCACGCACGCCACCGGGCCGACCGGTCCTTGCCGCGGTACTCGAGGCTGACGCCACGGATGATGAGGCCCACCAGCATGAGGAACAGGGCCAGGTAGAAGCCGCTGAACATCGTGGCGTACCAGACGGGGAAGGCGGCGAAGGTGGCCCCGCCGGCCACCAGCAGCCACACCTCGTTGCCGTCCCACGTCGGACCGATGGTGTTGATGCACATGCGCCGGTCGAGGTCGTCCTTCGACACGAAGGGCGTCAGGATCCCCACCCCGAAGTCGAAGCCCTCGAGGAAGAAGTAGCCGGTCCACAGCACGGCGATGAGGACGAACCACAGGGTTGCCAGCGTGACGACGGGTGTCATGTCAGGTCACCTCTCCGTTGCTGCCGGTCCACGCGGTGGCGGCCGGTGTCCGCGGTTCCGGGCGTGGGCGTGGGCGTGGGCGCGGACCGGTGCATGTCAGTAGACGAGGGCCGGCGAGGATGCCGGTCCGCTGGTGCCGGCCTCCTCGTCGTGGAGCGGGCGCCGGGCGAAGCGGGCCATCAGCATCACCTCGATGACGCCGAGGACGGTGTACACGAGGGTGAAGCCGGCCAGGGTGAGGGCGACCGACCCGGCCCCGACGGTGGGTGAGATGGCCTGGTCGGTCCGCATGAGCCCGTTCACCACCCAGGGCTGCCGGCCGGCCTCGGTGAAGATCCACCCGAACGAGTTGGCCAGGAAGGGTGCGCCGATGGCCAGGAGGGCCGCCCACAGGAACCACCGGGACGAGGTGAGCTTCTTGCGTCTGGCCAGCCACAGGGCGCCGATGGCCACGGCCAGGATGACGACGCCGAAGCCGATCATCAGCCGGAAGCTCCAGTAGGAGAGCCAGATGACGGGGACGTAGCTGCCGGGGCCGTAGGTGGCGGCCTCGTGGGCCTGGACCTGATGGATGCCGGAGACCTGGCCGTTCCACGACATGTCGGCGATCAGGCTCAGCAGGTGGGGCACGCGGATCTGGAAGATCGGGTTGCCCGACAGGTTGCCCACGGTGAGGATCGAGAAGCTGGCACCGGACTGCGTGTTGTAGAGGGCCTCGGCCGCAGCCATCTTCATGGGTTGCTGGGTGTCCATGAGGCGGGCCTGGATGTCGCCGGTGATCATCACGCCGATGACGGCCACCAGGCTGACGGCGGCGGCCAGCTTGGCCGCCCGGAGGAAGGCGGCCGTCTCGCGGTGGCGGAGGAGCTTCCAGGCGCTCACCCCCAGCATGACCATGCCACCGGTGGTGATGGCGGCCAGCACGGTGTGGGTGAACTCTGCCCACAGGGTGGAGTTGGCCAGCAGCGCCCAGAAGTCGGTGAGCTCGGCCCGGTCGCCGACGACCTTGTAGCCGACGGGGTGCTGCATCCAGGCGTTGGCGGCCAGGATGAAGAGCGCGGAGAGCATGGTCCCCACGCTGACCAGCCAGATGGTGGCCAGGTGGAGGCGGGGCGAGAGCTTCCCGCGGCCGAAGATCCACAGCCCGAGGAAGGTGGACTCCATGAAGAAGGCCAGGAGTCCTTCGATGGCGAGCGGTGCGCCGAAGATGTTGCCCACGAAGACCGAGTAGTTGCTCCAGTTCATGCCGAACTGGAACTCCTGGACGATGCCGGTTGCGATCCCCAGGGCGAAGTTGATGACGAACAGCTTCCCGAAGAAGCGGGCCAGGGCGTCCCACTCCTCGCCGCTCTCGCTGTCCCTCCTGCGGTAGGCGAGGGTCTGCATGACGGCGACCAGGAGTGCCAGCCCGATGGAGACCGGCACGAAGAGGAAGTGGTACACGGTGGTGATCGCGAACTGCCACCGGTCGAGCATGGTGATCATCGGTGGCCCTCCACTGCCGGCGTCCGCGCTCCGAGGTGCATCACCCGCAGTGTCGCCCCGCGGTGGGGGGTGACAGTAGGGACGAAGGTCCTACGAGATGGTGCCGGATGTCAGGCGAGGGGGTGTGGCGCGGCGGCTGGGCCTGGTCACGGGAGGTGCCGGGGCCGGTTGGGGCCAGTTGGGGCCGGTTGGGGCCGGTTGGGGCCGGTTGGGGCCAGCGGATCGTTCAGTGCGGGCGAGCGGCCGGGTGCCTGCGGGCCAGCAGCGGCATGAGCAGGGTGCGAGGGGTCAGGTGCGCGGCGACCGCCGTCGCCCGGTTGGCGGCCCCGGGGATCACCACGGCCCGGCCGGCCACCAGGCCCTCGACGGCCGCCGACGCCACGGTCTGGGCTGGCACCCACATGATCGAGGGCAGTGCCCGGGTCGCGGCTGCGCGGTCCATGCCCGAGGTGTCGATGAACTCGGTGTCGACCGGCCCTGGGCACAGGGCCGTGACCGTCACGCCCGAGCCCGCGAGCTCCGCCCGCAGCGCATGGGTGTACGAGAGGACGAAGGCCTTCGACGCGGCGTAGCCGGCCTGTCCCGGCATGGGCTGAAAGGCCGCGGTGGAGGCGACGTTCAGTACGGCGCCCCGATGGCGCTCGACCATGCCCGGCACGAACATGCTGCAGAGGTCGCTCACCGCCTCGACGTTGGTGCGGACCATCGCCACCTCCCGGCGGTGGTCGCTGGCGGCGACCGGGCCGACGGTCGAGAACCCGGCGTTGTTCACGAGGACATCGACGGTCAGGCCCCGCTCGGCCAGCTGGTCGGGGAGGGCGGCCCGGGCGTCGGCGTCGGTCAGGTCGAGGGCGATGACCTCGGTGCGGACCAGTGAGGACTCGGCGATGTCCGCAGCCAGTTCCTCCAGGCGCTCACGCCGCCTCGCCACCAGGGTGATGCCGTGGCCCCGCCCGGCAAGCTCCCGGGCGAGCTCGACGCCGATCCCCGAAGAGGCGCCGGTGACGAGACAGGTGCGGTCGTGCGCTGGGGCGGGAAGGGTCATGGCTCGATCGTAGGCCGCAGAGCGTGCCGGTGGTCCCGCTACCGCGTCGCCGGCGACTCGGCGGCGGTACGTACCCGCTCGAGGGTGGTGGAGATCCCGGCACGGTTGTGCGCCAGCGTGTCGGACACCCCTCGTGTAGGCCGGCTCAGTGCTCCGAACACAGCGTTGCGCCGGTCGGTGAACGAACCGGTGACCCGGGTCGTGCCGTTCCCTGCGTCCTCCACCCGGTAGCCCCAGTCGGCGACGGCGAGACCGAGGAAGTCGACGTGCCAGGCGACCTCGGTCCCCACCTGGTAGGCGATCACCGTCCCGGTGGTTGTCCACTGCCGCCAGCCCTTCGTGTTGTGCCCGCGGAAGCGGGCACCGAGCGCCGGGCCCGAGGCGCCCCCGATCCACGTGACGCGGTCGCATTCGGGCGACCACTCCGCCATACGGGATGGGTCGCCGATGAGATCCCAGACCCGCCCGGTGGGCGCAGCGATGTCGATGGTGACCTCGACGTCAGGCGTGGTGCCGCTCATGCCGGGCTGACCGGGCTGGATGGTCCGTCTGGTCCGTCTGGGCCGTCTGGGCGGGGTCCGGCGTCCGGGGGGGTGTGCAGGTGATCGGGTTGCCCGGTCGCCTGGTGCGTCGGGGACGTCATGGAGGAGCGCCCGCGCTGCCCGGCCCGCTGTGGCGGTGGGCTGACCTGTTGGGGTGCCGGCGCCCGGAGGGGCTGTGGAGCCACCCGGGGGGCATCGGCCGTGGGTTGCGGTGCTGCCTGCGGGGTCGGTTGGGCTGCCTGTGCCGGTTGGGCTGCCTGTGCCGGTTGAGCCGGTTGGGCTGCCTGTGCCGGTTGGGCCGGTTGAGCTGCCTGTGCCGGTTGAGCCGGTTGGGCTGCCGCGGGTGCAGTCGCCTGAACCTGTGGGTACGCCTGGGCGTGGGCCTGGGCGTACGCAGCCGGAGCAGGTTGGTGCATGGCTGTCGACGGACTGCTCGCGTAGGCACCGCCGGTCCAGTGGATGGTCGCGTAGTGGGTCGCGAACGCCCGAGCATCGGATGGTGCGTACCCCTGCTGGAGGTAGTACGCCTCATACCGTCCGTGGAGCTCGATCCAGGACCCGGGTGGTGCCGCCGCGCCCTGGGCGTAGGTCCCGTTCGTGGCGGGAGCGGGTGACGATGCGACGGTGGCCGGTGATGCGCTGGCCTGTGGGTTGATGTTCATGCCCTGCATGGGCGTGGCCGCCTGCGGCTGTGCCGCTCCAACCACTTCTGTCGCGGCCGACCCTGCCGTCCCGGCCGTCTGATAGGTCCCGGCCGTCTGATAGGTCCCGGCCGTCTGATCGGTCGGCATCGTCGGCGGCGCCTCCGCATGCGGGGCGGCCGTGACCGCGGATCCGACCGTCACGCCCGACGACGGTTCGGAGCCGTTGCCGATCTGCTGGGCTGCTCCGTCGGGGTGATCGTCACCCGGAGGCGGAGGCACATCGTTGAACCGGCCATGGTCGTCGTCCCGGCGGATGAGCCCACGTGAGACCCACTGCCGGCCGTCGGCGTCCGCCCAGATGAGGATCGGCGGCAGGATCACCAGCGCGCACAAGAGCGCCACGGCGACGTTCAGACCCACGATGATGCCGAAGCCCCGGAGCAGCGGCCACGACGATGTGGCCAGGACGGCGACGCCGGCCACGGCGGTGAGCCCCGAGACCATGAACGCCCGCCCGGTCCTTGACGCCGTCACGGCCATGGCGCCCGTCGGGCCGATACCCCGTGACCGCTCCTCCACGAATCGCAACAGGATCAGCGATGTGAACTCCGTACAGACGGCCACCACCAGCGGTCCCGACACCGCGGTCATCGGGCTCAACTGCACGTTGAGCGCGTAGGCCAGGATCGACACGGCTCCCACGGCGACCATCACCGGGATCAACGACAGCAGCGACCTGATCAGGCTCCGCAGCCGGACCATGAGGAAGAGGCCGACCAGGATGAGGGCCAGGTAGGTCAGCAGGCTGCGCGACGCGTTCAGGTTGTCGATGAGCCCGACGCCGACGACGGCGATACCTCCCGGCGTGACCGTGATCCCGGGCGGGGCATGGACGCCGTTCTGGATGTGGTCGACGACCGGCTTCAGCTGACCGAGCACCGCTGTCTTCGACCGGAAGAAGATGCTGAGGTAGCGACCTCCGTCGGTCGAGCCCGAACGTTGAATGTCGACCGGCGCGACGGCGTTGACCGCTTTCACCTGTGCTCCGGTGGGGGGAACGACGGATGCGCCGGGAACCTGGATGAACTCGGAGACCAGGTTGACGATGCCGGCCGGTTGGAAGAGCGCATTCGGGTACTTGTGGACCAGCTGGTCGGAAAGCGTCGTCACGTAGGCGACGGTGCTGTCGCTCCACGGCTTGTCCGTCTGCACCAGGGTCCCGAGGGCATTGTCGGAGCCACTCCCGGCCTTGAGCTGGTTGATGTCCTGGACCGTCTGGTTGTGGGGGTCGATCCACTGGAGCGGGTCCGTCTGGAGCTTGAGGCTGCCCTCCATCGAGAGGCCGAGGAGCAGTACGCCGATGGAGACGATGGCGAACGGAACGGCGGCCTTCGCCGGCACGCTCCCCAGCCACACCACGAGGCGGCTGAGGCGGCCCTTCGAGAAGTCCTTGCCGCGGGTCGGCGACTTGTACTCGCGGATGCCGAGGATGGACAACGGCAGGATGATGCTGCAGATGCAGACGGCGATGATGCCGACGACCAGCAGCCATCCGAACTGTCGGATCATCGGGACCTTCGCGAAGGTCAGTGCCAAGAAGGCGAAGACGGCGTCGAAGGTGACCACGAGCAGTGCCGGGCCGAGGCCGCGTGCCGTGGCCTGCATGGGGTGCGCTGACCGGTCGAGGACCACCTCCTCCTCCACCCGCGAGTGGAGCTGGATGGCGTAGTCCATGCCTATGCCGAGGAGGACGGGCAGCCCAGCGATGCTCCCGAGGGTCAGGGGGATCCCGAAATAGCCGGCGATGCCGAACGCCCACACCAACCCGATGGCGACCACGAAGAAGGGGAGAAGGCGCCACCGCACGTTGAAGAGGAGGATGAGGATCACGACCATGATCACCGCCGCCAGCGCGCCGAGGGTGAGCATTCCCCCCTTCAGGTAGTCGTTGATCGTGCGGAGGAGCGCGGGCACGCCCGTCACCAGGGGCTTGCCCCCCACCACGTTCTGGAAGTGGCTGTGGGCGAAGATCTGTTCCACGGCGCCGGCCGCCACCGACTCCTGCTCGATGCTGAGCCCGCCCTTGACGAACGCGATGAGCACCGCATGCTGGTCGTTGGGCAGGAACGTCGCCGAGGCCACCCGGACCTTGCCACTGGGGTCATGGAGGAGGAAGTGGGCCCACGCCGGGTTGGTGAGCACCTGCTGGGACGGGGGGATCTTGGACTCACCCTTCAGCAGCGCGGTGATGTCGGCCAGTCGGAGCGCCCTCCCCTGCGGCGACGGGTCCCGCTGCTCGGCACTGAGGAGAAGCTGACCGGCAAGGCTGTTGGCCGGATTACCACTTGACGACGACGACAGACTCTGGGAGAGCTCGGCCGCGTCGAGCGGGCTGACGATGCTGAAGATCGAGGGGTTCGCGGTCAACTCGGCCTGGACACGCCTGAATTCGGCGATGTTGGCCGCGGTGAACAGGTTGTCGATGGTGGTGCCCGGCTTCATCGTGAACATCACCGCGATCGGGTCGCCGCCGAAGAGCGACTCGTAGTGCTGGTTCTCGATCTGGGCCTTGTCGTTGCCGTTCAGGTAGCTGTTGTTGGTCGTCACGAACTGCAGCTGCGTGATGCCGAGCCCCAGCAACAAGGTCAACGCCAGTCCGATCACGGAGACCGATCCGGCGCGCTTGCCAAGATTGAGGCCCAGCCACGACCACGCCTTCCGCATCCCCTTCCCCCTTCTGCTCCTGCCTGTGCAATCCGCTCCGGACCGGCCCCGCGGGCCGGCGCAACCGCCGCTGGCTCAGCGCGCCTTCAGCCCAGCCCGGTCAGCAGGGCCGGGGTCCAACGTGCCATGTGCCAGTGTCGCCCTCAGTGCACTGCTTCCTCGATGCGCTGAAGGTCGGGCCTCGACCGCCGTACGATCTGCGGTCTACGCCGGGTGGAACCGTAGTCGGTCTGGTGACCCGCTGGTAACTCCGCTCCGGCACGTGGCGGCGTGACCCGTCCCGGTGGCCGGAGGCGCGCCCTGGATACACTGCTCTTCAACCCGACCGAGGTGTGCATGCCGGCATCCCGCCACGACGATCTCGAAGCGATCCGCGCTCTCAAGGCGGCCTACTTCCGCCTCCTCGACACCAAGGAGTTCGCTCTGCTCGGGGACGTGCTGACGGATGACGTGACCACGTCCTACGAAGGCGGGCGCCACACCTTTGACGGCCGCAGCGAGGTCATCGGGTTCCTGGAGCGGTCGCTCGGTGACCCGGGGATCGTCCACTCCCACACGGCCCACCACCCGGAGATCACACTGGCGTCGGATGATGAGGCCACCGGCATCTGGTACCTGGAGGACCGGGTCATCGTGCCGGCAGCCGACTTCATGCTGACCGGCACCGCGCTCTACGAGGACGTCTACGTCCGCACACCCGCCGGCTGGCGGATCAGGCACACCGGCTACCGGAGGATCTACGAGGAGCGGCGCCGGCACTCGACGGGCGAACTGCTCTCGTTCACCTCCCGGTTCGAGGAGGGGCCGGGCTCCTGACGCCGGCGGTGGCACGGGCGCTCACGCCGGCTCGCCCGCCGACGCTGGCACCGGCTCCCGATGCCGGAGGGAAGCTGGCTCCTGATACCGGAGTGAAGCTGGCTCCTGATACCGGAGTGAGGCCGACCCGTTCGGTCGCAGCTGCGCCGGTTGGCCCGAGGCAGGCGCGATCGGAGATCATGTCGGGGAGCGGAAGCCGGCATCGGTCGACCGAGCCGGACGGGACACCGCATCGTCCTCGGAGGGGATGGCATGTCATCAGCGTTGGGCCGCGCGCCGGCTCCGGATCCACAGCGGGGCGGGTGGGGAAGCCCCGACTACCCGCCTCAAGACCACTTCCTGCGGGACCTCGGTGTGACGGTGGAGCTCCACCCTGACGGAACGGCTCGTGGTGCCATCCCGATCGGTCCGGACGTCCTTCTTGAAGACGGTCATCCGCGGGCGGGGATCGTCGGCGTGCTGGTCGACTCCGTCGCGGGCGCGGTCGCTGTGATGAGCGCCCGTCCGGAACGGGTGGCGACGGCCGACATGGCGATGCACCTCCTCCGTCCCGTCCGTTACGGGCTCGGTTCCGTGCTCACGGTGGAGGCGACCGTCACCCGGCGCGGCCGGACGACGGTGGTCATCGAGGCGACGGTGAGCGACGGTCCGGAGGCAGGTCCGGTCGACGGTCCGGAGGCAGGTCCGGTCGACGGTCCGGAGGCAGGTCCGGTCGGATGGGCCACCCTGACCTTCGCTCTGCTGCCGACGAGGGAACACCAGCTCACACCCGGCGGGCAGCTCCGCCTGGACGAGGTGGTGAGGACCGAGTTCGGAGCCGGCAGCGATCGGCGCTCGGTGCTGGAGCGGATCGGCTTCGCTCCACGGACCCTCGAGGTCGACGGCGTCGGCGGCGTGGGCGGACGCGTAGCCGTGGTGTCGCCGGGAGACGTGGTGTCGCTCGAGGTCGTCGACTACGTCCGCAACACTTTCGGGGCGGTGCAGGGGGGCATCGTCACCCTCATGGTGGACGAGGCGGCGCGCCGGGCGGTGCCCGGTGCCGCCGTGGTCGATCTCCACCTCGCCTTCCTGGCGCCGTGCAAGGAGGGCCCGATCGTCGGACGTGCTGACGTCCTCGAGGCGCCCGGGGCAGGTCCTGGCACCGTGCTCGTCGAGCTCCGTGACGTTGGCGCCGGGGATCGGGTGACCACGATCGCCGATGTGGGCATGGTCCCGACACGGGTTGGAGTGTCGATATGACCCCGGCCGCTGCAGGCGCCTCGTCCGGTGGCAGCCGCCCGGCAGTGTTCAGTGACTATTCCGGGCGCGCCGTGAGCGAGTACTTCCGGATGGAGCGGTGGGAGGACCCCGCCCGCCATCGAGAAGCCGGCGAGAGCGGTTCCGCATCCTCCGGCGATGGCGTCGAGCCGCCCTTCGGCGCCCGGATCCCCATCGACCCTCATGAGCGCGGCCCCGGTGGTGGCATGCGCGCCGGTGCGCTCATCTCCGTCCTCGACTCGGCTGGCGGCATGATGAGCGGCCTGTCCGTCCTGCCCCGATGGATCGTCACCACGAACCTGATGGTCCGGCTGGCACGACTCGACCATACCGGACCGTTGCGCGTCGGCGGTCGGGTCCTGCGCAAGGGCCGCACGTCGGTGGTGAGCGGGATGGTGGTCGTCGACGAGGGCCGTGATGACGTTCCCGTGGCCTCGGCCATCGCCACCATGGCCGTGCTCGAGCCGGCGGAGATGGACCTGAGGTTCGACCGACCCGTCTGGGTCCCTGCGCCGGCTCCGCCACCCGAGCAGGTGCCGATCGACGACTTCTTCCACATCGAGCCCGGGAGTGGCCCGACGACGAGGCTCGATCTGGTGGAGCATCTCCGGAATCCCTGGGGCATCCTCCACGGCGGGGCGGTCGCCGTGCTGGCTGACGAGGCGGCCACCCGGGCCACCCGGGCCACCCGGGCCACCCGGGCCACCCGGGCCACCCGGGCCACCCGGGCCAC
>JAJZDI010000024.1:40824-43706 GCA_021806045.1 Actinomycetes bacterium
GGCCACCCGGGCCACCCGGGCCACCCGGGCCACCCGGGCCACCCGGGCCACCCGGGCCACCCGGGCCACGGCGCTCAGCGGCACGGGCAGCGGAGTTGCCGATGCACCCGGCGAGGATCCAACGACGCCATGCGTCTCGGGCGCCGTGATCCAGTACGTGAGCCCCAACCGGGTGGGTCCCATCGAGGCCCGGGCTGCGGTCATCGGAGACCGTGGACGAGACGTGGTCGTCCGGGTCTCCATGCACGACCTGGGGGCGGGGGAGCGGCTGACGGCCCTCGCCACCGTCACGGTGAGGCGGCTCGCGCGGGATCGGTGACCTGAACGGCAAGATGGGGGTGGCCCGTAGCCCGCGCACGTGGGGCGCACGCGGGGAACGATGGCCGTGGGCTGAGAAGGGGGTCGACACGATGGACGGCAAGACCGTGGTGATAACCGGAGCGAACTCGGGAATCGGGCGCGCCACCGCGGCCGCTCTGGCATCGCTCGGCGCTCGGGTCGTGATCACCGGTCGGGACGAGGCGAAGACCGAGGCGGCAGCTGACGCCGTGCGCACCGAGACGGGCAACGACGACGTCCATGCGGCCGTCTTCGATCTCGGCAGCCTGGCGTCGGTGCGCGAGGGCGCAGCCGCCCTGCTGGGCCGGTTCGAGCGCATCGACGTGCTCGTCAACAACGCTGGCGTGGTTCTCACCGACCGGCGCGAGACTGCCGACGGGTTCGAGGCGACCTTCGGCGTCAACCACCTCGGACCGTTCCTCCTGACCGACCTACTGCTCGACCGCCTGCGGGAGAGTGCTCCCGCTCGCATCGTGAACGTCGCCTCCACCGCGCACCGTTCGGCCCGAAGGGGGATCGACTTCGACGACCTCCAGTCGACCCGCTCCTATGCGGGCATGCGTGCCTATGGCATGTCGAAGCTGGCCAACATCCTGTTCACGACGGAGCTCGCCCGCCGGCTCGAGGGGAGCGGGGTCACGGCCAACTGCCTGCATCCGGGCACGGTTGCCACGGGCTTCGCCCGCGATGGCGACGCCGACGGGTTCCTGGCATTCGGCATCAAGGTGATCCGCCCGTTCATCCTCACCGCCGAGCAGGGCGCCCGGACGTCCGTGTACCTCGCGTCGTCGCCCGACGTCGAGGGCGTCTCTGGCGGGTACTACGTGAAGAACCGGCCCCGTCAACCGTCGGCAGCGGCTCGGAACGCAGCGGCCGCTCGCCGGCTCTGGGAGGTCAGCGAGGAGCTCGTCCGCTCGGCGGGAGCGCCGCCGGCCTAGCCTCGGTGCCCGGGAGTGCCGGAGCGTGCCGGAGCGTGCCGGAGCGTGCCGGAGCGTGCCAGGAAGTGGCGTGGGCCGGCTCCCGGACGTGGCGAAGACGGGAGGTCACCATGGGAGCAGGTCGAGGCGATCGGTCAGGACGGGAGGAACCCGACTTCCTCGAAGCCGTAGGCCGCTCCTGGGGCTGGGTCCTCTTCTTCGGTGCGGTCACGCTGGTGGTGGGCATCCTCGTCGTGTCCCGCCCCGTCGACACGGTGTTCGGCGTCGCCCTGTTCATCGGGATCTGGCTGTTCGTGAGCGGGCTCTTCAGGGTCGTGCTCGCCATCGCCGATGGTGGCGATGACGCCGGGAACCGGATCCTGATCGCGCTGCTCGGTCTCCTCTCGGTCATCATCGGCCTGTTCCTCATCCGCCGGACGTTCGAGACGGTGGCGACACTGGCCGTCCTGCTGGGGATCTTCTGGGTGGTCGGCGGGTTGATCGAGTTCGTCGAGGCCTACAGCCGCAAGGGCGCCCCAGGCCGGGTGATCAGGATCGTGATGGGGTTGCTGGGCTTCGCCGCAGGCGTGGTCACCCTGTTCATTCCGGGCCTGACGCTGGTCGTGCTGGCGACGGTGATGGGCATCTGGCTGATCTTCTACGGCGTCCTCCAGGTGTTCGCCGCATTCGCTATCCGGAAGCTGACGCACTGACCCGTCCCCGCCGATCGGGGGCCGAGGTCCTGTCACACCGATCTGTTTCGATGCTTCCCATGATCGACGGACCGGCATCGGACGATGCACGCAGCACCGGAGAGGACCCCGGAGAGGACCCCAGAGAGGGTGGTTCGGGGGATGGGGACCGGCTCCCGGCTGACCCGGCTCCCCGGGGACCCGAGGTGCCCCCGGACCTGAGCGCGGACGAGCTCGGCGAGGCCATCGTCCAGCTCCACGTGGCCGAGATGGCCGTCCATGCCCGCCTGCTCGCCCTGGTGGGCCGGTTCGGCGAGCTGGAGGGCTTCCGGGCCGACGGGGCGCCCTCCCTCGAGGCCTGGCTCGCCTTCCGCCTCGGGGTCACCCGGGCGACGGCCCGGGCCTGGGCACGCTGCGGGGTGGCCCTCGGCGAGCTTCCCGCCATCGCCGCTGAGGCGGCCGAGGGACGGCTCTCCCATGACCAGCTGGCCCCCCTGTGCGCCCTCGCCACCCCGGAGGACGACGCCGAGCTGGCCCGCCTTGCCCCCGGATGGACGCCGGCCGAGCTCCAGGGGGCCCTCTGTGCCCGCCGGGCGGCAGAGCCCCAGGTCGAACGGGACGCCCATCGCACCCGCTATGTGGCCACCCGGGCCGAGGCGGGGGCCGTGCGCCTCTCGGGGCGCCTCACCACCGAGGCAGGGGCCATCCTGGCCGCCGCCCTCGACGCCCTGGTGGCCGAGGCCGCTCCCACCCCCGATGGCGAGCCTCCCGAGCCCTACGGGGCCCGCCTGGCCGACGCCCTGGTCGCCCTGGCCGCCTGTGCCCTGGGCGAGGAGGCATCCCCGCCCACGGTCGTCGTCCACGTGGACGCTGCCGCACTGGCCGGGGAGCCCGACGGTTATGCCGAGGTGGGCGACGGGGAGCGGATCACGAG
>JAJZDI010000025.1:0-19499 GCA_021806045.1 Actinomycetes bacterium
ACCGGCCCCATCGAGGTGGAGGAGAACGAGACCACGGCCCGTAGCGCCGTCTACCAGTTCTTCGGCGGGTGGTTCGCCACCGCCCCGGCCGACCTGTTCGACCAGGCCGTCGAGGGGAAGTGGGTGGCCGGCCTGACCGAGGCGGCGTCGCTGCTGCCGTTCGGCTTCGACATCGGGACGGTCGACGTCCCGGCCGGGGTAGATGCCGCCTCGTTCGCCGCCGACCACGAGCGGGTCCTCGGCGGGTCGGCGCTCCTGGGCGGGAGCGGTCGGGCCGACCGGGAGGCGGAGATCGCCGCCGTGCGCCGGGAGTACGAGTACTTCGGCCTGGCCGCGTCGGACGACGCCCCCCGCCCGGCCGACCACCTGGCCACCGAGCTCGACTTCCTCCAGTACCTGTGCTTCCGCGAGGCGGCCACGCCCTCGCCCCGCCTGGCCACCTCGTTCCGGCGGGCCCAGCGCGACTTCCTCGACAGCCACGTGCTCGACTGGGTGCCGGCCCTGGCCGCGTCGGCCGGACCGGGCGCCGGTCCGCTGGTCGGGTGGACACTGGAGCGGCTGGGTACGTTCGTGGCGGCCGACCGTGCCTACGTGGCAGAGCGGCTCGGTGGGTGAGGGCGACGTCGTAACCCCGGCGAGTGACGGCGGCCGGCCGGGAGATGCAGCCACTGCGGACGGCTACCGGTCCCGGTGGACGTGGGAGCGCGTCACCTGGGGCACCCACTGCCTGAACTGCCTGGCCGGCTGCCCCTACCGGGTCTTCAGCCGGGACGGCCAGGTGGCCTTCGAGGAGCAGGCCGGCACCATCGACCCGGTGGCCTCCGGCGTGCCCGACATGAACCCGCTCGGCTGTCAGAAGGGTGGGGCGTGGAGCGCCCAGCTGACCAGCGAGGACCGCGTCCTCCACCCGCTGCGCCGGGTGGGGGAGCGGGGCAGTGGGCAGTGGGAGCAGATCACGTGGGAGGAGGCGCTGGCCGAGGTGGCCGAGGCGGTGGTGACCGCCATCGACGAGGACGGCCCCGAGGCGGTCGTGTTCGAGGAGAGCGTGGAGGGGGGCCTGCTGGCCCAGGCGCCGTTCCTCCGCCTGGCCGCCCTCCTCGGCGCCGTCACCCTCGACGCCAACGGGCTGGTCAACGACCTCCCCACCGGCCAACACCTGACCTTCGGCAAGTTCTCCTGTGCCAGCACGGTGGATGACACCTTCCTGGCCGACGTCCTCCTGCTGTGGCACTCGAACCCGGCCTACACGTCGATCCCCTACCACCACTTCATCTCCGAGGCCCGCTACCGGGGCGCCCAGGTGGTGGCCATCGCACCCGACTACAACGCCTCGGCCGTCGGCTCCGACCTCTTCGTCCCCGTCCGGCCCGGCACCGATGCCGCCCTCGCCCTCGCCATGTGCCGGGTGGTGATCGACGAGGACCTGTGGGACCGCCCGTTCGTCCTGACCCAGACCGACCTGCCCCTCCTGGTGCGCAGCGACACCGGCCGCTACCTGCGTCAGCGTGACCTCCAGGCCGGCGGGGACGAGGAGACCTTCCACCTGTGGGACCGGGCCGGCGGGCTGACCGCCGCCCCCCGGGGGACGTTGGAGCTGGGGGAGCTCGACCCGGTGCTCGAGGGACCGTTCACGGTGACGCTGGCCGACGGCACCGAGGCCGAAGTGGTCACCGTCCTCGACCTGCTCCGGCGCCACCTGGGCGACTACGCGCCGGAGGACGCCGCCGCCGTCTGCGGCGTGCCCGCCTCCACCATCCGCCGCCTGGCCCACCTGGTGGCCGGCCGGCGGGTCAAGATCCTCGAGGGCTTCAACGGGCCGAAGTACTTCCACGGCGACCTGATGGAGCGGTCGATGTGCCTGGTGCTCGCCCTCACCGGCAACTGGGGCCGGCCCGGCACGGGTATCCAGGGCCTGGCCCTGGCCGGGCTGGACGGCTACCTGTTGTTCTCGATGAAGACGCGCCCCGGCGTGGAGGAGACGGCCCGGGTGCTGGACGGCATCGACCAGGCCATGGCCCAGATGCGCAAGCGCGACCCCGACGCCACCGACGAGATGGTGGGCAACCAGCTGCTGGCCCTGGCCACCAGCTCGGGGACCTCGGCGCCGCCCGTCTTCTTCAACTACCACCACGCCGGCTATGACGAGACGTGGAACCGGCCCGAGTGGTCCGACCCGACGATGGCGAAGCCCTTCGGCGACTACCTGCGTGACGCCCTGCGGCGCGGGTGGTGGGGCGGGGTGGCCCGGCCGGGGGCGTCCACGCCGCCCCGGGTGCTCTTCACGGTGGGGACCAACCCCATGCGCCGGGCCCGGGGCGGCCGGGCCAAGCTGGTCGACACCCTGTGGCCCAAGCTGGACAAGGTGGTGGTGGTCGACTTCCGCATGTCGGCCACCGCCCTCCAGGCCGACCTGGTCCTCCCCGCCGCCATGCAGTACGAGCGGGTAAACGTCCAGTACCCCATCACCCACATGCTGCGCCTGGCCTTCTCCGACGCGGCCACCCCGCCGCGGGGCGAGGCCCGCACCGAGTGGGAGATCTTCTCCGCCCTGGCCCGGGCCATCGCCGAACGGGCCGTGGCCGTCGGCCTCGACGAGTACGACGACGCCCGCCGCCAGACCCGCCACGCCGCCCGCCTGGGGGAGGACTTCGACCTCGGGGGCCAGTTGTCGGGGGAGGAGATGGTCCTCGACGAGTGGGTGCGCGACTCGGCCGACGCCGGCACCCTGCCCCCGGGCAGCTCGGTCGAGCGGCTGCGCCGCGACGGGAGCATCCGCTTCACCGGGCTCGGCACCTTCGCCCCCGGCCTGTCGGTGGCCACCGACGTGCGCGACGACGAGGTGATGACGGCCTTCCGGTGGCACGTCGACCAGCACCTGCCCTACCCGACGCTGACCCGGCGGGCCCAGTTCTACATCGACCACCCGTGGTTCCTGGAGGCGGGGGAGCAGCTCCCCACCCACAAGGAGCCGCCCCGCATGGGGGGCGAGTACCCGCTCGTCCTCACCAGCGGCCACTCCCGCTGGACGGTCCACTCGATCGGCATGGGCAACCGCCACCTGCTCGGCACCCACCGGGGACGCCCCCTGGTGGTGATGAGCGAGGAGGACGCCGCCGCCCGCGGCGTGGTCGAGGGCGAGGAGGTGCGGGTGTCCAACGACCACGGCGCCTTCGAGGCCATGGTGCGGGTGACGGGCCGGGTCCGGCCCGGGCAGGTCATCGTCTACAACGGCTTCGAGCCGCACATGTTCCGCCGGTGGGAGGGCGCGAACGAGGTCGAGCCGGGCATGGTCAAGTGGCTGCACCTGGTGGGCAAGTACGGCCACCTGCGCTACCTGCCGTTCGGGTGGCAGCCGGTCCCCGCCGACCGGGCGGTGTTCGTCGACGTCGCCGCGGCCGCGGCAGGAGGAGGAGCCGACCGATGATCTTCTCGCGACGGGGGGCAGACGACGTGGGTGGGTCCCCGGTGGCGGCAGGGGCGGGCGATCCCGCCGAGGTGGCGGCCGCCTTCACCTCGACCCCGACGCTCTTCCAGCTCCTCTCCACCGTCCGCACCCGCCGCATCGGCCTCGGCTACCGGGCGGAGACGGGGGAGGAGGAGGCGTTCACCTGGTCGGGCGACCGCACCGCCACCCAGCCGCAGGGGCCGTTCGCCTACGCGTCGCCGGCGGCGCCCGTCCCCCTGTCCGAGACGGAGGCCGCCCTGCTGTGCTGGGCCGCCGCCGGGCCCAACGGCATGGCCCTGGCCGACGTCCCCGTCCAGGGGGCCCTGGCCGGCATGCTCCACCGGCGGGGGCGGACCGTCCCGTCGTCGTCGGGCGACCTGGGCGTCGACCTGTTCGTCATCGACGACAGCGGCGTGTGGGTGTACCGCCCCGAGCCTGACCCGCCCCGACCGGTCGAGATCCGGGGTCCGGACGACTACGGCAGGATCCTCGACTGGTACCGGGCCGGGCGGGTGCAGGTCCTCGACCACCGCCCCGACGTGGCCTGGCCGGGCGCCCCCGAGGCCACCCACAACGTGCGGCCCATGGGGGCGGGCCAGTACAACCTGAACCGGCCGGGGAGCACGTGGCTGGTGCCGGTGGGTGACGTGGGCCTCGAGTGGTTCAACCAGCTCCTCGTCTCCTACGAGTGGTCCGGCTTCTACCTCCAGGACCCCGACACCGGCGATCCGGCCGGGTGCGAGGAGTGGATCCGCCCCGGCTTCCTCGAGGTGGGGTTCCCCATCCCCGCCTTCGACGAGCTGGCCCTCCTCCTCCACACCGGCCAGGTCGGCTGCATGGTCCAGAACATCCGCCTGGCCTGCGAGGCGCTCGGGCTGGGGGCGTGGACCACCGGGTCGTACGCCGACGACTTCCTGCTCGGGGCGTACCCGGAGATCTCGCCCGGGCTGGGCTTCTCGTTCCTCGAGCGCGACCCGGCCACCAACCCGGCGACGACGTCCACGTGCCAGGGGCTGGCCGGCGTGTTCGAGCCGGTCATGGTGCCCTCCCCCCGCTTCCCCGACGCGGCGTCCGCCGTGCGCTACGTCCGGTCGCTGCGTGAGGGACCGGGCGGCGCCCTCGACGGTGCCCCGGACCCGTGGCGCCCGGAGGTGGCCGACGAGGTCCGCGCCCACCCCCGAGCCCACCTGTCCGACTGGGCCGAGGAGGCGGCCATCGCCACCGTCGAGCACATCGTGGCCAAGCACGGGTGCTGCCCGGCCTACGTCAACCCGGTGCGGGCCAAGCTCTCCGTCCAGGTCCACCACGTCGACACCGGCTTCTACCGCCGGTACTTCGTGCCCGACGGCGGGGCCGACGGCCTGACCCCGGCCATCGAGGACCACTTCGCCACCTGGCACCCGGGCCTGCCCGATCCGGGTGCGGCGGGGGACGGGGGGCAGGCGTGACGGCCACGTGGGTCCAGGTCGTCGCCTCCTACCTGCACCTGCTGGCGGTGGCCGTCTACGTGGGCGGCTCGGTGGCCATGGAGTTCGTCCTCGGCCCGGCCCAGCGCTTCGTCCCCCCGGCCCAGGCCCAGGTGCTGGCCCAGAAGTCGGCCGACCGGTTCCTCGTCCTGGTGTGGTCCTCGCTCGCCCTGCTGCCCATCAGCGGCATGCTCCTGTTCTTCTCGCTGTCGGACCAGCATCTGATCTCGAGCGGCGACATCGTCTCCACCGGCTCGGGGCGCACCCTGCTGGCCATGATGGTGCTGTGGGCCGTCCTGGCCGTGAACGGGGCGGTCATCACCTTCGTGTACCGGCCCCGCCTGGCGGCCAAGGCCAGCGGCCGGGGGGGCGGGGCCAAGGTGGGCGAGCAGCTGGAGGCCATGCAGGCCGCCGCCCGGCGGGTGTCGTGGCTCACCCGGGCCGACCTCGTCATCGCCCTGTTCGTGGTGCTCCTCGGTGCGTCCCTCGCGTATGGGAACGGGATCCTCTGATGCACACCGCGCTCGGCTACGTGTTCACCATCGAGTGGGCCGTCTACGTCGGGGGTGCCCTGTTCATGGAGCTGGTGTGGCGGCCGCTCCAGCGCCACGTGCCCCCGGGCCAGACCGGCGTGCTGTGCAACGCCATGGGCCGCCGCTACCGGTGGCTGGCCATCGCCTCGCTGGCCGCCATGGCGGCCACGTGCGTTGCCTGGCAGGTGACGGGTGGGCCCGGGCGCCTGTCGCTCGCCCGGTGGCTGGCCCTGGGCGCCGCCTGGGTGGCGCTGGTGGCACTGGTGACTGTCATGGGCCTCCTCGTCCACCCCCGGTCGCACGCCCGGCTGGAGCCCGGTGAGGACCGTGCCGAGCTGAAGCGCCGCCGCATGCGGTCGATCCGGGTGATGGACGTGCTCCTGCGGATCGAGCTGGGCGTGGCCCTGGCGGGGGCGCTCGTGGCCGCGTGGCCGCACGGATCGGGCCCGGGACCCTCCCTCTGATGCCGAAGACGATCGCCACCACCCCGTCGTGGTACTGGCCCGACACCGTGCCCCGGGTGTTCGGGGTGCCCCCCGTGCCGGTCGCAGCGCTGGCCGTCGACGGCCCGGCCCGCCGGCACCCGCACGAGCTGGCGCTGGCCGGTGACGGCGGGGACGAGCTCAGCGCGGCGGAGCTGGCCGAGCAGGTGGCGGCCACCGCGGCCCGGGTGCGGGGCGCCGTCGCCCCCGGAGGCGTGGTGGCGGTGGCGACCGGTCCCGGTGCGGACGGCGTGGTGGCCGTCCTCGGGGCGCTGGCCTCGGGCCGGCGGGTGGCCCTGGCCGCCGTCGACGACGGCGGCGCCCGGGCTGTCCTCGGTGCATCGGGCGCCGAGGTGGGACTGTGCGACGCGGCGGGCGGCGAGCTGCTGGCCGCCGCCGGCATCACCGCCCTCGGGGAGGGTGCCGGCCCGGCGCCGGAGTCCGGCGGGCCCGGCGAGCTCGGCGGTGCCGCTCTCGGCGACGAGCGCGTGTGCCTGTCCGGAGCGTCGGGGCCGGTGTGGCACTCGCAGCGCTCCCTGCTGGCCGGCGCGCTGGTCGTCCCGTCGTTCTTCGAGCCCGACGCCCGCGCCACGTGGCTGGTGCTGCAGTCGCCGTGCTCGTGGGACGGGTTGGCCACCGTGGTGGGGGCGCTGTCGGCGGGGTGCAGCGTGGTCGCTTCCGGGCCCGGCGAGGGCGCGGTCCAGTCCGCCGAGCGCTTCCAGCCCGGGTGGATCAGCGCCTCGCTGGACGATGCCGGGCGGACGTGGTCGGGCGGGGGCGGGCGCCGCCGCCGCAGCCAGGCCGGCAGCGGCCGGTGGCTGGTGGTGACGGTGGACGGGCCCTTCGACCCCGACGAGCGGAGCAGCGTGGGCGCGGCGGCCGGGGGCGGCGCCCTGACGCTGTTCGGCATGGGGGAGATCGGCCCCGTCATGGCCGCCCACCCGAGCTGGTTCCTGGACGAGCCGGTGGGCATCCCCGTCCCCAACATGCACGTGCTGCCGGCCGACCCCGACACCGGCGAGCCCATCGACGTCATGTGGGAGCTCCTCGACCACGCCATGGTCTCGGCGTGGTCGCCGGCCCTGGCCCTGTCCGGGTTCAGCCCCGGACCGGGGGCACCGGCCGGGAGGCGGTTCGCCACCGGCGTGCTGGCCGCCTCCGATCCGAACGGCATGCTCTACCTGGTCGAGCCGTGAGGCCCGCCGGTGCCGGCCGGCTGGAGGCGGCCATCGCCCTCAGCGTGGAGGAGCGGCGACGCGCCTTCGGCAGGTTCTTCTCGGCCCACCCCGGACCGGGACGGACGGGCCTGGGGCTCGGCACCGCCCTGGCCGATTTCCTCGAGTGGGAGGTGGCGAGTGGCCGGGTGGCTGACGGGGCGGGTTCCCCATGGTGGAAGGCGGTGAACGGCCTGATGGTCCTGGACGTGGCCGACGCGGCGGCCGGCGCCGACGGCCCGTCCACCGGTGCAGTCCGGGCGTGGGCCACGTACGCCGCTGCAGTGGCTGGCGGTGACGATGGCGATCAGGTGGCGCTGTGGCACGCCCACCAGGCCTCGATGGCGGAAGCCACCGCCGTGGCCCGCTCCCTCCTCGAGGACGAACCGGCGGAGGAGGTGGCGTTCGTGGCCATCGTCCTCGACGTGCTCGATCGGGCCACGGCCCGCACGACGGCCACCGACGACCACCGCCTGGGGGGCCAGGCACGTGCCTCCTACCCGAGCGCCTACCCGGCCACCGCGGAGGCGCTCGTCGCCCTTTCGGGGGTCCTCCGTCAACGCCGCCCGGTACCCGGGGCGAGGTGACGTTCCGGGGGTAGCAGGACGGTCCGCCGTCCGGCCCGCCCGCTGGCCCGCCGGGAGGCGGTCAGGTGGTGGCGCCCCCGTAGCGGCCGGCGTCGAGGTCCTCGACCAGGGTCGGACCGGTGGGCTCCCAGCCGGTGGCAGCCCGAGTCAGCGCGGCCGACACCGGCATGTCGACGCCGGCCAGTGTGCCGAGGAAGCCGGCGTGTGCGAGCGCCTCCTCGGCCGTCACCGACGCGGCAGCCACGCCGAGCTGGCGACCGATGGCCTCGGCGATGTCCCGGAAGGCGACGCCCTCCTCGGCCACCGCGTGGAGCACCGAACCGGCCGGTGCCGACTCCACGGCCAGGCGCACCAGGCGGGCCGCGTCGGTCACGTGCACGGCCGGCCACCGGTGGGACCCGTCGCCGACGTACAGGGCCTCGCCCCGCTGGCGGGCGACGGTGACGAAGCGGGCGATGAAACCCTCGTCGCCGGCACCGTGGACGGTGGGGGAGAACCGCACCACCGACGAGCGGACCCCCACGCCGGCCAGCGACAGGGTGTAGAGCGCGGTGCAGGCCCGGCCGGCCATGGGGTTGGTCCGGAGGTGGTCGGCGAGGAGGAGCCCGTCGGCCTCGGTCGCCACGCGCCCGGCGGCCAGCCCGGCCACGCCGGAGGCCAGCACGAAGGGGCGGTCCGATCCGGCCAGGGCGCCACCCATGGCCTCGACCGCCCGGCGGTCGGCAGCGGCAGCAGCGGTGAAGTCGCCCTGCACGAAGGCCACCTCGTGCTGGAAGGCCAGGTGGACCACGCCGTCGCTGGCCGCGGCAGCCTGGGCCAGGCCGGTGGGGTCGTCGAGGTCGCCGCGGTGGACGGAGGCGCCTGCCGCCTCGAGCCGGTGGGCCGAGGCCGCGGAACGGGCCAGGCCGACGACCTGGTGACCGGCATCGAGGAGCTCGGGGACGACGGCCGAGCCGATCCAGCCCGACGCGCCGGTGATGAAGAGTCGCATGGTGGGAGATCTCCTGGGAGGTGATGTCAGGGACAGACATCACCCTATCCTTGATGTCAGTAACTGTCAACACTACGCTGGCACCGTGGGGCGATGGCAACCGGACAGTCGGGGGCGGCTGCAGGAGGCGGCACTGGCGCTGTTCGCCGAGCGTGGCTTCGACCAGGTCACGACGGCGGAGATCGCGGCGCGGGCCGGCCTGACCGAGCGGACCTTCTTCCGCCACTTCGCCGACAAGCGGGAGGTGATCTTCGGCGGTTCCGACCTGTTGAAGGAGCAGATCGTCGCCGGCCTGGCCGGTGCCCCGGCGTCGGCCGACCCCCTCGAGGCGGTGGCGTGCGGCCTCGACGCCGCAGCCGACATGCTCGGCGCGTTCCGCCGTGACCTGTCCCGCCAGCGCCACGCCGTGATCGCGGCCAACCCCGAGTTGCGTGAGCGCGAGCTGGCCAAGGCGGGCGACTACGTGGCGGCGGTTGCGGCCGTGCTGCGCCAGCGAGGTGTGGCGGAGCCGCAGGCGACCATCGCCGCGGAAGCCGGCCTGGCCGTGTTCCGGGTCTCCCTCGAACGGTGGGCCGGCGGCGAGGACGACCGGGACCTCACGGTGATGGTGCGCGAGGCGATGGCGGGCCTGCGGGAGCTGGCGGCCGGCACCTGACCGGCGCCCACCCCGGCGACGTGGTGGGCGGTGCCGCTCCGCCCCTCGGGCGGGGTGTCCCTAGGCCGACGCCGGCGAGACGTCGAAGGACAGGTGCTTGATCCCGTTGATGAAGTTCGACCGCAGGCGGTCGGGCTCCGAGGTCGAGTGGATGTGGGGGAGGGTGGCGAAGAGCTCCCGGAACATGACGTCGATCTCGCGGCGGGCCAGGTGGGCGCCCAGGCAGAAGTGGGGACCGGCGGCGCCGAAACCCACGTGGGGGTTGGGCTGGCGACGGACGTCGAAGTCGAACGGCCGCTCGAAGACGTCCTCGTCCCGGTTGGCCGAGTTGTAGAAGAGGAGGAGCTTGTCCCCCTCGTGGAGCTCCTGGCCCCCGAGCACCGTGTCGGTGGTGACGGTGCGGCGCATCCAGATGACCGGCGACGCGTAGCGGACGATCTCCTCGACCGCGGTGGGGGTGACGCCGGCCACGTCGGCCTGCCAGGCGGCCCGCTGGTCGGGGTTGACCGTCAGGTAGTAGAGGCCGTGGGTGATGGCGTTGCGGGTCGTCTCGTTGCCGGCGGTGAGCAGCAGGATGAAGAACGACGCCAGTTCGGCGTGGGTGAGGGCCTCGCCGTCGATGTTGGTGTTGACGAGCGCCGAGGTGAGGTCGTCGGTGGGGTTGGCCGCCCGGTCGGCGGCGATCTCGGTCATGAGGTCGGTCAGCTCCTGGCCGACGCCGAGGAGGGCGACGATGGGGTCCTCGCCCTCGGGGATGTACTCAGGGTCGCCGTTGGACAGGATCACGTTGGAGCAGCGGAACACGGTGTCGTACTCCGACTCGGGCACGCCCATCATGTCGCAGATGATCTTCAGGGGGAGGCGGGCCGCCACCTCGGTCACGAAGTCGCCGCCGCCGCCCTTCGCCACCCGGGCGACGACGTCGGCCGCCACCAGCTCGATGGTGTCCTCGATGCTGCGCACCATTCGCGGGTTGAAGGCGGCGGAGACGATCCGGCGCAGGCGGGCGTGCCGGGGGTTGTCCGTCGAGATCATGCCGGCGAAGTACTCGACCATCTCGGGGGGGAGGTCGGGGATGGACACCGCCCCCTTGCCCGAGCAGTAGATGTCGGGGTTGCGGCTCACCTCGGTCACGTCCGCGTGGCGGGTGACGGCCCGATAGCCGGGGCCGGGCGGCGGGGCCAGGGGAGAGGCCTCACGGGCGTCGGGCTCGGCGAACAGGGCCAGGGGCCGCTCCCGCCGGAGGGTGGCGAAGGCGCCCTCGCGCTCCTCCCACGGGCGTTCCCAGAACGCCAGGTCCGACAGGTCGATCTGGTCGGCGGCGAGGACTTCCACGGGCTCCATCGCGTCATCCTAGGGAGGTCGGCGCCGGAGGGTGCCGGACGAGGGGCGGGGGAGCCGTCCCGGACGGCGTGCGGTCACGGCCGGGGGCGTAGACCTCGATCGCGGATCACCGGATGGTCTCGATCCGCGCCTGCTGGTTCGGCCCGACCACACGGCCCCCACGGTCATAGGGCCGGCACGATCATCACCGTGTGCCGACGCGCGTGTGAGGCCAGGTGGATCAGCTCGGTGGGGCAGACCAGGGGGCCTGAGCACCTGCACGCGGGAGAGCGATGCCTCAAAGGTGCTACATGTGGAGAACATGAGTGAGGTCGGGATCAGGGCCCTCAAGCAGAATGCTTCGGTGGTCGTGGTCCTGGCGGCGGTCGGCGAGACCGTGACCATCACGGACCGGCAGCGGCCGGTCGCGCAGCTCGTGCCGATCGGCTCAGCGCCCCTGCAGCGGCTCGTGCAGTCGGGCCACGCTCGCCCGGCCAAGTCTCGGATCGCAGATCTGGGCGCTCCTCCGCCGGGTCCGTCGCTGTCCGCCGCCCTGGCTGCCCAGCGCGACGAGCAACGGTACTGAGCGTTTCTGAGCGGTACTGACGGTGGCGGACTACCTCGACACCTCGGCACTGGTGGAGCTGGTCGTGGCCGAAGCCGAGACGGCCCCCTTCTCGCCTGGCTGGAAGGGCGCTCAGGGCAACCGACGTCGAGCGACCTGGCCTCTACGGAGCTGCTGCGGGTCGGTCAGCTGGCCGCACCCGAGCTGCTGGAGCGTGCCCGGCACGTCCTCGACTCCGTGACGCTGCTCACCCTGTCGACCGAGACCTTCGAGGTGGCCGGACGTCTCGCTCCGGCGGCGATGCGATCGCTCGACTCCCTGCACCTGGCCGCCGCGCTGCGGCTCGGGGACGACCTGGACGCGTTGGTGACCTACGACGACCGCCTCGCTGACGCGGCCCGCTTCAACGGAGCGCTGGCTGTCGGACCGGCCTGAACCACCATCTGGTGTAGCCGTGCCGGCCGGGTGGACGGACTGCCCTTATGGTCGGAATCGTCGATCCTGCGGGGAGCACCACCATCCGCCTGCCGACGTCCGTGGGGGTGAGCGTCGCCGACCCCGTCCGTGAGGACGCGCCACGCCGGAACCTTGAGAGCGCGCAGCCCGGCGTGCTCGGCCAGCGCATCGGCGACCGCGCCGAGATGAACGAGAGCGACCAGGGGCCGTCGGCCAGACCCGTCATGCCTCGCCAGGTCGAGCCCGGCTCAGCCCCGGATGGACTTCACCAGCACGACGGCCTCCAGGAACTGCTCGGGGGCGAGGTTCGTCGGCGCACCGGCCACCCGCGGCCAGATCCGGTTGGCCAGGTCGATCCCCAGGCGTGCCCGCGCCTCGGGGGCGTAGCCGAACCGGTTGGACAGGAACATGCCGGCCAGCATGACCTCGTCCGGTCCCACGGCACTCACGTCCCAGTGGGCCAGTTCGGCGGGGACAACGCAAGGGCCGGCCGGCGAGACGGGCACCCACCCGTGGCCGCCCCCCACTGGTGCGGTTCGCGAACGATCCGGGCCGATCAGACTGCTTCGGCCCGAACACCCAATTCGGATGCACGTTGTGCAAGATCGGTGGCGATGGCAGCGAGCAGCTTCGTCCCAGCCCCCATATCAGTTGGAGATCGATCCTCGGTAGGCCAAGTCCGAAACTGTGCTTTACAGCCGTTCAGTGTCTCCATCATCGTCAGTTCGACAAACTGTCCCCATGAGCGGAACGTCGAGCGCGACCTGCCTCTCGCTTCGAGGAATTCGCCGTCCTGGACATGGACTGTCAGGCACCTGAGGTTCATTACCTCCACGCCCATCTGGAACCCAGCAATCGGATCAACACCCAACGACATCGCGAGGCTTCGAACACGCGGATCCACACCTGATCGGTCACGCTCAGCGATTCGATCCGCGAACCGTCGCTCTTGCCGAAAGAGAACTGCGATGGTCGCAGCAGCTGGCAGCGCCAAGGCAACGATGAATGCGAGCGCATCGCCAGTATCCCGTGCGAGCGCGAATTCGGGCTGCACTATTGGGGATGCCCAGGGAATGCGGCAATCGGGAAATTGCCAGGCCAAATCGCCATCGCCACCGCGACATCGTGGATGTATACCGGACAGCATGTCAAGCACCCTGGAAGAGGAAAGCACTGTCCAACACGGACAGCCGGGTGATCTCACAATCGAGGGACCGGGAAGACTGACCATCCCCCCCGTTGGCCAGACACCTCAGATGGGAGGTATCCGTGCTGGTCGGATCCCGCTTAGCTGATCCACCTACTATGCGAGCTGAAGCGCTCGCTGACGAACTCGGCACTCAGCCCCGGATGGACTTCACCAGCACGACGGCCTCCAGGAACTGCTCGGGGGCGAGGTTCGTCGGCGCACCGGCCACCCGCGGCCAGATCCGGTTGGCCAGGTCGATCCCCAGGCGTGCCCGCGCCTCGGGGGCGTAGCCGAACCGGTTGGACAGGAACATGCCGGCCAGCATGACGTCGTCCGGTCCCACGGCACTCACGTCCCAGTGGGCCAGTTCGGCGGGGACGACGCCGGGACCGGCCGGCGAGAAGGGCACCCACCCGTGTCCGCCGCCGACGGGGGCCGTCCACTGGCCGGCATCGGTCCACGCCCGGTTGGCCATGGTGGCCACCGCGGCCGTGCGGTGGCGGACGACGACGGTCCCACCGGCCAGGTCGCCCAGGCGCTGGTTCCGTGGGGTGGCCAGGACGAGGATGCTCCCCACCAGGTAGCCGGTGGGCATGATGTCCACCAGGCGGAGGACGTTGCGCAGCACGCTCGACCAGAACCCCACCGGGCCGCCGTCGACGCGGACCACCTGCAGGCCCGTCATCCGCTTGCCCGGGGACCGGCCCGACCACAGCATGTCGAAGAGGACGAAGTACCCGATGAAGTCGAAGGCGATGAACAGGTAGAGGGCGCCGATCGCCACCAGCTGGCCGGTCTCGCCGCTGTTGTGGAGCAGCGCGCCGAGGGCCAGCACGAATACGATCAGGGCCACCATCTGGATGAGCACGTCGAGGAGGTAGGCGGTGAAGCGTGACCCGAGGCCGGCCAGGACCACGCTGAGCGACACGCCCTCAGGGGTGGCGGCGATGTACCGGTCCTCGAGATCCACGCCATGAACCTAGAACGTTTCCTGGCCGAGCGGGCCGGTTCGTGGCAGGAGCTCGAGTCGCTGGTCGCCCGGGCGGGCGTGGGCTCACGGCAGCTGTCCCCGGCCGAGATCCTCCGGCTCGGCACCCTCTACCGCGCCGCTGCGGCCGACCTCGCCCTGGCCCGCCGCCTCTACCCGATGGCCGCCGGGACGGAGCGGTTGCAGGGCCTCGTCGTCCGGGCCCACGCCGCCGTCTACGGCCGGGCCACCCGGGACCAGACAGCGGGGGAGTTCTTCAGCCGGGGCCTGTGGCGCCAGATCTGGGGTCAGCGCTCGAACCTGGCCATCTCGGCCGGGGTCATGGTCGGCGCGGTGGTGCTCGGCGTGGTGTGGGCACTCACCGACCCGGCGTCGGCATCGGGCATCCTGCCCGGCGGCGCCAACGTCTCGGTCCACACCCGGGGCGCCTTCTACGGGATCTCCGTTCCGGCACGGGGCGGCCTCGCCGTCCAGATCTTCGTCAACAACATCATCGTGTCGATGACGGCCATCGGCGGCGGGTTCACCTTCGGGATCCTCACCCTGTACTCGCTGGCCTACAACGGCGCGCTCCTCGGCGTCCTCGGAGCGCTCGAGTGGCGGGGCGGTGGCTTCGACCAGTTCGTGCGGCTCATCGTCCCCCACGGGCTGCTCGAGCTGTCGTGCATCGCTCTGGCCGGCGCCGGCGGCATGGCCATCGCCCGGGCGCTGATCGATCCGGGGAGGCGGTCGCGGGCCGACGCCCTCTCGTCGATGGTCCCCGCGCTGGGGGCGCTGGTCCTCGGCGTGATGGTCTTCCTGGTGGTGGCCGGCCTGACCGAGGGGTTCATCACGCCATGGGACCTGCCCACACCGGCAGCCGTCGGCCTCGGCGTGGTGCTGGCTGGCGGGTTCTGGACGATGGTGGTGGTCCGTGGCCGGCCGGGGCCTGCCGCCGTACCGGGGCGGGGCGAGGTGGCGCCGGCAGTGGCGCTCACAGCCGCCCGGACTGCTTGAGGCGGACGTAGGCCGACGCGCAGGCGGGGCCGAGGGTGTCGGGGCCCGACTCGACGACGGTCACGCCCATCCTGCGTAGGAGTCCGAGCGTCCGGCGCCGCGACGCCAACAGGTCGAGGGCGACCACCGCCCGCAGCGCCTCCCGGTCGTCGGCCGGGGGGGTGCGCAATGCTGCTGCCAGGTCGGTGTCGGTGGAGCTCACCACCATCAACGCGTGGTGGCGGCCGAGCACGGGGACGGCGGCGAGCAGCGTGCGGGCGGCGGTCCCGTCCACCAGGTCGGTGAACAGGGCGACCAGGGCCCGCTTGCGCCCGACCACGGCCTGGAAGGCCCGGTCGTAGTCGCTCTCCACCTCCATCGGCTCCAGGTCGAACAGGGCTCGGACGACCGGCTCGGCGCCGTTGCGCCGTGGGGGGAGGTTGCGCACGACGCTGGCGGCGAAGGCGACCGTGCCCACCCGGTCGCCGGCGTCGTCGGCCGCCACCGCAAGGACGGCCAGCGCGTCGAGGGCCACGTCGAGGCGGGTGGCTTCGCCGAGGGGGGAGGCCATGAGGCGTCCGGCGTCCACCATGCACACGAGGTCGCGGTTCTCGTCGATCCGGAACTGGTTGGACATGGGCCGTCCCACCCGGGCGGTGGCCAGCCAGTTCACCTGGCGGATGTCGTCGTCCGGCGAGTAGTCGCGGATCGTCTCGAACTCGGTGCCGAGGCCGAGCCGGTTGCGGATCCGCCCCTCGTCGCTCGCCCGTCCCCGCCGGCGCGCCGCGGCCAGGCGGCGGGCACGGGGCAGGTCGGGCAGCACGGTCACCGCGTCGACCGGCCCGCCGGTGTGGTCGCTGGTGGCGAGTCCCAGAGGACCGCGGACCCGGACCACCATCGGCGGGAGTGTGTGGGTTCCCCGGTGCACGCCCGTGAGGGAGCCGCCCAGCGACGCCGACGTCACCTCCGGCGGGTCGAGGGCCAACTCGGCCGGTGCCGGCTGGTGCAACCGGGTCACCTGCCCGCCGTCGACGGTGACGTCGAGGCCGAAGGGGACCGGCGTGCCGCGGGCCAGGGCCGGCACGTCCGTGCGCTCGACGCCGACCCGGACCCGCCGGGCGTGGGCCATGTCGACCACGACGGCACCGGCGATGACGGCGAGGGCTGCCACCACCACCGCCGGCGGAAGGTGGGCCACCACGGTGGCCACCGCCACCACACCGGCGGCTAGTGCCGCCCGCCTGCTCGGTCGGGGCACCGACGCCGAGCGACCCGGTGGCATCCCGGGTCGACGACCGGGCGCGCCGGGTGGCGCGTCAGGTGGCGCGTCAGGCGGTCCGGGCGCGGCAGCCACCTGTGATCAGCGGGGCACCGGCACCGAGGCCAGCGCGGTCTGGAGGGCCTGCTCCGGCGTGAACTGGTCGAGCTCGGCCTCGGGGGTGAGGACGAGCCGGTGCCGGAGGACGGCGGGGACGAGCGCCACCACGTCGTCGGGCACGACGAAGGTGCGGCCGCTCAGCCTGGCCCACGCCTTGGCCACGGCCAGCAGGTGGACGGCGGCACGGGGGCTGGCGCCGAGGGAGACGGCGGGAAGCTCCCGGGTCCGGCGCACGAGGGCGGCCACGTAGGAGACGATCGGGTCGCTCACCGTCACCGCGTCCACCTCGGCGCGCAGGGCGCCGACCACGGCGGCATCGGCGATGGGACGGACGTCGTCGAGGGTGGCCGGCGCCACTCCCGTGTGGCGCAGGCGCAGGAGGGCCTCCTCGTCGGCCGGCGACGGGTAGCCGACGGTGATCTTCATCACGAAGCGGTCCAGCTGGGCCTCGGGCAGGGGGTAGGTCCCCTCGTACTCGATCGGGTTCTCGGTGGCCAGGACGACGAACGGGTCGGGCAGGGGGTGGGCCACCCCGTCCACCGACACCTGGCGTTCCTGCATGGCCTCGAGGAGGGCGGCCTGGGTCTTGGGTGGTGTGCGGTTGATCTCGTCGGCCAGCAGCACGTTGGTGAAGACGGGACCCTGACGGAAGGCGAGCTCGCCGCCCCGCAGCGCCAGCGAGCCGGTGAGATCGGAGGGGAGCAGGTCGGGGGTGAACTGGACACGGCGGTTGTGGAGCCCGCAGGCCCGGCCGATGGCGGAGGCGAGGAGCGTCTTGGCCACCCCCGGCGGGCCCTCGAGGAGCAGGTGGCCGCCGACGGCCAGCGCGGCCAGCACGGCGTCGACGGCCTGGCCCTGGCCGACGACGACCTTGCCCACTTCGGCGTGCAGCGCGGCCCGTAGGCGTGGGGTGACCCCCGCGTCGGGTGGCGTGGCGGTCATGTGGTTCCTCCCGTGGATGACTCGAGCCACGCCAACGCGCGGCCGGCTGTGACCAGATCGGTGTGGTGGGGATCGAGGATGGGCTGGCTGACGTCGGCGGGCACCCCGGCGGCGACGGACGCGTGGGACAACGCCCCGTCCGACGCGTTGGCCGGCACACCGGCCCGGCGGCACAGCAGGGCCCGGCCCTCGGCGACGATGGGCCCGATGGCCTCGACGCGACGTTCGGCGGGGAGGGCGGCGAGGAGGGTGGACAGCGAGTCGGCGTAGGCGATGCGGGGCGGGATGCGGACCCGCCCTGGCGGCTCGATCGGCCCGAACCGGCGGGCGGCGGAGAGCACCCAGACCAGGAGCCCCAGGAGTGCCGTCCCGAGCGCCCACTTCCACCAGCTGGGCAGGCCGGCCAGTCCGGATCCCCGGCGACCGTATCCGTGGTCGTACTCGTCGAAGACGACGGTGGTCGACGGCGCCCCGGCCAGGTCGAGGGCGAGGGCGGCGTTGTCGCCCTGGTCGAGGCTGGCGTTCAGGAGCGGGGTGCTCGAGGCCAGGAGCACGGCATCGGGTCCGCCGGACCGGTGGGAGCCGGCGGCCACGGCGAACGCACCGCCGGGGCCGGCGAGGAAGGGTGTGGCCGAGCCGGTGGGCTGAATCGAACCGGTGGCGTCGAAGCCGAGCTCGACGGTGGAGACACCGGCGGACAGCGGGCTGGTGCCGATGGGGGTGACGATCGGGGTCGAGCCGCCAGCCGCCGCGCTCTGGGAGGACCACTCCGGCGGGTCGGCTGCGCCGAAGAGGGTGGCGAGCAGCCCGTCTCCGGGCGGCTGGCCGGCGACGACGACGCGGCCCCCGGCCCGCAGCACGCTCCCGGCGGCACGTGTGTCGGCGGCGGACCACGTCGACGGATCGATCACGAAGAGGGTCGAGCCCGGAGCCACCGTCGCCTGGTCCAGGGGCACCGTCGATCGCACCACCCGGTAGCCGCGGTCGGAGAGGATCTGGGCGAACGCTGCGGTGCCTCCAGGGGACGTGTCGAACGAGGAGGACGGTCCCGATCCGGCGGGCGACCCGCCCACGATCCCCCCCACGAGGCCGAGGGCGGTCTGGCCGGCCACGAAGGCCCCGACGAGGATGATGACGATCTTCCACCGCAGGGGGGTGGCACGCCACCGTTCGCTGACCGTCGGCCGCTCCTCGTGCTCCACGCCCCAGACGGTCGTCACCGGGCAGCTCCGGTCAGGGCACGGGCGCTGCGGGCCTCGTCGGGGACCCGGGGCCAACGCTGCCGGGCGTCGTCGTCGTCAGACGGCCCGGCCGGGTCCCCGGCGTAGGCGACGGCCTGATGGCGGACGGCCAGGTGGTCGAAAGTGGGCGATCTGAGCTCTGCCGAGACCTCCCCGGCGGTGTGCACCGCGCTGTCGGCGATCAGTCCGGCCCGTTCCAGCCGGAGCAGGCCGGCGGCGAACCGGGCCCGTAGTGCGCCGGCGAAGTCGCCGGCTGCGGCCAGGCGATCGGCGTCACGTTCGAGGTCGACCGGGTCGGTGACGGCGATGGGCGCCGCCACATCGGTGGGATGGCTCCCGATGCGGGCTCGCCGACGGATGACGAGGAAGGCGAGGAGGGCGCCGGCTGCGATCCCCAGCACGACGGCGACGAGGGGGGCCCAGGCTCCGAACGCGACGTGGAAGCCGTGGCTGATGGGGTGGAAGATGTCCCTGGTCAGCCATCGCCAGATGGGGCCGAACACGTCACCGAGGGCGTGGCCGATGGCGTGGAGGACGCCTGCCAGCGGGCGGGGCAGTGAGCCGTGCGATCCGGTGTAGGCGGGCTGGGAGAGGATGTGGTGGGCTTGCTCGCGCGCGGAACGGGCGTAGTCGGGGCTCGTCGGCATTGGTCGTCAGGCGGGCGGCTGGGGCGGCGGCTGGGGCGGTATCGCCTGAGGTGGCATTGCCGGGGGCGGCGGCGGTGGTGGCTGGACCGCTCCCTGGTCCGGTGCAGGTGACGCGGGTCGCTGCAGGGGTGGGATGGGGGCAAGCGGATGGCCATCGTGGTGGACGGGGCCGTCAGGCACGGGCGGCTGCCCGTAGGGCTGGGGTCGCGGGGGATAGCCGTACGGCTGTGGCTGCTGACCGTAGGGCTGAGGCTGTGGCGGGTAGCCGTACGGCTGGGGCTGCGGTGGGTAGCCGTACAGCTGTGCCTGCTGGCCGTAGGGCTGGGGCTGGGGCGGATACCCCGGCTGTGGCGGGTCGCCGTACGGCTGTGCCTGCTGGCCGTAGGGCTGGGGCTGGGGCGGATACCCCGGCTGTGGCGGGT
>JAJZDI010000025.1:19599-34313 GCA_021806045.1 Actinomycetes bacterium
TACAGCTGTGCCTGCTGGCCGTAGGGCTGGGGCTGGGGCGGATACCCCGGCTGTGGCGGGTCGCCGTACGGCTGTGCCTGCTGGCCGTAGGGCTGGGGCTGGGGCGGATACCCCGGCTGTGGCGGGTCGCCGTACGGCTGTGCCTGCTGGCCGTAGGGCTGGGGCTGGGGCGGATACCCCGGCTGTGGCGGGTAGCCGGGAGGCGGGTAGCCGGGAGGCGGGTAGCCGGGAGGCGGGTAGCCGGGTTGGCCGTAGGGAACGGGTGGCTGGCCGTAGCCCGGAGAACCCCAGGGTTGGGCGTACCCGGCGATGGGCCGGATGAAGGAGGCGGGGTGGGGGCCGGCCGCGGACTGCATGGCGGTTGCAAGGAACTCGATGTCGAAGCCCTCTTTGCGGACCCGCATGTCGATGGTGACGACGACCGCCAACGCCGCTTCGAGGGGTGTGAAGACGACGAGGACGACGGTCCGCTCGAGGAAGTTGAGGACGATGCCCACCGGCGAATCGATCCCGGCGCTCACGGCGCCCGCGCCGACGATCCCCCCGACGATCACCCCGACGATGCCGACGATGAGGCTCATGAGGAGGAACGTGCCGAAGACCGACCACCAGCTCCCCCTCACCAGCCGGAAGGCTCGACGGACGGCGTCCATGCCCCGCACGTCTTCCAGCATGAGGATCGGCGTGGCGAGCCTGGTGGACACGTAGATCCAGGCGACGAAGCCCAACGTCGAGAAGCCCAACAGCAAGCCGACGAGCACGGTGAGGCCGGTGGATCCGGTCGATGCGAACAGCACCGTCACGAGGATCATGAGGACGACCGGCACCGCGATGGCGATGCCGATGAGGAACGAGATCCACAGCGCGCTGAGGAGCTTCGACAAGCCGCCGCGCAACGCAGCCCGCCAGTCGACCTTCTGATCCAGGTACGCCTGGCCGACGATCCCGTACAGGGTGGTGACGGAGAGGGTGGACACCACCCAGGAGATGGCGAAGGTCAGGGCGAGCGCTCCGAAGGTCGTGGCCAGGTCGACGTTCGCCGCCGTGATCGTGGTCGTCGAACCGCCGAACGGCGAGCTCACCGTGGAGGGCGTCGTGGTGGGGATGGCCGACATGCCGATGACGACCTCGAGGATGCCGGCCGGCACGGCGATGACCAGCATGGCCTTGGCCATGGCCAGGAAGTTCCTACCCCAGATCTTGAAGGAGGCGTCGATGCGCTCGCCGACGCCGAGCGGGCGCAGCATGGCCGGCGGAGGTCGCCACATGGCGCTCACCGTCCCCGGCCGCGCCGGTGGACATTCCTGCCGTCGCCGTGCGACGGACCGAACCGTCGCCGTTCCACCCGTTCCGCCCTGCCCATCCGGGCCTCCCCTGTCGTGCAGTGGGCCTCAGGGTAACAAGTCGACCGTGGTCGGTGACGTGATCGTCGTCGAGCGGCGGTCGGCGACGGTGACAACCACCGCACAGGCGCCGGCCAGCGCGCCCAGTCCGCCGAGCATGGACGGGTAGGTGGCGAACGGTGCCAGCTCGGCCAGGACGACGGGGACACCGAAGCCGACGTAGTTGAGGGCGTAGAAGATGGCGGTCATCCCGGCAAGGTCGTCGGGGCCGGCGAGGCGCTGCACCTCGAGCAGGCCGGAGACCATCCCGAGCCCGTAGCCGGCGCCCAGGACGGCCGCCGCCACCAACACCAGCACGGGCGACGCGGCGGCCGCCGCCGCCGATGCCAGGCCGAGCCCGACGAGGACGGCGACCAGCCCGGCCAGGGCACCTCTTGCGTCGTGGTCCCGGTCGATCCGCCGGGCCAGCGGCTGGACGATGACCCCGGTCCCGAGGGTGATCCCGGCGGTCACGCCGGAGAAGACGACGGCCTGGCCGTGGATCCGGGGGGCGATGACGGCGGGCAGCACGGCGAAGGCCACCGCCGGTGCGGCGAACACCCACGGCGCCAGTGGGAGGACGATGCCGAGGAACCTCGGCCGTGCCGGGTGGGGAACACGCAGGCGTGACCGCAGGGTGGCGGTGGCCTGGTCACGGGCGATCACCGTCTCCGACGTCCGCCACATCACCGGGAGGGCGACGGCCATGAGGGCGAGGTGGCCCAGGTAGGGGACGACCAGGGGATCGGGCCCCCACTGGGCGAGGAGGCCGGCGACGACGGGCCCGAGGCCGAAGCCGGCCGACAGGGCGATGGCGGCCCGCCGGGCGCCGGCCTGGTCGTCGGCTGCCGTGTCGTACGGCGAGGCTGACAGTTCCTTCACCCATGCCGTGCCGGCGGCGAAGGCGGTGCCGCTGGCCACGCCGGCCAGAAACCTGCCGGCGAACAGCACCCAGGTGGCCCGGCTCCCGGCCATGAGGACGAGGGTCGCCACCACCGACACCGCGGCGGCGACCCGCACCGGTGGCCGCCTGCCCCACCGGTCGGAGACGGGACCGCCGACGAGGAGGGCGGGGACCAGCCCGAGGGCGTAGATGCCGAAGAGGGCCTGATCGGTCCCGACGGTGATGCCCCGCACCTGGTGGTAGGCGATGGCCATGGCCACGTACTGGTTGGCCCCCCACCCGACACCGAACATGGCCACGCTCACGGCAGCCCAGGGCGCGACGGCGCGGGAGCGGGCCGGTCGGGCGGTGGCGGGGCGGTATGGGGCGGGCATGGGGCAGGGGTCGGTCCGGCCGGCCCGAGTGTACGGTCGGGCGCACGCCGCCCACGCACGGTGCGACCGTGGCCCGGCGCACCGCCCCGAGGCCACCGGCCACCAGGAGCCGGCGCAGGCCATTGCCGGCGACGCCCGCCCCCGGTACCGTCCCTCTGGGGCCGCACCCGTCGCGCCGGGTCCCGGGGTGGGCTGGTGCCGCCCGGCGCCCGATCGGAGGAGGCACTGGTGGAGCTCGTTCCCCGGCGTGTCGTCGTCGATGTGGGCGGGGAGGAGCACACCGCCACGGTCGGTGCCAGCGGCGACGTGGTCGCCGGTCCGCTCGACGTCCGCGTCGACCTCGGCACCGGCGGTTGGACGTGGTCGCTCGCCAACGGGAGCGGCACGGCGCTGCCCGTGCGGTCGGTAGCGCTCGTCCTCGAAGTCGCCGGCCACCGTGGGCCGCTCCGGATGTTCCGCCACGGCTACCAGTCCTGGAGCCCGACGGGCACCGCCGTCCTCGGGCGCGCCGTGGACCCGTCCACCTTGGCCGACCTCCCGTTCCTCCAGGGGGTGCACGCCGCCGACGACCGGACGGTGACGTGGCCGGGGGAGCTGCGCAGCGAATGGGTCACCCTGGTCGCAGACGACTTGCACGCCCCGCTCCTGGCCGGGTTCACCGGCGGCGACCGGCACGACGGCACCTTCCGCCTCCGTCCCGGCGACGGGACGGTGGAGCTGTGGGTCGAAGCGTTTCTCGGGGGCGCCGTCGTCCCGGCCGGGGGGCACCGCCCGCTCCACCCGGTGGTCCTCGACGGCCCCGACGATCCCATGCGCCTGCTGGCCGGGTGGGCCGACCGGGTGGCGGCTGCCGGTGGGGCGCGCCGGGCGGCGCCGAGGCCGGTGGGGTGGTGCTCCTGGTACCACTACTTCGGCGACCTGTCCGAGGACGACGTGCGCTCCAACCTGGCGCTGGCCGACCGGGTCCCCGGTGACCTGTTCCAGGTGGACGACGGCTTCCAGGTCGAGATCGGTGACTGGCTGGTCGGCAACGAGCGGTTCCCGTCCGGGGTGGACGGCCTGGTCCCGTTGATCCGGGCCGCCGGGCGCCAGCCCGGGCTGTGGCTGGCGCCGTTCCTGGTGTCGCCGGCCTCCGAGGTGGCGGCCGCCCACCCGGAGTGGCTGGCGGGAGGGCCGGGCAGCGCGGCCGACCAGCCCCTGCTGGCCTGGTGGAACCCGGCATGGGGCGGTGGCCGCGACGGCTTCATGTACGCCCTCGACACCACCCACCCCGAGGTGGTCGCCCACCTCGAGTCGTTGGGGTCGACCCTGGCCGGTCTCGGCTACGGCTACCTCAAGCTCGACTTCACCTTCGCCCCCGCTTGTAGCGGCCGCTGGTCCGACCGGACCCGGACCCCGGCCGAGCGGGTGCGGGCCGGCTTCGACGCGCTCCGGCGGGGCGCCGGGGAGGGGACCGTCCTGGTCGGGTGCGGCGTGCCCCTGGCCAACGTGGTCGGCGTGGTCGACACCGTGCGCATCGGCCCCGACGTGGCGCCGTGCTGGTCGCTCGACCCGGCTGACGAGATCGTCCGCGGCTACCTGGGGGTGCAGCCGGCCACCCTGCACGCCTACGGGAACACGGTCACCCGCAGCTTCATGCACCGGCGGCTGTGGGTGAACGATCCCGACTGCGTCATGCTGCGCAGCGAGCGGACGGCCCTCGCACCCGAGGCCGCCGCCACGTGGGCGGCGGTGGTCGGTATGTCGGGTGGGGCCGCGGTCGTCTCGGATGACCTGTCACTGCTCGACGACGACGCCGTGCGCCTCATGGCCGAGGTGGTGGAGGAGGGCGAGCGCTCCGACGAGGCGGCCCGGTCCGGGCGCACGCCCCAGGTGGACGATCTGCTCGATGCCGCCATTCCAACCACGTTCCGTGCTGCTGGTGTCACACGGCGCATCGACACGGGGACGGGAGCGACCACCGTTGTTGTGCACGGAGAGTGATAGTGCCCGTACGCTGGGAGTTTGAACGTTGCGCACCACTGCCGGGGGCACGATGATGGGTGATGAGGGGCGATCCGGACGCCATCCGGTGGGCCTCCCGTGTGCACGCAGCGTGCGCGAATTCGATGGAAGGATGGAGTCCATGAAGGCCAGACACCTCCTCATTGGTGGGGGAATGATCGTGGCATCGGTCGGTGCCGCGCTGGCCACGATGCCGGTGACCGCCAACGCGGCCTCCCCGTCGGACACCAGTTGCTACACGTGCTCCCCGCCGCCGCCGCCGACGACCGACCCGAACCAGCTCCCGTTCACCCCGAGCGGGGGGACGACGCCGACGTCCTCCACCACGTCCTCCAACGCCAACGTGACCCAGCAGCAGAGCTCGATCACCAGCCTGCCCTTCACCGGTGCGGACGTGGAGGAGATCGCGGTGGTCGGTGGCGGTGCGCTCGTGGTCGGCGCAGTGCTCACCCGCCGTCGCCGCCGGCCCCGCTCCTGACGGGCTCGCTGGCCGACCCCGTCAGCAGGTGACGCCGGCGCGCCGGTAGAGGGCCAGCGTCTCGTCGGCGACGTTCTGCCATGTGCGGGCCGTCGCCCGCCGCCGGCAGCGCTCGGCCACCTCGGCGCGTCTCGCCGGATCGGCGGCCAGCTCGCCGATGGCAGCGGCCAGTCCGTCCCCGTCGCCGGGGGCGACCGTGACCGCCTCGTCGCCCACCAGCTCGCGGACGGCAGGAACCGGGGTGGTGACCACCGCCGCCCCGCACGCCATGGCCTCGAGGGGGGGCAGGCCGAACCCCTCGTAGCTCGAGACGTACGCGACCATTTCGGCCGCGCCGTAGAGGGCCGGGAGTAGCGAGCGGAGGACGAACCCGAGGGTGAGCGCCCCCGCCGGCGGAGCGCACCCGAGGGTGCCGCCGGCCAGGACGAGCGGGATCCCGGCCCGCCGGCAGGCGTCGGCCAGCACGCCGACGTTCTTTCGGGGGTCGATCGAGCCGACGTGGAGGACGAACCGGTCGGGCAGGCCGAGCGAGGCGCGTACCGCGGCGATCTCGGCAGCGGTGGCCGGCACCATGTCGGGCCCGGGTGCCTCGTGCACGACGTCGGCGTCGCGCCCGAACCGGGCGCGCACCCGTGCAGCGGTGAAGGCGGAGACGGCGATGACGACGTCGGCCCGCCGCAGCGCGTGGCGGACGAGGAGGCGCTCGCCGGCCACGCGGTGGCGGGGTACGCCGGCGGGCACGTCGAAGACGGACAGGTCGTGGACGGTGGTGACGGTGGGGCACCGGGGACGGGCGGGGAGGTCCACGTCGAAGCCGTGGAAGAGGTCGACGCCACCCACGCCGGCCAGTCCGGCAAGCACCCGCCGGAGCCCGGCTCCGTCCCGCCTCGTCGCCGGCGTCACCCGCCCGGGCAGCTCGCTCACGGCGGACGCCTGGACCAGGGGCACCAGGGCGGCGTCGGTCCGCTCGGCCAGGGCGCCGAGGAGCTCGCGGATGTAGGTGCTCACGCCCGCTCCCGAGGCCTGGAGGGGGAGCGCGTTGAACCCGATGGTGGCGTGGTCGCCGCTCACGGCGGCGCGTGCAGCAGGCGTGGTCTTGTCCGGGCAGGGGCGCGCTCGACCGGTCGCACCCCGAGGAGGTCGGTGTCGGCCGCCCCCAGGCACATCCCGACGACGAGGAACGGGATGGCCGCGTAGGCCCCGATCCAGAAGATGTCGAAGAGCCCCTCGACGTAGTGACCGGCCAGGATGGAGAGGGCCAGCACCCCGTAGGCGCGTGGCAACCGGAAGACGACGCCGAGCGAGGTGCCGAAGAAGACGAGGAGGGCGATGACGCCCACGATCCCCGTCGACGCCAGGCCGCCGATGATGACGTTGGGGGGCACGGGCACGCCGACGAACGCCGGCAGGTTGTAGAAGCGCATCCCCTGTCCGAGCCAGGGGTTCTTGTGCCACACGTCGAGGGCGATGCTCAGCTGGTCGACGCGGATGGCCACCGAATTGAACTTGGGGTTGACCGCGAACTGCGTCTTGAAGGTGAAGTAGGCCAGCACGGCCAGCGGGAGCACGAAGACGAAGATCAGCTTCGAGCGGCGGTGGACGTCCGAGCGGACCATGGTGGCGAGGACCAGCGCGCCGATGAGCACGATCATGGCCTGCCGGGACTGGGAGGCGAGCAGGCCGAAGAAGCACAGCACCTCGGGGATCCGGGCCCACCGGGTCGACAGCCCCAGCCACCGGGGGTTCAGCTGGGTGACCACGATGGCCACCCACATCATGGCTCCCACCGCGTTCTTCTGGTAGACGCCCCACTGGGCCGGGGCGAAGCCCAGCCGCACGGCGGTGAAGATGGCGATGACGGCCACGGTCGACGCGGCGGCCAGGTAGAGGCGGATGGCCACGTTGAGCCGGCCGCTGGCGGCGACCACCCAGCCGATGACGACGCTGCCGGCGACGTCGGACATCCGGTGGAACCACTCCACGATGTCGTAGCGGTTGGGGTGGACGGCGACGACGACGATGAGCACCGCCTCGTAGACGAGGAAGGTGGTGAGGAAGGCTCGCAGGCCCCTGGCCCGTGACCAGTCGACCTGCGTGACCGAAGCCAGCGCGGCGACGAAGACGATGAGGTCGGAAACGGACAGGTTCGTGCTCGACCCGCCCACCCGGAGGAGCAGGAACGCGCCCGGGAAGGCGGCCACCGCGATGAGCACGGGATCGGCGACGAGGATGCCGGCCAGCAGGACCAGGAGGCCGAGGGCGATGCCGTACTTGTGGCTGACCACGGCGGTCACCCCCGACGCGCCGAGCACGGCGGCGGCGGCGACCCAGAACGTGACCGACCGGCGGGTCGAGGTGGCCGATCTCATAGGCTGGCGGTCCATGTCGTGGGGTGGGTCCTGGGAAGAGGCGTCGGGGCGGTCCGGCACGGTGCCGGACGGGTGCCGGTCCGCTGTCTCCTCGCGCTCCGTGGCCGCCTCAGGGTACCCGCTGGTCGTGCCCCCGTCGTGAGCGCGGTGGGGCCGGAGCCAGCGGAACGGTCCCCTGGCCGGTGGGCGCTGGTGGTGTGCTCGCTCGAACGGCGGGGTCCGGTCCGCCGCCGGATCCAGGTCATGGCCGACGCCCTCCAGGAGCGCCACCCCGAGGCCGACCTGGTCTTCGTGGAGCCCTCGGTCGACGTTCCCCACGCGCTGGTACGGGGAGCGGGACTCCACCTGGCGCCCGAGGTGGTGGCCGAGGGCGCCCCCCACCCGGGCCAGCACCGGTGGCTCGTCCGTCCCCGCAAGTGGCTGCCCCGGGTCGTCTCGCCAGGCGCCGACCGGCGTGCCGCCCGGCGCCTGGTCCGCACGGTGGGCTCGCTCGGCGTGACCGGCCCCGTCGTGTGGATCAACGACGCCCACGCCGCGCCGGTGGTGGACCTGGTGGCCTGGCCCGCGCTCTATGACGTCACCGACGACTGGCTGCACGCGTCGGTGGCGCCCCGCCAGCGGCGGCGGCTGGCGCTGGCGGACAGCGCTCTCGTCGCGCGGTGTGACGCCGTGGTGGTCTGCTCGCCGGCGCTGGCCGCCACCAGGGGTGCGACCCGGACGGTGGACGTGGTGCCGAACGGGGTCGATCTCAGTGCCTACCGGCGCCCGCTCCGCAGGCCCGCCGACCTCCCGGCCGGACCCCTCGCCCTCTACGTCGGCACCCTCCACGAGGACCGCCTCGACGTCGACCTGTGCGTCCGTACCGCGGCGGCCCTGGACGGCGCGCCGCTGGTGCTGGTGGGGCCCGACAGCCTGGGGCACGCGTCGCGGCGGAGGCTGGAGGAGGCGGGCAACATCGTGCTGGCCGGACCCCGGCCCTACAGCGACGTGCCCGACTTCCTGCGGTCGGCCGACGTGGTGGTCGTCCCCCACGTGGTCACCCCGTTCACCGAGAGCCTCGACCCCATCAAGGCCTACGAGTGCGCGGCCGCCGGTCGCCCCACGGTGGCGACGCCGGTGGCCGGGTTCCGCGAGCTCGGCCCCCCCGTCGAGGTCGCCGGGGCCGACGTGTACCCCGGCCGGGTGGGCGCGCTGGTGGCCGAGGCCCGGCGCAGTGGCCCGGCCCCGGCCCGACCGCTCCCGGTCGCCGGCTGGGACGAACGGGTCGACGCGTTCGACGCCGTGCTCACCCGGGTGCGGACCGGGCGGGGGGTGGCGCCATGAGCCGACACGGCCGTCGTAGACTGTCGACTCGACCAGGACCCGGGCGCCGAGTGGGGCGTAGCCGACCAGTGAGTGCGGAGCCCTGATGACCTTCCGAGAACTGAGTGCCGTCCTGTGGAAGCGCAAGCTCACCATCGTGCTCAGCATCGTGGTGGCTGTGGCTGCGGCGGGCGCCTACTTCGTGCTCCGGAAGCCGTCCTACCAGGCGACGGCGACGGTGCTGCTCCAGCCGCCGTCCACCAACTCCAACACGGTCACGGTCAACCTGGCGGACCCGCTGGTCGTCATGGCCAGTCCGGCCCTCGCCGCCAGGGCGAAGTCCGAGGCGAAGGGTGCGCTCGACGCCCAGATCAGCGCATCGGTGTCGCAGACGACGAACGTGATGACGGTCACCGCCACGGGCCCGACGGCGGCAGGGGCGGCGACGACGGCGAACGCGTACGCCAAGGCGTACGTGACCGACGTGGCCGACCAGGTCGCCGCACAGGTGGCCAAGATCGGCCAGGCCATGAGCTCCATCACCGCCGCCATCACCGCGCTGGAGGCGCAGGATCCCACCGGGAAGAACCCGGGCATCGCCGCCCAGATCACCTCCAACTCGCAGACCTACGCGGCCCTGGCCGCCCAGCAGGTGGCCATCAACATCAACGGCCCCTACGCATCCGTCCAGAGCCCGGCCACCGTCCCGGGGGCACCGGCCGGATCGGGCAAGGTGAAGGTCGGCGGTGTGGCCGCCTTGGCCGGACTGCTGGCCGGCTGCGGCCTGGCCCTCGTGCGGGAGCAGCTCGACACCAGGCTGTCGGCGGAGGAGGACGTGGCCGAGGCGACGGGCCGGCCGGTGCTCGCCGAGCTGCCGGTCGACGAGCTGAGCGCCCGTTCCGAGCAGTCGGTCGGCGTCATCGAGCAACCCGAGTCGCTGCTGGCCGAGGCGGTGCGTGAGCTACGCACCAGCATGCGGGTCATCCTCGAGGACAAGCCGGGCGCCTTGGTGATGGTCACCAGTCCCGCACCGGGTGACGGCAAGACGTTCGTGGTGGCCAACCTGGCGGCGGCGTGGGCCATGTCGGGTCGGACGGTGATCGTGGTCTCCGCCGACTTCCGCCGGCCCCGCATCGAGCAGATGTTCGGGATCCCCAACGGGGAGGGGACCGGCCTGGCCGCGCTCACCCGCCCGGGTGCCGTCGGCGCCGGCGGGGTGGCGGGCGGCTCGCCGCTACCCGGACGTCCGGAGGTGGAGGCGGCACTGTTCGCCACCCGGGTGCCCGGCCTCTATGTGCTCCCGTCCGGTGGGACGCCGAGGCAACCGAGCGAACTCCTCGACGGACCGGCCATGGCTGCTGTCATCGAGCAGCTCTCCGGGTTCGCCGACGTCGTGCTGTTCGACGCCCCGCCGGTGATGGCCGTCACCGATGCGGCCACCATGGGGCGCAACGTGACCGGCATCGTGGTGGTGGCCTCGGAGGGGAAGACGGCACGCGACGACCTGGTCGCCACCGTCGACCGGCTCGAAGCGACCGGCGGCAAGGTGCTCGGCGTGGTGCTGAACCGGGTCCATCGCAGCTCGGCCGTCACCTACCACCCGTACTACCGGTCGCGGGGCTGACCCGGGAGCCGGCGGGCCTCCTCCTCGAGGAGCGCGAGGATGGCGTGGGCCGTGCGCTCCCACGTGAACGACGCGGCGATGGTCGGGTTGACCTGGCGGGCCCGCTGGCGCAGCGCCCGATCGTCGATTGCTTGGCCGAGGGCAGCCGCCAGTGCGCCCCGATCGGGCTCGCTCCAGACGACGGCCCCGTCACCGACGACCTCGGCGACGGCGTCGGCCGGTGTGGAGATCACCAAGGTCCCGCACGCCATGGCTTCGAGCGGTTGGAGCCCGAACCCCTCGTCGGGGGAGGCATGGATGGTGGCGACGGCGGATCGGTAGGCGTCGGCCAGGGCGACATCGGTCAGCCGTCCGGTCAGTGTGACGAGGTCACCGACGCCCAGGGCCGCGGCGCGGCCGGCCAGCGTCGGCCGCCGGCCGCCGAGGTCACCCCCGACCACCAGCCGGACCGGTTCGCTCCGGGCCTCCACCAGTGCGGCGAAGGCGTCGATGACGAGCTCGGACCGGTCCCGGGGATCGGGCGAGGCGAGATGGAAGAAGGCGGGCGCCCGGTGTTGCTCGCCGCTGCCTGGCCCGGGGGAGAACCGGTCGAGGTCGACCCCCAGGGGCACGACGGTGATGGCGGCCAGCGGCACGCCGTGGTTCCGGTGCAGGTCGGCGGCCGTGGCCCTGGTCGAGGCCACGACGCGGGCCCTGGCCAGTGATCGGTCGAGGAGGGCGCGGCTGTAGCGGCGCCTGGCCCGCTCGCGCCGCGTAATGGCCGGCTCCCGTGACCACCGGACCTCCGGGTCCTCCGGCACGTGGAGCACGAGGGGCGGTCCCCACAGGGCGCCGCCCTCCATGTGGCTGTAGACGGCACCGGCACCGACCCGCCGGGCCGCGGCCGGCAGCACGACCTGCTCCCAGATGGACTGGGGGGTGGCCGGCAGGACCGAGATGCAGGACCGGTCGATGCCGGCCAGGTGGTCGAGCGCGGCCGCCGTGCATGCCAGCCGGACGCGGTCGTCACGGGCCAGGCGACTGCCGAGCTCGGCCAGGACGCGCCCGACACCCTTGTGGTTGCGACCGAGCATGCCGAGGTCGACCAGGAACCGATCGGGACCGGAACGGGCGCGGACGGTCATGGTCGGCGCCGGGCGAGGTCGGGGATGGCCGGTACCGCCGGCGGTACGGCCCCGGCCCGCCGGGCGGCCCGGTCCGGTCCGGCCAGGTACACGGCGAGCCGTGCGCGGGCACGGGCGCGGGTGGGCGGTGAGCCGAAGGCCATGCGGGGGAAGGTGCCAGCGATGACGGCCGCCCGGTAGAGCCACCACCCCGGCGCGCCGAACCACTTGCGGATGTAGCGCTCGGTGCCCGCGTGGAAGCGGATCTCGCGCCGATCGGTGTCGGTGTCGGTGGCTGCCCCCTGGTGGACGGCATCGGCTCCGGGGACGAGACGGACCTGCCATCCGCGCCGCCGGGCACGCCGCTGCCAGTCGGTCTCCTCGTCGTAGAGGAAGAACCGCTCGTCGAACCCGCCGACGTCGATGAGGGCGCGGCCGTCGATCAGGAGCACCGCGCCGATGAGGAACCCGACCGAGCGCCGGAGGCGACCCAGGCCGACGGCCTCCACCCACGCTCCCCATGGCGTGGGGAACGGCCAGGTCACCCGGTCGGAGGCGTCCGACCCCGGTGCGTGCTGCACGGGGGCGACACAGGCGAGCCCGTCATGCCGGGCCAGGGCCTCCCGCAGCTGCTGTACCGCTTCCGGTGAGACGCGGGCGTCCGGATTGCAGAGGAGCACGTCGGTGGTGGCGAGGTCGACCTCCTCCAGGCCCCGGTTGACGCCGGCGGCGAAGCCCAGGTTGGTTCCCGGGTCCACGTAGCGGGCACCGTGGTGCTCGGCCACCGCCCGGGTCCCGGCCGACGAGCTGTTGTCCACCACGACAGCGTCGAAGCGACCCCCCAGCGCATCGAGGCAGGCATCGAGGAGGTCGGGCGCCCCGAACGCCACGACCAGGACCGTGACCGGTCGGTGCACCGGCGCCGTCCCGTGTCCCATCTGCTTGGGGTGGAGCGCCGCTTCGTACAGGCGGGCGTGGGCGGCGGCCACCGCCGGCCACGCGTACCGGCCAGCCCGTTCGAGCCCCCGTCGGCGAAGCTCGGCCCACCGCTCGGGATCGCCGGTCATCCCGGTGAGGGCGCGCCGCAAGGCCTCCGCGTCGCCCGGTTCGACGACGACGCCGGCGTCACCGACCACTTCGGGCAGCGCACCCGATGCACTGGCGACGACGGGCACGCCCGACGCCATGGCCTCGATGGCGACCCTGCCGAATTGCTCGATCCAGCCGGGCGTGGGCAGGGACGGTACGGCCAGCACGTCGAGCGTGCGGTAGAAGTCGGGGAGGGCGTCGTGGGGGAGAGGGCCGTGGACGGTCACCCGGCCGGCCGCCGGTCCGTGCGCGGCCCGGCGTGCCACCGCGTCGCCGAGCTCGCCGGATCCGGCCACATCGAGCGTGAGGCCCGGTGCCCCCTCGACGGCATCGAGGAGGACGTCGATCCCCTTGGACGCGTCGAGACGGCCGACGAAGCCGACCCGGTGCAGGTCCGCCGGAGGGGAACGCCGCGCGTCGGGGGTGAAGGCGGCGAGGTCCACGCCGAGGCCCAGGTTGACCACCGGCCCGCACAGGCCCCTGGTCCGCATGAGGGAGGCGGCGGCGTCGTTGCACACGTAGCCACCCGAGGCGCCGGCGAGGATGGCGCGCTCGGTCCAGCGGAACGGTGGCGGGTAGCGCTTGGCGATGTTCTGGGCGGAGATGAGGACGTAGGGGGCCCGGCACCGGGCCAGGACCCGGAGCACGGTGATCTCCAGTGCGGCCAGGCTGAAGGGCTCCTCGGCGATGTCGAGGAGGTCCCAGTCCTCCCGGAGCAGCCGGAACAGCGGACCGGGGGCGTACGCGAACAGGTTGGGATGGGTGCCGATGGTGGGCAGCGCGCTGGTGGCCACGTCACGACCGGCCCTCGCCTCGTAGCGCACGTCGGCTCCGCCCTCGTGCCAGCGGGTGGCGGTCACCAGGGTGACGTCGACGCCGTTGGAGCGCAGTCCGTCCTCGCGCTGGCGCCACTCGGCCACGACGCTGGAGTGGGAGATGCGCAGGACCCGCACGGATCCGGAGTCAGTGGGTCGACGGTGCGCCGTGGAGCCCACGGGTGGCCGGAGAGCGGTGGGGTGGCTGCACGCCGCAACGGTACACGGATCGTGACGCGGGCCGCCCCCGGTGGGCCGGACCGGCGCGCCGGCGCGCGTTCGCCCCCGCCGCCGCGATCAGGAGATTCCAGGCCGGCTCATGGCGACGATGGGTTGGTTGAGCTGGAGGTCACCGGCGGATCCCTCGAAGGGTGCGTCTCCGAACGTGAAGATGCCGCCATCGGCCGCCACCAGCCAGTAGCCCTTCCCGTCGGCGGTGGACGCCATGCCGACGATGGGCTTGTTCAGGTGGAGGTTGCCGGTCGATCCGAAGTAGGTGGCATCGCCGAAGGCGAAGATGCCGCCATCGGCTGCCACCAGCCAGTAGCCCTGGCCGTCGGCGGTGGGTGCCATGCCGACGATGGGCTTGTTCAGGTGGAGGTTGCCCGTCGACCCGGCGAAGTGGGCGTCGCCGAAGGCGAAGATGCCGCCGTCGGAGGCGACCAGCCAGTAGCCCTTCCCGTCGGCGGTGGACGCCATGCCGACGATGGGCTTGTTCAGGTGGAGGTTCCCCGTCGACCCGGCGAAGTGGGCGTCGCCGAAGGCGAAGATGCCGCCGTCGGAGGCGACCAGCCAGTAGCCCTTCCCGTCCGGGGTGGACGTCATCCCGACGATGGGCTTGTTCAGGTGGAGGTTCCCCGTCGACCCGGCGAAGGGGGCGTCGCCGAAGGCGAAGATGCCGCCGTCGGAGGCGACCAGCCAGTAGCCCTTCCCGTCCGGGGTGGACGTCATCCCGACGATGGGCTTGTTCAGGTGGAGGTTCCCCGTCGATCCGGCGAACCGGGCGTTCCCGAAGGCGAAGTTGCCGCCGTCGGAGGCAACCTCCCAGTAGCCGGTGGAACGCGTTGGCTGACGGTGCACCGGCGTGTGCGTCGGCGGTGCCGTAGTCGTGGTGGTGGTGGTCGGCGGTGCCGTGGTCGTGGTGGTGGTGGTCGGCGGTGCCGTGGTCGTGGTGGTGGTGGTCGGCGGTGCCGTGGTCGTGGTGGTGGTGGTCGGCGGTGCCGTGGTCGTGGTGGTGGTGGTCGGCGGTGCCGTGGTCGTGGTGGTGGTG
>JAJZDI010000025.1:34323-42245 GCA_021806045.1 Actinomycetes bacterium
GGTGGTGGTCGGCGGTGCCGTGGTCGTGGTGGTGGTGGTCGGCGGTGCCGTGGTCGTGGTGGTGGTGGTCGGCGGTGCCGTGGTCGTGGTGGTGGTGGTCGGCGGTGCCGTGGTCGTGGTGGTGGTGCCTGGGCCGTATGCCTCCACCGCGTCGATGACGGCGTTGTCCGGGAACGAGGACGACCAGTACCAGGGCGCCATGCCGCCGGCGGAACCCCCGTCGTTGATGGCCGACACCACCACCCGGACGCCCGAGGCGGTGGCCGTCGGGAAGGACAGCAGCTCCATGCGGGAGAAGAACTGGTTGCCGACGCTGGCCACGGTGGTCCACGTCCCGCCCTCTTCCAGCTGGACCTGGTACGAGCGGAGCCCGGGCAGCACGCTGGCCAGCGAGTCGGTGGCCACGACCACCCGGTCGACGGGCGTGGCAGCCGGGAGGGTGACCGTGAGGGTCGGCACCGAATCGGCGGCCGCCGACGCCCACACGGGGGTGGACGACAGGCCCGTCGAGGCGTCACCCATGCCCGCCACCGGCACCGCCGTCCCGTTCACCACGGTGGAGCGCAGCACGTCCGCCGGAGCGTTGGTGGACGACAGCGACGACGACGCCGATGCGGTCGTGCCGGCGGTGAGGAGCACGTCGGCGCCGAACGCCTCGGTGGGAGCGATCGACACCGACGTTCCCGACGGGACGTGCAGGTAGACGGGCGCTCCCGTCAGTTCGAGGGGAGACGAGCCTGCCGAGCCGAGGGGCAGGTCGCCGGCGGAGCCGAGGGTGCCGGTGGTGGCCAGCGACTGCGGGACGGTTCCGGAGGTGACCGATACGGTGGCGGGGACGGACAGGCCGTCCGTCCAGGCGGCGAGGACGTCGCCCGAACCGCCGGGGGGCGGACCGAACAGCATGGCGGTGGCGTGGGGGATCCCCGTCGCCACTGTGCCGAGATAGGGCCGGGACCTCAGGACGTTGGAGACCGTCATCAGCGAGATACCGGCCGGCTTCACGTACTGGTCCTGGTTCGATCCCTGGATCAGCGAGTACGACGTCCCCGTGCCCGAGAAGGCGCCCTCGGTCACGAAGTAGTTCCAGTCGGTGATCCCGAGCGAGTGCAGCCACATCCACGCCCGTGCCACCCAGTCGCCCACGTTGTAGTACGCACCCGGCCCGTCGGACCACCAGCCGAGCTCCGTCACCCAGATCGGCTTGGAGGCGGCACCGTACTGTGCCATCAACGACCGCAGTGCCTGGAGGCCGGCGACCATGCCCTCCTCTTCGAAGGAGACGTCGTACTGGGTGTAGGGGTGCGCGGCGACGATGTCGACGTCTGCGAAGCCGCCGGCGGAGGCGAACGCCTGCCAGTAGGACGTGCTGGCCCCGATGACGGTGCCGCCCACGACCTGGTCGGCGCGGCCGGTGGCCTGGTTCACGGCCTCGACCGCCTGGTGGAACGGGGCGAGGATCTGGGTGACGTAGTTGGACGCGCCCGTCCAGGTGGCGTTGGGCTCGTTCCACGCCTCGAAGTCGGTCAGGTCGGGCGCGGACGTGGCGAAGTGGGACACGATGGCCCGGACGTCCTCCTCCCACAGCCCGCCGCCGGCGTTCACCACCGCGCTGTCCACCGCGTGGCCGTCGGCCACCTGGACCTCGTACGCCACTCCCAGGGCCTTCGCTTCGGCGGCCGCCTGTTCGACGGCCGGGTCGTAGGCGGTGAACACCAGCGCGCTGGGCCCGCACTGGGCCACGGTGACGGCCGACGGGTTGCACGACGGCAGCATCGTCGCCCAGTCGAGCTGGGTGCGATCCAGGCCGGTGCCGAACACCGAGGCCAGCTGCACCCCCCGCTCGGGTGCCGGCCCGCCGAAGTCGATCCCGGGGGAGAGCGAGGCGACGTCGAGCGTGTCGCCGGACATCCCCACCGAGTAGGTGAGGCACGTCGCGCCGACGGTGGCGCCCGAGGTGGCGTCGACGAGATCGGCATTGACCAGGTAGACGCCCGGTCCTGTGTCGGCGGCCGGGAGATCGACGGGGAGCGTCAGCGTGCCCGAGGACGACGTTGCCGCCTGGGCGAGCGGGACGGTGGTGGGCGCCGGCACCGAACCCGATGTGTACTGGGCGCGGCCGGCGACCCAGTAGCTCAGGTCCAGCTGTGACGACAGGGACGACCACCACGGCTGGAAGGTGGCGGTGACCGACGGTGCCGTCCCCGCCGGGAAGTAGTTGGCCGCCTCCGGCGTGGACAGGCCGGCGCCGATCCCCAGGGTGTCGCCGAAGCCCCCCTGGATGGGCGCGGCGGGTGCCGCCGCCAACGCCTCGAGATCGGACACCGTCGTCGACGCGACCTGGGAGCCGTTGTCATTGGCGAAGTAGACGGTCGATCCGACCACGGCGACGGGTGAGTCGCTGCTGACGTTGCCGAGGGTGCTGTCGGGGACGATCTGTGGCGACAGCCCGTCCTGTTGGAACAGGTCGATGCCCTGGCCGTAGGAGGGCCAACCATCGTCGGCGACGATGATGGTCGACCCCACCTGGGCGGCGAAGCCCTCCTGGTAGAAGTGGAAGGGCGATCCGGGGCTGTTGGACGACCCGGCGGCGCCGGCGGCCCCGAATGTCCCGAGCACCGAGCCGGCCGAGCTGTAGCGGGTGACGGTGGTGCCATCGGTGACGATGAGCCCGCCGTTGGGGCCGGGGTTCACGTCATCGTTGGTCCCCGTGCCGGGTACCGGTCCCGTGCCGATCACCGTGCCCGAGGTGGACAGCACCGGACCGTTGGCCTGGCCCCGGAGCACCACGCCGACTGCGAAGGCACCCGACGCGTCGTGCCAGGGGTACAGGCCGTTCGGGATACCGGAGACGGGGGTCGACCACGCCAGGCTGCCGGACGCCGTCACCTTCCCCACCCCCCATCCGGAGGAGAACGAGCCGATCAGGTACAGGCTGCCGGACGGGCCCACCACCATGTCGGTAGTGGCGTTGCCCTGCGAGAACGGCAGCGGGAAGCTGGTCACCGCCGCCCCGGATAGGGTGCGGACCACGATCTCCGAGCCGCTCAGGATGTCGAGGTCGTTCCCGGAGACGACGAAGTTGGTGACGGGCACGCCGGTGACGACCGTCTGCACGGGCGATGACGGCGCCGCGCTGGTCGGCTCCTGGATCGACGCCGGAGCGGCCACGCCGCACAGGGCCGCTGCCGGGGTGGATCCCGCGGTCACGGCCGCGGCTGGTTGGTTGCCGAGCGCGGGCCACGCACCGGAAGCGCCGAGCACCATTACGGCCACGGCACCGACCTGGCACGCAACCCGAACCCGAAGACGTGCCTGCGGGGCAGAGCGCATGACGTGCCTTTCCGGTCCTGGTTGCTGTGACGGCTATCGGCACTGAATGCAGTTTTCTGAATACGAAGAGTGAGGAATTGGGTACCCAGTGGTTGGCCGATCGAGAGGGACGGCTGGCGACCTGGGAGAATGCAGGGATGGGTGGCGCCACGGGGCGTGATGCAGCGGAGGGAGGTGTGACCGGTCAGTGGCCGGAACGGCGGAGGAGGTGAGGACCGGCGCGGACATCACCGCCCGGCCGGTCTGGTTCGGTCCGGAGGCGCGCCCGCTCTTCGGCTGGGTGACCGGGCCGGAGACGGGCCCGGCCCGTGGCACCATCGTCCTGTGCCCCCCGCTCGGGGACGAGGAACGCGTCACCTACCGGACGTACCGGAAGCTGGCCGAGTCCCTGGCCCGGCGGGGTTTCGCCTCCGTGCGCTTCGCCTACGACGGCACGGGCGACTCGGCCGGGCTCCCGGGCGACCCCGGCCGGGTCGACGCCTGGCGGGCGAGCGTGCACGCCGCGCTCGACCTGGCCCGTGACGTGCACCCCGGATGGCGCGCGCTGCTCGGCATGCGCATGGGCGCGGTGCTGGCAGCGACCGTCGCAGCGACAGCAGGGACCGCCGCACCGGACGCGTGCGTGCTCTGGGACCCCTGTCTCGACGGGCGCGACTTCGTCCGCCACCAGCAGGTGCTGCTCAGCACCCTCCTCGACGGCAGGGAACCATCGCCGACGGGAGCGGAGACGCCCGGCTACTGGTACGACTCCCAGACGGTCGCCGACCTGGAGCGCCTGCGCCTCGATCTCGACGGCCTGCGCGCCCGGGTCCCCGCCACCCTCGTCCTCACCCGTGAGGACCGGGCGACCCGACGCCGCCTACTGGCCCGGTCGCCCGGTGCGGACGGGGCTCGTGAGCTCGACTGGCTGCCTGCCGCCGGCCAGGCCGCACTCCTCGACGTGCCACCCCTCGACGCCGAGCCTCCGGCCTCCACCATCGAGACGATCGGATCGTGGCTCACCGAGCACGCCCCGGGCCCGGCGGGCCCCTGGCGGCCCCCGCAGGAGCGTGGCCCGGTGGTGATGGCGTCACCGGAGGGCGGCGACGGGAACGCCGTGACCGAGCGGGTCGAGCGGCTCGGGACCGTCGGCATGGTCGGCTTCGTCACCGAGCCTGCCGGCGGGGGCGCCGGCCCGTGGCTCGTCTTCGTGAACGTGGCCACCGAGCATCACATCGGTCCCGGACGCCAGTGGGTGGAGCTGGCCCGCCGGTTGGCGGTGGCCGGGTTCCGCTGCCTTCGCTTCGATCTCTCCGGGGTCGGTGACAGTCCCGTCCACCCGGGCCAGGCGGAGAACGTGACCTACGCCCGCGAGTGGCTCGACGACCTGCCCGACGCGGTGCGGGCCGTCTCGCCTGACGATCCGTCCGACGCGGTCCTCATCGGGCTGTGCTCGGGCGGCTACGGCGCGTTAGAAGCGGCGTTGGCCCTCGGCGCCAGGGGGGTGTGCACGATCAACGCGGCGGTGTCCTCCACCTCGATGCACAAGGAGTCCGGTCTCGCCGATGGGCGCCGGCGCGCCTTCCGCACGCTGCCGATGCCGCTCGTGCGGCTGTCGCGCGACCACGGTCGCACCGCGTGGTGGATCTGGCGGACGGTCCGCCAGGTGGTGGTCGGATGGGCGCCGATGGCCGTGGTGGCCCGCGGCGTGCGTGCGGGCATCGACACGTTCGTCGTGTGCGGGACCGCCGAGGCGAAGCCCCTCCGTGAGGTGGCCTACTGGCGGTGGGTGGGGGAGCCCCGGCTGGTCCGCACCGGCCGGTTCGCCATGACCGTCATCGAGGGCATGGACCACAGCCTGCTGCTGCGTGACGGGCGGGAGCGGGCCGTCGCCCTGCTGGACGCCCACATCCGGGAGCGCTTCGGCCCGGCGGTAACCTCGGCCGCCGTGGACGGCACCGGGAGCCCCAGGTGAGCGCGCTGGGCGCCGTCGACCAGCCGGAGCAGCTGTCGGCGTCGGTGATCGTCGTCACCTACCAGCGACCCGAGCACGTGCGGACCTGCCTGGTCCACGTGGCCGCCCAGGAGGTCGCTCCGGTGGAGACCATCGTGGTGGACTCGTCCCTCGACGACGCCACCGAGGCGGTGGTCACCGGCGAGTTCCCCGATGTTGTCTACGTCCGCAACCGGCGGGGGCCGGGGACGACGGCGACGGCCCGCAACCTGGGGCTGGCACACGCCACCGGCAACGTGGTGGCCTTCCTCGACGACGACGCCTACGCCGATCCCGAGTGGCTGGGGCAGCTCCTCGCCGCGTACACCGCGGATGTCGGGGGCGTGGGCGGTCGGGCGGCCAACGGCAACCCGGGCGAGGAGGAGGAGGGCATCGACCGGATCGGCCGGCTGGAACCGGACGGGACGCTGACCGGGTTCTTCGCCGCGCGCCCCCCCCGACCGGTCGACGTCGACCACCTGCTGGGGGCCAACATGTCGTTCCGTCGGGACGTGCTGGTCGCGTTGGGGGGCATCCGGGACGGGTTCCCCGGGACCTGCCTGCGGGAGGAGACGGATGTGGCGCTGCGGGTGCGCGGTGCCGGGTGGCGCCTCGTCTTCACCCCCCACGCCGAGGTGGTCCACGTCGCCGGGCCCTACGCCCGCGGCCGGCGCTTCGACGCCCGCTACGCCTACTTCGCCCAGCGGAACCACGTCGTGCTCCTGGCCCGGAACCTGGGGATGGGCTCACCCGTGCTGCGCCGCTACCTCCGGGTGGGGATGGGGGAGGTCGCCCGGCTGCTGGCCGGCGAGCCACCGGACGGTCCCCGCACCGTCCGCCGCCGGGCCCGCTCGTTGGCCGGCCGGGTGGCCAGATCGGCCGCGGCTGCCGCCGGCCTCGTCGCCGGCCTGGGGGCGGCCACGTCCGAGCGGGTCCGTGAGGGGCGGGCACAGCCGGGTTCGGCCAGCGCCCCCGTGGCTGTCACCCCTGTGGCCGGGACGGCCCCACCAGCAGCTCCGGTCCCGCCGCCGACCGTCGTCTTCGTCGACTCGTTCGCGTGGGCGTCCTTCACCCACCTGGGCGCCCTCCTGCGGCGCCGCGGCGTGCGTGCCGTGCGTATCACCACCCGCCCGCCGAACCGGATCGCCGCCCGCTGGTGCTGGGACGCCGTCATCGAGGTGGGGTCGGTGGAGGAGATCGACGGCGCCGCCGCCGCCCTGGCCGGGGAGCGGGTGGTCGACGTCCATGTGGCGGAGCCGCTGGTGTCGGGGATCGGGCCCCGGTTGCTCGCCGCCATGACCGGGGAGTGCCGCACGCGTTTCGAGCACCGGCGACGGTTGATGGACAAGTTCGAGGTGGCGGCCATGCTTGCCGCCGGTGGGTTGGACGTCCCGGCGGCGGTGCCCCTCCCGGCCGCCGACCTGGCGCAGGTGGTGGCGGAGCTCGGACCCCGCCTGGTGGTGAAGGCCCGGGTGGGCGCGGGCGGCGAGTCGGTGGTCATGGTGGACGGCCTCGACCAGCTCCGGTCGGCGGTCGAAGGGCTGGACGATCCGGCCGGGTGGTACGTGGAGCGCTTCATCGACGGGGCGGCGTTCCAGGTGGGCGGGTTCGCCGACGGCGGTGGGCTGCGGTGGAGCGTCGGGTTCCGCACGGTGGAGAAGGTCCGCAGCCTCGGACCGGCCCGCCGGCTCGAGTACCTCAGCGGTCCGGAGTTCGATCGGGCCGGTCGGGGGGTGGTGTCGGCCACCGGCCTCCAGGGCCTCTTCAACGTCGGGATCCTGCGCGACGCGGACGGTCGGGACTGGGTCCACGACGTGAACCCGCGGGTGTGGGGCTCGCTGTCGGCCTGCGTCGCCTCGGGCGGCAACGTCGTCGACCTCTACCGGGCGTGGCTGGCCGGGGAGGACGCCCCGGCGGCCCGCACACCGGCGCCGGGCCGGCGTGCCGACGCGCTCCCCGGTGCGTGGGACGACGTGGTGGCCGACGGTCCCCGGTGGAGCGCGCCGGTGCGCATCCTCCGCTGGTGGTTCCCCTACTGGCGCCAGCTGGGGACGGCCTGCATGGCCTACGAGGCATCCACCCGGGTCCGCAAGGTCCTCGACCGGGGGGCGTGAGCGACGACGGGCCCGCCTGCCCGGTCAGATCACGTCGGCGAAGCCGCGCTCCATCCGCTCGAAGATGAACATGCCGACGACGAACGCGCCGACGGCCACCGCGAACGACCCGGCCACCTGCCACGTCGGCGGCAACGGCTGGCGGATGAGCGACCAGCGGAACTCCTGGAGGATCCATGCCAGCGGGTTGACGTCGAAGATGAGCCGGTAGCTGCTCGGCACCGCACTGGGCGTGTAGGCCACGGGGCTGGCGTAGAGCAGGAGCTGGAGCACGAACGGCACGATGTACTGCATGTCCCGGTAGCGCACGGTGAGGGCGGCGGCAACCACGGTGATGCCCGACGCCAGGAGGACCATGAGCACCACCCAGACGGGCAGGGCCAGGATGGCGAACCCGGGGTTCACGCCGTAGGCGAGGAGGAGCACGACCATCAGGACGAAGGCGACGGCGAAGTCGACCATGACCGCGTACGCGTTCGAGAGGGGGACCAGCACCCGGGGGAAGT